>CAWIUA010000046.1:0-44530 GCA_963839135.1 uncultured Alphaproteobacteria bacterium
GTCGGCCCCGTCTAGCTGCGCGCCGTCGAGCTGCGCGCCGCGCAGGTTTGCCGCCGTCAGCTTCGCCCCGCGCAGGTCAGCCCGCTTCAGCGACGCATCCTCGAGGTCCACGCCGGAGAGGTCCGCTCCGGCGAGGCTGGCCTCGTCGAGCCGCGCGCCGCGCAGGCTGGCATTCTGCGCCTCCGCCCCGTCCAACCGCGCGCCCCAGAGGTCCGCGCCGTCCAGGTTCGCGCCGTCCAGGATCGCCTCGCGCAGGCTCGCGTAGCGCAGCCCGGCGTTCGCGAGCGACGCATCCTCCAGCATGGCCTGATCGAAGTGGGCCTCACCGGCTCTCGCATCGGTCAGGTCTGCGCCGGCCAGGTCGGCGCCATCGAAATGCGCCTGCTCCAGGTGCGCGCCTTGTAGGCGGACGCCGGGTCCCTTCGCCCCGGACAGGTCGCTGGCGCCGAGGCTCGCGCCGGACAGGTCGGCCGAGCGCAGCCCGATGCCGCGGAGGTCGAGCCCGGCGAGGTTGACGCCGCCCTGCTCCGCGTCCCACCAGGCCGGACGCTCGGCCGCCGCGCGCTCGCGGAGGTCGTCCGCCGCTAAGGCGGCGCCGTCGAGGTTTGGTGCGGAGGGGTCGCCTGGAGCAACCGCCCCATCCTCCGCGAAAGCGGCGATGGCGAGAAGCAGAGAGTCGAGATCGCCTGCCAAGCCGCGTGGTCCTCCGATCCGGCCCATCTTCACGCCGGCAGCGTAGCAGAGTTGCTGAGGGACGGTACCGCTTCAGCTGCCTTCTGCTTTCGAATCGAGATCGCAATTCTTCCAGCGATTGTGGTTAGCTGCGGGCGGTCTCCGCAACGGAGTAGCCCGATGTCGCCTGAGGCGCCTCCCCCGCCCGTCGCTCCGCCTGCTGGCACGCTTGAGGATACGCGCGAGCGTCTCGTGACGGCGATGGAGATCGCCTTCGCCATCATGATGGGACTCGCCTGCGCTCTCGCCGCGTGGCTATTGCTGGCGGTCGCACCCGAAACAGGCGCGGGGGCGGTCAACGTCCTCGCCCACTATATTCCCTTCGCCGGTAGATTCACTGAACTCGCGGGCGCGGGTGTGAACCGTGGGCGCGTGGCTCCGTTCGTCGCTTTCCTCGGCGGTGGCTGGCTCGCGTGGAAGGCGCGGGGTCTGGTCGGATGGATCGCCGATCACGTCTTTCCACCCTTCGATACCGACCTGCTGAGACCGATAGGAAAGCCCGGCGCGCTCGATCCGCTCTGGCTCCCGCCTCTCGGGAAAGACCAAGGCATGCAGCCGCTCTCTTGGGTCGCGCCGCCGCGCGACAGCCCCCGCCGTGCAGTGTGGGCTGCACTGATCGCTTTCCTCTCAGACAGCGTTGGTGACGGTCGCTTCAACGTGCTCGGCCATCCCCGAACGCGGTTCGAGCGGTTTCGCTGGACCGTGCTGACCGGCCGACCGGGAGCGGGCAAGACGCGCATCGCGACCGAGATCGCCCGGGCTCGGGCCCGCGAGGACCTGATCGGCCGCGACGACGAGACGCGGGCGGAGCGCCGGCGCCTTGCCCGCGGCGCATGGTGGCGTACAGCGTGGCCCTTCGCTCAACGCCGGGAGGCCGAGGTTCCCGGCATCCGCGACGACTCTCCTTGGCACGGCGCCGATCCGTGGGACGCAGGCTGGGTCGTCGCCGCGTCGGAGCGGGGCGGCCTCCGCCGTAGCCAGAATAGCCGCTTCGACGACACCGTGCTGTCTTACCTGAAGGCGTGGCGGCCCCGTCGCCCGACTGTGCTGGTGCTCGACGACCCTCGGCCGGACGACGCCAGCCGTGTGGTCGATGCGCTACTGGGCGGAGAGAGGCGCTACCGCCATCCGGTGCGCCTGATCGTCGTTAGCCAGGCGCTGCCGCAGGACCTTTCCCTCAAGCCGCAGCTCGATGATAGCTGGAGCGCCGGACCCCGCGGCTTCACCGGCTCCGTGCTCGCCTTAGGCGCCGACGCGCCGCTCAGCGCCGGAGAGGTGCGACGCATGTTCGGCGCGCTGAAGCTCTCCGGGCACGTCTCGGGCTGGAAGCCGACTGACGCCAATGTTCGCCGCCTGCTGCTGCGTTCCCGGGGTAACGCCCTGCTAGTGTGCCTGGCGCTGCAGCAGATTCAGCGCCGGCCTACTCCGAGACTATGGCGGCCGATGAGCTGTTGCTCGACCGTGCGCAGCGCATCGTCGAGGCGCTGGAGGCCGCAGGCGTTAGCACGGCGGACCAGTTGCGCGCTATCGCCTGGGCAACGCTCGTCGGCGGTTCGGCCAGCGCCGTCGAGCCGCCAGCGGAGCCGTCTCCTGGTGACTGGCCTCGCTTCGAGCCGGACGTGCTGGACGCGGTGCCGAACCTCGGGCTGGCGTGGCCGGCACCGGCGCCGCCGCTCGTCCAGCCCGAACCGATCGGCGATGCCTTCGTGCGGCTGGTCATATCCGAGCGCCGCTGCGATGCGGCTACGCGGCGGCGCGTGATCGCGGCGGCCTGGCGAGCGAACCCGTCGGCGATGCTGGCCGCGGTGGGGCGCCTCGGCCGAGGCGACGATAAGCTGGCCGAGGCGCTGCGCGCGGGGCCGCCGCCCGAGGCGGACCTCGATCCGGTCGAGCTTGCGTTGGCCTACGTGGTCGCGGCAATCCGCATCCCCCGCCCGGAATGGGATGCCGGCGAGATTCCTCGCCTGGCCGCTCCGGTGCTGACAGCAACGCGCTACCTCCGTGCGCTGCCGCCCGAGCGCGCCGCCGCGGCCTTCTCGCGATTGGTGAAGCTGCTTGAGGTGTCCAACTCGGTTGCGGTGCTGCGTGGCCGCGCGGCCCTGCTGTGCATCGGCGTGACGATTTGCCGGATGATGCAGGATGAGCGATCGTGGCGCACACCGGACGCGGCTGCCGCGACGCGGACCGAGCTGATCCGGCTCTTCGAGCTACTTCCCCGATGGGGCACCGATTGGCGCCGAGACGCACGCCCCTCGCTGGCGCATGCCCTTGGCGACCTTGTCGCGGGCATCATGCCGGCCGTCGGGGACGATGCCGCGGAGGGTTGGGCTGATCGCCTGGCGGCGACCACATGGCAAGCTAGGAACGTTGCGCCCGGCAGCGTTGCGTCAGTGCTATACGCCCTCGGCCGCCGTCTCTCCGAGCGCAGCGATGCCACGCCACTGGCTATCGCACGTGGTCATCGCTTTGCGACTATGGCCGCGGCGATGCTAGGCGATGAGCGTACGGTCCGGCATGATGCGAATGCTGTTGACTCCACTGTGGTGCCCTTCGCCGGCGAGCGCGACTTCGAGCTTGAGCGCGTGCAGGCCTGGCGCTACGTCGCCTACGCGCACCAGAACGACGCCGCGGTCTGCGAGTCGGCGGCGCGGCACGTGGATGAGCTCGCCCGTCCCTTCGCCGGCGACCGCGACTTCGAGCTTGAGCGCGTGCAGGCCTGGCGCTACGTCGCCTACGCGCACCAGAACGACGCCGCGGCCTGCGAGCTGGCGGCGCGGCATGTGGATGAGCTCGCCCGCCCCTTCGCCGGCGAGCGCGACTTCGAGCTTGAGCGCGTGCAGGCCTGGCGCTACGTCGCCTACGCGCACCAGAACGACGCCGCGGCCTGCGAGCTGGCGGCGCGGCATGTGGATGAGCTCGGCCGCCCCTTCGCCGGCGAGCGCGACTTCGAGTATCAGCGCGTGCAGGCCTGGTGCTACGTCGCCTACGCGCACCGCGACGACGCCGCGGTCTGCGAGTTGGCGGCGCGGCATGTGGATGAGCTCGCCCGTCCCTTCGCCGGCGAGCGCGACTTCGAGCTTGAGCGCGAGCAGGTTCGCAGACTTGTCGGGTCAGCGCCGGACCTAACGCGCAGCACAATCCGACTTCCGCGCCTGTAGTATCGTTGCGACGCACGCGCTCAGTCAGATATTCAGATATGCTGACGCTGCTCCACGTGAAACGATAAACGCGTCCGAAGCGAGCCACGGTAGCCGCGCTGTGCGAGACGATGTCTCCTGCCGTGTCTTCCGTGCCCTGGTATGGTCGAGTAGCGTCGGGTCATGCCCTACACCGCTCTGGTCTGCCCCTGATCGCGCTCGTCGCCTTGCTGGTCGCCTTGGCGAGCCTCGCCGTTGCGGGCGCGCTCGCGGCCGTGGGGCGCGTGCGACCGCGTCTCTGGGCGCGCTGGGCGATGCTTGGGATCTGCCTGGCGGCGCTGCCCATCGCCGTTTGGGGCACGCTCGGCTCGGCGGCAGCAGTCACGGTGCCGCTCGGGCTGCCGGGCATGGCGGTGCGCCTCGCGCTCGATCCGCTCAGCGCGTTCTTCCTGCTGCCGTTGCTGATCGTAGGAGCGGCAACGGCGGTCTGCGCGCGGGACGGCGAGAGCCTGCCGCTGCTGCCGGGCTTCGTCGCCGCGATGATGCTGGCACTGCTGGCGGCGGACGGGTTCGCGCTCGTGCTGGGGTTCGAGGCGGCGGCGGCGCTGTGCTGGGGCCTCGTGCTCGCGGGCGGGCGGGGCGGCGGGCGCGCCGGGCGACTCACGCTCGGCACGGCGGTCCTCGGCGCGGTCGCGCTCGTGGGCGCGGTGGCGCTGCTCGCGCCGCCAGAGCTTGCCATGGACCAAGGCCTCGCCTTCGCCGCGATCCGAGAGGCGCCGCCCGCGGGCTGGCGCGCTGGGCTGGTGCTGCTGCTCGCGGTCGTCGGCGCGGGCGGCACCATGGGCCTGGTGCCGCTGCACCTCTGGCTGCCGCCGGCGCATGTGGCGGCGGCGAGCGAGGCGGGGGCGCTGATGAGCGGAGCATTGACGGGGGTCGGCGCCTACGCGCTCGTCCGCCTCCTGCTCGACCTGTGCGGCGCGGCAACGCCGGCGTGGTGGGGCTTGCCGCTGCTCGTGATCGGCGGGATGTCAGCCGTGCTCGGGGCGCTGCGGGCCAACCTGGAGGACGATGTTAGGGGCGTGCTGGCGGCGAGCACGGTGGCGAGCAGCGGCTTCGTCGCCGTGGCGCTCGGGGCGGCGCTCGTGGCACGGGGGGTGGACCTGCCCGCGCCCGCGGCGGTCGCATTGGGGAGCGCGCTTCTGCTTACCTTTGCGCACGGCCTGTTCAAGGGATTGCTGCTGCTCTGCGCGGGAGCGGTGGGGCGTGTCGCGGGGACGCACCGGCTGGCGCGGCTGGGCGGCTTGGTCCACGCAATGCCCGGCACCACGCTCTGCGCGCTCGTGGGAGCGGCAAGCCTTGCCGCTCTCCCGCTCTCGGCCGGGTTCGCGGGCGAGTGGCTGCTGCTGCAAACACTGGTGGCGGGAGCGCGGATTGGGGATCTCGGGCTGCAGATCGTATTCGCGCTCCTGGTCGGGGCGGTCGGGCTAGCGGCGGCGCTCCTGGCCGCGGCTACGGTGCGGCTCATAGGGGTCGCGTTCTTGAGCCGCCCACGGACGCCGCGCGCTGCGGCGGCGGTCGAGGCGCCGCGCCAGGAGCGGCTCGCGCTCGCGGCGCTGGCCGTGCTCGCCGCGGTGCTCGGGCTGGTGCCGGCGCTTGGGCTGGGTCTCGCGGAGGGAGCGGTGCGCGCGCTCGCGGGAGTTTCGGTGCCGCGCCAGGGCGTGCTTACCGTGGGACCGCAGGCCGAGGCGCCGGGCTACGTGCCGCTCGGCATCGTCCTGCTGCTTGCCCTCGCCGCGGGCGGCGCGGTGTTCTGGCTCCGAGGGTTCGGCGTGCCGGGCGCGCGGCGTGGCCCGGCGTGGGAGGGCGGAAACAGCGCGCCGCCGCCCTGGCTGCCGTTCGGCGACCCGGCAACGCAGTATGGCCCGGTCTCCTTCGCGCAGCCTTTGCTGCGGGTGTTCGGCGGCCTCGTTCTCGCGCGCGAGCAACTGACTCCCGCCCCGCCCGGCAGTCCCGCGCCGTCCCGGTCCGTCCTGACCTGGCAAGACCCGGCCGTGCCGCTCCTATACCGGCCGGCGGTGCTGCTGCGGCGGCGCCTGTCCGCCTGGCTCGACCTGGCGCACCGAGCCGCGGTGCGGGGTGCGCTCGCGCTGCTCGTCGTCGTGCTCGTCCTGCTGCTCGCCGTCGCTGCGGCATCGGGGACGGGATGAGCACCGTCACGGCACTGCTCGCGTTCATCCTGCACGCGGTGCTGATGCTGGCCGCGGCGCCGACGCTTGCCGGCCTGCTGGACGCCGGGCGCGCGCGTCTCGCGGGCCGCGCAGGGCCGTCCGTATCGCAGCCATGGCGCGATCTCACGCGGCTGCTGCGCAAGCAGCCCGTCGTCGCCGACCAAGCCTCGTTCGTGACCGTGGGCGCGCCCTACGCCTGCTTCGCGGCGATAGCTTGCGTGGCGCTGCTCGTGCCCTCCTTCGCGCTCGGCATGGTGAGTGCACCGGCGTCGGATTTGTTCGTGATCGTCGGCCTGCTGGCGACGGCGCGCGTCGCGATGGCGCTCGCGGCGCTGGACGCCGGCACGCCGTCCGGCGGCA
Source organism: uncultured Alphaproteobacteria bacterium (assembly GCA_963839135.1). Taxonomy (GTDB): domain Bacteria; phylum Pseudomonadota; class Alphaproteobacteria; order Acetobacterales; family Acetobacteraceae; genus CAWKEH01. The sequence continues at coordinate 6,458 of CAWIUA010000046.1, forward strand.
TCGGCGCGAGCCGGGCAGGGCTGCTCGCGACCGTCGCCGAGCCGGCGCTCACGCTCGTCGTGCTCACCGTAGCGATAGTCGCGGGAGGAACGAACCTGGACCATGCGGCCGCAGCGCTGAGCGAGGGCGGGCAGGGGACGGGCGTGTCGCTCGTGCTCGCGGGGGCGACGGCTGCGATGGTCGCGCTGATCGCGGCCAGACAGCTCGAAGTCCTCGACCTGGGAGCTTTCGGGACGACACCTCGCGTTGGTAGAGCTTGCGGGGCAGCTCCGGCTGCTGGCCTGGTTCGATCTGCTCGCCGCCCTATTCCTGCCGTTCGGCCTCGCGCCGGAGGGGGCAGGGCCGGAGGCGTGGCCCGTCGGTCTGCTTGCCTGGCTCGCGAAGGTAGCGGTGCTGGGCGGCTTGCTGCTGCTCGCCGAGATCGCGATCGCTCGGATGCGGGTGTTCCGGGCGGTGGAGCTCCTCGGAGTCGCAGTCGTGCTCGCGCTGGTCGCGGCGGCGTTCCTGTTCATCAGCCAAAGGAGTGCCTGATGATGGCGCTGGGGGGCGCTGCGCTCGTCCTCGGCTTCGTGCTGCTGCAAAATCAGCGTGCGCGAGGCTACGTCGTGGCGGGAGCGCTGCAAGGCTGGATCGCGGCGCTCGCGGTAGCGTTGCACGGTTGGGTTCATGGGGAGCCGCGGCTTTCTCTCGCGGCGGCGGCGACGCTCGCGGTGAACGGCGTGCTGCTGCCGCGGGCGCTCGCGGGCATGGCCAAGCCGCCGGGCGCCGCGGAGCCGGCGCTCGGCGCGGCCGAATCCATGCTGCTCGGCCTTCTCCTCGTCGTCGTCGCGGTCCTCGCCGTGCAGCCGGCGATTCGAGACGGGGAATTGATGACCGAGAACCTCGCCGTCGCGCTCTCCGTCATGCTGCTCGGCCTCGGGGTCATGATCGTCTGGCGCAATCCGCTGATTTGCGCCGTGGGACTCCTGTCCCTTGGGAACGGGTTGATCCTCGGGATAGGCACTCTGCCGGGGATGACGATAGCGATGGAGCTTACCGTTGCTGTCCTGGCGATGGGTACGCTCGCGGTTCTCGGCCTGTCCTACCGCGTGCGCGAGCGAGACGGGTGACGCTCGTTGGGCTCGTCGCAGCCGTGCCGTTCCTCGCGGCGGTGCTGCTCCCCTTCGTGCCAGCGCGTGCGGGGGCGTGGGCGGGATTCGGCGCCGCAGCGACTGCCTTCGGACTTGTCTGCCGCATCGCCGTCGTGGGCGGTGCGGACGCACTCGGGTCCGCGCTCGCGCTCGTTGCCGCGTTCGTCGGCGTGACGACGGCGTGGTTCGCCGCGCATGAACTTGGAATCGAGGTGGGACCGCGGCGGACGCAGGCGGCGAACGCGCTGTTCCAGGCGGTCCTGGGCGGCGCGCTGCTAGCGACGCTCGCGGACAATTTGGGCGTGGGCTGGATCGCGCTGGAGGCGGGCACGGCAGCAGCTGCGGCGGGGGTGGCGCTGCCGCGCACCGTGGCAGCGGTCGAGGCTGGCTGGCAGGTACTTCATCGTGTGCGGGGTAGCTCTGGGTTTGACCTTGTTCGGGATCGTGGTGCTCGCCACGGCGGCGTTGCCGACCCTTGGACCCGGCTTGGACGCGATGAGCTGGAGCGGTCTCGTGCGCGCCGCGGCCGGCGCGCAGCCGGCCCTCCTCAATCTCGCCTTCTGCCTCCTGCTCGTCGGCTGGGGCACGCTCGCGGCGCTGGTGCCGCTCCACGGATGGCTGCCGTCCGCGCAGGCGGAAGGGCCGGCGGCGATCTCCGGCATCCTCCCTATGCTGCTGCTCAATGCGGCGCTAGCGAACCTGCTGCGGCTGCGAGGCGTGATGACGGCTTGCCCTGGCGCGATGGCGCCGGGGCCGTTGCTCGTGGCGCTCGGCCTTGCCTCGGTGCTGGGAAGCGCGCTTTTGCTCTGTATACAGCGGGACACCAGGCAATTCCTTGCCGTGAGCACCGTGGGGCAGGGGGGTCTCGCGGCGGCGGCCTTCGGGCTCGGGGGCGCGGCAATCTTCGCCGGGGTGCTTCACCTCGTCCTGCACACGCTGGCGAAGGCGGCACTCTTCCAGGGCGTTGGGCGGGTGACGCTCGCGTCGGGCGGGCTGTGGCGGACGGGCCGCGCGTTGGCCGTGCTCGTTCTCGCGGCGGGACTCGGCGTGGCCGGGCTGCCGCCGGCGGGCGTGTTCGCGAGCGAGTTCCTGGTGCTGGCCGAGGCGATGCGGCAGGTGCCGCTTGTGGCGCTCGCGGCGGGCGCTGGGGTCATCGTCAGTTCGTGGGCGGTGATCGCGCGGCTACAGCGGCTGTTGCTCGGGCCGGTCGCGCCCGGTGCGGGGCCGCCGATCAAGCAGGCTGCGTTGCTCGGCGCTTGGGCGAACTTGGCGCTCACGCTGGTACTCGCGCTCGCGATGCCTGGGTCGCTGCTGGCGCTGCTTCGGGCGGCAGCGCGATGAGCGGGGCGGCGAGCGCGCTGATCCGCGAGGGAGAGGCGGCGCAGTGCCGTCCCTGGCCGCGCTACGTCCTCACGCTGCCGGTATGGGATGCGATGCGGGGGGCGCTCGCCGAGGAAACTGGACTCGTCTTTCAGGGGCTATGGGCGGACACGGCACAGGTCCACGCGCTATTCCTCGCGCCGGAACCGCTGATCGCGTCCGTTCCGGTCGAGCGCGGCCTCTACGGCGCGCTCTCGCCGTGGCGGCCCGGCGCCGCCCTGTTCGAGCGCATGGTGACCGACCTCTGGGGGCATCGCGCCGCGGACGCGCTCGACCCGCGGCCCTGGCTCGATCACGGCCGCTGGCCGCTGCTGCGCCCGATGTCCGCGCGTCCCGTGCCGAACGCGGCGCAACCGGAGCCGTGGGAGCCATTGCCGGCCGACGGTGCCGGGCTGGTTCAGATTCCGGTCGGACCGATTCAGGGAACCGTCGCCGAGCCGGCGCAATTCCGCATCGCTGCCGCGGGTGAGCAGGTCGTGCGTCTCGAAGCGAGGCTCGGTTACGCCCACAAGGGTGCGCTGCTGCTCATGCGCGGCAAGTCGCCACGGGTCGCGGCGCAGGTCGCGGCTCGGCTCTCGGGCGACAGCACGGTGGCGCACTCGGTCGCATTCGCCCGCGCGGTCGAGGCGGCACTCAGGGTGGAGGCGCCGCCGCGGGCCGCGAGCCTGCGCGGCATCACGGCCGAGCTGGAGCGGGTCGCGAACCATCTCGGCACTCTACGCGCGATCCTCGGTGCGGCCGGCTCCGCCGCGCTGGCTAGTTCCCTCTCGGCGCTACGCGAGAGCGTGCTGCGGGCATCCGGCGGTGTTTTCGGGCACCGGCTGATGATGGACTTCGTCGTGCCGGGCGGCGTCGTGGGCGACGTTGCGGCGGAGGGCGTTGCCGCTCTCCTCGCCGCGGTCGAGCTGGTTGCCGCCGGGATGGCCGGCGTCGCGCGCGCCTATGATCGCTCGATCAGCATTGCCGATCGCGTGAGCGGGACAGGCGTCGCGCCGGCCGAGGCAGTGGTGCGGTTCGCGCCGGGCGGCGTCGTCGGGCGGGCGGCGGGGCGGCCGTTCGATGCGAGGCGTGCGCTACCTTACCCGCCCTACGGCGATGTTGCCTTCGATGTTCCTGTCCGGGGCGACGGCGACGTGGACGCGCGGGTGCGCGTGCGGCTCGCTGAGATCGGGGAGAGCTTGGGACTGCTGCGCGCCTTGCTTGCGGCCTTGCCAGACGGTCCGTCGCTCGCGGCGCTGCCGAGCGGCAGCGGGGAGGGCGTGGGCTGGGCCGAGGGCGCCCGCGGCGACGTTTGGCACTGGGTGCGGCTCGACGGAGGTACGGTCGCAGCTGTGTTCCCGCGAGATCCTTCGTGGCTGCACTGGCCCGTGCTCGAAGCTGCCACCGCCGGTGCCCTGCTCGAGGATGTCCCGCTCATCCGCGAGAGCGTCGGCGGCTGCTGCTCGGGGGCGGACCTGTGACACCGTTGCGCACAGTGGCCCGCATGCTCCGCCGTGGGACGACAGCCGAGCCGGTGCCGCCTGCCGATCCGGCCATCGCCCAGGAGTTGGCGGACCAACTCGACATGACCGCTCGCGCGCGGCTCGGCCGCAGCCTGGCCCTGCGTCACGTCGCGGGCGGCGGCTGCAACGGCTGCGAGCTGGAGCTGATCGCGCTGCAGGGTGTCCTCTACGATCTCCAACGGCTCGGACTGCGCTTCGTCGAGAGTCCGCGACATGCGGACGTGCTGCTGTGCACGGGGCCGCTCACCCGCAACCTTCGGGAGGCGTTGGAGCGCACCTGGGCTGCGACGCCGGACCCGAAATGGGTCGTCGCCGTGGGAGACTGCGCCGTGGACGGGGGTGTGTTTCGCGGGAGCTATGCGGTGGAAGGCGGAACGGCAGAAGCGGTGCCGGTGGATTTGGTCATCCACGGCTGCCCGCCGACGCCCGTCGAGATCCTGGCCGGACTGAGCGCGCTGCTCGCCGCGAACCGCTCGGTTATCCGTGGGCCAGCCGTAGGTGACGGGGGGCCAGCGTGAAGCGCGGGTGCGGGGGCCTGGCGCGATAGTAGTGGACAGCGGCGCGCGGCTGGATCGTCCGCTGCACCGGATGCCGCTTAGCTACGGCAGCACTCATGGAGAGCGTGGCGAGCGGGAGCGCGAGGAGCAGGGTGAGGCGGCGGCGCGGCATCGGCAGGGCTTCCTAGTCGTTCTGACTCAGCCTAGAAGCTTTGCCTCGTAACCACAACACCTGATTGGTTAACGAATGTTGAACTCCTCCTGAGGGGTGCCGCCCGTCCGGCGCGCGACGGTCCATTCCGCAGCGCGCCGGGTCAGGGCGTTCGGTTAGGCCGCCTCGGCAAGGCGGTCGTTGATGAGCAGCCCGTCCGGTCCGGCGGTCACGTGGACCGTGTCGCCGTCGTGGACCGCACCCTCCAGCAGCAGGCCCGCGAGCGGGTTCTGCAAGCTGCGCTGGATGACGCGCTTCAGCGGCCGCGCGCCATAGACCGGATCGTAGCCCGAATCCGCCAGCCACTCGCGCGCGCCCTCGTCGAGGTCGAGCGCGATGTGCCGGTCCGCGAGGAGCGCCAGCAACCGAGCGAGCTGGATGTCCACGATGCTCGCCATATCTTCCCGCTGCAGGCGGCGGAACAGCACGATCTCGTCCAGCCGGTTCAGGAACTCCGGCCGGAACCGCTCGCGAACGACCCGCATCACCTGCGCCGCCGCCAGCGGCGGGATCTCACCCTCCGGAAGCTGCGCGAGAATGTCGCTGCCCAGGTTGCTCGTCAGCACGATAATGGTGTTGCGGAAGTCTACCGTCCGGCCCTGACCGTCCGTCAGCCGCCCATCGTCGAGGACCTGGAGCAAGATGTTGAAGACGTCCTCGTGCGCCTTCTCCACTTCGTCGAACAGGATCACCTGGTATGGCCGCCGACGCACCGCCTCGGTCAGCACCCCGCCTTCGTCGTAGCCCACGTAGCCCGGCGGCGCCCCGATCAGGCGGGAGACGGCGTGCTTCTCCATGAACTCGCTCATGTCGATGCGCACCATCGCCCGCTCGTCATCGAACAGGAACTCGGCCAACGCCTTACAGGTCTCGGTCTTGCCAACGCCCGTGGGGCCGAGGAACAGGAAGCTGCCGATCGGACGCGACGGATCCTGCAGGCCGGCGCGCGCCCGGCGCACGGCGTCGGAGACGGCGCGCAATGCCTCCTCCTGACCGACGACGCGCTTGCGCAGCTCCTCCTCCATCCGGAGCAGCTTCGCCCGCTCGCCCTCCAGCATCTTGTCCACTGGAATGCCGGTCCAGCGTGAGACCACGGCAGCCACCTGCTGCTCGTCCACGGCCTCGTTCACCAGCTTGCCGCCCCCGTCCTGCGAGCCGGCGATGCGCCGCTCCAAATCGGGGATCACGCCGTACATCAGCTCGCCCGCTCGGGCATAGTCGCCCTTGCGCTGGGCGATCTCGATCTCGGCGCGAGCCTGGTCGAGCTGCTCCTTGAGCTTCTGCGTGTCCGCGAGCCGGTCCTTCTCCGCGCGCCAGGCGGCTGTCATGGCGTCCGAGCGCTCCTCAAGCTCCGCCAGATCCTTCTCCAGGGTAGCCAGGCGCTCGCGGCTCGCTGCGTCCTCCTCGCGCTTCAGCGCCTCCCGCTCGATCTTGAGCTGCAGGATGCGACGGTCCAGCTCGTCCAGCGCTTCAGGCTTGCTGTCAACCTGCATGCGCAGGCGGCTCCCCGCCTCGTCCACAAGGTCGATCGCCTTGTCGGGCAGGAAGCGGTCCGTGATGTAGCGGTTGCTGAGGGTCGCCGCCGAGACGAGCGCGCCGTCAGTGATGCGGACGCCGTGGTGCAGCTCATACTTCTCGCGGATGCCGCGCAGGATGCTGATCGTGTCGGCCACGCTCGGCTCGCCCACGAACACGGGCTGGAAGCGCCGGGCGAGGGCTGCGTCCTTCTCAACGTGCTTGCGATACTCGTCGAGCGTGGTGGCGCCGATGCAGTGCAGCGCGCCGCGGGCGAGCTCCGGCTTGAGCAGGTTCGAGGCATCCATCGCCCCGTCCGCCTTGCCGGCGCCGACCAGCGTGTGCATCTCGTCAATGAACAGGACGATCTCGCCCTGCGCGGACTCGATCTCCTGCAGGACGGACTTGAGCCGCTCCTCGAACTCGCCGCGATACTTGGCACCAGCGACCATGGCGCCCAGGTCGAGCGCCAGCAGCCGCTTGTTGCGCAGCGCCTCGGGCACGTCGCCGTTCACGATGCGAAGCGCCAGCCCTTCCACGATGGCGGTCTTGCCGACGCCGGGCTCGCCGATGAGCACGGGATTGTTCTTGGTGCGCCGGGCGAGGACCTGGATGGTGCGGCGGATCTCCTCGTCGCGGCCGATCACCGGGTCGAGCTTGCCGTCGCGTGCCTGCTCGGTCACGTCGCGCGCGTACTTCTTGAGCGCGTCGAAATTGGCCTCGGCGTTGGCGCTGTTGACGGTGCGGCCCTTCCGCACCTCGGCGACGGCACGCTCCAGGCTCTGCGCGGTGACGCCGGCCTGGGCGAGCGCGCGCGCGGCGGGTGTGCCGCTCGCGGCGAGGGCGATGAGCAGGCGATCCTGGGCGACATACTCGTCCCCGGCTTTCGTTGCTGCCTGCTGGGCGGCGTCGAGCACGCGCACGAGGTCGGGCGCGATCTGCGGCTGCCCGGCGCCCGGCCCCTGGACGCGCGGCGTCTTGGCGATCTCGGCGTCCACGGCCTGCTTGGCCGCGGCCGGATCGCCGCCGGCGGTGCGGATCAGGCCGGAGGCCGCGCCCTCCTCATCGTCGAGCATCGCCTTGAGCAGGTGCTCGGAGCCGACGCGCTGATGGTACTCGCGGATGGCAATAGTCTGAGCGGCCTGCAGGAAGCCCTGGGCGCGCTCTGTGAAGCGTTGGATATCCATGTGGTCCGTCCCTCTCGATTAGGCGACGGGTGCGCGCCCCGTCCCTAGCAGGCGACGAGGCACGACCTCTCGATGTCATAGATGGTAAGACCCGCACCCTGGTTGTAGGGGCTGGGCCATGCGCGTCGAGCACGTCTATCGCTATCCAGTGAAAGGCCTGACGGCGGAGGCCCTGGACGAGGTGACGCTGCGCGAGGGCGAGATGCTGCCGTGGGACCGCGCCTTCGCCCTCGCCCAGGGCGATTCGCCGTTCGACCCGGCACGGCCGCGCTACCTGCACAAGCGCCACTTCCTTACCCTGATGGCCAACGCGCGGGCGGCGCTGCTCAAGGCCGCTTTCGACCCGGCGACGGGAACGCTCGTGCTCCGGGCGCCGGGTGAGGATGTCCTACGCGAGAACGCGCTCGCGCCCGCGGGCCAGCTGCGGATCGCGGCCTTCCTCACCCGCTTCCTCGGCGACGAGGCGCGTGGCACGCCGCGCTTCCACCATGTCCCCGGGCACCACTTTTCCGACGACAGCGAACGCTACGTGAGCCTGATCGGCGAGGCGACCCTGCGCGACCTGGAGCGCCGCGTGGGCGCCCCACGGCATCGTCTGCGGTTCCGGGCGAACCTCTACATGTCCGGGGCGGCGCCGTGGGCGGAGTTCGATTGGCTCGGGCAGGAGCTGCAAGTCGGGTCGGCACGGCTGCGGGTCGTGCAGCGCATCACCCGCTGCGTGGCGACGAACGTGAACCCGGAGACGGCGGAGCGCGACGCCAAGCCCGTGCTCGAACTGCGCGAGCACTTCGGGAGCGCCGATCTCGGCGTTTATGCCCGGGTGATCGAGGGTGGCAGCGTGGCGCCGGGCAGCGCGGTCGAGCTGCTCGGCGCCTGAGCGTCAGATAACGTGAAAGAGGTAGAGCAGGATGATGATCGGGATCGGAATCCCGAGGAGCCACAAGAGGATGCCGCGCACGCTCGTCTCCACCAAACGCCAGGTTGGGACGGCAACGCGGCTTAGGGTCCCTGGTTTCTTCTACATGGCTTCGCGTAGGCGCAACCGTTGCACGAGCGACGCAGCGCGGCGCCTTGCCTTGCCGATGCGGGCCACGTCCCCGAGCCGGCGGTCGAGAAAGGCGAGCGTTGGGCCGTCGTCCTCGCTTGCGTCGTCGAGCCAGCGCAGGAGCGTGCTGCCATAGACGCCGGCCAGGATCGCGCGCTTCGTATACCAGCTGAAATCGGCTGACTGGTCGCCCGCGGCGTGCCAGATCGCGTCCACGGTGCGGGCGGTCGCGCGCGCCGCAGCGGCCTTGGCGCCGGGCCGGGCGAGGACGGCGAGCGCCCGGCGTACGGCCAGCTTGTGCGGGCGGCTCTGCCTGAGGCGAAGCGCGATCACGGCGCGAACGCGGGCGGGCAAGCGCAGCGCATCGAGGCCGAGCTCTGCCGCGCCAGCCTCCATGCGGCGGTCCGCGAGGTCTGACCATGCCTCGGCCATCTCGACCGCGCCGCCTGGGAAGAGCAGATCTGCCTCCTCGCCCGCAGCTTGGCGCAGCGCTGCGACGGTCCAGCCCTGCTCGGGCACGAGGAGCAGCATCGCGTCGAGCGCTGCATCGCGCTCCGGGCCGCGCTCGATCATGACTCGGCGTCTCGGGCAGCTGCCTCGGCGCGCGCCAGGTCTTCAGTGAAGCCGAACAGACGGAAATCCTTCATGCGCATGGGGTAGAGTATCCCATCCAGATGGTCCTGCTCGTGCTGCACGACGGCGGCGTGGAAGCCGCTCGCCTCGGCATCGATCGGGCGGCCCTCGCCGTCCGTGGCCTGGTAGCGTACACGCGTCCATCGGGGAACGGCGGCGCGCAGGCCGGGGATGCTGAGGCACCCTTCCCAATGGAGCCATTGCTCCTCGCCGAGCGCTTGCACCTCGGGATTGACGAGCACGGTGTTGCCCATCGGGGCGTCGCCCGGCGTATCGCTCGCGCGGTGGGGCGCTATGCGGAATACGAACAAACGCAGGGGCACATGGACCTGGGGCGCCGCGAGACCGGCGCCGCCCGAGTCCTCCATGGTCTCGAACATGTCGCGTATGAGGCGCTGCACCTCGGGTGCGGTCGGGTCCGGCACCGGGTCGGCACGCCGCAGCAGGACAGGGTTGCCCATACGGGCGATCTTGAGGATGGCCATGGTCGGAGAATGGTCTCGAAATCCTGCTTCCGCCAGGGTGCGGACCGTGCTAAGCGGGCCGTTCCCGCCGCGCCGCGCGCCGCGGGAACCATCGGCACGTCCGCGTCGTTGCGGACGCTTCAGCGAGAGGAGAAGGCGGCCAAGTGCAAGTTCTCGTCAGGGACAACAACGTTGATCAAGCGCTCAAGGCGCTGAAGAAGAAGATGCAGCGTGAGGGCGTCTTCCGTGAGATGAAGCTCCGGCGGCACTACGAGAAGCCGTCCGAGCGCCGCGCCCGCGAGGCCGCGGAAGCGGTGCGCCGGGCGCGCAAGCTGGAACGCAAGCGGCTGGAACGCGAAGGGTTCTGATCCGGCCAAAGCTGAACTGCCCAGAGTTTCTGTTCCGGGCAGTCTCCAGGTCATGATGCGCAGGGTGCGGAATGCCGGAACCCTGATTTTGCGGTTGTGCCGAGCGTCAGGATCGCAACGCTTGGCGTGCGCGGGATCGGACAGCGCAGAGACCGAGGACACCTGCACCCAGCAACGCGAAGCTTGCTGGCTCGGGAACGGCGGTGCCGGGCGTGTAGGTGTAGGTGACCGCGATTTGCGCCGTAAGGTCGCCTAGGTCGTCCGTGAAGAAGGTGTTGGGCGGCAACACCGTTCCGCTCGACGCGAGGATGTAGAAGTCGAGATAGCCTGGAAAGCTCGGATTCAGCGGCAAATCGGTTACCGAGAGCGGTCCGGTGAGATCGACAATCTCGGGCGTGCCGATGGCTTGCCCGTTCATGGATGCAACACTCTCCGACCCGAGAAGCTGGCGAAGGCGCCCAGAGTTGTAACCAGGGCTGAAGTCGATATTGATACTCGGGTTGAATTCTACTGGAGGCAGAGGGGGAAAGGTCGGCGAATTGACGCCAAAGATAACTCCCGGCGTGAATTGACCGGTTAGGCTGACGGACGCTCCCGTCAGCGTGCCCAAGGCAGGGTTGAATTCGCTCACATAGACGTCCTGCCCGGGATCGATGAACTCGTGCCCGGCAACCGCGGCCGTCTCGGTGATCGTGGCAGCCTGGGCGCCACCCGCCGCCACGCACGCGCCGACAGCCGCTATCGCGGCCCAGTCCGCGATCTGACCTTTGAGATACAGCATCTCCGTTTCTCCAACCGCGCGTCGGATTTTCCGACAGGCCGCCGCGAGAGCAGCATAATGGCGCTATAGGAACTGAAGCGCTCAAAAGCTTGGAATAAGGGTGGCGATTTCGCTAGATTTCGGGAGGGCGAGACCGGCCTTGCGATGCCTGTCGCCTGCGAGGAGGACGAGACCGTCGCGAGACGATGCGACCCGATAGCCCAGGAGCGGCTCAGCCCAGCCTTCCTTGGTGTGGTCGTCTAGGTCGCTCGCCGCCAGCGCATGCCGCACAGACCCAATACGCCGGCGCCGAGGAGAGCTAGGGTGCCAGGTTCCGGAATGGGGGCGATCGCGCCGAAGAGGCCGTCCGCCTCGCCGTTGATCCCCGCGGAGAAGTAAAGGATGTCGGGGCTGCCGCCGCTGCCGCCATTCCCGAATGTGAGGGACCAGAGGCCCGAGTTGATGACCGGCGCGCCGTTTGCGCCCGTGATCGTGCCGAGGAACGCGCCCGTCGTCGGGTCGAAAGCGTTGATCTCACTCACGGCGTAGCTGAAGTTTCCGACCAGCAGGTCGTCCCCGAAAGCGCCGAAGGCGGCGGGCGCCAGAGTGATACCCCAAGGCGATGCGAGCTTGCTGTCGGTGATGAGGGTTCGGATCAGCGTCCCGTTCGCGTCGAACACCGCCACACCGCCGACGCCCTCGGGCGCCGCGATCTGCGCCGAGCGGGTTGCCGGTGCATAGGTAACGTAAATGTCGCCGCCGATCGTCTGCACGTTGAACGGGACAAGCCCGGCGAGACGGGGATCGGGGTCCTGGAACGCCGTCGAGCCGAGGCTAACGGGCGTGAAGCTGCTGCTGAAGACGTCGATCCGGTTCTGCGCGCCATCGGCTGCGTAGAGGCGAGGTCCCGAGGCGCTGTTCGCGGTAGCGAGGCCGGTATAGACCGCGCCCGGCGTTGTCGCCTGAATCTGAGCGGTCGTGCCCAAGCTGCTGTTCCATGCAGAGATGGTGCCGTTCAGATTGGCGAAAATGAAGTTCGCCGGCGCACCGTTGATCACGAACGACGACGTGGCATTGTTGACTTGGCCGGTCGGTCCTTGCGGGGGGCTTGCCGTCTGCGGGATGGCGACCGTGAGGCCAAGCTTGCTGGTGCCCGCGCTCGTCACGCTATAGAGCGTGCTGACGTTCGCTCCTTGGTCGGAAACCCAGAAAGGGCTGGTGCTGCCAAACGAGACGCCCCATGGGTTGATGAGGCTAGGGTCTGTGATGGCGGCCAATCCTGGTATGTCTGAGACGAGATTTGTCTGGGAAAATCCAGTTCCCCACGCCGTACCCGCTGTCGAGGCTAAAAAGCCCAAACCGAGCAGAAATCCGCTGCTTGGATGCTTCATCGTCGTATCCTCCGTGTTTCGTCCGCAGCAAGCAGTTTATGCAGAGATACTTCGGTAAGGATTCGAGCATACGTAGATCATTGAGAGTGCTCGCGCTTGCGATTCGCCACTGAGACCAAGGCCGAGGCCATCGTCCAACATTTGGCACGCCGTGTTCTTAGCCATCTGCAGCGTTCTGCGCTGCAAATGGAGGGAGTATGGCCTGCCTGATAGGCAATTAGCCGCGCGGCGGCTCCGGCCAACGGGCGCAACACTCTGCCAATCGGGCCGTTCCGGCAACAGAAATCGCATATAGGAGCGTTCCCAACTGCAGCGATCGTCTGCGGCTCTCCGGGGCGGCGACCAATCGCGCCATCGCCAACACAAGCCCGTGTGACAGCGACATCGGCAACGGAAACACGTTGATGGATCACTCCGCTCAATGTTCGACAGGAGTTCCCGCCGTGCCGCGCGCTCGCGCCGTTGCCATAGCACTTCGCCGCCAGCGCGACCCTGAGCCGTGGCTGCCGTGGCTAGCGCTACTCGCGGCGTTGGTCGCCGGTGCCGCCGCGGTCCGGGCGCAGACACCAGTGCCGCTGCTGCCGCAAGGGGCAGGGGGTGAGCGGCAAGCTGCCCCGATCGGCCCGCCGCCGGTCGAGAACCCAGATATTCCAGGGACGACGAAGTCCCGCGCGAACCCCGATCCCGGGATCGTGGTCGCCCCTCCAGGCACGAGCGGCACTCGGACGGTAATTCCGCCGCCCGGCATGGAGGGTGGGAACCAACCCGTCATCATTCCCAAGTAGTCATCGCGGCAACCGGGGGTGCCCTCGGCCGCTTAGGTCGGCTATGAAGGCCGGCATCCCCGAGTCCCTCCTCGCTCTCTGGCTCGCCGAGGCGGCTGCGCGACGGGACGGCTTGCTCGTGTACGTCGCCCGCAGCGATGCCCGGCTCGGCCGCCTCCTCGGCCCGGCGCAGGTATTCGCGGACGACGCGGTCGAGGTCTTGTCATTGCCGGCCTGGGACGTGCTGCCCTACGATCCCGTGCGCCCGTCCGCTGCGGTTGTCGGCCAGCGTCTCGGCACGATTTTCGCGCTTGCTGAGCCTGCGACCCGGCCGCGTCTCGTGCTGACCAGTGCGGACGCGGTCCTGCAGCGGGTGCCCCCGCCCGGCACCTGGGACGGCGCAGCCTTCGAGCTGCGGGTCGGGGAGGCGCTCGACGCGGGGGACCTAAGTCACCGACTTGCCGCCTTAGGCTATCGCACCGATGAGGAGATCCATGAGGCGGGAGAGGCCGCCCTGCGCGGCGAGGTCGTGGACCTCTGGCCCGGCGGCGCGGCGAAGCCGGTGCGGCTCGACGTGGCGAACGGGCGAATCGCCACCATACGGCAGTTCGACCCGCTGTCACAGCGGAGCACCAGGGCGGCCGATGCCGTGCGGCTGCTCCCGGCCATCGAGTTCCCGCCGGACGAGGAGGAAGCGAGCCATTTGCTCCGTGCCGAGGACGAGGCGCCCCCGACCGACCCGCCTGCACGCCTCGTCCCGATCTTCGATCTCCTGTCCGGCGCCGCCTGGGTGCTCGATCCTGAGGTCGAGGACCGGTGGCACGCTTTTGCGGAGCAGGCCGACGATGCCTATGCGGCGACGAGCAAGGCGCGCCGTGCGATGGCGGCCGGGGGCGGCGTCCTGCCTAGGCCGTCGCGCCTCTACGTGAGTCCGGAGCGAGCCCGTGCGGCAACGCGGGAGCGGATTGCGGCGGCGCCGGCGGGTAATGCGGCCGAAGTGCCGCGCAGCACGGCAGGGCTGCTCGCAAGGCTCGTGGAGGCCGACGACGCGGTCGTGCTCGCTTGTCCAGGCGATCCCGCGCCGCTCGTGCGCTCGCTTGCACGTCGAGGCGTTAAGGCGCGCCCGGCGTCGAGCTGGCAGGACGCGACGGCAGGCGGCATCGCGGCGATGCAGCTCGACGTAGCAGCGGGATTCGCGCGGCCGGGCCTGCTGCTCCTGCCCCTGGCCGGACTCATCCATGCGCCGCGCGAGCAGCCAGGGCACGGGCCAGCGCTTGAGGGCGAGGAGGGGCCGCGGATCGGCGACCTGGTAGTCCATGGCGAGCACGGCGTCGCGCGGCTGCGCGGCCTAGCATCGGTCGAGGGCGAAGAGCGCGTCGCCCTAACCTACGCGGACGGCGCCGAGCTGTTGGCTGAACCGTGGGAGCTGGACCGCTTATGGCGCCTCGGCGGCGAGGCCGCGCGCATAGCGCCGGACCGGCTGGGCGGCGAGGCATGGCAGCGCACGCGCGCGGAGCTGGAGGCCGAGGTCGGCGCCGCCGCGGAGCGCCTCGCGCAACTCGCTGAGGCGCGGGCGCGCGAGACGGCCCCGCGCATCGAGACCGGCCTGGCGTACGTCCGCCTTGCGCACCGCTTCGCGTATGCGCCGAGCCTAGACCAACAGGCGGCCTTCGACGCCGTGCTGGCGGATCTCGCCTCGGGGCGGCCGATGAACAGGCTCGTCTGCGGCGACGTTGGCTTCGGCAAGACCGAAGTGGCGCTCCGTGCCGCCGCCGCCGCAGCGCTCGCGGGCCGGCAGGTCGCGGTCGCGGCGCCCACCACGGTGCTCGCCCGGCAGCACCTCGACCAGTTCCGGCGCCGTTTCGCCGGCACGGAGGTGCGCGTCGAGGGTCTGATCCGCGGAACGACCACGCCGGAGGGGCGGCGCGTGCGCAAGGGCCTCGCGGACGGCAGTATCGGCATCGTCGTCGGCACCCAGGCGCTCGCTGCCGAGGGCATGCGCTTCGAACGGCTCGGCCTCGTCGTCGTGGACGAGGAGCAACGGTTCGGCGAAGCGGTGAAAGAGCGGCTTGCGAGGCTGGGCGGCCGTGGCGTCCATCTGCTGACGATGACCGCAACGCCGATCCCGCGCACGCTGCAAGCGGCGCTGGTCGGACTGCGCGACTGCTCGGTGATCGCGACGGCGCCGGTGCGGCGGCTGCCGACGCGGACCTTCGTGTTGCCGTGGGATCCCGTCGTCGCCCGCGCGGCGCTGCTGCGGGAGACGGCGCGCGGCGGCCAAGCCTTCGTGGTCGTGCCGCGGATCGAGACGCTGCGCCAGGTGGAGGCGGAGTTGCATGCCCTGACGCCGGAGCTCGATGTCCGCGTCGCGCACGGCAAGCTGGCCCCGGAGGCGCTCGATGAGGCGGTGACCGGCTTCGCGCGCGGCGAAGGCGACGTGCTGCTCGCCACCAACATCATCGAGGCAGGACTCGACATACCGCGGGCCAACCTGATCCTGGTACGCGAGGCAGAGCGCTTCGGCCTCGCCCAGCTGCATCAGCTGCGTGGGCGCGTCGGGCGCGGGGCCAGGCGGGGAGCTGCCTACATCATGGCGACACCTGGGCGGCGTCTCGCCGCGGCGACGGCGGCGCGCCTACGCGCCCTGGCGGCGCTGAGCGATCTCGGGGCGGGAGCGGCACTGTCCGCCGCCGATCTCGAACTGCGGGGAGGCGGCGACCTCTTCGGCAGCGAGCAGGCCGGGCACCTGCGCCGGGTCGGGACGGAGATGTACCAGGAGCTGCTGGCTGAGGCGCTCGCAGCCCGGCGCCGCGCCGTGCCGCCGCTGCCGCCGGCCACCGTCCGTGGATTGCCGGCCGGGCGTTTCCCTGAAGCGTGGGTGCCAGAGGAGAACCTTCGGCTCGCCCTGCTTCGCCGTCTTGCGCGCCTCCGCGAACCGACCATGCTCGACGAGTTCGGGGCTGAGCTGGCAGACCGCTTCGGCGAGCTGCCGAAGGAAGCCGCCGCGCTGCTCCTCCAGGCGAGGCTGCGCCTGGTTGCCGGGAAGCGGGGCATCATTACGCTAGCGGCTGGCCCGAAAGCTGTAGCGTTGACATTTCGTAAGGAATTTGAAACATCGCTGGTCCGTCTCGCTGCCTCGCGAGGTGGAAAGAGGATGAATGACCGAGTCATCATGGATACCAATGAGGCACCATTAGCCAGCGTTTTAGAGGAATATTTACCGATTTAGTCTCAATCAAGAGAACGTGATCAAGAAGATCATAAGGGGTTGCTTTACGGCTTTGTCCAATAGTAGTTTCCGCACGAACTCGTGAGGCGGAGGCTAAGGCTGATGGCGTCAGGGTGTGAACGGATCCGTGAAGCGGTGCGAGATTTCGAGGTCGCTGTTGCGGACACGCAGGAGAGGCTCAAGGCAGCATATCGTTTGCGCCACCAGGTTTATTGCGTCGAGCGCGGCTATGAGCAGGGCGACGGCGCGCTGGAAACGGATCGATTCGACGCACGCTCCGGGCACGCGCTGCTCACCCAACGCAGCACGGGCCGGGTCGTCGGCACTGTGCGGATCGTTGCTCCCTCGCTGAGCGGGTCAACCGCGGACCTGCCTATGCAGCGGCTCTGCAGGTCCGAGCTGTTCAAGATGCTACCTATGGGCAGCACCGGCGAGATCAGCCGCTTCTCGATCTCGAAAGACCTGCGGGACGCAGCCTGCACCGGCAATGCGCTGCTGCGGCTCGGGTTGATGCGAGGAATCGTCGAGATCAGCGGCCAACTCGGGCTTACCCACTGGTGCGCCATCATGGAGCACACGCTGCTGCGCCTGCTGCGGCTTAGCGCGATCCACTTCCAGCCGCTCGGACCTGCCATCGAGTATCGGGGGCTGCGCCAGCCGTGCTCGGGCTCGATCGGCGGCGTGCTCGGCCGCATCCGGCGCGAGCGCCCGGGCGTGTGGGACTACATCACGGACGGCGGCTCGCTCTGGCAGGACGAGGAGGCAGAAGCTGTTTTTGCCTGATCAGCCAATAATTCGGTAAGCGGCCGGCGCACGGAACGCTGGCGCGGCGGCCGGTCCCGCGGCTCGCCGATGCGCCCAAGGAATACGATTCGATCCACGCCCTCGCCGAAGAATGCCCGCAGCTGCTCAGCGCAGCGCACTGCCTCCCGGCGCAGTGCCGGCTCGGCAGTGAAAGAGGATACCAGCCTCACCATAGTGTGCGAAAATCAGCATGGCAAAGCCCGGCTGCAGGGCCAGGCCAAGCCGAGTTGCGGTCAGCCACAAGCGTAGCAGGCCGGCACCAGCCGCAAACAGGCCGTGGGCGTCGCGCGGGGCGGCCTCAGGCAACGCAACACTGAGGAACCCGGCGCTGCCGAGCCCGGGCAGCCAGTCGAGCTGCAGGGCTGCGCTGCGCGTGGCACCGAGTTGGTTCAGCGCGGTCATGCGTTGCCAGCTGTGCATGGCCCAGCGCATGAGTGGCAGCGTCGGCCGCCAGAACCCCGTGGCTCCCGCTGGCATCCCCGTCGGACTATCGCCGGACGTCCAGTCTATGGCGTCGCGGTGCACGGGGTATGCTTCCGGCAAGCGCAGGCGCAGACGCGTTGCGAGTGCCCCGAGCCGGGCGAGCGCGAGCCGGGCACGATCGCCCTCGTGCCAACGCACCTGCAGGCCCGGGCCGAGCGCGGCCTCGAGTGCCGCACGCTCGCGCGCTAGCAGAGGCCGCCGCTTATACGGCCGGCGGTCCACGGACCGCAGCGGCAGCACGGCGTAGAGTGGATCCGGCTCGATGCCGGCGGCGAGTGGGAAGCGTACCTGCACTACCTGTTGCCCAGACGCCTCGTCGAGATCCCACTCCATGCCGCGGCCGTGCATCGTTGCCCCTATGCGCAGCGCCTCCAGCATCATGCCTGCCGAGAGCTGGGCCGGCTCACCCAGGCGATATTCGTAGGGGTTCGGCACGTCGTGAGGATCGAAGACGACTCGGACCTCCTCGGGGCCAAGCCGCTCGAAGCGCCAGGGTTGGACGTTGTCGCCGCTCGGTGTCCAGCGCGCGGCGTCGAGGATCGCCTCCAGCGTGCTAACGGGCGGCTCGGGCGGGGGCGCCGCTCGCAGCATCGCGCGGAACTGCCGGCGCGCAACGCCGAGCTTCACCTGCTGCAACGGCCCAGCATTGCCCCGTGCCAGCCGAGTTGTCACGAGTTTCTGGCGGTAGGCATCATACTGATGGTGGACGGGCGCTGCCTGGACACCGCCGCGCAACAGCAGAATACGGGTCGCCATCGCTGCAACCGCGCCGGCGCAGAGCAGACAGGCGGCACCCGTGGACGGCCCACGGTGGTTCGCAAGGTCCACGCGCGATGGGTCCGCAAGGTAGGCACGGTGCAGGCCGCTCGGTGCGACGCCGAGCAGAAATCGCAAGTATTGCTCCTCCTCGGGCTGCCCTTCCAACCGAAAATACTCCTCGAAACTCATGCGACCCGGCATGAAAGCGAGCAGACCGACGCCCATCCCGATCGGCGCTGCTGTGAGCGCCGGGATGCCCAGCTCGCGGCAGCGTGCAAATGTGCGCCGCCGGATGTCGAGCGCGAAGAAGTCGAACCCGTCCACGAACAGGTCGGCGCCCTCTAGAAAGGCGTCGAGATTGCCCGGCGTGACGCCCTCTGGAAAGACGCGGAGCCGCAGCTTGGGATTGATATCGCGCGCCATGCCGGCGAGCGTCTCGGCCTTGGGCTGGCCCAAGGTGCTGACGAATGCACCAGCCTGCCGGTTCATATTGGCTAGGTCGAAGCGGTCGAGGTCGGCAATTGAGAAAGCGCCGACGCCGAGACGGGCGAGCGCGAGGAGGTGGCCGCCGCCGACACCGCCCATGCCGGCGATCGCGACCCGTCGGCCTTGAAGCGAATCCTGCTCTTCGGCCCGGAGCCAGCCGAGATTGCGGTCGAAGGCCTCGCGATATCTGAACAGGGCGGCGCTCATGCAGAATGGATAGCACCATAGCGACACCATGCGCACAGCATAGAGTCGCTGGTGTCGGGATTGATGCCACCTGTAAAAATTTCCGACACACGGCGCGTTGGACGGGCATTGCACCGATCTCGGCGAACCTTGAACTCCGTCTCAATGTTTTGCCCATTCAGCGTCATGTTTTGCCCATTCAGCGTCTGCATAGGTGGGCGCCTCTCGACGCGGCGGCCGCGACTGGCAGGTCGGGAGGCACCTAGCAACCCACTCTACTGTCGGAAAATTTTACACCAGCGTTAACTGCTAGTAGCGCTTCTGACCTTGCCTCAGTGACTTAACCGGCTGGCATACATCTTGCTCACTTTCCGTTTGTAAGCGACACCACCAGCAAGATGCCGGTGTAGGAGGATGAGTGATGATACCGCTTCGCAGCCCCAAGCCTCTAGCGTTAGGTGCGACCTTGGCCGTCGCTGCCTTCGCGCTCGCGTCGCCCGTACGGGCCGCTCCTGTGTTCACGTTCTCCCCGAGCGCGGTCGGCCTGAATGGCGCGCCGGTCACGGCCGACACCCAGACGATTAACGATTTCGCCACCATCACACTATCGCCGACCGCGACCGGCGCGAGTTTCACCGAGTTGGGCGCCCTCAACGTCGGCGGCTTCACCCGCGGTAGCACTCCGACGGCCGCTAGCGGGCTCCTCTCGAACTACGTCCTCTACTACCTGTTCACTGCTGCGGGCACGCAGGACACGCCCACGATCCAGGTGGGCACGACTGGAACGTTATCCTCGCTGAACTACTCGCTCTACGGTGCGCCGGTCACGAGCGCGGCCACCTTCAGCAACAGTAATGTGCAGCCGACCGGCATAGGCACGCCGACGCTGCTCGCGACGGGCTCGCTCGTCAACGGCGGCGTGCAGGGTGACACCGAAGGGCAGCCGGCGGCTCAGGCGACGACCACATTCGACCCGACAGCCGGCGCGAGCGGGTTCTTCTCGCCGCAGCCCTTCTACGGCCTGGCTTTGTCGCAGTTCGACAATCTGCCGACGGCGGTGACGGTGAGCGGCAACGTTTACACGATCACGAACGGCGGCGGCACCGTGCAGTACGTGGCGTCAACTCCACCTCCCCCGGTCCCCGAGCCTGCTTCCCTCGCCATCCTCGGCGTGGGCCTCGCAGGCATCGGTCTGTCGCGGCGACTTCGCAGGTCAGCCTGATCCGAGTTCGAAAACTCTTTCCTGTTGACGTTGTATCGGAAAGCGGCGCCATACCGCGCCGCTTTCCGACGTCCGCTAAGGTGACCGGACAGGCACGCGGCTTCCAGCCGCGCTGTTCTGGACCCCCGTACCGGTCTCCATATTCCGGCTCGTCTGGTACCAACGGCCCCGGACAGTGACCTTCCGGTGTCCGGGGCGACTGGTTTGAGCCGGACCAGTTATCCGCTCGCCTTCGTCCTACCGTCACATCGTGGCGGCCGATGCCTACGTCGTCACTGCCGCCGTCTCGGGGAACGAGGGCAGCGTCGCTCCCGCGGCCGGTCTGGCCTGCGCCTCCGCGATGGCGGCGCTTTGGTTCGGTGTGCCGGTGCTCGCCGTCCGGCGCAAATCGAAGTAATCCAGCGGGCGTGAAGGTTCTCGAGGTCGCCAACGTCGATTTCTCGCTGCGGCATTTCGTGCTGCCGATCATGCGCGGTATCCGGGAGCGCGGGCATGAGGTCGTTGGCGCCTCCGCGGATGGGGCGCTGCTCGCCGACATCCGCGCGGACGGGTTCCGTGTCGTCCCCGTGCCCTTGCAGCGCAGCGCCTCGCCGCAGGCGGCGTTCAAGGCGTTCAAGGCGCTCAAGGCGCTCATGCGCGAGGAGCGGCCCGATCTCGTCCACGCGCACATGCCGCTCTCCGGTTTCCTGGCCCGGGCCGCGGCGCGGGCGGCGGGGGTGCCGCGCGTCGCCTATACGGGCCACGGCTTCCTGTTCAACCAGCCCGGCTCGCGCCGGCGCCGGGCGGCGTCGCTCGCGATGGAGTGGGTGGGGGGGCGGCTCACCGACACGCTCATGACGGTCTCGACCGAGGAGGCGAGGGACGCCCGCCGCCTCGGCATCGGCCGCGCCGTCGCGGTCGGCAACGGCCGCGATCCCCAGCGCTTCCGGCCTGACGCGGCCGCCCGCGCCGAGGTGCGCGCCGCGCTGGGCGTGCCGGAAGACCGGGTCGTGGTGGCGGCCGTCTCGCGCCTCGTGCGGCACAAGGGACACCCGGAGCTGCTCACCGCAATGGAGCAGGTGCCGGACACGGAGCTGTGGGTCGTGGGCGAGCGGCTGGGGTCCGATCACGGCGAGCCGGTTGAGCCCTATTTCGAGCGCAGCACGCTCGGCCCTCGCCTCCGTCGCCTTGGCTATCGCCGCGATCCGGAAGCCGTGCTGGCAGCGGCGGATATCTTCGCGCTGCCGAGCCACTTCGAGGGCCTGCCGATGAGCGTCATCGAGGCCATGCTCTGCGGGCTCCCTGTGGTCGCAAGCGATATCCGCGGCCCGCGCGAGCAGGTGAGGGACGGCGAGACCGGCTTCCTCGTCCCGCCCGCCGACGCGGCGCCCCTGGCCGAGGCCCTGCGGCGACTCGCCACTAACCCGGCGCTGCGGGCGCGCATGGGCGCCGCCGGGCGAGCGCGGGCGGAGGCGCTATACGACGAGCGCCTCGTGGTCGCGCGTACCCTGGACGCGATGGGGCTGTAGCGCTAAGCGCCCGGCCGCATGGAGACTCCTCTGGACCCCATCCCGATCCGCCGCGCGCTGCTCTCCGTCTCGGACAAGGCAGGGCTGGTGCCGCTCGCCCAAGCCCTCGCGGCGCATGGGGCCGAGCTGCTGTCCACCGGGGGCACCGCGCGCGCCTTGCGCGACGCCGGGCTTCCCGTGCGCGAGATCGCGGATTACACCGGCTTTCCCGAAATCCTGGACGGCCGTGTGAAGACCCTCGTGCCCCAGGTCCACGGCGGCCTCCTCGGCCGGCGCGACAGCCCGGCGCACCTCGACCAGATGGCGGCGCACGGCATCGCGCCCATAGACCTCGTCTGCGTCACCCTCTACCCGTTCGAGGCGACCGTTGCCTCCGGGGCCGCGCCGGACGAGTGCGTGGAGCAGATGGATATCGGCGGTCCCGCCATGATCCGGTCGGCGGCCAAGAACCATGCCGGTGTCGCCGTCCTCACCAGCCCGGCGCAATACCCGCTTCTCACCGCCGAGCTTGAGGCGCACGCGGGCGGCACGACGCAGGCACTCCGCCGCCAACTCGCCGCCGAGGCCTTCGCGCGCACGGCCGCCTACGACGCCGCCATCGCGGCGTGGTTCGCCGGACAATTGGGCGAGCCTCTCCCCGAACGCCTGATCCTCGCGGGCGAGCGCCGGCAACGCCTCCGCTACGGCGAGAACCCGCACCAGGATGCCGCCTTCTACGCGACCGGGCACCGGCACGGCGTCGCCACCGCGCGTCAGGTCCAGGGCAAGGAACTGAGCTACAACAATCTCGGCGACGCCGACGCTGCCTTCGAGGCGGTCGCCGAGTTCGAGGGGCCGGCCTGCGTCATCGTCAAGCACGCGAATCCGTGCGGCGCTGCCGAGGCCGCGACGCTGGTCGAGGCGTGGGAGGCCGCGCTCCGCTGCGACCCCGTCTCCGCGTTCGGCGGCATCGTCGCGGTGAACCGCTCGCTCGATGCCGTTACCGCCGAGCGCGTCGCCGCGATCTTCACTGAGGCCATTATCGCGCCCGACGCGGACGAGTCGGCGCGCGCGGTTCTGGCGCGCAAGAAGAACCTGCGCCTGCTGCTCACCGGCGGCGTGCCTGACCCGGCGGCTCCCGGCCTCGCGCTGCGCACGCTCGCGGGCGGCTTCCTGGCGCAGACGCGCGACGCCGGGCGAGTCGGCCCCGCCGACCTCAAGCTCGTCACGCAGCGCGCGCCGACGCAGGCCGAGCTCGGCGACCTGCTGTTCGCCTTCCGAGTTTGCAAGCACGTCAAGTCGAACGCTATCGTGTATGCGAAGGGCCGGGCCACGGTCGGCATCGGCGCCGGGCAGATGAGCCGCGTGGACAGCGCGCGCATCGCCGCCTGGAAGGCAGAGGAGGCGGCGCGGGCGGCCGGCTTGGCCGAGCCGCCGACGCGGGGCAGCGTGGTGGCGAGCGACGCTTTCTTCCCCTTCGCGGACGGGCTGGAGGCTGCGGTCGCGGCGGGTGCGACGGCGGTGATCCAGCCTGGCGGCAGCGTCCGCGACGCCGAGGTGATCGCTGCGGCGGACCGGGCGGGGGTGGCTATGGTGTTCACGGGGATGCGGCACTTCCGGCACTAGGCGGCACCAAAGGTGGCGCCGGCGGCCGGCGCGGCGTCCCGCCCCCGCCTGGGGTTGCCGCCGCGTTATTCGTTACCAGGCGCAGATACGGGTGGATTTTCGGAAAATCCGCCCGCATGTCTTGCAGCTCGCCCATTCCCTCGGCCGCGCCTTCGGCCGAGATGACGATGCCGCTCGACCCGGCGGAGTCGTCGCAGTAGGCCCCGTAGTCCTGCAGCGCCCGCGCCAGTGCGAGCCCGCTCGCGGTCAGGCCGAGCTTCGTGATGTCGACCGTGGGCGGGATGGCGATCAAGCTGCCAATCGGCACGTTGCCCTTGTAGTCGCGGAACCCCCAGTAATCCTCCCGCGCCGACGGCCACACCGGTCCGTGCTTCAGGCGCGCGTACGGGAGCATGAACGTCACCGCGTGGGGGATGCGGCCCGCCTTGAGCTCCCACACCCGGATCAGCCCGCCCATGCCGCTGGCGTCCATCGCGCGGATGCCTGGGAACTTTCCGTCAGTCATGTGCGTGCCAGTGCCGTAGAGATTGACCTCGAAGGCGCGCGCCGTCGTGATGCCGCCGTCGGCGGTGCGCTTTACGGCGATCATCTCCAGAACGGAGCGCTTGGCCGGGTCAACGACATACATGTGCCCGTCCCCCATCGGGTCGGGCTTGGCACCGGGTGGTATGCGCACCGTGAAGCTGCGCGCGTTCTCGCGGTCGAAGACACGCACGAACGAGTCATCCGCGCGGGCGAGATAAAGCGGGTGCGACCATTCCCCGGCATGGATTGCCGCTCCCCCCGCGAGGATGTCCCGCGTCGTCGGAGCGTCTGGCGGCGCGAACCGGGCGCCGGAGCCGAGCGGCGTATTCCACTCGGAGCTGAAAACGAACGGCCATAGCCACGGATCGCGGCGCCCCTGAGCGTCTAGCGGCTGTGCGCGCGGCGGCGCGGCCGTGGCGAGAGCGGCCGCGACAATGGCCGTGACGATGTCAAACCTCATAGTTGATCGCCCATTCTGGGAAGTGAATGCGCCGCCTGGCTCGGCTATTGGATCGTCATCCGGTGCGAGCGTGCGAAGATCCGATCTCTGACCTCTTTCGCTGCGTCGTATGCCCGGGTGACAACGCCTCGCCGCAGGACCACCGGGCGCACCTTCGGCTCCCCGCCGAAGCTGAGCAGGAACGCTGCCGACCTTGGCGAGGCGAAGCCGTCGAAGTCGAAGGTCAGGCCCCGCCCGAGCGCGACGCTGAGCGCCTCCCATACGAGGAAGCTGAACGCCGCATTGCCGGCGACCTCTGGGTCGCGCGCCGCGTTCCAGAGATAGAGCGTCCCCGCATCCCACAGCAGGATCGCCGATGCCGCGTCCTTCACGCTGTCACACGCCGTGAGGATCATCGCACGCTCCCGGTCTAGGCTCGCTCCCGCGAGGCGCTCGAGCGCCGCGTAATCGTGCTCGTCGCGCCGTCCTCGCCGGGCGAACTGCTTGCGCGCGAGCGTCACGAAGCGGCCGAGATCGGCGTGGCGCTCCACTTCCATGCGCCTGCGCGCGGCCCGCACGACGTTGCGCGTCTTCTGGTCCATGCCCTCCCAAGCGGTGGCTGCGTCAATGCCCTGAGCGAACTGGAACGTGTAGGACTCCGCGACAGTCCAGCCCTGCAGCAGGAACGCGAAGGCGGTCCCGGCCTCCGGCGCGAGTGACTGCCTGAAGCTGTCGTGATGCGGCAGGCGGGCTATAAGGTCGGCGACCACGGCGCAGGCATTGGCGCGCCACGTGACAGGCTTCGACGGCGGAAGTGCCAGCATCGGGCCGAGAACGCGCGTGTATCTGGGCATGACCAGCCGCGTTGTGCCGTGGCGCCGCTCGACGGCGTAGGGAAGACGTCCAGCGAGCGTCCTATCCCAGACGACCTCGGCGCAGCCCCACGCTCCAGGACACGCGGCCTCCAGCCACCACTCCTCGTGGAAGATCGTTCCCGACGCCGGCGGGGCCGCCTCAATCCGCGGCGGCGCGAGACGCTCGGACTTCCTCGCCGTCACGCGGCGGGTGCTGTCAACGCAGTCCATCCGGTTAAGCCGGGCGATCCCCGTGCCGCTCCTCCTGCTTGCTTCGCCGCGCTGTATAGATACACGCCTTCGTGAATGATGGCCAGTCCGTAGCGGCAGGGCGACGGCCGTCGATTGGCAAGGGTGCCCAGCAACAAGCCTCCAGGAACAAAGCATTCCATCTACGCGATCTGTCCCAAGAATGGGAACGAGAGGATGTCACCTTGCCGGGCGTCGAAGAAAGGTAAATACACGCCGTCTCATCCCTGGATGACCTGATGTCGTCGCGCTCGGGAGACCGTCGCGCCGCCGGACAACTCGGCCGGCTCAGTGCAAGGATACAGACCGTGGCAGGACATCGCCGGCGCCGCGACATCGCAGCGGACTCTTTCCCGCGAGCGGTTGCGCTAGGCGTGCTCGTCTCAATCCCTGCCTGGCTCGCGATCGGCCTCGTTCTCTGGCTGATCCTGCGCTGACACCGAAGCCGAGGCGTCCTACCCCGGCAGCTCCCGGCCGATTGCGAGGAAGCGCTCGCGGCGGCGCGTGCGGAGCGTTGCCGGATCGAGCGGCAGGAGCGGCTGCAGCGCGGCGCCGATTGCAGCGCCGAGCGCGCTGATGGCCTCGGCGGGGGACCGGTGCGCCCCGCCGAGCGGCTCGGGCACGACCTGGTCCACGATGCGCAGCTCGAGCAGGTCCTGGGCGGTGAGACGCAGCGCTTCCGCCGCGGTGCTAGCCTGGTCGGCATTGCGCCAGAGAATGCTGGCGCAGCCCTCGGGCGAGATCACGGAATAGATCGCGTGCTCCAGCATCAGCACGCGGTCGCCGGCCGCGAGCGCGATGGCGCCGCCGGAGCCGCCCTCGCCGATGATGCTCGCAACAATGGGCACGGGCGCGTCCAGGCACGCTTCGATGCTGCGCGCGATGGCCTCGGCTTGGCCGCGCGCCTCGGCATCGATGCCGGGGAAGGCACCGGCCGTGTCCACGAACGTGAGCAAGGGCAGGCGGAAGCGCCCGGCCAGCTCGATCAGGCGCCTGGCTTTTCGGTAGCCTTCGGGGCGGGCCATGCCAAAATTATGCTTAATCCGGCTCTCGGTGTCGGCGCCGCGCTCGGTGCCAAGTACGACGACGGCCAACCCCTCGAAGCGCCCTAGTCCGCCGACCACGGCGGCGTCATCGGCGAAGGCGCGGTCGCCCGCCAGCGGCGTGAACTCGGTGATGAGGGCGTTGACGTAGTCCAGCGCGTGCGGACGCTCGGGGTGCCGGGCGACTTGAGTTTTCTGCCAGGGCGTAAGCTTCGCGTAGGTGGCGCGAAGCTGCTTGTCGGCCTTCTCGGTGAGCCGGGCGACCTCATCCGCGATATTGATTCCGCCCGGCTCCTGCATCCGGCGCAGTTCTTCGACCTTGCCCTCCAGCTCGGCGACGGGTTTCTCGAAATCCAGAAAGTGGCGCATGGGCGGGCGGATTAACCCGCGCGCGGCGGGTGCGCCAGAGGGGAACTAGCCTGTGGGGGAATGTTGGCCAGCGGATGATGCGCCTCGAGGAGGCGCTGCAGCCGCTCGGCGAGCACATGGGTGTAAATCTGCGTCGTGGTCACGCTGGCATGGCCGAGCAGCAGCTGCAGCGAGCGCAGGTCGGCGCCGTGGGCCAGCATATGGCTGGCGAAGCTGTGGCGCAGCGCATGGGGATGGACTCGGGCGGGATCCAGCCCGGCCTCCAGCGCAACCTGCTTGAGCACCAGGCCGAACGCCTGGCGAGTCAGTGGCCGGGCCGGGTCGCGCCCTGGGAACAGCCAACGCCCGTTCGGCTCCAGCGCCGCGGTCGCCCGGCGTGCGGCGTCGGAGAGCGGCACGAGCCGTTCGCGCCCGCCCTTGCCGCGGATCACTAGCGCCGGCGCGCTGCCCGCCAGCGCCGCGCGCGGCAGCCCGAGCAACTCGGAAATGCGCATCCCTGTGGCGTAGAGGATCTCCAAGGCCGCAAGTGCGGCGGGGCGAGCAGCAGCCGCGGCGAGCAGCGCGTCCACCTCCGACTCGCTGAGACCGCGCGGCAGGGGCTTGGGCAGGCGAGGCGCGTCGAGCAGCGCCGTCGGATCGTCGGCGCGGACGCCCTCGCGACCGAGAAAGCGGAAGAAGCCGCGCAGGCAGGAAAGGCGGCGCGCTTGGGTGCGGGCCGAGACGAGCGGGTGAAGAGACTGCACGTAGGCGGCGAGCGTCTCCGCGGCTGCCACTCCCGGCGATTCGCCGCGCGCGGCGGCGAACGCCGCGAAGTCGGCGAGGTCGGCGCCGTAGGCGGCGACAGTGTTGCGCGCGGCACCCTTCTCCACCGCCATCATCTCAAGGAACGCCTCGACGTGGCGGTCCACGACTACGGCGCCATGGCTACTGCGGCTGCGCGAAGCGGTCGTTCGGCAGCGCGTGCTCGACCTGCTGCGGGTGCGGACGCGGCGGGAAAGCGCCGAGTGCGAGCAGGCCGATGATGGCCAGAACGATGACAGCCAAGACAATCAGCAAAGCAGGCCTGCGCATCCGCCACCCTTGGCCGTGAACCAGGGGCCTGTGCTAGCTTCCCGCGTCATGACGCGCAACCTGGGGCCCGGCGTTTCCGGGATTGCTGAGAACGCGGCGCTGCCGCCAACCGTGACAGGGCGCAGCATTGTATTGATCGGGCTGATGGGCGCGGGCAAGACCAGCATCGGCCGGAGACTGGCGGCGCGACTCGGCTTGCCGTTCCGTGACGCGGACGCGGAGATCGAGCTGGCAGCAGGCTGCACCGTCTCGGAGCTGTTCGAGCGTTGGGGCGAGGCGAGCTTCCGCGATGGCGAGCGCCGGGTCATTCGCCGGCTGCTCGCGGGCGAGCCGCTCGTTCTCGCGACCGGCGGCGGCGCGTTCATGGACCTGCAGACTCGCGACATCATCCGCTCAGAGGCGATCAGCGTCTGGCTGCGCTGCCCGCTCGCGACCCTCGTGCGCCGGGTCTCCGGACGCCAGCATCGGCCACTGCTGCACGACGCCGATCCCGCGGAGGTGCTCACCCGGCTGATGCGGGTGCGCCATCCGGTCTATGCCGAGGCGGACATCGTCGTGGATTGCGGCGAGGAGTCGCTGGAGCACACGCGGAGCAAGGTGCAGGCAGCGCTGAGCCGGTGGCAGCCGCCGCGCCGGCTCGCGGTGGCACTGCCGGGTGGCACTTACGACGTGGTGGCTGGGCCGGGGCTGCTCGAACGGGCAGGCGCGCTGCTCGCTCCCATCCTGCCGCAGCGGCGATCGGTCATCGTCACGGATGACACCGTGGCAGGGCTGCACCTCCCGGCGCTGCTTGCCGGCCTCGCCGAGACCGGGATCGAGGCTCGCACGATTACGGTTGCGCCCGGCGAGAAATCGAAAAGCCTGGAAGGCTTCGGGCACGTCGTGGACAGGTTGCTGGAGGCGGACGTCGAGCGGCGCACCGCGGTGATCGCGCTCGGCGGCGGCGTCGTAGGCGACCTCGCGGGCTTCGCGGCGGCCGCGGTTCTGCGCGGCCTTCCCTTCGTCCAGGTGCCGACGACGCTGCTCGCCCAAGTGGACAGCAGCGTCGGCGGCAAGACCGGGATCAACACGCGCTGGGGCAAGAACCTGGTCGGCGCGTTCCACCAGCCCCGCCTGGTCATCGCCGACACGGGCACGCTGGCGACGCTGCCCGTGCGCGAGCTGCGGGCGGGCTACGCAGAGGTGGCGAAGGCGGGGCTGATCGGCGACCCGGCGCTCTGGACCTGGTGCGAGCGCCACGGGGAAGCCGTCATCGGCGGCGACGCCGGGGCGCAGGCGGACGCGGTGGTGCGCGCCTGCGCGTTCAAGGCCGCGGTGGTAGCCGGCGACGAGCGCGAGGAGGCGCCGGAAGGCGGGCGGGCGCTGCTCAACCTGGGCCACACGTTCGCGCATGCCTTTGAGGCGGAACTGGGCTACGGCGCTGCGCTGCTGCACGGCGAGGCGGTCGGGCTGGGCCTGGCGCTCGCCTTTCGGCTCTCGGAGAGGCTGGGCCTGTGTCCCGCCGAGGATCGGCGCCGCGTCGAGGCGCATTTGGGCGCGGTCGGGCTGGCGACGGACGTAGCCATGCTCAACCGGCGCTTCTCGGCGGCGCGCTTAGTGGCGCATATGCGGCGCGACAAGAAGGTGCGCGACGGACGGATGCGCTTCGTGCTCGTCCGGGGCATCGGAGAGGCGTTCACGGCGGACAATGTGCCGGAGGCCACGGGTACTCGAGCTGTTGCGAGCGGAAGGGTGCGAGGCGTAGCGGCTACGCCCGTGCCGCGCTTTGCTGAGCCGCGAGCAGATCTAGAAGGTGATCCGCGACGTTACGACCCATGCATGGTTATACGTGGGCGTCAGTACCGGCGACTTGGTCAGGTTCGGCGAGACGGCGCTCTGGTAGCCGAAGCCGACGATTGCGTTCACGCGGCCGCTCAGGTTGAAGCGGCCGAAGATTATCCCGGGCGTGAGGAAGACTTGGTTCTTGCCGCCGCGCAGCCCATCAGCCCACCAGGTCCAGTTGACCTCGAATTCCGGCCAGAAATACTTAAGGAAGTGGTATTGGAACGCAACGTTAGTTGCCACGGACGTTCCAATCTTATACTCGTAGGCTGTGGGTATGACGACGCCGACCGTCGCTTGGATGTCGAAGTTGCCCCAGCCCTTGCCCCCCGCGATCGTCGGGGTGATCACCCAGGCATTGTTAGTGAATGCCTTGATACCGATCGGTGCCTGCGCCGAGAGGAACGCGGTGACGATGTAGTTTCCGTTCTCCTCGTTCGCGCTGAGCAGCCGCTGCTTTACCAGGATAAAGGGCCAGTCGTTCCAGCCTGACGCTGGCTTCACGTCGTAACGCTCAGTGTAGGTCGGCACGTTGAGGATGAGCTCGTTGGTGGTGGTGGGGATGAGCTCTAACCCCTTGCCGTTGCTGAAGGAGGTCACCGAGGCCCCGTTGCCCAGGCTCTCGATGTAGAAGTCCGTGCGAAACTCTTGCTCAAGCCGGGGCGTGACCGTAACCAAGGGTGTCATCCATTTCGGCTGCGACGCCTGTGCTTGCCGGACCCGGTCGAACCAGTGAGCGAAGTAATTCGAAATAGCATTCCCTGCCGGCGGATCGGCGGGCGTCGGGGCAGGGGTCATCGCGTCAACCGTCGTCGTCTGGTCGGCGGTCGTCGGGTCGGCGAGGGCTGGGAGCGCCAGAGATGCCGCGAGCGCAGCTATTCCGAAAGCAATACTCAGGCGTGGCTGGCTCAAGCGCATCATCACAAACTCCCGTTATGGCTTTACCGCTATAACGAGATTCCGATGATGACAAGGCGTTTCCCGCCGCAGACAGCTTGCCCGCCCGGCGTAGTGGCTAAATTGCCGCGCGAGCCCAAACCTCTCGATAGAGTGCGATGATCTCCAACTCGCTCGGCACACGGGGGTTGTTCGCCGGGCTGCCCGATGCCAGTGCCTGCTTTGCCATCGTGGGCAGAAGCCGCTCCCAGTCCGCTTCCCGGATGCCGAAACCGCGCGGGGTCGGTACTTCGAGGTCTCGGTTGAGCTGGACCAGCCCGTCCGCGAGCGAGCGCCCCGCGCTGAAATCGTCGTCGTCGTCGCGCGCCATGCCGATGCGCCGGGCGGCCTCGGCGTAGCGCTGCTGGGCGGCGCCGAGACTGAAGCGCGTCACGGCGGGGAGCAGCATCGCGTTGCTCAGTCCGTGCGGAACGTGGAAGTGCGCGCCGATCGGCCGTGACATGCCGTGGACGAGCGCCACCGAGCTGTTGCTGAACGCGAGGCCGGCCTGTGTCGCGCCGAGCATCATGCCCTCGCGTGCCGCGCGGTCGTGCGGCGCCGCGAACGCCCGGCGCAAGTGCTTGCCGATCAGCCCCATGGCGCTCACCGCGAGCGCGTCCGAGAGCGGGTTCGCCCGGCGCGAGACGTAGGCCTCCAGCGCGTGCGTCAGGCTGT
Organism: uncultured Alphaproteobacteria bacterium; assembly: GCA_963839135.1. GTDB lineage: Bacteria > Pseudomonadota > Alphaproteobacteria > Acetobacterales > Acetobacteraceae > CAWKEH01. The sequence goes on from CAWIUA010000046.1 coordinate 37,569, forward strand.
CCACGCCCGTGTCCGCCGTGGTGCGGCGGGGCACGCTGAGCGTCAGCTCGTAGTCCACGATGGCCGCGAGTGGGACCGCGCCAAGCCCGGCGATCAGCATCTTCTCGCCGCGCTCCGCGTCGGTGATGACGGTGAAGCGCGTGCACTCGCTACCCGTTCCCGCCGTGGTCGGGATTGCAACGACCGGCAGGCTGGCGTGGTCGGCCTGGAACGGCACCTTGAAGTCACGCATCTTCGCGGCCGGATTGGCGCGGCGTCCCTCGGCGAGGATGGCCATCGCTTTGGCGGTGTCGATGGGCGAGCCGCCGCCGAAGGCGACGAGGCAGTCCGCCGCCACCGCCGCGAGCTGCCCGACACCTCGTTCCACGCTCGTGTCGGCCGGCTCGGCGGCGGTCTCGCTGAACACCGCGGGATGCAGGCCTGCCCGTTCCAGCGGATCGAGACAGCGGCGCAGCAAGCCTGTCTCGACCATCGTGGAATCGGTGACGATGAGCGGGTGCGACAAGCCGAGCCTCGCAAGCAGGCCCGGCAGCTCGGCGACGGCGCCGCCGCCGACGAGCATGGTGCGGGGCGCCGCGATGGAGGCGGTCATGAGGCGCTCAGCTCCGGTAGTCCGGCCGCCCCTCCTCGATGAGGCGCAGGCAGCTCTGCCACAGCATCTCGGTGTGCTCGGGGGTAGCGACCTGCTTGGCCTGCTCCGCCGTGTGGCGCCGCACCTCCTCGGGCGGCATCACCAGCTGGCACCCGCCGGCGAGTGCGGCGACCTGCGCCTGGCAGGCGCGCTCCAGGAAGTAGATCTCGCCCCACGCCTCCGGGATCGTCCGCCCTGCGGCGAGCAGCCCGTGGTTGCGCAGGATCATCACCTTTTTGTGCGGCCCGAGGTCGCGCACCAGGCGGTCGCGCACATCGAGGTCGAGCGCGATGCCTTCGTAGCCATGGTAGGCGACCTGACCGTAGAACTTCATCGCGTGCTGGCTTATCGGCAGCAAACCCTGCTCCTGCGCGCTCACCGCGATGCCGGCGGCGGTGTGCGTGTGGATGACGCACATCAGGTCCGGCCGGGCGATGTGGATGGCGGAGTGGATCGTGAAGCCGGCGGCGTTGACGAAGCGTCCAGCTGCTCCCTTGGGCGACCCCTGCTCGACGACGCGGCCGTCGAGGTCGATGCGGACCAAGTCCGAGGCGCGCATCTCATGGAACTGCACGCCGTACTGGTTGATGAGGAAATGATGGTCGGGGCCGGGCAGGCGGGCGCTGATATGGGTGTAGATCAGGTCCGTCATGCGGTGGTGCGCGACGAGGCGGTAGAGGGCTGCGAGGTCGCAGCGGACCTTCCACTCCTCGGCCGAGATGCCCTCCGGCGCCGGGCGCGTGATGACGTTCATGGATGCATCCTCCTCGTAGAATAGGGCATCTTGGGCACCGCGCAGGGCGGGTCAATACTGGCTGCGGCGAACGCCGCGTGCTGCGTTGCAGCGCCGCCTCCATGATCGCCCTTGCCAAGCAGCGCGCGGACAGGTTCCCTCTGGCTCGATGGCGACGATCATAGAGGACACCGTCCGGCGCGCGACACTGCGGGCGGCTCTCGCGGCGCTCGACGGGGGTCGGTTCGACGAGGCGGCCCGCCTTGCCGGAGCGTATGTGCAGGGCGACAGCGACGTTGAAGCCGCTCTGCTCCACGCGCTCGGCCTCGGGGCGATGGGCCGGTTCGACGAGGCCGCACCGCTGCTCGATGCGGTGGCGCGCGTCCGGCCGGACCACGCCCATCCGGTGCGCGACCTCGCCGGCATCCTGCAGCGGCGCGGGCGGCATGATGACGCTGCTGCCTCTGTCCGCGCCGTGACCGCGTTGCGCCCAGACAATTCGCGGCTTGGTGCCCTGCTCGCGGAGCTGGGCGACGTGCCGGGCGCCATCGCCTGCTTCGAGGCCGCCGCCGCGGCGCGGCCCGGCGACGCCGCGACCTGGAGCAACCTGGGCAAGGCGCTCGCCGCCGAGGGGCGCTTTCCCGAGGCCGAGGCCGCGCACGACACTGCCGTCGCCCTCGACCCGCAACCGCAGCTTCGGCTGAACCGGGCTATGAGCCTGCTCAAGGCCGGGCGCTTCGTTGAGGGCTTCGCGGCGTGGCAGTGCCGGCACGAGCTGCCGGGCCATGCGGCGATGCCTCCGGGGCCACGCCTCGACCTCGCCCAGCCTGTCGAGGGCCGGACCGTGCTCCTCGTCCACGAGGAAGGGTTCGGCGATACGATCATGCTGATCCGCTACGCCGCCCTGCTCGCGGCGCGCGGCGCGGAGGTGGTGGCTTGGGTGCCGCCGCCGCTCGCTCGGCTGGTCGCGACGGTGCCGGGCGTCGCCGCCGTGGCGACGATGGACAGGCCGCCGCCGCACTGCGACCTGATCGCGCCGATGCTGGATCTCCCAGCCGTGTTCGGAACCGAGCCGGAAACGATCCCTGCCGCGGTGCCCTATTTGCGCGCGGCTCCGGCCGAGACGGCGCGCTGGGCCGACCGTTTCGCCGAGTCGCCGGGCTTGCGCGTGGGCCTCGTCTGGGCGGGTGCTGCGCGCAAGAGCGATCCCGCGGCGGTCGCGACCGACCGGCTGCGCAGCCTCGACCCGGCCCTGCTTGCGCCGCTGCTCGCCGTGCCCGGCACGGTCCCGGTAAGCCTGCAATGGGGCAGCCCGGCGCCGCCCGGCGTGCTCCAGGTCATGGATGGCGTGCGGGACTTCATGGATACGGCGGCGATCGTCGAAGCGCTCGATCTCGTCGTCAGCGTGGACACTGCCGTCGCCCATCTCGCCGGCGCGCTCGGCAGGACCGTGCTCCTGCTCGACCGCTACGACAATTGCTGGCGTTGGCTCTATCGGCGCGAGGACACGCCCTGGTATCCGACGGTGCGCCTCCTGCGGCAGTCACGGGCCGGCGACTGGCCACCCGTCGTCGCGAGTGCGGCGGAGATCGTGGCCGCGCTCGCGGGTGGAATTTCCTGACGTAGCCTGCCTAGAACTGCTCGCGCGCGATCGCGTGCTGTTCGACATCCTGCCGCGTCCGCCACGCCGGGCGCAGCGTCTTGGCGTCGAAGAAAGGCAGCTGGTCGGTGATGTGCGGCGAGCCAGGGCGTGACGCGTTGCCGTAGCCCAGCAACGACTGCGCCTGCGCGCCGCCAGGGGTGAATTCCACGAGCTGCACGTAGCCGTCGCCGCCGTAGGACCAGAGGTCCTGCGAGCCGTCCTGGGCAGGGAAGGGGTTCACGACGCGCACCGGGCCGAACGGATCGTCCGGCCCGCTCTCCGGGTCGTTCGAGACAGGGATCGGCTGCTGGAACGTCGGATCGTGCGTGACGAGGACCGTCCGGTGCACGTCGCCCCAGGCGGCGTCGAGCGCGCCGTAGGCTGCCTGCACCGCTTGCGCGGCGGCGACCAAGTCGGCGACGGCTTCGGCCGGCGCGGCAAGACCCTGCGGGGTGGTGAGCGGGTTCGCGGCCGACCAGCCGATGCGGAACTTGGGGTAGGGCGAGTAGAAGTTGATCGTATTGTCTAGCGGCATGTTCGGGTCGGCGATGGCTGTATCGAACCAGCGTTCGAACAGCACGCCGCCTCGGCTCGTCGCGTCGGCGGTACGGTCCCAAGCCGCGAGCACGGAAGCCGCCTGCTGCGCGACCGCGTTCCCGGACGCCTGCGCCGCCGCGATCAGGTCGGGCAGCACGCGGTCGGCAAGCAGCATATGCGTGCTCTCCTTGCCGGCCAGCACTTGCTGCGCCGTGAGGCGCGGGAGGGAGAGGAGATACAGCGCCGCATTCTGCGGCCGCGGCGCCATGAAGTTGGGCGCGACGTAGGCAGGGTAGTTGGCGGGGTTCATCGTCTCCGGGAAGTCGCTCGTCCAGGGCGGGTTGTTGCTGTTGGCGACGAAGCCGCCCGGCGGATCTATGGCGCGGGGCAGGGCTTCCCACGGGAATGTCGCGGTCCACAGCGCGGCCGGGTCGTTGCCGGGCAGGATGCCGGCGTAGTCGGCCCAAGTGCCGCCGTTCCGGACCGGCTGCCGGCCACCGAACAGATACATGATGTCGCCGTCGCGGTCGGCGTAAATCACGTTGAAGAAGGGCATCTGCAGCGCCGAGTTCGCGGCGATGAACTCGCCCAGGGTGTGGGCCTGGATCATTCCCCAGGTACTGCGTGACGAGCGAAGGGGCATCGAGCCCTGCTACCCGGAGCGCCAGCGCCTTGCTGCCGTTCCGCGCGACGATCGGTCCGTGGACGGAGGCGTAGATGTCAATCGTCTGGCTGGCGAGGGAGCCGTCCGGCTGGAGGATCCTGATCGCGTCCTGGCGATGCTGCAGCGGGAGCGCGGCGCCGCCGAACTGGTAGCCGCCGCTTGCGGTGAGCTGCAGCTCGTAGAGGTCGGCGTTCTTGATCGTGTTGTTGGTATGGGTCCAGCCGATGGCGTCGGTGTAGCCGATGCCGATGAAAGGACTTCCGAGGAAGCTGACGCCGCTGGCGTTCAGGCTAGGCGATGCCGGGTCGCCGATCACCAGGTTGGCTTCCATCCACTGATAGAGGCCCAGCCCTGGGATCGGCTGGTTGTTGCCCCAGGGCAGGTGCGGGTTGCCCATGAGGATCGCGTTGCCGCTGGCGCTCTTTTGAGGCGCGAGCGCCCAGCCGTTCGATCCCGCCGGGGTGAAGCTGGCGGCGAGCGCGTTGGCGGCGGCAAGGCCGCCCTTCTGCCAGGCCGCGATCAGGGCGGGGACGTTGTCCTGCTCCGGCATGAAGGTGAAATGGATGGTATGCTGCTCGCCGGCGGGGATGTCGGTCGGCACGAGCGGCAGCACCGTCCGGATCGCAGGGGCGATGGTGTCGCCGTGGCGCGCGCCATACTCATTCGCGCCATTCACGAAGGCCCGGATCACCGCCTGCTGGAACGCGCCGCCCTTCTGTAGCCACGTGGCGGCGCGGTCAGGGATGCCCTCCGTCCGGACCATGACGTCGTTCTGCACATTCGCGTTGCTGGTGCCCGGCCCGAAATACTCGGCCGATCGACCGCGCGCGGCTGCGATGTTGGTCAGCAGCGTCTCCGCGTGATTCTCCATTTGGGCGTAGCCGTAGCCGCGCACGACGGTCAGCAGGTCCGGCCCATAGATGTGCGGGATGCCGTAGGTGTCCCAGAGTATCTCGCCGCTGGTCGCAGCGGGGCCGCTGGCCGCGTCGGCGCGCGCCGCGAGCAGCGCGACTGCTACGGCAGCCGCGCACCAGGAAGGGCGATGGCGCATGACACGTCTCCTCTGCTGCCGGCACTGGCGGGTCGTTGCATCATTGCTACCCTCACGGACGCCGGGATGGAAGCCAGGAATGAAATGGCCGCGGCCCTTTCCCTCGCTCCGGCCGGCCTCATCTCCCGGCCATGACCGATGACGCCGATCTGCCTGAGCTGCCGCGGGGCGCCTTCGCCAAGGCCGATTCCTCGGCCGACTCCCTGTTCTACCGCGAGCAACGCCTCGTGACCCACATAGACGACGCCGCCATCGCCGCTGTCACCGCGCTCTACCGCGCGCTCGTGCCGCAACGCGGCGTCGTGCTCGACCTGATGGGAAGCTGGGTCAGCCATCTGCCGCCCGAGATCGCCTACGCCGAGGTGATCGGCCACGGCATGAACGAGCAGGAACTCGCCGCGAACCCGCGGCTGTCCCGCTATTTCGTCCAGGACCTCAACCAGGACCCGAACCTGCCGCTCGCCTCCGCCAGTGTGGACGCGGCGCTCATCTGCGTTTCCATCCAATACCTGCAGCGGCCCGTGTCGGTGCTGCGGGAGGTACAGCGGGTGCTGCGGCCGGGTGGGGTCGTGGCGATCAGCTTCTCGAACCGCTGCTTCCCGACCAAGGCCGTCGCGATCTGGCAGGCGCTGCGGGGACCGGACCAGTGCCGGCTCGTGACACTCTACCTGGATCGTGCCGGGTTCGAGCGGGTCGAGGCGCGCGCGCTCGTGCCAGCGGGCAGGGCCGACCCGCTCTGGGCCGTGTGGGGGTATGCGCCGGGTGACGAGATCGTCCAGGAGGCGCGTTGATAGCTACGATACGGTCACGCTAGTCTGACCGAGCCACCTGCACAACGACTGGAGGCCATGCCCATGATCGCCCGCCGTCCCTTGCTTGCCGCCTTGCTGCTCGCCTCGTCCGGCCCTGCCCTCGCTGAGACCACGCCGCGCTGGATGACGCTGCCGCCTACGCCGACCTTGCCCGCAACCTCTCAGAGCGGGCTCGCGCCAGTGAACGGCATCAAGATCTGGTACGCGGTGTTCGGCGAAGGCGAGCCGGTGGTCATGCTCCACGGCGGCCTCGCCAACGCGAACTATTGGGGGCTGCAAGTACCCGAACTGGCCAAGCACTACAAAGTCATCGTGATGGACAGCCGCGGCCACGGCCGCAGCACGCGCGACGAACGGCCATACGGCTACGACCTGATGGCCGACGACGTGGTCGGCCTGCTCGACTACCTGAAAGTGGACAAGGCGGCCGTGGTCGGCTGGAGCGACGGCGCGATCCTCGGGCTCGATCTGGCGCTGCGCCACCCGGCGCGCGTCAGCAAGGTGTTCTCGTTCGCGGCCAACACCGATCCGAGCGGCGTCGCGGACAACGTCGAGAAGAACCCGACCTTCGCCGCCTACATCGAGCGTGCCGGGCACGAATACGAGAAGCTCTCGGCCACGCCGAAGGAATACGCCGCGTTCGTGGACGCCATCAGCAAGATGTGGGCGACGCAGCCGAACTGGACGGCCGCGCAGCTCAGGACGATCAGCATCCCGGTGGTGGTAGTGGACGGCGACCACGACGAGGCGATCAAGCGGCCGCACACCGAGCAGATTGCCGCCCAAATCCCTGGGGCCGGGCTACTGATCCTGCCCAACACCAGCCACTTCTCGTTCCTTCAGGACCCCGGACAGTTCACCGATGCCGTGCGGCGCTTCCTCGTCGAGAACC
>CAWIUA010000047.1:0-71393 GCA_963839135.1 uncultured Alphaproteobacteria bacterium
ACGACCCTGGTCGAGCTTGCCTTGCTGCTCCTGATCCTCGGCCTCGTGGTGGTGAACCTGCAGCAACGCTGGCACGAGCGCTACATCAGCTACCGGCTGGTGGCTGAGCTGTTCCGCTTGCAGACGAGGCTGGCAGTGCTCGGCTGGAGCCTGCCGGGCGTGGACGTGTCGGGCCTCGCCGGGCGGTCCGGGCGCGGCTGGATCGGCTGGCATTTCGCGGCCACGGTCCGGGCAACGCCGCTGCCCGAGGGGGTGTTCTCGGAAGAGCGGCTGCGGGTGGCGCAGGGCCAGATCGAACGGGACTTGCTTGCCGGACAGATCGGCTTCCACGAGCGGCGGCAGGCGTCGAAGGAGCACAACGCGAGCGTCTTGCAGCGCTGGGGCGAGAGGCTGTTCATCCTCACGCTCCTGTTCGTGGCCGTGAAGGCGGTCCTGCTCCTGACCGGGCTGGGCCGTGGCGCCGCGCCCTGGCTCGCCCCCTGGCTCGCCATCGTCGCGGCGCTGCTGCCCGCGGCCTCGGCGGCGTTCTTCGGCATCGGCGCCTATGAGGAGATGGAGGTGCTGGCCGAGCAATCCGAGCGGATGCTCGACGCGCTGCGCAAGGCGAAGGCGCGGATCGGCGCGATCAAGGTGGACCGGCCGCTCGCCTCGCAGCTCCTCGGGGCGGAGCTGTTCGAGGTAGTGACGCTCATGCTGGCCGACGTCGAGGGCTGGGCGCAGCTGTTCCGCATGAAAGCTGTCGGGACGGGATAGGCGTGCCCGCGACGGCGGCTTGCCCCCGGCCCCCTCCCGCATGATATAAGCGGGTGGGGGGTCGGCGGCGGACGAGCGCCCTGCCAACCCGGTCAGGTCCGGAAGGAAGCAGCCGCAGTAGGTTCCCGCCCGGGTCGTCGCACCGGCTCCCCACCCTACACCCAGGCCGCCGCGGCGGCGCAAGGATAGACCCCGCCGCGCATGTCCGGCCTGCTCGACGAAGTTCTCCCCGACCCGCCAGCGGAGGGACCCGGCCTGTTCGGGGACGCGCCTGTGGCGCCGGCGCCTCCCGCGGCGCCTTACCGCGTCCTCGCCCGCAAGTATCGCCCGACGCGCTTCGAGGACCTGGTCGGCCAGGACGCGATGGTCCGCACGCTGCGCAACGCCTTCGCCATGGGCCGCGTCGCCCACGCCTGGATGCTCACGGGCGTCCGCGGCGTCGGCAAGACGACGACGGCGCGCATCCTCGCCCGCGCCCTCAACTGCACCGGGCCGGACGGCAAGGGCGGTCCCACGGCCGATCCCTGCGGCACCTGCCCCAACTGCGTCGCCATCCTCGCCGACCGGCATCCCGACGTGATCGAGATGGACGCCGCCTCGCGCACCGGCGTGGACGACGTGCGCGAGATCATCGACGCCGCCCGCTACCGGCCGCTGCAGGCGCGGACCAAGGTGTTCATCGTGGACGAGGTCCACATGCTCTCGCGCAACGCGTTCAATGCGCTGCTCAAGACCTTGGAGGAGCCGCCGCCGCACGTGAAATTCGTGTTCGCGACGACGGAGATCCGGAAAGTGCCGGTCACGGTGCTGTCCCGCTGCCAGCGGTTCGACCTGCGCCGGGTGCCGCTCGCCGATCTCGCCGCCTTGTTCGGCCGCATCGCGGAGACCGAGGGCGCGCGCGTCGCGCCCGGCGCGTTGGAACTGATCGCCCGCGCCGCCGACGGCTCTGCGCGCGACGGCCTCTCGCTGCTCGACCAAGCCATCGCCCAAAGGGGAGATGGGGCGGACGACGACGCGGAGGTGACGGCGGAGGCCGTCACCGACATGCTCGGCCTAGCCGACCGCTTCATGGTGTTCGACCTGATCGAAGCCTGCCTCGGCGGCCGCCCGGCCGACGCGCTCGCCCTCTCCGCGCAGGCGCACGAGCGCGGCGCCGACCCAGGTCTGGTGCTCGGCGACCTGCTCGAGCTCGCGCACACGCTGACCCGCCTCAAGGTCGTGCCCGCCCTGCGCGACTCGGCCGAGCTGCCCGAGGCCGAGCGCGTGCGCGGTGCCGCGCTCGCGGACCGGCTGAGCATCCCCGTCCTCGGCCGCGCGTGGCAGATGCTGCTCCGCGGCGTGCAGGAGGTGGAGCAGGCGGCGGACCGCCGCGCCGCCGCCGAGATGGTGCTGATCCGCCTCTGCTACGTCGCGGACCTGCCGCCGCCGGGCGAGCTGGTGCGGCGGGTCCAGGGTGACGGCACCGCGTCCCAACCGGTGCCGCTCGCGCCTGCGGGCCGCACGGTGGGAGCGACGGCGCTGGCCGAAGCACCGCCGGCATCTCCCGCCCCAGCGCCCTCCGGTCCCGTTCTCGCCAGCTTCCGCGACGTCGTCGCCCTCGTCGCTGACCGGCGCGAGCCGGTGCTCGCGGGGATGCTGCGCCACGCAGTTCACCTGGTGCGCTTCGCACCGCAGGTCATCGAGCTGCGTCCCGAGCCGAGCGCGGCGCGCGACCTCGCCGCCCGCCTCGCCGCCCTGCTGCACGAGGCAACTGGGACACGCTGGACGATCGCGTTGTCGCACACGCCCGGCGAGCCGACGTTGGCAGAGCAGGACGAAGCGGCCGGCGCTGCCCGCCTCGAAGAGGCCGCCCGGCATCCGCTCGTTCGCGCCATCCTGGAGGCCTTCCCCGGCGCGCGGCTCGGCCCGGCCGAACAAGAGGCCGCTCCCGCGGCGCCGTCTCTCATGGCGGAGCCTGACCTGCCCGAATTTGCCCCGCTCGACGCCGAGCCGGCCGACATGGAACCCTTTGATCTTGAGGAGAACGAGCCGTGAAGAACCTCTCCGGCCTGATGAAGCAGGCCAGCCAGATGCAGGCCAAGATGCAGGAAATGCAGGCCAAGATGGAGGCGATGGAGGTGGAAGGCACCTCCGGCGCCGGGTTGGTCACGGTGACGCTCACGGGCAAGGGCGACATGAAGCGCCTCAAGGTTGACCCCAAGCTCGCCGACCCTGCCGAGATGGAGATGCTGGAAGACCTCGTCGTCGCCGCTCACACCGAGGCGAAACGCCGGATCGAGGAGATCATGAGCGAGGAGATGGCCAAGGTCACCGGCGGGATGCAGCTTCCGGGGGGCATGAAGCTCCCGTTCTGATGGCTTTGCTTTGATGGGAGGTCCGGAAGTCGAGCGGCTGATCGGGCTGCTGAGCAAGCTGCCCGGCCTCGGTCCGCGCAGCGCCCGGCGCGCGGCGCTGCGCATGTTGCAGCAGCCCGAGGCGCGCATGATGCCGCTTGCCGCGGCGCTGAGCGACGCCGCGCGCGCGGTGCGCCCGTGCAGCCTGTGCGGCAACCTCGACAGCCAGGACCCGTGCTCGATCTGCGCCGACCCGCAGCGCGACCGCTCGCTGATCTGCGTCGTGGAAGGCGTGGGCGATCTCTGGGCGCTGGAGCGGGCCGGCATCTACCGCGGCCTCTACCATGTCCTCGGCGGCACGCTCTCCGCCCTCGCGGGCACCGGGCCGGAGGACCTCAACGTCACCGCCCTGCTCGCCCGCATCGAGGCCGGCGGCGTCGCCGAGGTGATCCTCGCCCTCGGCGCTACCGTGGACGGTGCCACGACCGCGCATTGGCTCGGTGAGCGGCTGCGCGCCTACGGTGTGCAGGTCACGCGCGTGGGCCAGGGTGTGCCGTTCGGCGGCGCGCTCGACGTGCTCGACGACGGCACGCTCGCGGCCGCCCTACGGAGCAGGCGGCCGTCGTAGCCGGGGGCGCGTCAATGCCCCATCCCAGTTCGAGGTAGAAACGTCAGAACTCGGCCGCTAGCATAGGCCGCGGAGAGGCTTATCCTGGAGCGTAGTCATGCTCAGGGCACGAAGCCTGGTAATCGCCGTGGTGTTGCTGCTCGGTGCGGCCCTCGCATCGGATCGTGCCTCTGCGCAGCAAATGACCGCTGCGAAGAGCGCACAAGAGGAATTGTTTCAGCAGAACTGCGCCGTCTGCCACGGCAACCCGGCGACGCGCGCCCCGACCCGCACGTCGCTCCGCGCGATGTCGCCGAACTTCATCGTCGAAGCGCTCACCAACGGGATCATGAAGGCGCCGGGCTCAGCTCTCACGGCCGAGCAGCGCGTCGCACTCGCCGAATACCTTACGGGCAAGAAGGTTGGTGCCGAAACCCCGATGGCGGGCCGCTGCAGCGGCACGCCGCCGGTCGCGCTGAGCGGGCCGTCGTTCAACGGCTGGGGCGCGAATCTTGAGAACTGGCGCTTCCAGCGCGAGCCGGGCATCGGCGCGTCGCAGCTCAAGCAGCTCGACCTGAAGTGGGCCTTTGGCTTCCCTGGCGTGATCGCGGTGTTCGGGCAGCCCACGGTCATTGGCGGCCGCGTCTATGTCGGAAGCCAGAGCGGGCACGTCTATTCGCTCGACGCGCAATCCGGCTGCTACTACTGGGACTACTCGGCGAGCACCGGCGTGCGGACCGCGCTCACCGTCGCGCGAGTCGGCGGCCGGGATGTCGCGCTGTTCGGCGACCGCCGCGGCCATGTCTATTCGGTTGACGCGGTGACGGGTCAGACGGTCTGGAAGGTGGCGCCTGATGAGGACCCGCATAACCAGGTGACCGGCGCGCCGGTGCTGTTCGAGGGACGGCTCTACGTTCCCTACTCGGGCGGCGACGACAGTGCCGCGATCAACCCGAAATATGAGTGCTGCAAGGGCAGAGGCGCCGTCTTCGCGCTCGACGCCGCGACCGGAGAGACGATCTGGACCACACCCACGATCCCGGAGGCGACGCCGCAAGGGAAGAACAGCATCGGCACGCAGCTCTGGGGACCATCGGGCGCCTCGGTCTGGTCGGCACCGACGATCGACGAGAAGCGCCGGGTCCTTTACGTCGGGACGGGCGATAATCACTCCGCCCCCGCCACGGCGACGAGCGACGCGGTCCTTGCTCTCTCGCTCGATACCGGGAAGATTGTTTGGTCCCATCAGTTGCTGGCCGGCGACGTGGGTAACGTCGCGTGCTTCTCTGCGAACAAGGCGAACTGCCCGGAGCCGCATGGCCCCGATTACGACCTCGGTGCCTCGGCCAACCTCGTCACGCTGGACGACGGCAAGCGCCTGCTCGTGATCGGCCAGAAATCCGGGATGGTCTGGGCGCTCGATCCGGACGACCATGGGCGGATCGTGTGGAAGACGCGCGTCGGCACGGGCGGTCCGCTGGGCGGCGTGCAGTGGGGTACGGCAACCGACGGAAAGACCATCTATGCCGCAGTCTCCGACCTTGCGCTCCTGAGCCTGACCCCGATCACCCTCGACCCGAACCGGGGCGGCGGCCTGCACGCGCTGGCGGCAGCGACGGGAGCGGTGCTCTGGAGCGCGCTCCCGGCGAATTCCTGCGCGCACCGCACCAGCTGCAGCCCAGCGCAGTCCGCCGCGGTCACGGCAACGCCGGACTACGTTCTCTCCGGCTCCGTGGACGGCCATCTCCGCGCCTACTCGGCCGCGGACGGCCGCGTGCTGTGGGACTACGACTTGGCCAAGCCGTGCACGACCGTGAACGGCGTTGCGGCAAGCGGCGGCTCCCTCGACTCCGCGGGGCCGACCGTCGTGGGCGGGATGATCTTCGTGAATTCCGGTTATGGATTGTATGGCGGACAGGCCGGCAACGTGTTGGCCGCGTTCGCCCCGCGCTCCTAATTCCAGAGCCAGGCAGGCCGCGGGGAGGCGGCGCGGCCTCTATCGGCTCGGAGATGGATGGCGGCTCACGATCCTGTCATATCGGGCGCAAACTCTGCGAGATGCCCGACGAAGCAGCCTTCAAGACCGCCCGCGTCCGAACGGACGCACATGGTGAGCTACGATCTCTTTCTGATCGCGCAATCCCTGGAGATCCTGGAGCGTTCACGGCGCCTGCTGGACGAGACGTGGCCGGCTTGCCAGGTGACGGTGCCGTCGCGCCCGCTAAACGTCGGTTCCGACTAGGCGGCGGAACTCGCCCGCGATGATGCGGTAGCACTCGCACGACGCAGCCTCCAGGCCGGGACGGTCGAGGATCCGCACCACGCCGCGCGCATAATGGATCAGTCCGGCCCTCTGCAGCATCCCCGCCGCGATGGACACGCTCGGCCGGGTAACGCCGAGCATCTGCGACAGGAACTCCTGGGTGAGCGGGAAGGCGTCGCTGTCCACGCGGTCGTGAGTCATCAGCAGCCAGCGCGCGCAACGGGCCTCGACCGGATGCAGCCGATTGCAGGCGCTCCCTTGGGCGATCTGCGTCACCAGCGTCATCGCGTAGCGCAGCATCAAGCGATGCAGCGTCGGCAGGCTTGGGAGCAGCGCCGTAAAGGCGGCGGCCGGGATGCGCTCCCCCTCTCCTGGGACTTGCGTGAAGGTACGATACGGCATCGCGCGAGCGTCGAGGACCAGTGGCAGCCCCACGAACCCCTCGCGACCGACCGTGGCCACCTCTACCGTACCGCCGTCCTCCATTTCCGAGACGATGGACACCACGCCGCTGTGCGGGAACCAGACATACTCGACGGGTTGGCCAGGCTCCTCGATCACGAGCTTCAAGGACAGTTGGACCGGCTCGATCCTGCGGCCCAGCAACTCGTGCTCCTCCGCCGGCAGCGCGGCGAGGAGGGCGTTGCGGCGCGTCTCGGTCCTGAGCGTGGCTTCATCCATCGGGACAGTCTCCACGATTGCAGACGCGGCTGATCGCACCGGGTTGCACAAAGCGCTCCGACCTATGTTAGATATCTTACTGTGTTCGATTCCCAACACAGGATCGTGTCCGCACCCTCGACCCGCGCCGTCTGCGTGCCGGAGATCGACCACTATAGGCTCGCAGTCCTCGGCGGCTCCGCCGGCGCCATTCCCACGCTCGTTGCTATCCTCGCGCCACTTCCGGCCGACTTCGCCGTCCCCATCGTCGTAGTCCAGCACCTCGCGGCGGGGCGCGACAGTCGATTGCCGCAGGTGCTCGGGTGTCGCACGGCGTTGCGTTGCGCGTGGGCGGCGGACGGCGAGAGACCGCGGCCGGGCGCGGTGCACATAGCACCGGCCGGCGCGAGCCTGATCTTGACGGAAGCTGGGCGCTTCTGTGTTAGTGCCGGTCCCAGGCCGCGCCTGGGCGGCCCATCGGTGGACGTGTTCCTGGGCAGCGTGGCCGCGGTGCTCGGTCGCCATGCCGTTGCCGTAGTGCTGAGCGGCGCGCTCAGCGACGGCACGGCCGGCGTCCTAGCCGTTCGCCGCCGCGGCGGCGCCACCATGGTCCAGCGCCTCGACACGGCGCCGCACCAGGGCATGCCGGAGTCCGCGCTCGATTTCGGCAAGGCCGACCTGCAGATGTCTCCGGAACGCATCGCCCAGGCACTGCTGATCCTCGCCGAGCGCGGCGTGGAGTAGCTATCCGCTTTAACCTCCCAGCATCGCCAGGAACCGCGGCGGCAGCTCCCACAGCGCGTCGCCCGCCAGCTCGAGATCGGCGCCGGCCTGGACCCGCTCGATCCAGGGATGTAGCGGCGGCAGCGCCGGGTCGAACGGCACGTCCGCCTGCCGCGGCAGCGCGGCCACGTTGCGCATCAACGTTTCGAACTCGGCATCCGGCACGCGCTGGTGCGGATTAGTGCCCGGCAATGCCGCGCGGGCACGCGTGCGCGCAAGACGCGCGAGGCCCATGCGGAGGTCCACGTAGCGCAGGTGCACGCAGTAGAGCGCGCCGAACCGGCCCGGCGGCTCGCTTTCGTGAAAGCCCGGCGTCCACCGAACCGCCTCGCTCACCAGCGCCGGCTTGCACATGCTGGCCGCGAAGCGAACCCAGCGCCGCTGGGCGCCAAGCGGAAGCGCCGGGTCGAATGGCTCCTCCTCGCCGAGGATTTGGTGCAGGTCCAGCCCTATGGCGCGTGCCGCGGGGGAGGGTTCTGCCGCCGCGTAGTCGGCGAGTGTGGGGAAGTGCCGTGGGTCCGCGAGCACCAGTTCGTCGGCGTCCGAGTGGACGACCCAGTCATAGCGCGCCAGCAGTTCCCGCGCGACCGCAGTCACGCACGCAGCACGCCAGTCCTCGTCGAGCGGCGCGTCGGGCAAGGGCGTCACGTGCGCCGGGATGTTCTGCGTGCCGCCGTCCTGGCTGCCGTGGTCTAGGACGAAGAGGTTCCCGGCGCCGACCTGGCGCAGGTAGTGCTGGCACCACAGGGGCAACAGGGCCGCCTCGTCGCGCACCATAGTCAGGGCTGCGACGCGGGGGAGGGCAGGGGACATCGCTCGCGCATAGCCCGGCTCGCCCAGCCTTGGCCAGCGCAGGGAGCCGGGCTATGACGGCGCGATGGCGAACCCGAGCGACTCCTTACTGCGCGGCCTTCTCGGTCCGAGCTTGCAAACAGCGGCGCTCCGCTGCGTCGGACTCCTCGGTGCCTTCGCCGTCCTCGGTGCTCTGGTCGCCTACTTCGTTCGGTGAGGGTAGACATCAGTCGCGCTTGCGTTTGCGCATGTTATGCGCATATCATATGCCGTTCATACATTGTTGGGCGCCGAGATGAGAGCGAGCGCAGCTGAGGTCGATAGTTACGACCGTCGCGCTCCGCGCCGAGCGGTCAACCTGTCGCTGAATTCGGACCTCTTAGCGCGCGTGAAATCTCTGACCAACAACTTGTCTAGGACCGTTGAAGATCTGTTGGCTGGTTTTGTTCAGGAGGAGCAAGCGCGGCAACGGGCAGAGGACGAGAAAATCGACGCGGTCGTATCTGCATTGAATGCGTCTCACGAACGTCACGGCTTCCTGTCAGACGAGTTCTCAACTCTTTAGGCCATCGTGGCGCAATTCGAAATTCACAAAAATCCCGGCCGCGCGGGAGATATCTTGTTTGTGCTCCAAATCCAATCGACCCGTCTCGGCCGCAGCATCGGACGTGTCGTGATGCCGCTGGTCCGCTGCGCGCCCGGCGCACCGCCAGATCATCCGCTGACTCCGCACCTCACGGTGCTAGGACAGAACGTGTATGCAGACCCGCTCAACATCGCCACGGTTCCTACGGGTCGCCTGAACGACGTTGTAGGCGTCCTGCCGGACGCTGATCAGGATCGTATTATCCGAGCGATCGATGAGATGATCAGCCGAGCGTAGCTGACCTTCGACATCACCGATGTGCTTGCAGCGCGGGACTGATCCGATGGCACCAGGGGCAAAAGCTCTCGCCAAGATCACGCCGTCGCCTGCGCCCGTCGCGGCGCCACGCCGATGAACGCCACCATGATGCTCGCGACGAGGCATAGCCCGCCCGACACCATGAACGCGGTCATGTAGCTTCCCGTGCCTACCCGCACGACGCCCGCGAGCCACGCCGCAGCGCCAGCCCCGAGCTGGTGCGACGCCGCGACCCAGCCGAACATCACCGGCGCCTCCTGCTCGCCGAAGCAGCGCGCCGTGAGCCGCACCGTTGGCGGCACCGTCGCGATCCAGTCGAGGCCATAGAAGGCCGCGAACGTGGCCAGTCCGCCCCATCCCATCATTCCCACGTCCAGCGCGAACGGCAGGAACAGCAGCGACAGCCCCCGCAGCCCGTAATACCAGGCCAGCAGCACGCGATTGTCGATACGGTCTGACAGCCACCCCGATAAGGTCGTGCCCACGAGATCGAGCACGCCCATCGCCGCGAGAAGCGACGCGGCGCGCACCTCGGGGATGCCATGGTCCACGCAGGCCGGGATCAGGTGCGTGCCGATCAGGCCGTTCGTGCTCGCGCCGCAGATGAAGAAGGTCCCGCCGAGCAGCCAGAAATCGCGCCGGCCCAGCCCGGTGCGCAGCGCCAGCAGCGCCCGCTTCGCCGGATTAATCGCGGGCGGCACGTAGGGCACGATGCGGTCGCCGCCGAAGGGGGGAATGCCGAGATCTGCCGGGCGGTCGCGGAGGAACAGGAGCACGAGCGGGATCACTCCCGCCGCCACGACGGCGACGAGCACCGATGCCGCGCGCCAGCCTCGGTTCTCGGCGAGGCTCGCGAGAACGGGCAGGAATAGGAGCTGCCCGGTCGCCGTCGCCGCCGAGAGCATTCCCACGACGAGGCCCCGCCGCCGCTCGAACCAGCGCGCGGCGACCGTCGTGCCGAGCACGAGCGCCGTCACGCCGCTTCCCGCGCCGACGACGACGCCCCAGAGAAGCGTGAGCTGCCACGAGTGGCGCATCAGCGGCGTGAGCGCCACGCCCGCCGCGATCAGCGCGAGCGCCGCCGCCGCGGTGCGCCGCAGCCCGAACCGCTCGAACAGGGCCGCGGCGAACGGCCCGGCCAGCCCGTAGAGCACGATATTGACGCCGACGGCCCCCGAGATCGTCGCGCGCGACCAGCCGAACTCGTCTTCCAGCGGCACGATGAGCACGCTCGGCATCGAGCGGACGCCCGCCGCCACGATCAAGACCAGGAAGGCGCAGGCTGCGACGCGCCAGGCCGGGTGGATACGAGGCATCATTCCCTCCGCGGGATAGCACAGCAGATTACGCGCATATGCGCGCATTCCGCAATCCCGTAGATCAGGACCGTCCGAACGCGGCGCGGAGCTGGTCGGCGACGAAGGCATCGGCGCCGGCAGCCTCGGGCACCGTCTGGCCGAGGGGGAAGAACTCGGCCGAGGCGCCGGGATAGAGCCGCGCCTGCGCCGGCACACCGGCGGCTCGCAACCGGTCGAGCAAGGCTTTCGCGTCCGGGCGCAGCGGGTCACCCTCGGCGAGAACCATCGTGACCGGCGGCAATCCGCGCAGGTCGGCAAGGTGCAGCGGGTCGAGCCGCGGATCCGCCGGGATCGGGCTGCCCGCGTATTGGCGAAGGTCCCAGCGCACGTCCGTGAGGGTCCGCGGCCGGGCGCGCGCCCAGGCGTTGTCGGAGGGCGGTGCGGCCATAGGCGTGATGAGGATCAGGTGGTCCGGCATGGCAGCGTGCTCATCCCGCGCCGCGATGGCCGTGGCGAGCGCGAGCAGCGCGCCTGTGCCCTCGCCGCCGAGCGCGAGCCGGTTCGGGTCAGCGCCCCAGCTGCGGGCATTCTTGCGCGCCCAGGCGAAGACTGCGAGCGCGTCATCGTGGGCTGCCGGGAACCGATCGCCCGGCGCGGGCCGCATCGCGACCACGACAACCACGTCCCCTGTGCGCTCGACGAGTGCGCGCGCGGTGAGGTCGGTGGCGTCGAGGTCGGGCGTGACGAAGCCCCCCCCTGCAAAAAGGAGGATCATCGGTGTGTTTTTCGGGTTCTTTGGCTGATAAAGCCGCCCCGGCAAGGGACCGGTCACGCCCTCGGCCGAGATGAGCTGGAACCCAGGCACGGGCAGGTCCGGATACGGCAGGCCGCGGACGTTCTCGATGGCGCGCGCCGCATCGAGGAGCTGAGGCTGACGCCGGGCCTCCTCCGGCGTAAGGTCCGGATAGGGCCGCGGCCGTAGCCGCTGCAGCTCGACGAGCTGAGCCTCCATCGCCGGCGTAGGCTGATAAGCCACCCGCCCCTGGGGCGGTCCGGCCGTGCAGGCGGCGAGGAGCAGCAGCGGGAGCAGGCGACGCATGGCGGACCTCGGAGCAAGGAGAAGGGCATGTGGATTAAGCCCGTGTTCGCCCTCCTTGGGCAACCTTGCCGGTCATGAAGGACCGCCAGGATGCGACGACGAAGCCCTCACGGCGTTATCCTGGCTATGAGCGAGACCCTGCCTGCCTTGCCGAGCGTGCAGCTCTATCCTCTTCCTCTCGACGCCGAGGCGCTCGTCGAGCTGGAGAGCGCCGTGCGTCTCCTGGAGCAGGATCGATTCACGAGACGAGTCGCGAGCCTGCTCGGCCGCGCTGCCGGCGGCGGCGCGCAGTGGACGCGCCGTATCCTCCCCGCGTCCGCTTTCCCGGCACCCACGCTCGCTCTCGCGCAGGACGCCGCAGCGACCGCGCTGCAAGCTGCCCTCGCAGCGGCGACGTGGCGAGTCGGCCGGGGCAGGCGCTCTGCCCCTCGATGGATGCGCACCGCCTCGGTCGCCGTGACCGGCGCTGCCGGGGGTGCTGCTGGCCTGCCGGGAACACTCGTCGAGTTGCCCGCGACGACGGCGCTCCTGCTTCGCGAGATCGCGCGGATCGCCGCCGAGCAGGGAGAGGATCTCGGCACCGAGGAAGGCCGGGCCGAATGCCTCGCGGTTTTCGCATTCGGCGGCCCGGAGGGCGAGGGCGGCTACTACGCGGCCCGCTTGGCTCTTGCGGAGGTCATCGGCGGCGCGGCCGGATTCGCGCTCAGTGACGCCATGCCGCGCGTGCTCGCCACGATCGCGGCTCGCTTCGGCGTCCCGGTCGCCTGGAAAGTTGCGGGCCAGGCTGTGCCGCTCGCGGGGGCGGCGGCAGGCATAGCTGTCAACACACTGTTTATGCAGCATTTCCGCGCTCGCGCGCGTGGCCATTTCACGATCCGCCGTCTCGAGCGGCGGCACGGGGTCGAAGCGGTGCGGGCGGCTTACGCGGAGATACGCGCCCGGCTCGGCCGAGTCGAGACCGCGACACCTTGATCCCCGCGCCGCCAGCCCGGCATACAGGGGAGAGCTAGGCACGGCGCATGAAGGACTCGAACGATGACGGATCGGATCGCCTTGGTGACGGGCGCGGGCAGCGGGGTCGGACGCGCGGTCGCGTTGCGACTCGCGGCTGATGGTTGGGCCGTGGCGCTCGCCGGGCGCCGGGCGGAGCCGCTCCGAGAGACGGCGGGACAGGCCGGGGAAGCCGCAACGCTATCCGTCCCAACTGACGTAGGCGATCCCGCGCAGGTGGACGGGCTCTTCGCGCAGGTCGTGGAGCGGTTTGGGCGACTCGACCTCCTGTTCAACAACGCCGGCACCGGCGCTGCCCCCGTGCCGTCAGACGAGCTGCCCGTGGAGGAGTGGCTGCGCGTCGTCCACGTGAATTTAACGGGCGCCTATCTCTGCGCCCGGGCCGCGTTCGGTCAGATGCGGCGCCAGTCGCCCCGCGGTGGCCGCATCATCAACAACGGCAGCATCAGCGCGCATACGCCGCGCCCGTTCTCTGCGCCCTACACCAGCACGAAGCACGCGATCACGGGGCTGACCAAGGCGCTTGGCCTGGACGGGCGGGCTTACGGCATCGCCGTCGGCCAGGTCGATATCGGCAACGCAGCAACTCCGATGACCGAGCGCATGGCCAAGGGGGTTCTGCAGCCGGACGGCAGCACGCGCGCCGAGGCTACGATGGACGCTGCCCATGTCGCAAATGCAGTCGCCTACATGGCGAGCCTGCCGCTCGACGCGAACGTGCCGTTCCTCACCGTGATGGCGACGGCGATGCCATTTCTGGGGCGCGGCTAGTGGTGCGATGCTGACAGATGGTCCCCGCCATCTGTCAGCTGAATTCAGACCGCTAGAAAGCGCCGATCGCCCGCGCGACGAGCAGGCCCACCACAACGACGAACACGAGCCGCAGCAGGCCTCCCATCACCCGCAGCATTCCAACGACGAGCAGCGCGACGACGACGAGCAGCAGGACCGTCTGGAGAGTGGACGGTACCCCGGACTCGGCAAGCATGTCTCGCAACCATTGCCAGGCGTAGGCGATCCAAGCCAGGACGAAGTCCAGGAAGGCCCAGAACAGGAGGGCGATGTGCCTCAACTCTTGCTGGAACGGGGTCATTTACGGCTCCTCAGCGCCGAAACGCAGCAATCCTGGGTTGCCGCGCCCGCATCGGCGCTGCTAGGGAATCGGTATCGCCAACGGAGGATGCGTGCATGAACACCGCAGAGCTCGCCGACAAGGTTGCCGCCGAGCATAATCTAGGTAAGGCTGAAGCCAAGCGCATGGTCGAGACCGTTCTCTCGACGATCGCCCACACCGCGGGCCAAGGCGAGGAGGTCTCGCTCGGCGGCTTCGGAAAGTTCAAGGTCAACGAGCGCGCTGCGCGGCAGGGCCGCAACCCGGCAACCGGCGCGGCGATCGAGATCGCTGCCTCGCGCAAGCTGGCATTTACCCCGGCCAAGCAAGTCCGCGACCGACTGAATGCCGCCGACGAGACCAAGGCTCCCGCCAAGGGACGCGCAGGCACGAGGGGGTAGAATTCGCAGCGACGGCCGTGATCGAAGCGGCCGCTCGGGTTGGCGCATCGCCGCTGCCCACCTCTCCAAGGGGTCGGCTCCTTACGCCCGGCGCTCTGTCCGCCATCGGTCCGGCCTAAGCGACGCGAGTGATGCAAGACAACGATCCGAGTGGGTGTGGCGGGGCGCAGTAGCCCCGCCCCTATGCGTGTAAGATCGGCTTCGTCGTGTCGCGACCTTATCCGCGACCTTATCACGGACCGGGTAAGTCCTGGGCGGATACCGCGCGAGGCGCGTGGGCCGGCGGATTTCGCCCAGAGGGCGCAGGCAGACGGCGCAGGAGCGCCGACGGGTAGCGCTTCGCCTCGGCGGCTGATCCTCCAGGCCCGGCTTGGCGTGACTCCCTTGGTGCTCGCCGCCGACATCGCCATCTCAGCGCCGCTGCTCGTCTCCTGAGTGTTTTCACGCCCAAGGCAACCATGCCGGTATTGCTCATCGCCTTCGCCGCCGTATCCGTCGCGACGACCTTCTTCGACCTCTACTTGCGGCGGCGGCAGGCCCGCTACGTCGAACGACATCGCGCCGCGGTGCCCTCCGACTTCGCCGCGACCGTGCCCCTTGTAGAGCACCAGAGGGCGGCCGACTACGAGATCGCTCGCCTCCGACTCGGCCGAGTCGCAGCCGTGACCAGCTTGGCGGTTGGGCTGGCCTGGGCGTTTTTCGGGTATGATCTCCTGTACGGCGGCCTCGCCAGCGTGATCGGCCTCGGGCTGACCCGCAGCGTCGCCTTCATCGCTGCGGTCAGCCTCGTTTCCTCGCTGCTCGATCTGCCGTTTGCCGCCTATCGCACGTTCCGCTTGGAGCAGCGGTTCGGCTTCAATCGGACGACGAAGCTGCGCTTCGCGTTGGACCGGCTCAAGGCGCTCGCTCTCTCTGCCTGCATCGGCGTCCCGCTGCTCTACGGCCTGTTCTGGCTGATGCGTTCGGCGTCCGGCTTCTGGTGGGTCTATGCCTGGGCAGGCTCGACGGCGCTGATCATCGCCCTCATGGGGGCCTACCCGCGGTGGATCGCACCGCTGTTCAACCGGTTCACGCCGCTCGACGGCCCGCTGCGCGCACGCGTCGAGGCGCTGCTGCGGCGTTGCGGCTTCGAGGCATCCGGCCTGTTCGTCATGGATGCCTCGAAGCGGTCCACCCACGGCAACGCCTACTTCTCAGGCTTCGGCCGCATGAAGCGCATCGTGCTGTTCGACACCCTGGTTGCGCAGAACACCGAAGCCGAGCTGGAGGCGGTGCTCGCCCATGAGCTGGGCCACTACAAGCTGGGCCACGTCCTCACCGGGCTGCTGCAGACCGCGGTGCTGCTCTTCGTAGCGTTCTTCGCCATCGGCTTCCTCTGCAAACAGCCTTGGCTGCTCAGCAGCTTCGGGATCGTCCATCGCGACGACGCGCTAGCGCTGATGGTCTGCGTCCTCGTTATCCAGATGGCCGGTCCTCTCGTCGCTACGGGAGCGAACTGGCTGAGCCGGCGCCACGAGTATCAGGCCGACGATTTCGCCCGGCAGATGGTCGGCGCCGCCCCGATGATCAGCGCCCTCGTCAAGCTCTCCCGCGACAACGCCTCTACGCTGACGACAGACCCACTGTTCGCCCTGGTCAACTTCAGCCATCCTCCGGTGCCGCTGCGGGTGCGGCACCTCCGCGAAGGCGGCGCGAGCGGTCGCGCGGTGCCTGCCGTGCCCGTCGCTGCGCCGTGACCCGATCAGGACGGTTCAACCCGGATGGTCCGCCAGACAACGACGGCACATTCGTTCGAAGGATGACTTTATGGCACGCATAGCGTCGGGGAGTGGTCTGGCGGCGAGGCTGGTGACCATGCTGGCCCTTCTCTGCGCCGCCCTGCCCGGGGCGCCGCCGGCGTGGGCTGACCCGCCCGTCCCGATCCCGCTCGAGCTGAACAAGCTCGAACCGCTGCCACCGCCCGCCGCTGCGCCGGGCGGCGGTGCTGCGGCCTCCGCTGGCTGCCGCGCCTACATGGTCGTCACCAATCCAGATCCGGAGCCGATCTCACAGCTCCGCCTCGACCTGATCCTGTTCGGCAAGGATGGCGTGATCCTCAGGCGCATCGCGCTCGACCTCGGCCCCTTGGCCGCGCGCAAGACGGCCGTGCGCCTCTTCGACCTGCAAGGCCAGCCTTGCGACGGGATCGGACGCTTGTTGGTCAACGACGTGCTTGCGTGCCAGACAGGGCAGCAGGAGAACGCGCCCGCCGAGCAGCAGCGCCAGGCCTGTCTCGATCGCTTGCAAGTGTCGTCCCGCGCCAAGGCTGAGCTGTCCAAGTAGTCTTGAGTTCGGGTCCTAGTCGCCACGCTGCGCCGGGCCATGGGACGAGAGCCGAGCCGCGAGTTCACGCGCGACATTCGCGGCAGGATGTGCCACCTATCCCCGGATGTATGACCAGGACGCGAGCCGGACCGGGGAACTGCTTCGCCAGCAGACCGCGCTGGCGCGATTCGGCGAGCTCGCTCTCAAGTCCGACGTTCTCGACGAGATCCTGACCGAGGCCTGCGGCCTGGCGAGCCAGGCGCTCGGCACGCAACTGGCCAAGGTCTTGGAGTGCCGCAACAGCGGCGCGGAGCTGCTGGTGCGCGCCGGGGTGGGATGGAAGCCTGGCATTGTCGGACACGCTACGTTCCGGACCGGACGCTTCTCCGCGGCAGGGCTCGCCCTTGAGACATGCGAGCCCGTGATCTCGCACGACGTGAGCCAGGAGAGCCGGTTCGAGATCCCCCAGTTCGTCCAGGATCACGGCGTGCAGGCGATGGTCAACGTCATCGTGCTCGGCGCCGAAGGCAAGCCGCCTTTCGGCGTGCTGGAAGTCGATAGCCGCAGCCCACGGCAGTTCAGCGACGACGATATCGCGTTCCTGCGCACCTACGCCAACCTGCTCGCTTCCGCCGTTGAACGCTTGCGGGTCGCGGACGAGCTGCGCGCGCAAGCTGACGAGAAAGGGCGGCTGCTGCGCGAGGTCCAGCACCGCGTGAAGAACAATTTACAGGTGATCATGAGTTTCGTCCGCGTCCAAGCTGGCCGGGCGACGCTCCCTGAGACCGAGCAGGAGCTGACCGCGATCGGGCATCGGATCGAGACCCTGCGGCTCGTGCACGACAGGCTTTACGCTGTCGGCGGGATCGACCGTCTCGACCTCGGGCCCTACCTGTCCGAGTTGGCAGCGAGCCTGCTCCAGTTCCAGGGTGAGGAGGCGAGCAGCATCCAGCTCGTGTTCGACGTCGCCAGCTTGAGCGTCTCTCCGGAGCTGGCGGTGCCGGTCGGGATCATCGTCACCGAGTTCATCACCAACAGCCTGAAATATGCGTTCGACGATGGGCGGGGGTCCATCGGGATCAGGCTGGCGCGGGTCACGTCCAGCGCGGCGCGGCTGACGCTGTGGGATGACGGCAAGGGGCTGCCGGCAGAGCGGCAGAGCGGCACGGGCATGCAGCTGATCGCAGGGTTCGCACGCCAGCTCGGCGCCGAGGTGGCATGGGGCGGTGAGGGCGGGACGAGTTTGGTCCTAACGCTCCCCATAGAGTATGCGCCGACCGAATGAACGCGGGCGACATCACCGCCCGCACGGCGACCTTCGAATGGGCCTGGAACGGCAAGCCTGTCGCGGTCGGGTATGACGTCCGCGGCCAGGATCGTGCGGCCAGCGGCACCGTCGTGCTCCTGCCCGCCTTCAGCACCGTCTCGACCCGCGATGAGATGCGCCCGCTCGCTGGGCTTCTGTCGTCGCAGGTTCGGACCATCGTCCCCGACTGGCCGGGGTTCGGCGCGGGGCGGCACCCGAAGCTCGACCACGAGCCGGCGCTGCACCTGGATTTCTTGCAAGCGTTCCTGGAACAGGTCGTAGCCGGGCCGGTGGCGGTGGCCGCGGCAGGTCATGCTGGCGGCTACGCGTTGGCGCTCGCCCGAAGCAAGCCTGGCGCATGGTCGAGGATCGCACTCGTCGCTCCGACCTGGCGCGGCCCGTTGCCGACCATGATGGGCGGCTACCGGCCTCTCCAGGGCCGGATCCGCGGCGCGCTCCGGATGCCGGGCCTCGGGCACGCGCTCTATCGCTTGAACGTCGCTGAGCCGGTGATCGCGATGATGTACCGGCGCCATGTGTACGCCGACCGCGGCCGGGTCACGCCCGCGTTCGTCGCAGGCAAGGCCGTGGTGGCGCGGCGCCGCGGCGGCCGCTTCGGCTCGGGCGCCTTCGTTACCGGCGCACTCGACCCGGTGCACGAGCGGGCGGCCTTTCTGGACCTCGCCAGGCCGCCCTCGGCGCCGATCCTCCTGGTCTACGGCGCCGACACGCCGCCGCGCTCGGCTGCGGAGATGGAGGCGCTCGCCCAGGTGCCAGGGATCGTGGTTCGTCGTCTTGCGTCCGGCTCGCTCGGCCTGCACGAAGAGCATCCCGACGCGGTCGCGGACGTGCTCCGCCCCTTTCTCCTGGACAGGGAGAACGCCGGCTAGGGCTCCTCCTGACTGCCCAGCACCTCCTTCGCGATGCGCACGGCACTGTTCGCGGCGGGAATGCCAGCGTAGACGGCCGTGTGCAGCAGCGCCTCGCTCACGTCCTCCGGGGACGCGCCTGTGTTCCGTGTCGCGCGGAGATGGAGACGCAGCTCCTCGTGGTGCCCAAGCCCGGCCAGGAGCGCGATGGTGAGCAGGCTCCGCTCGCGCCGGGTCAGGCCGGGGCGAGTCCAGACTTGGCCCCAAGCGGTGCGCGTGATGAAGGCCTGGAAGTCGCGGTCGAGCGCGCTTCCCTGGCCCGATGCGCGGGCCACCCAGGCCTCTCCGAGCACGGCCCGGCGCACCGCCATCCCCGCCTCGTAGAGATCGCTCCCAAGCTCGGCCGGAGCATCGGGCAGCAGGAAGCGCCGCAGGGCGGTTGCGACTTCGTCCGGCCGCTCGGCGGTCGGGATGTGCGCAGCGCCCGGCAGCACGGCGAGCGTGCTGTCCCTGATGGCCTCGTGCAGCGCCTGCGCCGCGGCGGGCGGAGTCGCCAGGTCCTGCTCGCCGACGAGGACCAAGGTCGGTATGTGCAGGTGCCGCGTGCTCTCGGTGAGGTCCGCCTCGGCTATCGCCTCGCACGACGCGGCATAGCCTTCCGGTGCCGTTCGCAGCAGCATGGCCCGAAGCCCGGCGGCAGCGGGCTGGTCACGAAAGCCCTCTGTGACCCAGCGCGCGAGGACCGCGTCCGCGATCGCCCCCATGCCGTGGGTGCGCACGGTCGCCGCGCGCTCGCGCCAGGTCTCGGGCGGCGGGATGCTGAGCGCCGTGTCGCACAGCATGAGGCTCGCAACGCGCTCCGGTGCTTGGGCTGCAAGACGCTGAGCGACCAGGCCGCCGAGACTGATCCCAGCGACGTGCACGCGTCCAGCACCGAGCGCGTCCAGCACGGCGATCATGTCCCGGGCCAACCGCTCGACTGTGTACGGTCCGGGCGTCACCTCCGTCAGCCCGTGACCTCGGAAGTCCGGACGGATGACGCGGAAGCTGCTAGCCAGCGCCGTGGCCTGCTCGTCCCACACGTCACTCGTCGTTCCAAGCGAGTGGAGCATGAGCAGCGGCGGCGCGCCGGATGCGCCGTCAAGGCGGACGTGATGGGTAATGCCGGCGGCGTGGAGGAACACGGCGTCGCTCCTTGAGATCGCGCCGAACGGTCGCATGCGCGCTCTCCGCGAGCAACGCCGCACCAAACGGCTCGCGCGGTCAGCTTTCCGCGATCACCCGAGATGAATGCGCTCCCATTACCCGCCGAGTAATCGAAGGATCGCAGCACCCGCGATAGCTCTCTCACGCCGGCAGATGCCGGTCTTGCCGAGGAGTGAAGCAGATGACCAACGCAACCGGGAGCATTGTGCTCCTCTCCGCCGCCGCCTTGCTCGCGATGCTGGGTACGGCCGCCGCTATGGGCGCAGGCAACCCGAACGACGGCGTGGATATCCCGTCCCGCTTCGTCGTAAGCGTGCCTACCGTGGACACCGGCTCGGTCGCCTACCCCTCGACCCAGGGCATGGGCTCCAGCCCGCTCATCGTCCACGGCCCGCGGTTCAACCCGGCGCTCTACGACCACGCAGACACAGGAGGTCAGCAGGCGCCGCCGGGTCTGCGTTGACCCGGATATCAGGGCGAGGGGTGCATCCGACGATCGATACTGCCAAGGTCGCCGAATGGCTCCTCGCCTATCCGTTGGCTTATCGGACGCCTACAAAGCTGCTAGCAGCGCCGCGGCCTTGCGCGCGACGGCCTCTGGCGCGTCACCGGGTTTGTAGAGCGACGAGCCGCAGCCGTAGCCGGCCGCCCCTGCCGCGCGCCAGCTCGGCAAGCTAGCCGCGTCCACGCCGCCTACTGGAAGCAGCGGCGTGCCCGCGGGCAGCACCGCGCGCAGCGCCCGCAGCATCGCCGGGCCGCCAGCCTCGGCCGGGAACAGCTTGAGTGCGTCCGCGCCGGCGTCTAGCAGCGCGAACGCCTCCGCTGGCGTGAGGAAGCCCGGCATCGTGATCATCCCCCGCGCCTTCGCAGCGCGCACGAGTTCCGGGTCGGCGTGCGGCGTGACCAGCAGCCGCCCGCCCGCCCGCGCCACCGCGTCCACCTCTGACTCGCGCCGGAATGTGCCGCCGCCGACGAGGGCGCGGTCTCCGAACCGCCTTACCAGCCGACGGACGCTCTCCTCCGGCTCCGGCGAGTTCAACGGCACCTCCAGGATGCGCACTCCCGCGCTGACCAGCGCGTCCCCGACCGCCTCAACCTCGTCCGGACGCACCCCCCGCAGGATCGCCACGATCGGGCATTGCCGAAGCCAATCCATCACGTCCATGCCGCGCGCTCCCCGATGCGTGCCAAGCCGTGCGCAGCCGCATCCACATCGCCCGGAGTCGCCGTCCCGCCGTGGAGCGTAATCGCTCGCTCATACAGCGCCATAAGCGGGCCCGTGCCAACCAGGTGCACATTTCCGGCGCCGGGTAGACTCGCGGCAACTTCGTGGCCGATCAGCAGGCCGGACAGGTAGCTCGCCGCGTCCGCGGGCGCGAGACGGTCGAAGAGCGCGAGCGTGCGCGTCCCGAACAGGTGGTGGAGAAGGCCGCCGGGATCGCCGGCGCGTGCGACACCCGCATCGAAGGCCGGGCCGGGCGCAGCATTGCCTTCCATCATCCGCCCGAGGATCGTATGGCCGCGCAGCGCGGCGAACGCCTCGCCCGTCATGCTTGTCTCGAACCGAGCGATCTGATTCCGCTCGACGCGCACCCACTTCGCGTGACTGCCGGGCAAGCAGAGCAGCGCGTCCGACAGGGCATCGCCCAGTGCGCCCAGCACCTGCACCTCCTCGCCGCGCATCACCTCCGGAACGCCTGCGGCGTCTTCGGCGCAGAGGCCGGGGACGAGACGCACATCCGCGTCTGCGAACGGAACACGCACCAGCGCACCCGCGAGCGCATCGAGGCTGGCGGGACAGGAGACATACGGCGCCTCCTGCCACCCCTGCCGGCTGCCGACCATGCCAGCCAGGAGAACCTGCCGCTCGCCCGCTGCGATCCAGTCCCCGGCCAGGCTCCGCAGCGCGTCTGGAAACGCGCCGTGCGGCACGTGCAAGATGCCTCGTGCCGCCTCCCGCCGCTCCAGGACCGCACCGCCTGGCGCGAGCCTGTAAGCACGCGCGCTGCTCGTTCCCCAATCAATCCCGATCATCGGGGCCAAGGTGCCGTGCCCCAAGCCGCAGCGCAACGCCACGCGAGATCTGGTACGGGTAAGCCTGGGTTGCATGGGCGTCTCACGCGCCGCTACTCTGTCGCCGCCGTGTTGCCGGACCGTCCTCGCATGTCTCGTCGTGCTCTTGCTCCGGTCCTCGGGGCCGGCCTGGTTCTACTGCCTTTCCTCGCTGCCGCGCCAACTTCCAAGGACACGCTCGTGATCGGCGTGGCGCAGTTCCCGTCGAGCCTGAACCCGAATACGAACCCGGAGGCTGCCAAGTATTACGCGCTCGGCTTCGCCCTTCGACCTATCACCGCGTATGATAAGGACGGGCATAATACCTGTCTTCTCTGCACCGAACTGCCGAATTTGGAGAACGGCCTTGCAAAGGTCGAGACGCGGCCGGACGGCACGCAGGGCATGGCCGTCACAGTCAAGCTGAAGCCAGACCTGAAATGGGGCGATGGCGAGCCGGTCACCGCTCGCGACATCCTGTTCACCTGGAGGGTCGCGAGCGACCCGGCGAGCGGCTTCAGCAACCCGCATGCCTGGGACCGCGCTGCCAGCGTGGACGTAGTGGACGATCAGACGGCCGTGCTCCATCTCAAGCGCGTGGAAGTGAATTTCGCGAGCTGGGATCAGCTCCTGCCCGAGCACGTCGAGGGACCGGTGATAACCAAAGGGGGCAACGCGGCCGCCTACCTGAAGAACACGAGCTACAGCAGCGCGCCG
This sequence comes from uncultured Alphaproteobacteria bacterium, assembly GCA_963839135.1. Classification (GTDB taxonomy): domain Bacteria; phylum Pseudomonadota; class Alphaproteobacteria; order Acetobacterales; family Acetobacteraceae; genus CAWKEH01. The sequence continues at coordinate 22,470 of CAWIUA010000047.1, forward strand.
ACAAAGCCGGGCCTATGGAACGGGCCTTATATCATCGCCGCCTATCAAGACGGTCAGCAGATCGTCTTCGAGCCGAATCCCAACTGGCTCGGGACCAAGCCCGTCTTCAAGCGGATCACGCTCAAGCTCGTCGGTAGCACCGCGGCGCTGCAAGCGAGCTTGCTGTCGGGCGACGTGGATATCGCGGCGGGGGAGGGGATCGGGCTGACGCTCGACCAGGTGCTTGCCCTGCGCAAGCAGTATCCCGACCGCTTCACCTATACCATCAAGCCGGGCCTCACCTACGAGCACGTCGATATGCAGCGCGATAACCCGGCGCTCGCCGACGTGCGGGTGCGCCGGGCGCTGTTGATGGCATTGGACCGTGACCGGATGGTCAAGACCCTGTTTGAGGGGCTTCAGCCCGTCGCCAACACTTGGGTCAGCCCGCTCAGTCCGAACTACGTCTCAGACGTCGCAGTGGTGAGCTACGACACCGCTGGCGCCCGCGCGCTGCTCGCAGAGGCAGGGTGGCGGCCCGGCTCCGATGGGATCTGCCGCGACAAGGACGGAAAGAAGCTCTCCTTTGAGCTGACGACGACCGCGGGCAACCGCTTGCGCGAGATGGAGGAGGTGCTGCTGCAGTCGCAGTGGAAAGCCGCCTGCATCGAGGCCACGATCAAGAGCGAGCCGGCCCGCACCTTCTTCGGCGACACGCTGAGGCGCCGGACCTACCCGGCACTGGCGATGTATGGCTGGACCAGCATGGTCGGCGAGGTCCCTCGCCTCACTCTCGGAACGGACGCGATCCCGACAACCGCCAACAACTATGCCGGCGCCAACTACGTCGCATTCAGCGATCCCAAGATGGACGCGGACATCGCTGCGGCGGGATCGGAGCTTGACCCGGCAAAGCAGAAGGCGATCTGGGCCGATATGCAACGGATCTACGCCGATCGTCTGCCGGCGCTGCCCTTGTTCTTCCGCGCCGACGCGCACGTGACGCCTACGTGGCTGAAGGGCTACGCGCCGACCGGGTACGGCGACTTCACGCCCCTATGGGTAGAGAACTGGGGGCTGAGTTAGCGGCTGCGGCGTAGCCGGACGTTACCGGCGAACACCTACCCCGAGTTCTCGTCGAGCACTCGCTGCACCAGGGCCGAATCGAGGTAAGCGCGAACTTCGACGATCTTGTCGTTCGCGAAGCGGGTTACCCAGCAATATCTGCTGTCGAAGCGCAGGCCATTCCGCGCCGTTGCCATCGAGCGCAGCTCAACGACGGCCCAATCACCGCTGACCAGCACATTGGTGACGCGCAGCGCGGGGCCTTGCGGCAGAACCTTCGCGATCTTCGCGAACGTCCCGGCGCGGAACTCCGTCTTGCTCCGATAGCGGCCGGCGAGCGGATGGGTGCCCTCAACCGTCCAGTCCACATCGTCTGCGACATGAGCGAAGAAGGTGTCGCTTTCGTCCCTCTCCAGGGCGGCGAACACGGCGCGGACGTGCTCAGCATCGAGCGTCATCGCTCTGGCCCTTCCCTACTGCACAGTGCCGACGATGAGGAGCGGGCAGGAGGAGTTCCTACGCCTCCGACGCTTTCGCCTCGACCCATAGGGCCTCCATCTCATCCAGAGACGTCTCGCTCGGCATTTTGCCCTTATCGGCAAGGTGCCGCTCGACGGCGTTGAAGCGCCGTGTAAACTTCGCGTTCGCGCCGCCTAGGCATGTCTCCGGGTCAAGCCCGAGCTTGCGTGCGAGGTTCGCCACGACGAACAGCAGGTCGCCGACCTCGTCCGCCAGGCGTGCAGGATCGGCGCCCGGCAGCTCCGCCCGCAGCTCGGCGGCTTCCTCGTCGAGCTTGCCGAGCACCGAGGCGGCGTCCGGCCAATCGAAGCCGACCCGGGCGGCGCGGCTGGTGAGCTTGGCGGCGCGGGTAAGGGCAGGGAGGTTCCGCGGCACGCCCGCCAGCGTGCCTGCCTCGGCGCGGGCCAGGCGCTCGGCCTGCTTCTGAGCCTCCCAGGAGCCCGGCACTGTTTCGGTGCCGTCGAAGACGTGCGGATGCCGACGGATCATCTTGTCCGTGATCAGCCGCGCCACGTCCGCAAAGGCGAACAGCCCGGCCTCCTCGGCCATGCGCGCGTGGTAGACGACCTGGAGCAGCAGGTCGCCCAGCTCGTCCGGAAGCGCTGCGAAATCCTCGCGCGCGATGGCGTCGGCGACCTCGTAAGCTTCCTCGACCGTGTAAGGCGCGATCGTCGCGAAGGTCTGGACCTGGTCCCAAGCGCAGCCGCGCTCCGGGTCGCGGAGCCGGGCCATCACATCGAGCAAGCGACGAAGCTGGCGCTCGGCGTCGCTGCCCGCCTTGCTGTGCTCAATCGTCGTGGCCGTGTCCATCCCTCTCCCAGCTTTCTCATTGATCGCCGGTGCTGGTAGCGGTGTTCGCCGCGACCGTCCAGGCCGGCACGCCGCCAACGGCGCGCTGGACCAGTTACTACGCGTTGGAGTAAGTGACGCCTCGATCACCGCTAAGTGAGGTGTCCTCATGCCCACCCGCCGCGCCATCCTCGGAACCGCTGCCTTCACCGCCGCGACCGCGGCCATGCCGACGCTGGCGCTCGCGCGCCGCCAGCCTGCCAGCCACCCCGCTTCTGCCCCTGACGAGCCGCCCAGCAGCCCGGCGGCGACCCCGCTCGGCCCAGTGGACACGGCCGCACGCTGGGCGTTCATCCAGGATTTCAACACGGGCGCGGTGCTGCTCGACAAGGCCGCCGACGAACCGGTGCCCCCGTCGTCCATGACCAAGCTGATGACGCTCTATCTCGTCTATGAGCGGCTCGCCTCGGGCCATCTCAAGCTCGACGACACGCTGCCGGTGAGCGAGAAAGCGTGGCGCATGGGCGGCTCGAGGATGTTCGTGCAGGTCGGCGACCAAGTGCGCGTCGAGGACCTGATCCGCGGCATCGTCGTGGACAGCGGCAATGATGCCTGCATCGTGCTGGCCGAAGCGATCGCTGGCAGCGAGGAGCAGTTCGTCGCTCTCATGAACGAGAAAGCCACGCAACTCGGGCTCAAGGCGACCCATTACGCCAATTGCACCGGCTGGCCGGACCCGACCCAGCACATGAGTATGAGCGACATCGCTGCCGTCGCCGCGCACATCATCCGAGACTATCCGCAGTATTATCACTACGACAGCGAGAAGACGTTCAAATACAACAACATCGAGCAACCGAACCGGAACCCGTTAGGTACAGAAGGGGTTGGCTGACGGCCTCAAGACCGGGCACACCGACGCGGGCGGCTTCGGCGTCGCCGCGAGCGCGCAACGGGGGGAGCGCCGGGTCATCGTGGTGGTCAACGGCTGCACGAGCATGCATCAGCGCGCCGAGGAGAGCGAGCGCCTGCTGGAGTGGGCGTTCCGCGAGTGGGAGAACGTGCGGCTTCTCGCCGGGGCGGATACAGTCGAGCAGGCGCCGGTTTGGCTGGGTACGCAGCGCTCCGTGCCGCTCGTCGCGGGCAAGGACCTGGTCATCACCATGCCGCACAACTGGCGCAAGTCGGCGCAGATCGCGGTGGACTACGACACTCCTGTCGCGGCGCCGGTCAGAAGCGGGACGGTGCTGGGAACGCTCAAGGTCTCTGGCAAGGGCGTGCCGGAGATGGAGGTGCCGTTGCTCGCGGGGGCGGACGTGCCTCGGCTCAGCTTGCCGGGACGAGCGGTCGCCGTGCTGTCGCATTACGCGCTCGGGTCTTGAGCCGTCTTGCGGGAGTGCCAGAGGAGCTGAGGTGTTCATTACGCTGGAGGGCGGCGAGGGAGTCGGGAAGAGCACGCAGGCCAAGCTCCTCGCCGATCGGCTCGCCATCGAAGGCTACCCGGTGCTGCGCACGCGCGAGCCCGGCGGCAGCCCGGGCGCGGAGGCGCTCCGCGAGCTACTGCTCTATCGCGCCGGGGGTTGGGCGCCGCTCACCGAGACGCTCCTCCACTTCGCGGCGCGCGCGGAGCACGTTGCCTTCACGCTCCGCCCAGCGCTCGCGGCCGGGATGGTGGCCGTCTGCGACCGCTTCACGGACTCCACCATCGCCTACCAAGGCTACGGCCAAGGCGCGGACCAGGCGAGCATCGGCCAGCTCGCCGGCCTGATCGGCCTCCGGCCAGACTTGACCCTGATCCTCTATCTCGCTCGTGACGACGCCAAGCGCCGTCTTGCCGGGCGCTCCGTCCCGCGCGACCGCTACGAGGCGCTCGACGAAGACTTCCACGAGCGCGTCGCCCAGGGCTACCGCCGCATCGCCGCCACCGAGCCGGGCCGCTGCGTCGAGATCGCGGCGAGCGGCAACGTGGAGCAAGTTGCGGCGCTGGTCTGGGAAGCTGTGCGCCTCCGCCTTCCGTCACCGGGATGAGCGCACCGGACCCACGGGCGAACCCGCTGCTCGTCGGCCACGAAGCTGCCGAGGCGGCCTTGCTCGGCACACTGCGCGGGGGACACGTCCATCATGCTTGGCTCCTGACTGGGCCGGACGGCGTCGGCAAGGCGACGCTCGCGTTCCGCTTCGCGCGCCGCCTGCTCGCGGGCGGTCCTGCCGACTCGCTCGCGCTGGAGCCGACGGATCCCGTGTTCCGCCGCGTCGCAGCCGGGACGCACTCCGACCTTCTCACCGTCGAGCGCGCCTGGGACGAGAAGCGCAAGCGGCTGCGGGGCGAGATCACGGTGGAAAACGTTCGTGGCGTAGCCGACTTCCTGCGACTCACCCCGGCCGAGGGCGGCTGGCGGACCGTCGTCCTGGACGGGGCGGAGCATCTCAACCGAAACGCCGCGAACGCGCTGCTTAAGGTCCTGGAGGAGCCGCCGCAGCGCGCCGTGCTGCTGCTCGCCTGCGCTTTGCCCGGCCGCCTCCTGCCCACGATCCGCAGCCGCTGCCGGCGCCTGCCGCTCGGGCGCTTGGCGGACGCGGAGGTCGCCACGCTGCTCGACCGCTACCTGCCCGGCACAGAGCCCGCCGAACGGACCCGGCTGGCGCAGATCGCGGAGGGCAGCCCCGGCCGGGCGCTCAGGCTCGCCGACGAGGACGGCACGGCGCTCGCGAGCCTCGCCGAGGACGCGCTGCGCGCCTCACCCGGCCTGCCAACCGCCCGCGCTCTCGCCATCGCCGACCAGGCTTCCAAAACGGACGCCGCATTCGCGACGTTCATGGACCTTCTCGGTGAGGGTGTGGCTGACCTCGTCCGCGCCGCCGCACGCAGCGGCGCCGGACGTGCCGGCACGCTCCCCCTGGCGGAATGGGTAGAAGTGTGGCAGGCGATCCTGCGTCTGCGGGACGAGACCGGGCGCTTCAACCTCGACAAGCGTCACGCCGTCGCGTCCTCGCTCGCATTGCTGAACGGATCATGACATCACGTTACTACATAACGACGCCGATCTACTACGTGAACGGCTCGCCTCATATCGGCCATGCTTACACCAGCATCGCGGCCGACGTGATGGCGCGCTGGGCGCGGCTTGAAGGGAGGAAGGTGTTCTTCCTCACCGGCACGGACGAGCACGGCCAGAAAGTCGAGAAGGCGGCGCAGGATGCCGGTGTCACGCCCCAAGCGTTCACGGACGAGATCTCGGCCCAGTTCCGCGCCGTCGCGAACGCGCTGGACGTCTCCTACGACGACTTCATCCGCACGACCGAGCCGCGCCATTACCGCGCCTGCACTGCACTGTGGGAGAAGCTCGCGGCCCACGGCGACATCTACCTCGGCCACTACGAGGGCTGGTATGCCCTCCGCGATGAGACATTCTATGACGAAGACGAGCTGACCCGGCTCGCCGACGGCGCCCGTGTCGCGCCCACCGGAGCGCCTGTGGAGTGGGTGAGGGAACCCAACTACCTGTTCCGCCTCTCTGCCTACCAGGACCGTTTGCTCGCCCACTACGAGGCGAACCCCGGCTTCATCGAGCCGCTCGCCCGGCGCAACGAGGTCGTGAGCTTCGTCCGCGCCGGGCTGCGCGACCTCTCCGTGAGCCGCAGCAGCATAAGCTGGGGCATTCCCGTGCCGGGCGACCCGCAGCATGTCATGTATGTCTGGCTCGACGCCCTCACCAATTACTTGAGCGCGGTCGGCTATCCGGACGAGCAGGACCCGCGCTGGCCATTCTGGCCCGCGGACGTGCATCTGGTCGGCAAGGAGATCGCGCGCTTCCACGCGATCTACTGGCCCGCTTTCCTCATGGCTGCCGGAGTGCCTCTTCCGCGCCGGGTGTTCTCCCACGGGTGGTGGACCGTCGAGGGCCAGAAGATGAGCAAGTCGCTCGGCAACGTCATAGATCCGTTGGCGTTGGCCGCGACCTACGGCGTGGACCCGTTGCGCTACTTCCTGCTGCGTGAGGTCCCCTTCGGGTCCGACGGCGACTTCAGCCGGGCCAAGCTCGTCACCCGCCTCAACGTTGAGCTTGCGAACGATCTCGGCAATCTCGCGCAGCGAACGCTCTCGCTCATCGCCCGCAACTGCGGCGGCCGCCTCCCCGCGCGGGCTGAGCGGACCGACGACGATGAGGCGCTAATCAGCGCCGCGGAGGCGCTCCCCGGCAATATGGCCGAGCTCCTCGCGCGCCAGGCGCTGCACGAGGCCTTAGAGATGTGCTGGCGCGTCATCCGCGCTGCGAACGCCTATATAGACCGCCAAGCGCCCTGGGCGCTGCGCAAGACCGACCTGGCGCGCATGGAAGCCGTCCTGCGCGTCCTCGCCGACGTTCAGCGGAGCGTCGCCACCGTGCTGCAGCCGTTCATGCCCGGCAGCATGGCGCGTATGCTCGACCAGCTCGGCGTTCCGCCCGACGCCCGCACGCTCTCAGCACTCGCCGAGCCGCTCGCCGACGGGACGAGGCTCCCGCCACCCCAGGGCGTGTTCCCGCGCCATGTAGAGGCCGAGGCGTAGCGCGCTAATGCTGGTGGATTCGCATTGCCACCTCGATTACTTCGAGGAGCCGGAGCGCGACGCGGTGCTCGACCGCGCGCGGGCGGTCGGCGTCGGCGAGATGGTCACGATCGGCACCCAACTCGACCAGTCCACTGCCATGCGCGCTTACGCCGAGGCGACGCCGGGCGTCTGGTGCACGGTCGGCCTCCACCCCCACAACGCCGGCGAGGGCGCGACGGCGGAGGAGCTTATCGCGCTCGCCGACAGTCCCAAATGCGTCGGCATCGGCAAGTCGGGCCTCGACTACCATTACGACTCCGCGTCGAGGGACTCCCAGGCCGCGAGCTTCCGCGAGCACATCCGCGCTAGCCAGGCAACGGGACTCCCGCTCGTCATCCACGCGCGGGAGGCGGACGATGACATCGCCCGCATCCTCGCCGAGGAGCGCGAGCGGGGCGGGTCGTTTCCCCTAGTGCTGCACTGCTTCAGTTCCGGCCGGGCGCTCGCCGAGGCTGCGATCGACATGGGCGGGTACGTCAGCTTCTCCGGCATCCTAACTTTCCCGAGAAGCCAGGAGATCAGGGACATCGCACGCGATCTTCCAGCGGGGCGGCTGCTCGTGGAGACGGACGCACCCTATCTCGCGCCGGTGCCGAACCGCGGCAAGCGGTGCGAGCCCGCGATGGTGGCGGCGACGGCCGCCGTGCTCGCGTCTGTGCGCGAGTTGCAACCGGCCGCTCTCGCCGATCTGACAACGGCCAATTTCCGCCGACTGTTCTCTCGGACGGCGTAGGCGTGCCGCGCGTCATCGTGCTGGGCTGCGGCGGGTCCGCCGGCGTGCCTCACCTTGGCGGCGCCGATGGCCGTGGCGACTGGGGCGCGTGCGACCCGTCCGACCCGCGCAACCGGCGCACCCGGTCGAGCATCGTCATCGAGGACGCCAGCGAAGGTCGTCGGCTGCTCGTGGATACCGGGCCAGACATGCGCGTGCAGCTCCTCGTCTGCGCGATCGGTCGCGTCGATGCGATCTGCTTAACGCACGCGCACGCGGACCACATCGTAGGTCTGGACGACGTGCGCATTTTGAACCGCGTCGTTGATCGTCCGCTAGAGACCTTCGCAACCGCGCGCACGCTGCGCGAGGTCGCGGTGCGGTTCGACTACGCGTTCCGCCCATGGCAGCCGCCGGGCTTCTTCCGCCCGGTGTTGATAACGCGCGAGATCGAAGCCGGACAGCCGTTCGAGGCAGCCGGGATGCGGATCGAGACCTTCGTGCAGGACCACGGCTTTATGCCGTCGCTGGGACTGCGCGTGGGCGGCTTCGGCTACTCGACAGACGCGGTGGCGCTGGACGACGCGGCCTTCGAGGCGCTCCAGGGCGTGGACACCTGGCTGGTCGGCTGCTTCCAGCGCGCGGCCCACCGCACCCACGCGAACGTCGAGCAAGTAATCGCCTGGGCCGAGCGCGTCGGCGCCCGGCGCACCGTGCTCACGCACATGGGCCATGAGCGAAGAAGGTGTCGCTTTCGTCCCTCTCCAGGGCGGCGAACAGGGCGCGGACGTGCTCAGCATCGAGCGTCATCGCTCTGGCCCTTCCCTACTGCACAGTGCCGACGATGAGGAGCGGGCAGGAGGAGTTCCTACGCCTCCGACGCTTTCGCCTCGACCCATAGGGCCTCCATCTCATCCAGAGACGTCTCGCTCGGCATTTTGCCCTTATCGGCAAGGTGCCGCTCGACGGCGTTGAAGCGCCGTGTAAACTTCGCGTTCGCGCCGCGGAGGCATGTCTCCGGGTCGAGCCCGAGCTTGCGTGCGAGGTTCGCCACGACGAACAGCAGGTCGCCGACTTCGTCCGCCAGGCGTGCAGGATCGGCGCCCGGCAGCTCCGCCCGCAGCTCGGCGGCTTCCTCGTCGAGCTTGCCGAGCACCGAGGCGGCGTTCGGCCAATCGAAGCCGACCCGGGCGGCGCGGCTGGTAAGCTTGGCGGCGCGGGTAAGGGCAGGGAGGTTCCGCGGCACGCCCGCCAGCGTGCCTGCCTCGGCGCGGGCCAGGCGCTCGGCCTGCTTCTGAGCCTCCCAGGAGCCCGGCACTGTTTCGGTGCCGTCGAAGACGTGCGGATGCCGACGGATCATCTTGTCCGTGATCAGCCGCGCCACGTCCGCAAAGGCGAACAGCCCGGCCTCCTCGGCCATGCGCGCGTGGTAGACGACCTGGAGCAGCAGGTCGCCCAGCTCGTCCGGAAGCGCTGCGAAATCCTCGCGCGCGATGGCATCGGCGACCTCGTAAGCTTCCTCGACCGTGTAAGGCGCGATCGTCGCGAAGGTCTGGACCTGGTCCCAAGCGCAGCCGCGCTCCGGGTCGCGGAGCCGGGCCATCACATCGAGCAAGCGACGAAGCTGGCGCTCGGCGTCGCTGCCCGCCTTGCTGTGCTCAATCGTCGTGGCCGTGTCCATCCCTCTCCCAGCTTTCTCATTGATCGCCGGTGCTGGTAGCGGTGTTCGCCGCGACCGTCCAGGCCGGCACGCCGCCAACGGCGCGCTGGACCAGTTACTACGCGTTGGAGTAAGTGACGCCTCGATCACCGCTAAGTGAGGTGTCCTCATGCCCACCCGCCGCGCCATCCTCGGAACCGCTGCCTTCACCGCCGCGACCGCGGCCATGCCGACGCTGGCGCTCGCGCGCCGCCAGCCTGCCAGCCACCCCGCTTCTGCCCCTGACGAGCCGCCCAGCAGCCCGGCGGCGACCCCGCTCGGCCCAGTGGACACGGCCGCACGCTGGGCGTTCATCCAGGATTTCAACACGGGCGCGGTGCTGCTCGACAAGGCCGCCGACGAGCCGGTGCCCCCGTCGTCCATGACCAAGCTGATGACGCTCTATCTCGTCTATGAGCGGCTCGCCTCGGGCCATCTCAAGCTCGACGACACGCTGCCGGTGAGCGAGAAAGCGTGGCGCATGGGCGGCTCGAGGATGTTCGTGCAGGTCGGCGACCAAGTGCGCGTCGAGGACCTGATCCGCGGCATCGTCGTGGACAGCGGCAATGATGCCTGCATCGTGCTGGCCGAAGCGATCGCCGGCAGCGAGGAGCAGTTCGTCGCTCTCATGAACGAGAAAGCCACGCAACTCGGGCTCAAGGCGACCCATTACGCCAATTGCACCGGCTGGCCGGACCCGACCCAGCACATGAGTATGAGCGACATCGCTGCCGTCGCCGCGCACATCATCCGGGACTATCCGCAGTATTATCACTACGACAGCGAGAAGACGTTCAAATACAACAACATCGAGCAACCGAACCGGAACCCGTTGGTACAGAAGGGGTTGGCTGACGGCCTCAAGACCGGGCACACCGACGCGGGCGGCTTCGGCGTCGCCGCGAGCGCGCAACGGGGGGAGCGCCGGGTCATCGTGGTGGTCAACGGCTGCACGAGCATGCATCAGCGCGCCGAGGAGAGCGAGCGCCTGCTGGAGTGGGCGTTCCGCGAGTGGGAGAACGTGCGGCTTCTCGCCGGGGCGGATACAGTCGAGCAGGCGCCGGTTTGGCTGGGTACGCAGCGCTCCGTGCCGCTCGTCGCGGGCAAGGACCTGGTCATCACCATGCCGCACAACTGGCGCAAGTCGGCGCAGATCGCGGTGGACTACGACACTCCTGTCGCGGCGCCGGTCAGAAGCGGGACGGTGCTGGGAACGCTCAAGGTCTCTGGCAAGGGCGTGCCGGAGATGGAGGTGCCGTTGCTCGCGGGGGCGGACGTGCCTCGGCTCAGCTTGCCGGGACGAGCGGTCGCCGTGCTGTCGCATTACGCGCTCGGGTCTTGAGCCGTCTTGCGGGAGTGCCAGAGGAGCTGAGGTGTTCATTACGCTGGAGGGCGGCGAGGGAGTCGGGAAGAGCACGCAGGCCAAGCTCCTCGCTGATCGGCTCGCCATCGAAGGCTACCCGGTGCTGCGCACGCGCGAGCCCGGCGGCAGCCCGGGCGCGGAGGCGCTCCGCGAGCTACTGCTCCATCGCGCCGGGGGTTGGGCGCCGCTCACCGAGACGCTCCTCCACTTCGCGGCGCGCGCGGAGCACGTTGCCTTCACGCTCCGCCCAGCGCTCGCGGCCGGGATGGTGGCCGTCTGCGACCGCTTCACGGACTCCACCATCGCCTACCAAGGCTACGGCCAAGGCGCGGACCAGGCGAGCATCGGCCAGCTCGCCGGCCTGATCGGCCTCCGGCCAGACTTGACCCTGATCCTCCATCTCGCTCGTGACGACGCCAAGCGCCGTCTTGCCGGGCGCTCCGTCCCGCGCGACCGCTACGAGGCGCTCGACGAAGACTTCCACGAGCGCGTCGCCCAGGGCTACCGCCGGATCGCAACCACCGAGCCGGGCCGCTGCGTCGAGATCGCGGCGAATGGCAACGTGGAGCAAGTTGCGGCGCTGGTCTGGGAAGCTGTGCGCCTCCGCCTTCCGTCACCGGGATGAGCGCACCGGACCCACGGGCGAATCCGCTGCTCGTCGGCCACGAAGCTGCCGAGGCCGCCTTGCTCGGCACACTGCGCGGGGGACGCGTCCATCATGCTTGGCTCCTGACTGGGCCGGACGGCGTCGGCAAGGCGACGCTCGCGTTCCGCTTCGCGCGCCGCCTGCTCGCGGGCGGTCCTGCCGACTCGCTCGCGCTGGAGCCGACGGATCCCGTGTTCCGCCGGGTCGCGGCCGGGACGCACTCCGACCTTCTCACCGTCGAGCGCGCCTGGGACGAGAAGCGCAAGCGGCTGCGGGGCGAGATCACGGTGGAGAACGTTCGTGGCGTAGCCGACTTCCTGCGACTCACCCCGGCCGAGGGCGGCTGGCGGACCGTCGTCCTGGACGGGGCGGAGCATCTCAACCGAAACGCCGCGAACGCGCTGCTTAAGGTCCTGGAGGAGCCGCCGCAGCGCGCCGTGCTGCTGCTCGCCTGCGCTTTGCCCGGCCGCCTCCTGCCCACGATCCGCAGCCGCTGCCGGCGCCTGCCGCTCGGGCGCTTGGCGGACGCCGAGGTCGCCACGCTGCTCGACCGCTACCTGCCCGCCACAGAGCCCGCCGAACGGGCCCGGCTGGCGCAGATCGCGGAGGGCAGCCCCGGCCGGGCGCTCAGGCTCGCCGACGAGGACGGCACGGCGCTCGCGAGCCTCGCCGAGGACGCGCTGCGCGCCTCACCCGGCCTGCCAACCGCCCGCGCTCTCGCCATCGCCGACCAGGCTTCCAAGACGGACGCCGCATTCGCGACGTTCATGGACCTTCTCGGTGAGGGTGTGGCTGACCTCGTCCGCGCCGCCGCACGCAGCGGCGCCGGACGTGCCGGCACGCTCCCCCTGGCGGAATGGGTAGAAGTGTGGCAGGCGATCCTGCGTCTGCGGGACGAGACCGAGCGCTTCAACCTCGATAAGCGTCACGCCGTCGCGTCCTCGCTCGCATTGCTGAACGGATCATGACATCACGTTACTACATAACGACGCCGATCTACTACGTGAACGGCTCGCCTCATATCGGCCATGCCTACACCAGCATCGCGGCCGACGTGATGGCGCGCTGGGCGCGGCTGGAGGGGCGGAAGGTGTTCTTCCTCACCGGCACGGACGAGCACGGCCAGAAAGTCGAGAAGGCGGCGCAGGATGCCGGTGTCACGCCCCAAGCGTTCACGGACGAGATCTCGGCCCAGTTCCGCGCCGTCGCGAACGCGCTGGACGTCTCCTACGACGACTTCATCCGCACGACCGAGCCGCGCCATTACCGCGCCTGCACTGCACTGTGGGAGAAGCTCGCGGCCCACGGCGACATCTACCTCGGCCACTACGAGGGCTGGTATGCCCTCCGCGACGAGACATTCTATGACGAAGACGAGCTGACCCGGCTCGCCGACGGCGCCCGCGTCGCGCCCACCGGAGCGCCTGTGGAGTGGGTGAGGGAACCCAACTACCTGTTCCGCCTCTCTGCCTACCAGGACCGTTTGCTCGCCCACTACGAGGCGAACCCCGGCTTCATCGAGCCGCTCGCCCGGCGCAACGAGGTCGTGAGCTTCGTCCGCGCCGGGCTGCGCGACCTCTCCGTGAGCCGCAGCAGCATAAGCTGGGGCATTCCCGTGCCGGGCGACCCGCAGCATGTCATGTATGTCTGGCTCGACGCCCTCACCAATTACTTGAGCGCGGTCGGCTATCCGGACGAGCAGGACCCGCGCTGGCCATTCTGGCCCGCGGACGTGCATCTGGTCGGCAAGGAGATCGCGCGCTTCCACGCGATCTACTGGCCCGCTTTCCTCATGGCTGCCGGAGTGCCTCTGCCGCGCCGGGTGTTCTCCCACGGGTGGTGGACCGTCGAGGGCCAGAAGATGAGCAAGTCGCTCGGCAACGTCATAGATCCGTTGGCATTGGCCGCGACCTACGGCGTGGACCCGTTGCGCTACTTCCTGCTGCGCGAGGTCCCCTTCGGGTCCGACGGCGACTTCAGCCGGGCAAAGCTCGTCACCCGCCTCAACGTTGAGCTTGCAAACGATCTCGGCAATCTCGCGCAGCGAACGCTCTCGCTCATCGCCCGCAACTGCGGCGGTCGCCTCCCCGCGCGGGCTGAGCGGACCGACGACGATGAGGCGCTAATCAGCGCCGCGGAGGCGCTCCCCGGCAATATGGCCGAGCGTCCTCGCGCGCCAGGCGCTGCACGAGGCCTTAGAGCTGTGCTGGCGCGTCATCCGCGCTGCGAACGCCTATATAGACCGCCAAGCGCCCTGGGCGCTGCGCAAGACCGACCTGGCGCGCATGGAAGCCGTCCTGCGCGTCCTCGCCGACGTTCAGCGGAGCGTCGCCACCGTGCTGCAGCCGTTCATGCCCGGCAGCATGGCGCGTATGCTCGACCAACTCGGCGTTCCGCCCGACGCCCGCACGCTCTCAGCACTCGCCGAGCCGCTCGCCGACGGGACGAGGCTCCCGCCACCCCAGGGCGTGTTCCCGCGCCATGTAGAGGCCGAGGCGTAGCGCGCTAATGCTGGTGGATTCGCATTGCCACCTCGATTACTTCGAGGAGCCGGAGCGCGACGCGGTGCTCGACCGCGCGCGGGCGGCCGGCGTCGGCGAGATGGTCACGATCGGCACCCAACTCGACCAGTCCACTGCCATGCGCGCTTACGCCGAGGCGACGCCGGGCGTCTGGTGCACGGTCGGCCTCCACCCCCACAACGCCGGCGAAGGCGCGACGGCGGAGGAGCTTATCGCGCTCGCCGACAGTCCCAAATGCGTCGGCATCGGCGAGTCGGGCCTCGACTACCACTACGACTCCGCGCCAAGGGACGCCCAGGCCGCGAGCTTCCGCGAGCACATCCGCGCTTGCCAGGCCACAGGACTCCCGCTCGTCATCCACGCGCGGGAGGCGGACGATGACATCGCCCGCATCCTCGCCGAGGAGCGCGAGCGGGGCGGGTCGTTTCCCCTGGTGCTGCACTGCTTCAGTTCCGGCCGGGCGCTCGCCGGGGCCGCGATCGACATGGGCGGGTACGTCAGCTTCTCCGGCATCCTAACTTTCCCGAGAAGCCAGGAGATCAGGGACATCGCGCGCGATCTTCCAGCGGGGCGGCTGCTCGTGGAGACGGACGCACCCTATCTCGCGCCGGTGCCGAACCGCGGCAAGCGGTGCGAGCCCGCGATGGTGGCGGCGACGGCCGCCGTGCTCGCGTCTGTGCGCGAGTTGCAACCGGCCGCTCTCGCCGATCTGACAACGGCCAATTTCCGCCGACTGTTCTCTCGGACGGCGTAGGCGTGCCGCGCGTCATCGTGCTGGGCTGCGGCGGGTCCGCCGGCGTGCCTCACCTTGGCGGCGCCGATGGCCGTGGCGACTGGGGCGCGTGCGACCCGTCCGACCCGCGCAACCGGCGCACCCGGTCGAGCATCGTCATCGAGGACGCCAGCGAAGGTCGTCGGCTGCTCGTGGATACCGGGCCAGACATGCGCGTGCAGCTCCTCGCCTGCGCGATCGGTCGCGTCGATGCGATCTGCTTAACGCACGCGCACGCGGACCACATCGTGGGTCTGGACGACGTGCGCATTTTGAACCGCGTCGTTGATCGTCCGCTAGAGACCTTCGCAACCGCGCGCACGCTGCGCGAGGTCGCGGTGCGGTTCGACTACGCGTTCCGCCCATGGCAGCCGCCGGGCTTCTTCCGCCCGGTGTTGATAACGCGCGAGATCGAGGCCGGACAGCCGTTCGAGGCAGCCGGGATGCGGATCGAGACCTTCGTGCAGGACCACGGCTTCATGCCGTCGCTGGGACTGCGCGTGGGCGGCTTCGGCTACTCGACGGACGCGGTGGCGCTGGACGACGCGGCGTTCGAGGCGCTCCAGGGCGT
This sequence comes from uncultured Alphaproteobacteria bacterium, assembly GCA_963839135.1. Lineage (GTDB taxonomy): Bacteria > Pseudomonadota > Alphaproteobacteria > Acetobacterales > Acetobacteraceae > CAWKEH01. Next base: position 37,698 of record CAWIUA010000047.1, read on the forward strand.
GGACACCTGGCTGGTCGGCTGCTTCCAGCGCGCGGCCCACCGCACCCACGCGAACGTCGAGCAAGTAATCGCCTGGGCCGAGCGCGTCGGCGCCCGGCGCACCGTGCTCACGCACATGGGCTACGACCTCGACTGGGCCTGGCTGCGACGGCACCTGCCCGAACATATCGAACCCGGGTACGACGGCATGATCCTGGACTGCCCTTGACGGACGAGAGCCCGCCGCTGCGCTCAGGCGGCGGGCAGCACCTGCTCGCGCCAGATGCCGCGGCAGTCCATCTCGTAGTCCAGCCCGACCACCGGCGGACGGCAGAACTGCCAGGTCAGGCCCTGTCGGGCAGCGCCGCGCGCGACGAGCAGCTCCTCGGCGAAGATGGGATGGATGTCGTGCACCGAATAGACCTGGACCGCGGTGGTGCCGGCCCAGCCGGCGCCGAGCAGGCCCATGCGCCGCTCCATCTCGCCCAGCACCCAGCGCGCCTTGGCGCGCAGCCCGGCAGGCGAGATGTCGCCGGGCGCGATGATGTGGTCGTGGTAGTTGGCCTTGCCCTCCGGCGCCTCGGCGCTGCCGGCAATGGCGAAGGAGGGCGCCGCCGCGGGATCTCGCACCGTGAAGACGAAGGCGTGGAAGCTGGGCTCGGACGGCGGCGCGATCGCCGGGCAAACATTGCTGCGGGCCACCGGGTTCAGCCCGCCCTCGCGGAATAGTCCCCACTCCGCCAGCACTCCGCCATAGACGCGGTTGAACGCGGCGAAAGTCTCCTCGGTGAAAGGCGCGGGCGAGCGCAGCTCGCAGGCGGCGAAGGCGGCCTTCGGCCGACCGGCCGCCTCCAGCAGCTCGGCGATGCGGGCAAAGCCGCGCGTCAGCGGCACCGGCTCGGCAAAGCGGACGCGCTGGAGGGTAAAGCCTGGCTCGGCGGCGACGCCGGCGCTGTACTGGTAAACACCCGGGACGAAGCGGAATCCACCCTCGGGGACGGTGCGGGTCGCGGTCATCGGGTCTCCTAGATCCACGCGGCCCGAGGGTGCGGGCGAAGCAGGCATCCCCGCAAGCTCCCGGGCTTGCACCAGGGCGGGCGCGGCGAACAACAGGGCTGTCGCCTCGCGGCGCGGGAGCTTGCGGGGCATCGCCATCCCTCCTCACGAGTCCGCGATGGCAGAGCCGCGGCCGCGCTGTGTCAAACAGCGATCGCGCCTTTACCGGCCTTTGAGGCTGGGAGCATGGGTTCCGACCACCGGGACGCGATGGGAGCAGGCAGGCTTAGCACTACTCTGCCAGGTTCACAGCAGCATGTGCCAGGGCCGGCGGTGGGCGCAGCGCGGGCAGCGGGTGAGGCGGGTGAGGAACGCCATGCCGATGCGCCGGCACACCTCCGGCAGCGTCGGCCTAGGCGGCGGGCCGGGGGCGGTGCGACGTGGCCTTTTTCCCCGAGCTGCAAGGATTGAAGGAAGGCGAACGCCATCTGGCACAGTAGGGAGTGGTGGCGTGGGGCTGGCCCGCCTGTGCTGCTTGAGCATGCGCTACGAGCGTCGCGCCGACATCCACTCGCCTTCACCACCCTCGGATGCGCCCCCGTCTGCCTCAAACAAATCAGGCGTCCCTATCAGTTCTTAACCTCTCCCATTGCAGGGCCGTCGGGCCTAAGCTCCTTTCGGTCCCGCGCAGAATGTCGGGACAGGGAGGAACGGATGAACAGACGGACTTTTCTTGCCACCTCGACCGTGGGCGCCGCCGCAGTGGCGTTCGAGGCCTCCGCCGCAACGGAGCCGCTGCTCAGCGAGACCGGGGTTCCGTTACGGGACACGGGGAGCGTCGAGCTTCCGCTCGGTCCCTTAGCCGGATCGCGCTATCCTGATCCTCATATCGAAGCACTCGACAAACGCTTCAAAGGCAGCCCTGGAACGGGCGCTGTGGAGCGGGTGGCGACCGGCTTTCGGTGGACTGAGGGACCGGCCTACTTCCGTGGCGGCCGCTACTTGATTTTCAGCGATATTCCCAACAATCGCCAGATGCGCTTGCTGGAGGATGACAATCATCTCAGCGTCTTTCGCACGCCCTCCTACAACTCGAACGGCAGCACGACGGACCGCGAAGGACGGCTGATCTCCTGCGAGCATGCTGGCCGGCGCGTTGTCCGCTTCGAGCACGACGGCACGATCACGATCATCGCTGACCAGTATGACGGCAAGAAGCTGAACTCGCCGAACGACGTCGTCACCGCGTCCAACGGCTCGATCTGGTTCAGCGATCCGTCCTATGGCATCGGCGGAAACTACGAAGGCCTGAAGGCCGACCAGGAGCAGGCGACACGTAACGTCTATCGAGTTGACCCGCAGACCGGGAATGTGACGATCGTGGTCGACGATTTCGTGCAGCCGAACGGGCTGTGCTTCTCGCCCGACGAGAAAAAGCTCTACATCATCGACAGCGGCATCACGCACGGCGGCCCCGCCCATATCCGCGTCTTCGACGTTGACCTCGACACGGGCAAGCTAAGCAACGGCAAGGTCTTCGCCAACGACTTCGCGCCCGGCTTCACGGACGGCATGCGCTCCGACGTTGAGGGAAATATCTGGTGCAGCATGGGCTGGGGTGACCCCAAGGAGGACGGTGTCCGCTGTTACAGCCCGGCCGGCGAGCTGCTCGGGAAGATTCATCTCCCGGAGACCTGCGCTAACCTCGTGTTCGGCGGCCGCCTGCGCAACCGGCTCTACATATGCGCGAGCACCTCAATCTACGCGTGCTATGTGAACACTCAGGGCGCAGCCAAGCCGTAAGCCAGAGCAGATTGTGGAACACTTGGGACAAGCGCTCCGCGTGGAGCGGTTCGTCAAAGCAGGAGCTCCGGCACTTCGCGTCCAGGTTGGGACGTGAAGCGCTGTAGGCGTATCGGAGCGTGAGATGGAGGGGTTAAGAACCACCGACAGGGCCGCCTGATTTGTTTGAGGCAGACGAGGGCGCATCCGAGGGTGGTGAAGGCGAGGTGGATGTCGGCGCGACGCTCGTAGCGCATGCTCAAGCAGCACAGGCGGGCCAGCCCCACACCAGCGTGCGTTGCACGACCCACCTGCGCCGCCCGAGGCGCTCGCTGCTCTTCGTCATGGTCGATCACGTCCTCATAGTCGAGGGCGATGCCGATGACGCGCTGCATCACCAGGGTCTCGACCTCGTGCTCCACCAGCGCCGGATCGCGGGCGTCGGCGAAGCAGGCGGCGAGCCGGCCGCTAAGGCCGATCGCCCGGTCGACGGCGCCCAGCAGCACGGCACCGGCATCGGAGGTGAGCCGACCGCCGTCGAACGCCGCCACCACGGCGCGACCTTCGACCCGTGCAAAGTCGAACAACGTTGGGTTACACTCTGTCGGCATCGGGGAGCTCCGCTGCTCAGCGGTAAGGCTTTGTCGCAGAAGAACTTTCTGCCGATTCAGAGCCCCGATGCACCTATCCCCTTCCTGATTACCCTCTTTCGTCAGCCGGTTCACCGTGGCACATTTCGTGAACATCGATCCACGGCAGGGGCACGGCAATGGCGCGGAACAGCGTGCAGCTTCAGAAAGGCTTCAGTGAGGCAGCGTTCGAAGAGCGCTACGGCACGGAGGAGAAGTGCCGAGCCGTGGTGATGGCGTCCCGCTGGCCAGACGGCTTTGAATGCCCGGTCTGCCGAGGGCGGGCGTATAGCGAGGTGACGACGCGCGGGCTGTTCCAGTGCAGCGCCTGTCGCCGGCAAACGTCGCTGATCGCGGGGACCATCTTCGCTTCGACCCACGTGCCGCTGCGGCTGTGGTTCCGCGCCATGTATCACCTGACGCAGAGCAAGCAGGGCATCTCCAGTATAGAACTCGGCCGCCGCCTCGGCGTGCGGCAGACCACTGCGTGGAAGCTGAAGCACAAGCTGGCCCAGGTGATGATGGAGCGCGACGCCACCACGTGCCTGACCGGGCGCGTGGAGATCGACGACGCCTATCTCGGCGGCGAGCACTCGGGCGGCAAGCGGGGCCGCGGCGCGCCCGGCAAGACGCCGTTCGTCGCTGCGGTCGAAACCACGCCGGAGGGCAAGCCAGTGCGCCTGAAGCTGCGCCGGGTCGCCAGCTTCTGCGGCCACGCGATCTCCGGCTTCGCCAAACGCAGCCTCGATCCTGACTGTGAGGTGGTCAGCGACGGGCTTGCGTGCTTCGGCAGCGTGACTGAGGCCGGATGTTCCCATGCAGTCATCAAGACCGGCTCTGGCGCCAAAGCGGCGCGCACGCCGGCCTTCAAGTGGGTCAACACGGCGCTCGGCAACATCAAGGCCGCGCTCACCGGCACTTACCGCGCCGTCAACAGCAAGCACGTGCCCCGCTATCTCGCCGAGTTCGAATACCGCTTCAATCGACGCTACGACCTCGCCGCCATGATCCCGCGCCTGGCCTGGGCCGCCGTCCGGACCCCGCCGATGCCTTATCGGCTCCTGAAATTGGCTGAGGTTTATGGGTAATCAGGATCCCCTTTGAGAAATCCGGGTTAGGCGCTCTTAGGCCACCAGCTCCTTAACCTTCCGCAGATCATCCACGAACCGCGCATACTCCCGCGCCTTCGAGTCCTCGTCCGGCAGACGCAGCAGGTAGCTCGGGTGGACGGTGATGAAGCCCTGGCTGTTCCCGCCCAGCGTGATCGCCTGGCCCCGCTCGCGCGTGATGGTGACGGCGCGGTTGAGCACGGCGCGGGCGGCTGTGGCGCCCATCAGGACGGTGAGCGCCGGGCGCACGGCCTCGCGCTCGAGATCGAGCCAGTGCCGGCAGGCGGCGATCTCAGTCGTGCCAGGCTTCTCGTGAATACGCCGCTTGCCGCGCGGGATGAACTTGAAGTGCTTGACGGCATTGGTGACGTAAACCTGGCGGCGGTCGAGCCCGGCCTCCTCCATCGCCCGGTCGAAGAGCTGCCCCGCCGGACCAACGAAGGGGCGGCCCGCCAGATCCTCCTGGTCGCCCGGCTGCTCACCGATGAACATGACCCGCGCATCCGCCGGGCCTTCGCCGAACACGACCTGGGTCGCCGGCTGCCAGAGGTCGCAGCGGCGGCACACCTCGGCCTCGCGCGCAGCCTCCTTGAGCGGGGAGGGGGCGAGCTGTTCTTGCATGGTCTCGCCGGGACTGGGAGGAACGACGCGCGCGCTGCGGGGCGGTGAGATCACGGGCTGCTCCACCATGCTGTCCACCCGGCTTCCTGCCGTGCGGATCAGATCTGGTATCGCGGCGGCCTCGGGGAGGTTGCGCCAATACTTCTTCGGCATCTCGCCGAGCATGGCGCCGACCTTGAGGCGGGCGGGGTTGAAGATGGCCGAGTAGTAGGCCCGCCAATAGGCTTCCAGCGCATCGTCGTCGGGCACGTCCGCCCGCGCGGCGCCCGGCGTGAAATGGACTGCCTCGCTATCCCAGTGCGCGCTGCGGTAGGGCGTGAGAATGGACCAGGTCATGGTCGCGAAGCGGCGCACGAAGAAGGCCGTGCTGGCCTCCACGATATAGTGCTCCGGCTCGAACCAGCTCACGTAGCGGGTCCGCCCGTCCTCATCGACCGCGCGGAAGCGGACGAAGGCGTGCATCTTGTGCGCGTCGCGCCGCACCGCGCGTGCGAGCAATTGGGCGCGGGACAGCTCCGGGTCCGTCACCTGCTCCATGATGGTCTTCTCGCCCGCGTGCGCGCGCCAGATCAGCCGATAGAGCAGCGCGAACCGCTCCGAGTCGCGGTGCTGGATGCAGGTCTCGGCCAGCTCCACGAGTGCGCGCGGAACGGTGAACGTTCCGGACGGCGCCGCAGCGGGCGGCGGCTCGGGCGCGTCGGACGCGAACAGATCGTCCGGCTCGCCCACGGACCAGACCACCTCGTCGGGCGGCACGCCTTCCAGCGCCAGCATCCGGGCAGCGACTCGCCAGCCTCCCCAGTCCACCTCGTGCGCGAGGACGACGCTCCGCATCAGGCTACCGCGAACAGCTCGCCCTGAACGGGCTTGGGAACGAGCCGCCGCGCGAGCCGGGCGCTGTCGAGCGCGGCACCCGGCCGGTGATCCTCTGTCACTACGAACGGCGCGACCTTGCCCATGGGCAGGTGCAGGCGCGCGAGATCGTCCATACGCAGCCGCCGGTGCTTGCGCGCGAGCAGGATGCGCTCGACGCTCCGCACGCCCATGCCCGGCACCCTCAGCAGCATCTCCCGCGGCGCCGCGTTCACATCGACCGGGAATTGGCCGCGGTTGGCGAGCGCCCAAGCGAGCTTCGGATCCTTCGCGAGGTCGAGGTTGCCCGCCCCGTCCGTGACCAGCTCGCCCGCCTCGAACCCGTAGAAGCGCATCAGCCAGTCGGCCTGGTAGAGCCGGTGCTCGCGCACCAGCGGCGCCCGCTGCGGCGGGAGTTGCGCGCTCGCGTCCGGAATGGGGCTGAACGCCGAGTAATAGACCCGGCGTAGCCCGTAATTGCCGTAGAGGTTCGTGCTCATCGCAAGGATGTCGCGGTCCGAGCTGCTGTCGGCGCCCACGATTACCTGCGTGCTCTGCCCGGCGGGCGCGAACCGCGGCGCTTTCCTGTCCGCCCGCGCCTCCTCGATCCTGAGCCGCATCCGCCCCATGCTGCGCCGGATGCCGGGCAGATCCTTTTCGGGCGCAAGCCGCTCCAGCGCCTGCTCGGTCGGAAGTTCCACATTGATGCTCAGCCGGTCGGCGTAGCGCCCAGCCTCCGCCAGCAGCTCCGGCGCGGCGTCGGGGATCGTCTTGAGGTGGATGTAGCCGCGGAACCCATGCTCCTCCCGCAGCAGCTTCGCCACCCGCACGACCTGCTCCATCGTGTAGTCCGGGCTGCGGATGATGCCCGAGGAGAGGAACAAACCCTCGATGCAATTGCGCCGGTAGAAGCCGAGCGTCAGCGTCACGACCTCCTCCGGCGTGAACCGCGCCCGGCGCACGCTGGAGCTGCGCCGGTTGATGCAGTAAGCGCAGTCGTAAATGCAGGAATTGGTCAGCAGGATCTTGAGCAGCGAGATGCAGCGTCCGTCCGGCGCGTAGGCGTGGCAAATGCCCATGCCCTCGGTCGAGCCGATGCCCGCTTTCTCGCCCAGCGAGTTGCGCTTCACCGTGCCGGACGAGGCGCAGGAGGCGTCATACTTCGCCGCGTCGGCGAGGATTTCCAGCTTCTGCAGAAGGTCCATGCACTCGGCCCTGTTAGCCTCCTGAGATGGCTGGCTTGCGCAAATCTTTCAACCTTTTCGGCCGCTAATGCGCCTCCGACCACGAGTGACCCTGCCCCGTCTCGACGAGCAAGGGCACGGAGATGTGCGCCGCGCCCTCCATCACCCGCTTCGCCACCGCCGCGAGTCGGTCGGCCTCCTCCGATCGGCGCTTCGAACAGCAGCTCGTCGTGAACCTGCAGCAGCATCCGCCCCCTCAGCCCGGCGTCGCGCAGCGCCGCCGGCAGGCGCACCATGGCGCGCTTGATGATGTCCGCAGCCCCCCCTTGCAGCGGCGCGTTGATCGCCGCCCGCTCGGCGTACGCGCGGACGTTGGGGCGCTTGTCGTTGATCTGCGGAGTCCAGCAGCGCCGGCCGAACGGGGTCAGCACGTAGCCGAGCTTGCGCGCCTGCTCCTTCGCCCGCTCCATATATTCGCGGATCTCCGGGTAGCGGCCGAAGTAGGCGTCGATGTAGCGCCGGGCCTCCTGCGTCTCGATGCCTAGGCGCGCGCCGAGGCCGAAGGCGCTGATGCCGTAGATGATGCCGAAGTTGATGGTCTTGGCATTGCGCCGGATGCCCGGGTCCATCGCCTCCATCGGCACCCCGAACACCTCGTTGGCCGTCCGCGCGTGGATGTCCTCGCCGCGCGCGAAGCTCGCCTTGAGGCCGGGCACGTCCGCGACGTGGGCCATCAGGCGAAGCTCGATCTGCGAGTAGTCGCACGAGACGAGCACGTGCCCCTCCTCCGCGACGAACGCCCGGCGGATGCGCGCACCCTCCTCCGTCCGGATCGGGATGTTCTGCAGGTTCGGGTCGGTGCTCGACAGCCGCCCGGTGCTGGCTACGGCCTGGCTGAAGCTCGTGTGGACGCGGCCCGTCTTGGGATCAATCTGCTCCAGGAGCGCGTCGGCGTAGGTGCTCTTGAGCTTGGCAAGCTGCCGCCACTCCAGCACCTTCGCCGGAAGCGCGTGCCCGGCCTCGGCGAGCTGCTGCAGCACGATCGCGTCCGTGCCCCACGTGCCGCCCGCGAGCCGCTTGCCGCCCGGCAGCTTCAGCTCATCGAACAGAATTTCGCCGAGCTGTTTCGCGCTCCCCAGATTGAACTCGCGCCCGGCGAGCGCGTGGATTTCCCGCTCCATCTCGGCCATGCGCGCCCCGAAATCCGCGCTCATGCGGCGGAGCTCCCCGGCGTCCACGTGGACACCTTCCCGCTCCATGGCGGCGAGCACGGGCACGAGGCGGCGCTCGAGCTGCTCGTAGATCGCGAGGCTCCTGGTCTCGCGCAGCCGCGGGTGGAGCACGTGCCAGAGCCGCAGCGTCACGTCCGCGTCCTCGGCCGCGTAGGCGGTGGCGCGGTCCAGCGGCACGCGCGCGAACGGGATACGCGCCCGCCCGGTGCCGGTCACGCTGTCGTAGCTGATCGGATCGTGGCCGAGATGGAGGCGTGACAGCTCGTCCATCCCGTGCCCGTGCGCGCCCGCTTCCATGCTGTAGGAGACCAGCATCGTGTCGTCGAACGGCGCGATCCCGGCGTCCCCAGCCCGGCGCAGCACGAGCAGGTCATACTTGGCGTTCTGGAACACCTTGAGCACCGCATCGTCCGCCAGCAGCGGCGCGAGCAGCGCGAGCGCCCCTTCCACGGAAACTTGCTCCGGAAGCGCCTGCTCGGGCACGCCCAGCTCGCCCTGTGGGGCGTTCTCATGCCGGAGCGGCACGTAGCAGGCGTGGCCCGGCGCGGTCGCGAGGGAGATGCCGACCAAGTCCGCGCGCAGCGCGTCGAGGCTCGTGGTCTCCGTGTCCAGCGCGAACACGCCCGCCGCGCGAGCCTCCTCCACCCATGCGGCGAGACGCGCCTCGGTGGTGACGCACTCGTAGGGACCGAACGCGGGTTGGCCAGCCGGCGCTGGGTGCGGCGCCGTCACGGCGGCGGCCGGAACCGCTGGCGTTCCGGGCGGAGGCGACTTCAAGGCCGAGCCGCGCGATCAAGCTTCGGAAACCCTGGGCGGCGAGCCAGGCCACGAGCTTGGGCCGGTCCGGCTCCTGCACCGAGAGCGTGTCGAGCGGCGCGGGTAGGGGCACGTCGCAGTCGAGGGTAACGAGGCGGCGGCTGGTGCGGGCGGCATCGGCGTGGGTGAGCAGCAGCTCGCGGCGGCGTCCGAGCTTCATCGCCGCCGCGGCATCGAGCACGCCGTCGAGGCTGCCGAACTCGGCGACGAGCTGCGACGCGGTCTTGGGGCCGATGCCGGGCACGCCGGGCACGTTATCGACGGAATCCCCCATGAGCGCCTGGACATCCACGACGCGCTCCGGCGGAACGCCGAACTTCTCCACCACCTCCGCCGGGCCGATCAGCTTCTGCTTGATCGGATCCTGCATGACCACGCGCTCGCCCACGAGCTGCATCAGGTCCTTGTCGGACGAGACGATCGTGACACGCCCGCCCGCCGCCACTGCGGCGCGCGCGTAACTCGCGATCACGTCGTCCGCCTCCCAGCCATCCACCTCCAGGCCCGGCGCCCCGAACGCCGCCGTAGCTTCGCGCACGAGCGCGAATTGCGGCCCCAGTTCCGGCGGCGGCTCCGGGCGGTGCGCCTTATAGGCAGGGAAGATTTCGTTGCGGAAGGTGGTCCGCCCGGCGTCGAACACCACGCCGAGATGCGTTCCCGCGTGCGTGGCGAGCAGGCGGGAGAGCATCTGCGAAAAGCCGAACACGGCGTTGACCGGCGTGCCGTCCGGCCGGGTCATGGGCGGCAGCGCGTGAAAGGCGCGGAAGACGAAACCCGAGGCGTCTATGAGAACAAGGTGCAGCGGCGACTCCAGCACGAGCTAGTGCCCACCGCCGGGAGCGGCGTTCGGGTCGAGCCGGAAGATGCGCGAGCACCACGGGCAGAAGGTCTGCTCGTGAACGATGCGCAGCCACACACGCGGATGGCCAAGCGGGCCGTCGCCTCCATCGCAAGCCACGACCCGGTCCTCCACGATCAGGACCTCGGGCTGACCGAGATCGGGGGTTGGCGAATCGGCGCCGAAGGGCATGACGGGTTCCTCACGAATGCTGACTTTGGGCTGGGCGGAAAGCGGGCGGGATGATACGCAGCGCCGCCGTGCTTTCAACCAGCATCGCTCGACGCTCGCTCCTGCTCACGCCGCTTCTTGCCGCGGGCTGCGTCGCGCTGCCCTACCCCAAAGGACCCACGGAAGAGACGCGGGGCACGCCGCCCCCTCCTGACCTGTGGCTGCCCGCGTCAGAGGTCCGCCTGCCGGCGCGAGCCTGGCTCCCTGATGGAGCGCCGCGCGCCGTCGTGCTGGGGTTGCACGGCTTCAACGACAGCCGCGACGCCTGGGAGCTTTCCGGCCCCGCCTTCGCCGCGGCGGGTGTCGCGCTCTACGCCCCGGACCAGTGCGGCTTCGGCGCGGCGCCGGAGCGCGGGCGATGGCCCGGCCAGACCCGGCTTGCGGCCGACGCCGCGGCGATGCTGCGGGCCTTAGCGGCGACTTGGCCCGGCGTGCCGCTCTACGCCATGGGCGAGAGCATGGGCGGTGCCGTCCTCATGGTTCTCGCGGCCAGCCCGGCGCAGCCCCCGGTCGCGGGCTGGATCCTGCTCGCACCCGCGGTATGGGGACGGCAGCAGATGGGCCCGGCGCTGAGCGCCGCGCTCTGGATCGCGAGCAACGTGGCGCCGGCCTGGACGCTGACGGGCCACGAGGTGCCGCTCAAGATCATCGCCAGCGACAACCGCGAGGCCCTGATCCGCCTCGGCCACGACCCGCTCACCATCCTTCGCACGCGCGTGGACGCGCTGCGGGGCCTCGCGGATCTGATGGACGCGGCGCAGGCGGCGGCGCCGGGCCTGCCCGCGAACGTGCTAGCCTGCTACGGCGGCCGCGACCGGATCGTGCCGCCCGAGGCGATGCGCCGGGCGTGGGTACGCATGCCGGCCGGCGTGCGCCGGGCGCTCTATCCAGACGGTTATCACCTCCTGCTGCGCGACCACGATCGGGCGCAGCCGATCGGCGACGTGCTGGCTTGGATGGAGGCACCGAACGCTTGGCTGCCCTCGGGTGCGGACGCCGCCGCGACCGGCTGGCTCGCGGCGCCTGCGGAAGGGGCTGGCGCGGAGGAAGTCGCTGGGGTTATGAAGGGGTGCTGGACCCGTAGCTCAGCTGGATAGAGCGTTGCCCTCCGAAGGCAAAGGTCGCACGTTCGAATCGTGTCGGGTCCGCCAACCCTTCTAACGGCTTAGCGGTGCGTGCGGGGTTGGTCCGGGACACTAGGTAGCACATAGTTAGCAGGAGCGGGACGGAGCCGACAGCGCGGTTCACAGATTGCGCGCCGAAGACAGAAACTCGTTTTCCTGCGTCGTCCGGCCGCGCCCCTTCCGTTTGCGCCCGGAGCCAGTCCAACGCGCGGCTCACGAACTCTAGGTGAGTACGCTCGCCGATCAATCGCGGAAGTTCTGCTTCGTTCTTAGCGGTGAAACGCCTACGACCAAGACCAGAACGGAATGCGTCGGCTGCTGTCCGAGATCCAGCATCTGCAAGGCCGTCTGCTGTCGAAGCTGCCGACGTTGTAAGAGGCTTTTAAGCAACTAAAGTATAAATAAGGCGCTGCAAGCGTGCTCCTGTTTCCGAACGCAGCCCCGAAACAGTCACTTCATGTCAGAACGACAGCTCCAATGAGCTTTCATAGCGCAGCTGTACTGTTCCGGTCAATGAGAGCGGGATGGCTGCTAACTTTCAGCCCGGATGAGCGGAGCTTCGAGCAACCTTATTGCGCCTCTTCGGCCAACCTGCGCAGGGTAACGCGCACCATGCCAGCGTCGAGCAGCATCTCGGCTGTCGCGATCAAGCGCTCGTAGTCGCGGCTCATGCGCCCGTTGCGCCCGATCCAGGCCAGTGCCCGCCCCACCACCCAGCGCCGCTTGAGCACGTGGAAGCCGCTGGGGACCTCGGGCGGTTGCTGGCCAGGGGCCACCCACCCAGACGCCGCGCAGCCCCGTCCACCAGTGCTTGCTGATCGTCAAGGCCCACCCCGAGACATCCCCGACCCGGCGCCTGGCATTCCTCGCCCGGCATGTCTAGGCTCGTCCGCGACAGGGCAACGAACGGGCTGACGAATGGCGATCCACTACGAGATGCTGCTGAACTTCCCGATTCCCGAGGAGCGCCAGCGCCTGACCCGGCGGGAAGCCGCCTTCTACGCTCTATCCGTCGGGCTCGGCCAGGACCCGCTCGACGAGCGCCAGCTCGATTTCGTGGACGCGCGCCGGGCGATGCGCGTGCTGCCGTCCATGGCCGTCGTTCTCGGCCGTCCCGGCTTCTGGCTCGCCGACCCGCGGACCGGCGTGGACGCCGTGCAGGTGCTGCATGGCGAGCAGGGCATCGCGCTGCACCGTACGCTCCCGGCCGAGGGCGAGATCGTCGCGCGCACGCGCGTTGCCGGGCTCGTGGACAAAGGGGCGGGGAAGGGCGCGTTGCTCTACCTGGAGAAGCAGGTGCTCGACGCCGCGAGCGGGGAGGCGCTGGCCACCTTGCACAGCACGGTCGTCCTACGCGGCGACGGCGGCTTCGGCGGTCCGTCCGGTCCGGTGCGCCAGCCGCACCCGGCGCCGCACGGCGAGCCGGACCTGATCGTGGACCTGCCGACGCGGCCCGAGCAGGCGCTCTATTACCGGCTGAACGGCGACGACAACCCGCTGCACTCGGACCCCGACACAGCGGCGCGCGCCGGGTATCCGCGGCCGATCCTGCACGGGCTGTGCACCCTCGGCGTCGTGGCGCACGCCCTCCTGCGCGCCCTCGGCGGCTACGATCCCGCCCGCTTCCGCCAGCTCGACCTACGCTTCTCCGCCCCGGTGTTCCCAGGCGAGACGATCCGCACGGAAATTTGGCGGGATGGGGCATTCCGCGCCCGCGCCGTGGAGCGCGACGTAGTCGTCGTGACACACGGGCGCACCGTTTTCGATTGATCAATTCGATACGACCGTCCAGCATCATGTGCCGGCGGGTATCTTCGCGACCTTCTTCAGATTCCGTAGATCGACCACGCCCTCCTGCTCGCGTGGATCGACGCCAGGCGGAAACATCTTGATCTTCACGAATTTCTGCGAGCTGCCAGTCGCCAGCCGTTCCACGAACAGATACCAGCCCGGCGCCTTGAAGTAGGCGAGGCGCGAACGGCACCACTCCATCAGCTCGCGTGCGAGCTCCTCGCCGGCGCTCTCCGGATCGTCCGGGACGATGCAGGCCATCACCTCTTCCTCTCGCACCTCGTCCGGCACCGCGATCACGGCGGCCTGCCGTATCTTGGCGTGTGCGACGAGGCAGGCCTCGACCTCGGCGGCGGCGATGTTCTCGCCCGAGCGGCGGATGATGTTCTTCTTGCGGTCCGTGAAGAAGAACATGCCGCTCTCGTCGCGCAGCGCGACGTCGCCGGTATGGAACCACCCGCCGCGCCACGCCTCCTCCGTAGCCTGCTCGTTCTTGAGGTAGCCGGAGAAGAAGCCTTTGCGCGGCGCCTCCGCGCTGTGACGGATCACGAGCTCGCCGGGCTGCCCGACCGGCATCTCGCCGCCGTTCTCGTCCACGACCCGGACCTCCAGGCCCGGCATCGCCCGGCCGATGGCGCGGGTGTGGATCTGGCGCGGCTCCAGATGGTCAGTCGTCATGCGTCCGGTCTCCGACATCGCCCACATCTCGACCAGGGGAAAGCCGAAGCGCTCCTCAAACAGGGCGTGCTGACTCGGCTCGACGCCCGCGCATAGCGCGAATTTGACCGTGTGGGCGCGCTCCTCCGGGCATTCCGGCAGCTTCAGCAGGATGTTCGGGATCACGCCCTGGAACTGGACCGCGGTCACCCGGCACGAGACGATGTCGTGCCAGAACGTGCCGGCGTGAAAGCGGTCCGAGAACACGAGGCAGTTGCCCGACAACAGCATCGCCGGCAGCGAGATCGAGAGGCAGTTCGCGTGATGCATCGGCAAAGGATTATATAGCCGCTCCGCCCCGTCCTGCATCGCCAGCCGGCCGCCGCGCGACAGGTACCAGGCGCCGAAGGTATGGAAATACTCGTTCGACATGACGCAGCCTTTTGGCCGCCCGGTCGTGCCGGAGGTGTACAGCAGCGCCGCTTCGGTCGTGCCGTCGGGAGCTGCGTCGCCTGCCGGGACGCCGGGGCGCGGCAGCGGTTCCGATAACGCATCGAAGCGCAGCACGGGGATGCGCGTGCCCAGGCCGGCCGCGGCGGCGCGTACGTCGCCAAGGCGCGGCTCGATCGCGAGTGCGAGGCAGGCTTCTGAGTGGTCGAGCAGGTAGGCGATCTCGTCACCCAGGTAGTCCGGGCTGATCGGGACAGTGCTGCATCCTAGCGAGTTCAGCGCAAAATGATGGAAGATGAATTCCGGGCGCTGGTCGAACAGGATCGCGACGCGGTGGCCAGGTCCATACCCGGCGGCGGCATAATGCGCGCGGCGCTCCTGCACCGCCGCCCACGTCTCGGCCCAGGTGAACTCGCACCCCCCTGGGTGGTAAGGCCGCCCCTTCATCGGCGGCACGGCGTAGGCGGTGTGGTCGCCGTACCGCGCGACGGTGCGCTCCAGCGACTGGTAGAGCGTGCCGAGTTCGAGCGGATCCATCGCTGCGTTCCTCTCCAGGATCGTAGGCAGGCTATTTATTGACCAGGCGGCCAGGTATCGTGAGCACCAGCAGGCCGCCGGCGATGATAATCCCTGCAAAGAGATAGAGGGCCGCCGCCGTGCTGTGCGTAAGGTCGGTCATCCAGCCGACCACGAAGGTGCTGACGAAGCCCGCAATGTTGCCGAGCGAGTTGACGAGCGCGATCCCGGCCGCAGCAGCCGCGCCGCCGAGGAAGGCCGCGGGCAGGCCCCAGAACGCTGCAATGGCAGTCGCCGAGCCTGCCGCCGCAAGCGTCAGCCCGATCATCGCGACCACAATGTGCGTGCCGACCGCCGCGGTCAGTGCCAGGCCGATTCCGGTGGCGACGCAAGGGATCAGGGTGTGCCAGCGCCGTTCGCGCAAGCGGTCGGCGTTGCCGCACACCGCGATCATCGCGATGATCGCCATGACGTTAGGCAACGCGGTCAGCAGCCCGATCCGAAGCGGGTCCGAAACGCCTGCCTGCTTGATGAGCGTCGGCAGCCAGAAGCCGACGATGTAGAGGCCGCTCACGATGCAGAAATAGATCAGCCCAAGCAGCCAGACCCGACCGGTCTTGAAGGCCGCCGAGAGGTGCGAATGCGCCTCCTTGTCCTTCTCCTCGCGCTCGATGTTCCCGGCGATAACCCGCTTCTCGTCGGCATCGAGCCAACTGGCCGAGGCGACACGGTTGTCCAGGTAGAGCAATGTCACGACGCCCAGGACCAGCGACGGGACCGTCTCCACCAAGAACAGCCACTGCCAGCCGGCAAGGCCGTAGGTGCCGCTGACCGCTTTCAGGATCCACCCGGACAGCGGGCCGCCGAAGATGCCGGCCGCCGGGATCGCCGCGAGGAAGATCGCGTTGATCCGCCCGCGCCGGTCGGCCGGGTACCAGTACGTGAGATACAGCAGGACGCCTGGGATGAACCCGGCCTCGGCGGCTCCGAGCAGGAAGCGGAGGATGTAGAAGGTGAGCGGCGTCCGCACGAAGATCATAGCGCGCCGAGATCAGGCCCCACGTGATCATGATGCGCGCGATCCACACCCGTGCGCCGACCCGGTGCAGGACCACGTTGCTCGGCACTTCGAACAGCACGTAGCCCAGGAAGAAGATGCCGGCGCCGAAGCCGTAAATCGTCTGGCTGAAGCGCAGATCGTGCAGCATCTGCAGTTTCGCGAACCCGACATTGACGCGGTCGAGGTAGGCCGCGAAGTAGCAGAGGAATAGGAACGGCACGAGGCGGATCGTGACCTTTCGATAGGTCTGCGCCTCAACCCCAAGCGGCGCAGGTCCGTACGCTGCGCCCGTCACGTTCGACATTGAGCGTCCTCCCCCGGTCAGCCCTACGGCTGGCGCCGCTTCACTTCGGCATCGTTCCACGCTTCCAGCGCCTGGTAGTCCGGGACGAAGCCCAATCCCTTCTTCGCGTCCGACGAGACGGTGGATTGCGAGGTCACGACGTCAATCACCGCCGGCGCATTGGCCAGCGCCCGTTCCAAGGCAGCCGGCAGGTCCGCCGCATCCTCGACGCGCTCGCCATGCGCGTCGAGAGCGCGGGCCATCGCCGCGTAATCCGAGTGCCGCAGGGTGGTGCCCACGACCCGCCCGCCGTAGTTCACCTCCTGGTCGTAGCGCTCGATGTTCCAGGCGGCGTTGTTCGAGACGATGAACACGGCCTTGGCACCATGCCGGACGGCCGTGTCGATTTCCATGGCGTTGATGCCAAAGGCGCCGTCGCCGTTGACCGAGATCACTTGCCGGCCGGGGAAGGCCAGCGCCGCCGCGATGCCGTAGGGAACGCCGACGCCGAGGCAGCCGAATGCGCCGGCATCCATGTAGGTCCGCGACGCGAGGCCGACCCGGGCGAAGCTCAGGAGGTCGCCGCCGTCGGCGATGCCGATGTAGTCCGGCGCGGCGACGCGGGTGATAGCGTCGAAGATCTGCATCGGGTGGATCTTGCCGTCCTCGGTCCGCGCCGGGGCTGCAGGCTTGGCCGAGGTCGTGCGCTCGCGCTGCTTGCGCCGCAGCGTCTCCGCCCAGTCCTTGTCCACGTTCGACGGCCGGTTGCCCGCGGCTTCGACCATGGCGTCCAGGGCGAGCCGCGGTGTCGCGAGCAGCTCCGGCTGGCCGCGCCGGTTGTCGATCAGCTCCCCGGCGTTGTCCGCGATACGGACGAACCGGGCGCTCGGGAACACTGCCGGGGAGCCGTAGCCCAGTTGGTAGTCGAGCTTGCGGCCGATCAGCAGAATGAGGTCGGCGTCGGTCATGGCGGCGGCACGGACGGCCCCGACCACGGCCGGATGGCCCGGCGGCACCAGCCCGCGGCTCTCCTGCGTGTCGAGGTAGAGCGCGCCGGAAGCGTCGAGCAGCCGCACGAGCGCATCCCCGGCATCCCGCGCGCCGCGCCCGGTGATCACCAGGGGCCGCCGTGCCGACCACAGCGCCTCGACCGCCGCTGCTACGGCGTCCGGAGAGGGCAGCGTCTCGCGGACAGGCTTGGCGTCCAGCCACTCCGCCAGGACCAGCGCCGGCGGCACGTCCGTGCGCAGCACGTCGGTCGGGATCTCGATATAGGCCGGGCCAGGCTCGCCGAGATCCCCGCTCGCCCGCGCCATTGCCTCGTCCAGCTCGCGAAGCACCTGGTCCGGCACGCGCGCGGTCCGCGAGTAGCGGGTCACCGGGCGCAGGATGTCGGTGTGCGGGATGTCCTGGAGCGGCCCCATGTTGACCTGCGGCCTGGGCGTGCAGCCGCCGATCAGCAGCACCGGGATCCGGGCGATCGATGCGTTGGCGACGGCAGTAACGGTGTTGGTCACGCCGGGTCCGGCCGTGACCATCGCCACGGCCGTCTTCCCGGTCAGCTCGGCATGGGCGTGCGCCATGTGTACCGCCGCACCCTCGTCGCGCACGTCCACGATGCGGATGCCTAGACGGGCGGCATGGTCCCAGATTGGCTGGATATGGCCACCCTGCAGCCCGAACACCCGGTCGATGCCGCGGGCCTGAAGGAAGCGCGCGATCCAGGCCGCGCAGCTTCGTCCATCCGGGCCGAGATCACCGGACTCGGCTGCGGTCAACCCTCTCGGCGCGTCACCTTCCATCGGTGCATTCCCTTCCCCAGTCTTGATTATTCGTCGGTTCAGCGGTACCGGCCTGCTCCACCAGGTCGTCGGGTCATTACCTTACCGCCCTACGGCGTAACCCTGCATCCCCCGCGCGTTCGCTCCCGCTAGCATCCGGTTCCCCTCGATCCGAACCGCGGAGAGCCGCCCCTCCGACCAGTCCGGCCCCAGTTCCGCCCGGTGTCCGCGGGCGCGCAGCACCTCCAGCGTGTCCGCCCCGAAGCGCCCCTCCAGCACCAGCTTGCCCGGCCGAGCGACGCGCGGCCAGAAGCTGCTCGGCCAATGTTCCGAGTGAAGGCTCGGCGCGTCGATCGCCTCCTGGATGCCCATGCCGTGATGAATCATGCGCAGGAAGAAAATCGGCTGCCACTGGTCCTGCTGGTCGCCGCCCGGCGTTCCGAACGCCATCCAGGGTTTGCCGTCGCGCAAGGCCATGCTCGGGCTGAGCGTCGTGCGCGGGCGCCGCCCGGGGCGAAGCGTGGACGGCAGTCCGTCGCGCAGCCAGCACATCTGGGCGCGCGTGCCCATCGGGAAACCCAGCTCCGGCACGACGGGCGAGGATTGCAGCCAGCCGCCCGAGGGCGTCGCGCTCACCATGTTGCCCCAGCGATCCATCACATCCACGTGGCACGTGTCGCCGCCGACCAAGCCTAGCCGCGAGACGGTCGGCTCGCCCGCGCTCGCGTCGGCGGAGAGAAGCGCGACGCGCTCGGGCGCCGCGTGATCCACCCACGCCGAAAATCCCGGCACGGTGCCAGGTCGTAGCTCCAGCGAGGCCTCCTCGCCCACGAGTCGGCGCCGGGCGCTGTTGTAGTCGTCGGAGAGCAGCGTCGCGAGCGGCACCTCCACCGCCTCCGGGTCGCCGTAGTAGGCCTCGCGGTCGGCGAAGGCGAGCTTCATGCATTCCACGACCGTGTGCACGAACTCGGGGCCCACCGGGTCCATCGTGCCCAGGTCAAAGCCGCGCAGCAAGGCGAGTTGCTGCAGAAACACGGGCCCTTGGCTCCACGGACCGCACTTGAGGACGGTGTGCCCGGCGTATTCGAGGCTCACCGGGTCCTCAACATGGGCCGACCAGTGGGCGAAGTCCTCGGCCGTGAGCAAGCCGCGGTGCCGGCGGCCGGAGGCGTCCAGCGCCTCGGTTCGCTCGAAGAACCGCCCGACAGCCTCGGCCACGAAACCGTGATACCACGCGCGCCGGGCAGCCTCGATCCGGGCCTCGCGCGTGCTCCCGACGGCCTCGCCGCAGATGCGCTCGTAGGTGGCGGCGAGCGTCGGATTGCTGAACAGGTAGTCCGGCTGCGGCGTCCGCCCACCGGGCAGGAACACGGCGGCGCTCGTCGGCCACTCCGCCTCGAATAAGGGCCGTACGCCCTCGATGGTCGCCGAGACCTGCGGCACGAGCGGCACGCCCCGGCGCGCGTAACCGATAGCGTAGGCGAGCACGTCCTCCAGCTCCCACGTGCCCCAGTCGCGCAGCATCTGGCACCAGGCGTCGAAGGCGCCCGGCACGCACGCTGCCAGCAGGCCGGTGCCGGGCACGAGGTCCAGTCCGAGCCGCGCGAAGGCGTCGAGCGTCGCCGCCTGCGGCACCACGCCCTGGCCGCAGACGACGCGCTGCGTGCAGGTGCGTGCGCTGTGCAGGATCAGCGGCAAGTCGCCGCCGGGACCGTTCAGGTGCGGCTCGGCGACTTGCAGCATGAAGCCGGCTGCTGCCGCCGCGTCGAAGGCATTGCCGCCGCGCTCTAGCACGGCCATGCCGACTTGGCTCGCTAGCCAGTGCGTGCTCGCGACGACGCCGAACGTTCCCATGATCTCGGGGCGTGTAGTGAACATGCCGCTCCGTCCCTGTTGCGTGGAAGCCAGGCTAGCCCCAAGGTCCGGCCGCGCATAGCTGGGGGCGGGGATGCTGGTCCTGATCGTGGGGTCATCGGGGGTCGGGAAGGACACGCTGCTCCTGGCCGCGCGGGACCATCTCGCGGGCGATCATCGCTTCCGCTTCGTGCGCCGGGTTATCACCCGGCCGCCGGGCATGTTGGGCGAGGAGTATGACAGTCTCACCGCGCAGGAGTTCGAGCTCATCCGCGAGAGCGGCGGCTTCGCGCTCGCCTGGCGGGCGCATGGGCTGCACTACGGCATCCCCGCGGACATCTCGCTCGACATCGCCCAGGGACGCGTCGTCGTCGTGAACATCTCGCGTTCCTTGGTCGCCGAGGCCGCGGACCGCTTCCCGGTGCGGGTGATCGAGATTCGGGCGCCAGCCGACCTCATCGCCCGCCGCCTCGCCGCGCGCGGCCGGGAGGACGCCGTGGACGTTGCTCGCCGCCTTGCCCGGCAGATCGAGTTGCCGCTCCCCGTCGAGCGGGAGATCCTGACCAATGATGGCACAGTCGTCGAGGGCGCGCGCCGCCTCGTCGCCGCGCTCACCCGAGCAGCCGCAGACGCTCCGCCAAGGTGAATGGGGCGTCGGGTGAGCGCTGGGTGAAGAGGCAGAGTGAGGTAACCCGGCGCCGGACGGCGAGCGCATCCTTGAACCACGCTTCCGCTCTCGCGCGCAGTCGATCGTGCGCCGCCTCATCGAGCCGGCAGGAGAGTGTCATGTGGAAGCGCCAGGTCGCGAAGGCGTCTGGGTAGCCCCAGCGCGCCAGCATCGTTTCCTGCTCCGCCGAGAGCCCCTGAGCCCGGCGCCGCGCCAGTTCCGCCTCCGATGGCGGCGCGCGGTGCGGGTCGAGCGTCTCGATGCACAACTCGGCGAAGCGGTGCAGGGCACGGGAGTGCTGCGTCTCCCGGAGCGCCAGGAAGCCGGAGAGGTTCGCGACCGCCAATGGCGGCAGGTCGAAGGGCGCGAGCCAGGCCGCGAGTCGGGCCGCGTCGGCGAGCAGCGCCGCCCAGCTCGTCGCGAGGCGCATGGGCGGCTTCAGCGTCGCGTGGAACCCGTAGGCGCGAGCGTCGGCGGTTACGGCGGCGATGCCCGGCACGGCCGGTTGCAGCACGGCGGCGCCGGTCTCCGGATCACGGCCGAGCCAGGCATTTCCTGCCCCCCAGAGCGGGTCGTCGATCTCGGGTGCGTAATAGGCCGCAACCCGTGCGGTCACGCGACGCGCTCGCCCGCGCGCCAGACTTGCCGCACGACGGGCAGGCCCGCATGGACGCGGACGCGCACGAGGTCGGCGCGCAGGCCGGGCGCGATCCGGCCGCGGTCGGCAAGGCCTGCCATGTGCGCCGGGTGCGCGGAGACGAGGGCGACCGCCTCCGGCAGGGTAATTCCCTCGGCGACGGTGGCGAACGCGGCCTCAACCAGGCTGGCCGGCACGTAGTCGGACGCGAACGCGTCCACGGCGCGTTCGCGCACCAGGTCGGCGGCGGCGACGTTGCCGGAATGCGACCCGCCGCGGACCAGGTTGGGCGCGCCGGCGATGACCTGCATGTCGCGCGCCCGCGCCGCGGTCGCGGCTTCCATGCTGACCGGAAACTCCGCGATGCGGATACCATCGGCGGCGTTCTCGGCGACGTCCTCGGCCGTCCGGTCGTCGTGGCTCGCGAGCGCTATAGGAAGGCCGCGCACCCGCGCGAGCAGCGCCGCGCGGTTCGGGCCGCGGACCCGGTCGCGCTGCGCCTGCAGCTCTGCGATGCGCCGCTCGATGAAGGCCGAGTCGAGCCCGTCCTTGCGGCGGAGCGACCGATAGTAATCGAGGTTGGCATATTGGCCGATGCCCGGCGAGTGATCCATGAGGCTGACCAGGCGCACGCGGGGATGCTCGGCGACCGGGTCAAATAGGGACAGCATCTCGGGCGCTGGCAGCTCGCAGCGCAGGTGCAGGAAGTGCTCGGCCTTGAGCAGCCCGGTATCCGCCAGCGCGCCGAGGTCGGCGACGCCGTCGTGGAAGGTGCGGACGCGGTCGCTCTCGTATCCGAGGTCGCCGACGCAAAACGCATCGAGCACGCTGGTGACGCCGGCGGCAGCGCACTGAGCATCGTGGGCAGCCAGGGCGGACCGGGACGGCCAGCGGGCGTTCGTGCGCGGCTGGACCTGGCGCTCCAGGTTGTCGGTGTGCAGGTCTACGACGCCAGGAATGAGGTAGTCGCCGTCGAGGTCTTGGGCGGAGGGTGCGGAGCTGCCGCCGGGCTGGACATCGCCGATTACGGCATCATTGAGCGTAACGGTGCCACGCACGACGGCGCCGGGCAGCACAAGCTGGGCGTTGGTGAGGATCAGCATGTCTCGCCTTTGAGCATTCCGACACATGAGTAACAGATTGTTCCGAACACATGGGTGACACCGCCTCGCTTGGATAGCCAGGCGAGGCGGTGTCGATGCCGTGGAATGCGTGTTCGGTCATGCAGGAACGTCTCCGCTTCATCGCCCGCCTGCTGGCCCACCTGCTCCACGCGAGAGCATGAGTGAGCTCTGCCGCGAGTTCGGCGTCTCGCGCAAGACCGGCTGCAAGATCGTCGGCCGCTACAAGGAAGAAGGTGCCGCCCACCAGCACCATCCATGCCGTGCTCGACCGCCACGACCTGGTCAGTCATGCCGGACGCCCGAACCGCCGCGCCCAGGGCACGCCACTGTCCCAGGGTGCTGCACCCAACGACCTCTGGTGCGCCAACTTCAAGGGCGAGTTCAGGCTCGGCAACGGCGAGTGCTGCTATCCGCTGACCGTCACCGACGACGCCTTACGTTTTCTGCTGCTCCGCGAGGCTCTCGGCTCGACCCACGAGGACCCGGCTGTCCGGCATGAACAGCTTGCAGCAGCAGGCCCGCTTCAATCAGTTCGATCGACCGGGAGCAGACAACCCTGCAATCCCTCGACAACCCGTTCGGCACGAGGTCGTCACCCATGTCTTAGGAACGATCCGTTACCCATGTCTCCGGGCTGAGCCCCACTAACCCGGCGGAGGAGGTGTCCGCCGTAGTCCTGTCTACGATGATCTAACCTCGACCTACCGAGCCGGCGATTGCTGCCGATTGCGTGGCTCTCTCGTCTACCACCATCTCTACCGATCCACCCCAAGCGCGCTATATCATGGGGGCAAGGATGGGGCAAGCAGGTCTCTGTCCCCATGAGGCAGGGATAGCGCGATGCCGAAGCTGACAGTGAAGCAGGTGACAGCCCTCTCTCGCCGTGGCCGATACGGCGATGGCGACGGGCTCTATCTCCGGGTCGCCGAGGGCGGTTCCAAGCAGTGGCTGTTCCGTTACATCCGCGAGGGCCGCGAGCGGCAAATGGGCCTCGGTCCCGTGGGCGAGCCCCCCGCAGGCATCTCGCTCGCGATGGCCCGCACCATGGCGTCCGAGGCGCGCGGGCTGCTACGGCAGGGCCGCGATCCGCTGATCGAGCGCGGCCACGCGAAGACGAAGGCGGCGCGAGCTGCCGCGCATACGTTCCAGACGGTCGCGGAAGAGATGCTGGACGCCAAAATCGGCGAGTGGAGCAACGACAAGCATCGTGCCCAGTGGCGCTCGACGCTCGCGACCTACGCGTTCCCGATGATCGGGCGTCTGCCGGTCGCGGCCGTCGACACTGAGGCGGTCCTTTCGGTGCTTCGTCCGATCTGGGCGGCGAAGCCGGAGACGGCGTCGCGCCTGCGTGGACGGATCGAGCGGGTGCTGGCTTACGCCAGGACGCGCGGGTTGCGCGAGGGCGAGAACCCGGCGGCGTGGCGCGGTCACCTCTCCGAGGCGCTAACCTCGCCGGCGCGGGCGAAGCGTGCGGTCGGCAGCCATCATCAGCCGGCGCTTCCCTGGCAGGATGTGGGCGCGTTCATGACGGAGCTGCGGCAGCGTGACGGCCTTGCCGCACGAGCGCTGGAGTTCACCATCCTGACCGCATGCCGCACGGGCGAGGTGCTGGGGGCGCGCTGGAAGGAGATGGACGTGGAGGCCGGGGTCTGGACGGTGCCGGCCGCGCGCATGAAGGCGAGGCGAGAACATCGTGTGCCGCTCTCCCCGCCGGCTCTGGCGCTGCTGCACGGCGTGCGGCCGCTCTCGACCGGGCCGGAGAGCTACGTCTTCCCCGGTGCGCGACGGGGCAAGCCGCTGTCGCAGATGGTGATGCTGATGCTGCTGCGACGGATGAACCCCGCGTGCGAGGAGGCGCCCAATGTAGAGCGGTTCCGCTGGCGTGACGGACGGACGGCGCTGCCGATCACCGCGCATGGCTTCCGCAGCACCTTCCGCGACTGGGCGGGCGAGACCACGGGCCACCCACGCGATGTGATCGAGGCGGCCCTTGCGCACATCATCGCGGGCAAGACCGAAGCCGCGTACGCCCGCGGCGACCTGTTCGCCAAGCGCGCGAAGCTGATGCAGGACTGGAGCGACTACTGCATCCAACCCGTCGCTATGGAGGCGTCGCACCACCGCGAGTTTCTTCGTACCCTGGAAGCCCGGTAGGGATCGCGCATGCCGGATTGGACCCCCGACAGCTTGCGCCCGCCGAGGCCGGAGGACGCGCCGTTCTACGCCATTGATTTCGGGATGGTGATCGCGGGCGATGGTGTCGTACATCCGATGCCGAAGACGACCGCTCACTTCGACAACGTGGCCCGGAGCGACCCAACGCTGCCGCTTCGCGACGAGCTGGAGCGCCTCTGCCGCACTTACAACGAGGAAGTGCTGGCTGCCTTGGCCAACGCGCTCCGAGCAACGGTGGTGGGCATGGTGAGGCGCGGGCGTCCGAGAAGGGGGTCGGCCCGTTCACCCGCAGGCACCACCTCCGCCTTCCGTCTCTCGCCGGTGACGACCCAGGACTTCGACAACGCCGATCGGAAATATCCGGCGCTGGCGCTGCACGACGAGTTGCAGGGCCTGTGCCGCACTCTACCATCTACGGCGCTGGCCGCGCTGGCAGACGCGCTTCGTGCGACGGTGGCCGGGTCCACGAGGCGGGGACGCCGAAGGCTTCAGGGTATGGGCGGGCCGCCCGCGCTCGTCCGCGCCGCCGTGCAGGCGCGCCGACGCCGGGGTCTCAGCGACAACCAGATCGCCCGCGAGATCGAGCACCTGTTTCCGCGAGGACAGAGCGACGAGGCGCGTCGCGTTCGGGTGAGACGAGAGGTGCGCAAGGTTCCGCTATCCGCGAGCACGGGTGTGCAGGTCAGCCACCAGCTCGCGCTCGCCTGGTGGGCTTCGTTTCGGGCGGAACGCCAGCTCGTGGCCGCCATACGCCGAGGATGCCTGACCGAGGAGGAGGCGGCACAGCGCATCGAGGAGCGAAAATCCCGATTTATGTCTTTTGCCCAGCAGGGGAGGCTCCCATAGATAGCCGTGCACTTTCCTAGACATGGAGGTGCACAGTGTCCTTCTCTCCTACTCCCACGAGCGCTGCGGACGCGCCCGGCACGCGCCGGCGCCGCAATCCCGCTCCTGACTATCGCCCCGATGATCCGCTGTTGGATGCGCGCGAGGCTGCGGTCGAGACCGGCAAGGGCCTGTCCACGCTGTGGCGCGACGTACGGGCGGGCCGGCTGCCCGAGCCCTATTACGTCTCGCCTCGCTGTCCACGCTGGCGCCTGAGCGAGCTGCGCGCCGCTATCGACGCGACCCGGGGCCGCAAGCCCTCCTTCACCTGAAACGCAACCGCCGGCCACATGCGCGAGGCAGGACCGGCGGAACGTGCATAAGTCGGCGCCACCGAGCTTATACGCGTTTCCCGCGCCCAGTTCCAGCGTGAAGGCCGGCCCGAGCATCGGACCGACTTGAATGAGCGTAATCCTTCCGCGCAGCGCCGACCGGCGCTGGCACTCCTGCGTGCAGCACCCGACAGCGGCGGCACCCGGCAATTCCTTACGGCGGAGTTCCATCACGGCGGAGGCTATCGCCGACGCCCTCGATGGGCGCCCGGTCGGCGACGGCTGGGCCGCGTGCTGCCCGGCGCACGACGACAACGATCCCAGCTTGTCCATTCACGCCGGCCACAACGGCAAGGTGCTGGTGCACTGCCATGCCGGCTGCACTCAGGCCGAGGTGATCGCCGCGCTTCGCGATGCTGGCCTGTGGGGGACGGCCGGTACCCGCTCCGGTCGGCTCACTCGTGGTGAGCCTCACGATGACACGAGCAGGCGGACGGACCGCGAGAAGCGCAACAGCGAAGCGGCACTGAGCATCTGGTATGACGCGGTACCCGCACCCGGCACGCTGGTCGAGACTTACCTGCGCTCGCGCGGCCTCTGCCTCTCCGTGCCGCCGGCCCTGCGCTTCCACCCCGCGCTGACGCACGCCTCGGGCGGTGTCTGGCCCGCGATGGTCGCGCTCGTCATTCGTGGCGTGGATGGCAAGTCGATGGCGATCCATCGCACCTACCTCGCCCACGACGGCCGCGGCAAGGCAGCGGTCAATCCGTCGAAGATGATGCTTGGCCCGTGCCGCGGCGGCGTCGTGCCGCTCGCGCTGATTCACAACAGCGTGCTGATGGTCGGCGAGGGTATCGAGACCTGTCTCGCCGCCATGCAGGCAACCGATCTCCCGGCCTGCGCGGCGCTCTCCGCCTCCGGGCTCCGCAGCCTCGCGCTGCCGGCCAAGGTGCGCGAGGTGATCGTGCTCGCCGACGGCGACGATCCTGGCGAGCAGGCGGCCCGCGAGGCCGCGCGGCGCTGGATACGCGAGGGACGCCGGGTGCGCATCGCGCGGCCGCCGCGCGGCCTCGACTTCAACGACCTGCTCCTGGGCCGCGCGCCTGGCAGCGAGGAGAGCGCGTCGTGAGCCGCGAGACGGAGAGGATGATCGCGTCTGCCATCGAAAACGCTGAGGACATCCGCGATCCGCTCGCCGACCTTGTCGAGAGGACCAAGGCCGACCCCGGCGCACCGTTCGTGCCCGAGGTGCTGGAGCGGCTGGTAGCGTTGAGGACGGAGAATCGCCCGGCGTTCGAGACGCTGTGGGTGCAGCTCAGGAAAGCGGGCTGTCGTGTCAGCGTACTCGAGCAGGCTCTCGCGGAGGAACGCGGTGATGCCGGCGGTCGCGGCCCGACGCAGGCCGAGATCCTGGTCGATCTCGTGTCCGCGGCCGAGCTGTTCCACACAGCGGACGGGACCGGCTACGCCGATCTCGAAGTCAACGGCCATCGCGAGACCTGGCCGGTCCGCGGCAACGGCTTTCGCCTCTGGCTCACACGCCGCTACTATGAGGTGACGGGAGGTGCTCCGAACTCTGAGGCCCTGAAATCGGCTCTCGGCGTCGTCGAGGCTCGGGCGAAGTTCGACGGCCCGGAGCGGCCCGTGCACGTCCGTATCGGCAGCCACGCTGGCCAGCTCTATCTCGATCTTGGGGACGAGACCTGGCGCGCGGTCGAGATCAATGCCGAGGGCTGGCGCGTGATCAACGCCCCGCCCGTGCGGTTCCGCCGCTCCGCCGGGATGAGGCCGCTGCCTGTGCCGGTGCGGGGCGGTTAAATCAAGGTGCTGCGGCCCTTCCTCAACGTGCGCTCGGACGCCGACTTCGTGCTGGTCGTCGCGTGGGCACTCGCTTGTCTTCGCGACCGGGGTCCCTACCCGGTGCTGGCGCTCTCGGGCGAGCAGGGGACGGCCAAGTCCACCTTCTCGGCGATGCTGCGAGCACTGCTCGACCCCAACGTTGCGCCGCTCCGGGCGCTGCCGCGCGAGGATCGCGACCTCTTCATCGGGGCCACTAACGGCTATGTGCTCGCGTTCGACAACGTCTCCGGCCTGCCGGCCTGGATGTCCGACACGCTCTGCCGCCTCGCGACCGGCGGCGGGTTCGCCGTGCGGCAGCTTTATACCGATCAGGATGAGGTGCTGTTCGAGGCGACCCGCCCGGTGATCCTGAACGGCATCGAGGACATCGTGACGCGCCCCGACCTTGCCGACCGTGCCGTGTTCCTGACGCTGGAGCCGATCCCGGAGGAGCGCCGCCGCCCCGAGGAGGAGCTGTGGCTGCATTCGAGGCCGAATGCCCGCGCATCCTGGGCGTGCTGCTTGATGCCGTCGCCTGCGGCTTGCGCCTGCTGCCCACGACGACGTTGGCGAAACTGCCGCGCATGGCCGACTTCGCGCGATGGGCGAGCGCCTGCGAGACGGCGCTCTGGCCCGCTGGCACGTTCTGGGCCGCCTACTGCAGCAACCGCGACGAGGCGGTCGTCGGCGTCATCGACGCCGACCCGATCGCCACCACGGTGCGGAAGGTCATGGCGACCCGGCCGGAGTGGATAGGCACGGCATCGGACCTCCTCGCCGCTCTCGCCGAAGCGGCAGGCGAGATGATGCGGAAGTCGAGGAGCTGGCCCGAACTGCCGCGGGCACTCGCGGGACGGCTGCGCCGGGCAGCGACGTTCCTGCGCACGCTCGGGATCGAGGTCACCTTCGAGCGCACTGGCCGAGAGCGCACGCGGACCATCCGCATCACTGCTCCGCCAGATAGTGGGGGGATGCGACCGTCCACACCGTCCGCATCGTCCGCGGCCAAACCGGGAATCGTCGCGAACGGCCCCGCCTGGCTGACGCCCGCTGTCGCAGTGGTTACCTCAGAGCCCGGCGCAGCGGCCTCGGACGTAAGCAGCACCGCAGACGTTCCGGTCGGCGTCATCGTCACCGAACAAGGCTCGAACGCTCGCAGGTTATCGACTCGCGATCTTGAAGCAGCGGGATTTAAGCCATGGCCTCCGACGGAAGTCGGCCCACCTCCTCGTCTCTCCGACGAGGCCCTGACCGCGATCCTCAACTGGGAACCCTGAGAAATGTGCAACTGGTTCCAGCCGGTGCAAGTTGCAGCCTCAGCTCGCTAAGCTTTAGGCTCAGTACCTCCTTGTGCTAGCGCTCATGATCGATACAGGGGCAGGCGGAAGGCGCGGGGTCGGCCGCCACCCCGAGGGAAGGGACAGAGAGCTGCTTGAGGGAAGCGGCACGTTGTGGGTGATGAGGAGGGCCGCGAGCCGCGCGATCGTGATCTGGAACTCCGTGATGCGGCGCTCGTAGTCGAGGTGGCGGGCGGCGGCGGCGTCGAGGGCGGCGGCCTGCGTCGTGACCTGGGCGCGGAGCTGATCAACCTGGGTGAGCATCGCGCGGCACAAATTGTCCTGGTCGGTCGAGAGCATTCTCGCGCTCCCGGTTCGTCCGCCGGGTCTTCGCGGCCGTGCTGTCCGCGAAGTACTTGAGCGGCCGGTCGCCGATCAGCGCGGCCCCGATGATGACGGGTCGCGATTCCGACCGGAACCCCGAGGGTGCGGAGGAGGTCAGCGAAGTCCGGCACTGAGGCATCAATCGCGGTAGCGGAGCGCCCAGCTACGACCACAGCGACTGCGCGGCGAACATCAGGGTGGCAGGCCCCGCGAAGGGGAAAGCGGGGCGCCGCGGCAGAAGAACACCGCGAGGAAGGGCTCCACAGCGCCACGTGCTGGAGCAGCGCCACCCGCCGCCACAGCCGCGACCCGAGAGGGTCGCGATCACCAGGATCGCGCCGAACACCGCGAGCAGCGCTGCCGAGGCATGGCGGCGGAGATGTAGGCGCGGAGGAACTCGCGGTAGATCGGCAGCGCGTAGCTGTCGCTCGGCAGTGGCAGCCACACCCCCCAGACGACCCGCGCCGGGGGGGGGGGTATAGGCGCCGATGAAGGTGTTTAGGGCGACCGGGTCGGGACAGCCGCACCCCCCCAGAAGCGGTTCAAGGTGGGACCGGGAGGATCACGCGTAGTACAGTGTCGCAGGCTCCGCGCGGAACGGCCGCCGCAGGAAGGTGGCGTCGAGCGAAGTCTCGGTGACGCGGATGCGGGTCTGGGCGGCGCCGACCTCGCGGTCGGGGACTCGCGAGGAACGGCATGTCAACCAGGCCGAAGCCGAGCGAGACGGCGTGCGCGACATCGCTGCGTGAACGCTGTCCAGGTCACGCCATCGGCCGCGGGGTACTCGACGAGGATCGAGTTCGGGTCCGGCTCGCACAGTTCGAGGTAAACCTTGAGGGTGGTGGCCGACGCCGACGCATTCGCCGCGACCGGGATCGCGCGCGTCACGTAGGTGGACGGCGAGGTCACGGTAGCAAAGGCGAGGCTGACCTGGGGGTCGATCAGAGGGCGTCAACCACGGGTTCGTCGTCGCGAGCGCCGCGGTCAGCACGATCGGGGCCGGTGTAGAGCGGGATCAAGATCGGCGCATTCGGGCTGATCGCGTAGTTGACCGTGGTGTTGCCGACCGAGAGCGTCGCGGTGAACGTCACCGACGTGCCTGAGGGCGGTCTCGACGTTGGCGAGCAGCATCAGGTCGGTGCAGTTCGTCACCGTGACGGTCGGATAGGTGACGGTCAACGCCGAGGCGAACCTGCCGGCGTTGACGATGAAGGTAAGGTCGTCCTGGAGCTGCGGCAGCCAGGTGTAGGAGTTCGACGACGACAGCATCGTCCCGGTCGTCGGCTTGGGGCTGAAATCCACCGCCCGTGGGTGGTGTCGTACTGGCCGAGTTCGCAGCCCCACGCGTAGTAGTTCGGGTTGGGGGTCGCGAGGACGAAGGCGTACTCGAGCGGACCCCGGAGATCGCGAGCGGCTCGGGCAGCGTGAAGGTTGTCGGCGTCGAGAGCGTCGGCGTCGCCGGGATCGCGGCGTCGTAGAGCCTGACGCTCGCGACGGTGTTGGCGCGATCCGGCAGGCCGAGCGAGCCTCGCGAGAGGATAGAGATCGATGTAGGAGCTGGTCGTCGGCGCCCTTGCGGTCGATCCACACCTGCACGTCGGTGACGAAGGCGTCGTTCGGCGGGTTGATGGTCTCGGCGAGCGGGTCGTAATAGATGGTCTGCTTGAACGTCCTCGTAGGTGGTCTCGCAGAACGGGATCGCCTCGAAGCTGCTGACCGCGACGCACCCCGAGGTCAGGCCCGTGAACGCAATCGGCTTGGTGCCGGAGAGCGTGGTCGAGAGCGTCTGGAAGTTGACCCTGCGATGTTGCCGTGGGAATCCGCCGTGCAGGTCGCGATCGGCTTGCCGTCGAAGCTGATCGGCGACGGTCTCGCTCGCGTCGTACAGCGCGCCCTTAGTAGCTGATCGTGGTGATCGGCACCGGGCACGGCTCGTTGATGAAGTCCTCTCTCGATCACCGTCGAGGTCACGGCATTCTGGATGACGTTGTTCGGCGATCCGGGCGGGCCGGATAGGGGATGCCGGCGGGATCGGCGGCGGCGTGCCGAGCGCACAGTCCGGGATGTAGCCCGCGCAGGTCACGATCTCTTTCTGGATCGTTGCGGTCGATCCAGCAGAACTGGCGGCGGCCAGGTCTGCTTCGCACGCGGGCGGCGGCGGCAATGCCGACGAAGGCGTTGATCTGGAACTCGGTGGTGTGGGCGAGGTTCTCGACCAGCACCTGGTCGGTGTGCGGCAGGGTCGTCTTGTAGGTCTGGTTCTGCGGGTTCGTGACCTTCGGCGAACTGCCAGGGCACCGCGAGGTAGAGGATGCCGTCCGCGATCTCCGCGATCTGCGCGATGCCGGCGTCGCGGTAGGTGCGTCGACAGGGGTCGACGAACAAACCCTTCATGATCGTCACGGGGTCCTCGGCTGGTCAGCCGCTGCGTGAGGCTGAGCTGCGCGACGTCGAACTTCAGGTCGTTGATCGCGAGCTGCATGTTGACGAGGTCGGACGTGAGCAGGCCGGCGCTCGATGGAGTTCGTCACTTGCGGTGGGTTGCCGTAGCTGACGTAGATGGTCGCGAGGATCAGGCCGGAGTTGGTGGTCGGCGGCGTCGGGTTCGCCGGGCAGGCGTTTCGCGCACCCCGTGACGATGCAGCCTTGGTCGATGACGATCAGGTCGTAGCGGGAGACGTAGAAGCTTGTAATCGACGTAGAAGACGGTGTTGAGCGCGAGACCCGTGACTTCGGGGGAGATGGTGCTGAGGCCGGCGTTGATCGTCGGGTTGGATGATCGCGCTGTACCGATAGGTGATCGTGTAGGTCGAGCCGGGGGACGGCTGGCTGCCACCGCCGAGCGAGGCGACCTTGTTGCCGACCTGCGCGTAGTCGGTGCCCTGTACGAAGTTGACGCCGCCCTGGGTGATCAGCGAGACCGAGACGACCGGGGTGTTCGGGAGCTGGTCGGACGCCCCTTCGAAGGCGCCGTGCGTGATGTTCTGCGTGATCTCGACGATGCCGTTGATCTGCGGGCCGAGGGTGGAGATCGGGGTGTTGCGCAGCGCGTAGCTGCCGTTTCCCGTGAAGGTCAGGGGTTCCGGGTGAACCTGCTGGGTCTGGAGCGCGAAGCCGACCTCCAGGTTGTACCGCCCGATCAGCACCTGTTCGTAGCCGAAGACGTTGGCGACGCCTTCGCTGATCTGAAGCTGGTGCGCCTGGTTGGGAAGTCGTCGCCGATGTACGAGAGGGTAAGGCCGGTGACGATGTAGTCACCGTTGGCGTTACGGTCGTATTGGGCGATCGCCTCCAGCACCCCGCTCGGGGTCTGATCGGTGTTGTCGACGAGGAAGACCTGGCCGTTGATGAAGTCGAGTCGGTGGTAGAACGGTCGGTCGGGCCAGCCCCGGTCTGCTTGCCAGACGGCCGTGTACTTCATGCGAGCAGCACCCGGCTCGCCGAAGTTCTTGGTGCCGACCGCGGGGTCGCGCAAGCTGGTATCGATGGTCTCGTCGATGACCGAGACACTGACGATCACGCCGTCTGACAGTCTCGCCCGAGGCGATCGTGAAGGTCGCGGCGGCGAGGTCATGGGTAAAGCCGAGCGCATGGAAGAAGCCCGGCTTGCGCGTCCCAGACCTGGTTGAGGTTGTCGTCCTGGATCAGGCCCGCCGGAGAGCATCGAGCCGTCGCCGTAGGTGGAAATCTACGAACGCCTGGAACTCACCCTCCAGGTAGGGCTGAACCTCGTCCAGCTCAGGGGATTGCAACCCACGTGACGCAACAGGCGAAGCTGTTTCCTACGGAAACTCAGCTATGGAGGGATGAACCTGCGCCTGGTGCATCTTGGCCAGCAACTGTGCTAGGACAGCATCCATCCTGGAGCCAAATCAGAACCATGCCCGTCAACCTGTCCATCAAGAACGCCCGCCGAGTGGTGCAGCGTCTGCGGGAGCGGGCCGAGCGGCACCATCGATCGCTGCAAGGCGAACTGCTCGCCATCATCGAGGCGGCCGTCCGGGACGATCGCCCCGTGACGCCGGCCGACATCCTCGCCGAAGTTCGCCGGCTCGGGCTGCATACGCCTAGCGAGGCTGCCGCGCTGGTCCGCGCCGATCGCGATGGCCGTTAAGGTCGTCGATGCCTCCGCGCTCGCCGCACTCTTGTTCGGGGAGCCGGAGGCTGAGGCGATCGCAGGCAGCTCGGCGAAGCGCGCCTGGTGGCGCCGGCTCTGCTTGCTTCGAGCTGGCGAATGTCTGCCTGATCAAGGCGCGGCGGCATCCGGAGCAGCGGGCGGCATTGATGGCAGCCTTCCGGTTGCGCAAGCGGCTTGGGGTGGAG
The DNA here is from genome assembly GCA_963839135.1 of uncultured Alphaproteobacteria bacterium. GTDB lineage: Bacteria > Pseudomonadota > Alphaproteobacteria > Acetobacterales > Acetobacteraceae > CAWKEH01. The sequence goes on from CAWIUA010000047.1 coordinate 71,066, forward strand.
GAGATCGCCGTGGATCACGATGGGGCGTTGGAGCTGGCTGCCGCAACCGGGCTGACCGCCTATGACGCGAGCTATCTCTGGTTGGCTCGGCAGCTGGGGGCGGAACTGGTCACGCTGGACCGGCAGCTTGCGAGGGCAGCAGCGGCGTCGTGAGCAATGAGCGTGTGGGCGTTTGAAGGAAAGAGGACTGTAGATGCTGACGGGTGACATCCGGAATCAGATGAACCAGATCTGGAACAGCTTTTGGACCGGAGGGATTGCTAACCCACTCGAAGTCATCGAGCAGATCACTTATCTTCTTTTCATTCGTCGGCTGGATGATTTGCAT
>CAWIUA010000048.1:0-107412 GCA_963839135.1 uncultured Alphaproteobacteria bacterium
TGAGGGAGTTGCTCTGACGCCGCGGATGGCAGCTCTTGCCGGTCGCCGTGATCGCGCCAACATAGCTACGTGACTGCGCCTGTAATCGACAATCCAATTTTGAACTCCCCTTTTGCCGAACCGACCCTGCATTGGGTTCTCGACGAGAGCGGCATTCCGACTGGAATCTCAGCCAAGGGGCGCCGCCGAAGCGAGTTCGTCGTCCCTGTCCCGCCGCCCAAGCACAAGGTGAAGGCCCAAGGCGCGCTCGACCTGGAAGATCAATACGGCGAGCGCAAGCCGAACGACGCCATCAATGAGGTCCGGTCCAAGGTCGCCGCCTGGCGCGCCCTCGGTGAGGCCGGACTGCGCGCCGTCACCCCGGTCACCGCTCGCTTGCTGCGGCACTGGCGCGACCCGGTCCGCACGCGCCGCCTCTTCTTCTGCCAGTTGGAAGCTGTGGAGACCGCCATCTAGAGCAAACCGCAGGTTAGCTGGGACGGCTGTAGCCACAATGACGGAAGAACCCGGCCGCGTCCTGCGGCGTGACGGTGCCCAGCGCCGGGCCGACTGCCTCGTGCAGCGCCGGGGCGGTCCGAGCCGCGACACGGCGCAGTTCGCTCTTCACCTTCGCCCAGGCGGGCTCAATCGGGGTGAAGTCCGGCGAGTAGGCGGGCAGGTATCGGTAGGGAAAGCCTGAGCGCTCGAGCAGTGCCCGAACCTTTGGCGCCTTGTGAGCGCGCAGATTGTCCATGACCAACACGGCATCCGGCTTGCTGCGGCGCAGTTCGGGCAAGAGCGCCTGGTCGAGGTAGGCGTGGAACACCGCCGCGCTGGTCGCGGCTTCCACGCTCATGGCGGCCACCATGCCGCTCTCGCTCAACGCGCCCAGCACGGTTACCCGCGTCCAGTGCCCGAATGGCACTGATGCGTAAGCCCGCGTGCCGCGCGGGCTGCGTCCACGCAGGCGCGCCATGTTGGTCAGCACGCCGCACTCATCCAAGAACACCAGCCGCTCCGGGCTGATCCCGCTCACACCGTCCGCCGTTGTCCGCCATGCCTGGCGTGCTGCGACGATATCCGGGCGGCCCTGCTCGGCCGCGCGCAGGGTTCGCTTCTTTCACGTCCAGCCCGCTTTGCGCAGCGCCCGACCCACCGTCCAGGGATGAACCCGCACGCCTGTCTGCTCGGCCAAGCGGTCGCGGCACTGCGCGAGCGTCAGGTGGTTGTTCTCACCCTCGAGCAGGTCCAGCAGTGCCGCCTTTGTCGCACCGTCAATGCGCGGTGCGGGACCGCCGCCCATCCGCTTGGCCTCACGCCGCCCCTCGTCGTATGCCGCCCGCATCCAGCGGTATGCCGTAGAGCGCCCGACCGCGAACCGTTTGGCCGCCGCTGCCGGGCTCTCACCCTCTTCCATCGCGGTCAGCACACGGCTGCGCAGGTCCGTCGAATATGGTCCAGCCATCGATACCTCCGCCCCAGAATATAGGCAGAGCCGTCCCAACCTTCGCGCGGTTTGCTCTAGCTCGCCGAAGTGGCGCCTCGCACCGAGCAGGACCGGCTGCGGACCCTGAACGCGGAGGCCAACCCAGACCTCTTCCGCATCGCCTTAAAGCTCGCGACCGGTGCCGGCAAGACCACCGTTATGGGAATGCTGATCGCGTGGCAGACATTGAACGCCGCGCGCACGTCAGTCCCGCACCTTCGCCGACGCCTTCCTGGTGATAGCACCCGGCATCACCATACGCGACCGGCTGCGCGTGCTGCTGCCTGCGGATCCGGCGAACATCTACGGTGACAAGGGCCTCACCCTCGTCCCGCCCGAGATGCGCGACGACCTCCAGCGCGCACGCGTCGTCGTCACGAACTTCCACGCCTTCCAGCGTCGCGAGTTGCTGGACGCGCCCAAGCTCGCCCGCGAGGTCCTGGGCGGGCGCGAAGGGCCGGCCTCGATGCTGGAGACCGAGGGACAGATGGTCCAGCGGGTCTGCAAGGAGCTTCTGGGCCGCAAGCGCATCGTCGTCATCAATGACGAGGCGCACCACTGCTACCGTGAGAAGGCAGGCGGCGCGGAGGCCGGCAGCAATAGCAGCGCCAAGCTCGACGCCCCCAAGCTTGATGCGGACGCCAAGGCCGAGGCCAAGCGGAACAACGCCGCCGCCCGCCTCTGGATCAGCGGCATCGAGGCGCTGCAGCGCGTGGTGGGGCACCGCGTGCAGGTCTATGACCTCTCCGCCACGCCGTTCTTTCTGCGCGGCTCGGGCTACCCGGAGGGAACGCTGTTCCCCTGGGTTGTGTCCGACTTCTCGCTCATCGACGCCATCGAGTGCGGAATCGTCAAGGTGCCGCGCGTCCCCGTGCAGGACCTGCCCGGCGCGGATGAGCCGATCTACCGCCACGTGTACAAGCACGTGCGAGACCGGCTGCCCAAGGCAGGTCGCGGCAAGCAGAAAAGCGCCCTCGACCCGGAGGAGCTGCCGAGCCAGCTCACCGGCGCGCTGCACGCGCTCTACGGCCACTACGCCCGAGTCTTCGAGAACTGGCGCGAGAAGGGCGGGACCACGCCGCCGGTCTTCATCGTCGTCTGCAACAACACCGCGACTAGCAAGCTCATCTATGACTGGATCGCGGGCTACGAGAAGGAGGTCACGGTCCCGGACGGCGCGGCGCAGACGGTACTCGTGCCCGGCAAGCTGCCGCTCCTCTCCAACGTCGAGGACGGCGGGCCCGGCCAGCGCCGCATGGCGCCCCGGCCCCGCACCGTGCTCATAGACAGCGAGGAGCTGGAGAGCGGCGAGGCGCTCTCGGACGCCTACCGCAAGCTCGCCGCCCCCGAGATCGAGGCGTTCAAGCGCGAGTTGCGCGCCCGCGGCCGGCACGCCGAGGCCGAGGGGGTAACGGACTCCGACCTGCTGCGCGAGGTGATGAACACGGTGGGTCAGGCCGAGCGGCTCGGCGAGCAGGTGCGCTGCGTCGTCTCCGTCTCCATGCTGACCGAGGGCTGGGACGCCCGCACCGTCACGCACGTCCTCGGCGTGCGCGCCTTCGGCACGCAGCTCCTGTGCGAGCAGGTGATCGGCCGGGCGCTGCGCCGGGTCTCCTACGACCCCGTAGGCCAGGACGAGCACGGCAATGGCGTGTTCGAGCCGGAATACGCCGAGGTGCTCGGCATCCCCTTCTCCTTCGTGCCCGCCAACTCGGCCGCGGACTATACGCCGCCGAAGAAGACCACGCAGGTCCGCGCCGTGCTGCCCGAGCGCGAGGCGCTGGAGATACGCTTCCCCCGCGTGCTGGGCTACCGCACCGTGCTGCCGCCGGGACGGCTCACGGCCAGCTTCTCCGAGGAGAGTCGGCTGCGCATCACGCCCGAGGACGCGCCGCCCAGCGCCATCAACGCGGCGATCGTCGGGCCGGAGGTGGAACTGTCGCTCGATGCCCTGCGCGACCAGCGCGACGCCGCCATCGCCTTCCACCTCGCGGGCCACACGCTCCGGACCTGGTTCAAGGACCAGGAGGACGACCTCAAGCCCTGGCTCTTCCCCTCGCTGCTCGCCATCACCCGGCGCTGGATGGCGGAATGCCTGACCTGCGTCGGCGGCACCTTCCCGGCCTACCTGCTGTGGCGCGACATCGGCGACAAGGCGGCCGAGCGCATCTACCGCGCCTGCGTGGAGAGCGCGGCCGGCGCCGGCACCTTGCGCCCCATCCTCGACCCCTACACCGAGACCGGCAGCAGCCGATACGTCAGCTTCGCCACGACCAAGCAGAATTTCCGGCAAACGGCCCCTGCCAAGTGCCAGGTCAACCTCGTCGTCTGCGACGGCGACTGGGAAGCGGCCTGCGCCCAAGCGCTGGAAGGCATGGCGGAGGTGCTGCGCTACGTGAAGAACGACCGCCTCGGCTTCGAGGTGCCCTACGTTCACGGCGGTCAGGAGCACCAGTACCGCCCCGACTTCATCGCCGTGCTGGACGACGGCGCCGGCCCGGACGATCCGCTGCACCTCGTGCTGGAGGTAAAGGGCGAGCGCGACGCGCAGGACGACGCCAAGCACGCCACGATGCGCGCGCTCTGGGAGCCGGCGGTGAACGCCGCCAATCGCTACGGGCGCTGGGGCTTCCTGCGGCTGGACGGCCCCTACGACGTGGCCGAGAGCATCCGCGGCCATCTCGCAGGCCAGCGTCAGCGCCCGGCGCCGCCCCTTGCTCTGACTGCCTGATGCGAGCCGCGTCGCCGTTGCGTGGGAAAAGTCGTGGATGGCCGGCCTTCGCCGGCGATGACGAGGGATAGCGACATGGGATGCAGCTATGACCCAGAGCGCCTGGGTTTACATCATGACCAACCGCCCGAACGGCACGCTCTACGTCGGCGTCACCAGCAACCTCGCCCGGCGCGCCTGGGAGCACCGCGAAGGCGTTGCGGACGGGTTCACCAAACGATATGGCCTCAAGCGCCTGATCTATGTCGAGCCGCACGAGACCATCACGGCCGCGATCCAGCGCGAGCACCTGATCAAGCACTGGCCGCGCGCGTGGAAGACGCGGCTGATCGTCAAGGGGAACCCGGAATGGACCGACCTCTACGATCAACTCCTATGACTCCGGCGCCATCGTGCCTCGCAGCCCCCCTTCCCGTCATGGCCGGCGAAGGCCGGCCATCCACGACTTCCCCGCGCGCCCGGAAGTCGTGGATACCTCGACCAAGTCCGGGTATGACGGAATGGGAAGCGTTGTGCCTCTAGGACGCCACCACCCTACTTGCCCTGGACTGCCGCTCCATGCCCGCTCCGAACAAGCCCACCCCCGCCGCGACCGAGGTGGAAACGCTGCGTCACCCCGCGGACGTGACCCGGCGCAACATCCCGACCGCCGAGACCTCCTCGCTGATGCAAAGCGACGAGGAGCGGGCGCGGCCGACTCTCTACCCCCGCAACCCGGACCTCGATCCGCAGCTCGTCTGGCGCGGCAAGGACGAGCAGGACGAAGCGGCGCTCGCCGTTCCCGCCGTGCCCATCTACATTCAGGAGAAGGTGCTGCCCGAGGCGCTGATCCGCGACCTGCAGCGCCAGACGCGGCAGGGCGCAGCATCCCAGGCGGACCTGTTCGGCGGCTTCGACCGTATCGAGGATCCGGAAGCGAAGCTGGAGTTCTACGAGCACGCCGAGAACTGGTCGAACCGCATGATTCTCGGCAATTCCTTGCTCGTGATGAACAGCCTGGCGGAGAAGGAAGGGCTGCGCGGCCAGGTGCAGATGATCTACCTGGACCCGCCCTACGGCATCCGCTTCGCCTCCAACTGGCAGCCGAGCACGCGCACGCGCGAGGTGAAGGAGGGCAAGGCCGAGGGGCTGAGCCGCGAGCCGGAGCAGGTCAAGGCGTTCCGGGACACCTGGAAGGACGGCATCCACAGTTACCTCGCCTATCTGCGGGACCGGTTGGTGATTGCGCGGGAATTGCTGGCAGAGAGCGGCAGCGTGTTTGTGCAGATCGGTGAAGAGAACGTTCACCGCGTGCGTGCCATTATGGATGAGACGTTCGGACCCACGAGCGCAGTCACGACCTTGATCGTCAAGAAAACCGCCAGCCAGGATGAGGAAGCGATCAGTTCCACTGTCGATTACGTTCTCTGGTACGCGCGCGACCGAGCCCGAATGAAAACGCGACCTTTGTTCGCGGTGAAGCGCCTCAGTAGCGATGAGGCAGGGCCTTATGGACGTATCGAAGAGCCAGACGGTACTCGGCGCTCGCTTACACGTGACGAAACGCGAGCGCTGCCGAGAGTGCCAGAAGGGCATCGCGTCTTTCGGATTGATAACACATCATCAAGTGGCCACGGCGGCAACACCATCTTCCCGTTACACTTTCAGGGACGCGATTGGCTACCCAGCGCAGGCCGGCATTGGAGCACTCACCTGAACGGGTTGCTCCGCCTCGGTGCTGTTAGCCGCCTTACAGTAGGCGAGAGATCGTTGAGTTACGTACGCTACTTCGACGACTTCCCGGTATCGCGAATTTCTAACCTTTGGGACGACACAAGCGTCGGCGGGTTCACGGACGCGAAGGTGTATGTGGTGCAGACGGTCAGCAAAGTGATCGAACGCTGCCTCCTGATGACCACCGATCCCGGCGACCTCGTGCTCGACCCCACGTGCGGCTCCGGCACCACGGCCGTCGTCGCCGAGCAGTGGGGCCGACGCTGGATCACGGTGGACACCTCCCACGTCGCCCTCGCGCTCGCCCGCACGCGCCTGATGGCAGCGCGCCACCCGGCGTACCTGCTGCGCGACAGCCGAGAGGGCGCCGAGAAGGACGCGGAGATCACCGCGCGCCCTCCCGTAGAAGGGCCGTTCCACGGCGACATCCGTCAGGGGTTCGTGCTGAAGCGCGTGCCGCACGTCACGCTGAAGTCCATCGCCAACAATGCCGAGATAGACCTCATCCACGAGCGCTGGCTGCCCGCGCTCGACGCCGCCCTCGCCGCGCTGAATGCCGCCCTCGGCACCGCGCACGAGGAATGGCAGGTGCCCCGTGCCCTACCCGGCGGCGCTCCGGCCGCGGCCCGCGACGCCCATGCCGCGTTCTGGAAGGCCCGGCGCGAGCGCCAGGCCGAGATGGACGCCTCCATCGCCCGCAACGCCGAGGTCGAGTTCCTGCACGACCGCCCCTACCACAAGAAGGGCACCGTGCGCGTTACTGGCCCCTTCACGGTCGAGAGCCTGTCGCCGCACCGCGTCCTGCCCGCCGACGAGGAGGACGAGGCCGTGATGGAGGCGCTCGCGGCCGAGTCCGGCGAGGCGCTGCCGCCCCGGCGCCGCCTGCGCGCGAGGGACGAGACTGCCGCCCAGGGCAGCGACGATTTCGTCACCGCCGTGCTGGACAACCTGCTCAAGGCCGGCGTGCAGAACACGAAGAGGGGCGAGCGCCTGGCCTTCGCCACCATCCGCCCCTGGCCCGGCGGGCGCTGGGTCTCGGCCGAGGCGGAGTATGAGGAGGCCGGCACCGAGAGACGCGCCGCCATCGTGATCGGCCCAGAGTATGCCACGGTCGGCCCCGAGCTGGTGCGGGAAGCGGCCCGCGAGTGCCGCGACTGGGCGGACGCCATGGTGGTCTGCGGCTTCGCCTTTGACCCGCAAGTCGGCGAGACCACGATGAACCTCGGCCGCCTCGTCGTGCTCAAGGCGCGTATGAGCCAGGAGCTGCACGCGGCCGGCGCCTACAAGCCCGGCGGCGGCAATTTGTTCGTGGTGTTCGGCGAGCCCGACATCGCGCTCGACCGCGCCGAGGACGGCGCCTGTGTCGTGCGCCTGCGGGGCATAGACATCTTCGATCCCACCACCGGCGAGGTCCGCTCCTCGGCCAAGGTTGAGGACGACGTGGCGTGCTGGTTCGTGGACACCGACTACGACGGCGACAGCTTCTTCGTCCGCCACGTCTACTTCCTCGGCGGCAAGGAGCCGTTCGAGAAGCTCAAGACTGCCCTGAAGGCCGAGATTGACGAGGCAGCCTGGTCCACCCTCTACCGCACGGAGAGCCGCCCATTCCCGCCGCCCCGCTCCGGCCGCATCGCTGTCAAGGTCATCAACCACTACGGCGACGAGGCGCTGCGGGTGTTCGCCGTCGCCTGACGCTCTCTCGCATTGAAAGGTGCGCCATGCTCCGAGTCAGCGACGTGATGACCACCTACGTCGAGTTCGTCGAACCCGACGCCACCGTGAAGGAGGCCGCAGAGATGATGGGCGAGTTGGAGGTCGGCGCCCTGCCCGCAGGCTCCGCGGACCGGGTCGAGGGCGTCGTGACCGACCGTGACATCCTCTACCGCGTCGTCGCCGCCGGGCTCGACCCGACGCGGGTCCGCGTCCGCGAGGTGCTCTCGCGGCCCGTTGTGTCCTGCGGCGAGGACGATGCGGTGCAGGCGGCAATGGACATCATGGCCGCGAACCACATCCGCCGGATGCCGGTCCAGGACGCCGCAGGGCGCGTAGCCGGCTGGGTTACCTTGGCCGACCTCGCACGCAAGCTGCTCGTGGACAGCGGCACCCTTCAAGGCGCGCTGAAATCCTTGACCGACGCCCAGGATTAGCGGCGATAGCGGCGGTCGGCGCTGCGGACGACGTTGATGGGCAAGGTGAGACGCGCGGCGAGGTACTCGAGAAAGAGCTGCCCGGCGGCGTCGCGCGGGTCCGTCGCGACGAGGGCGACGACGTAGGCGTAAGCCGTCAGTCCGGCGTCCTGGACCTGGCGCAGCACCATGCTCAGCGGCTCGGGAGCGTCGAGCGCGGCTCGGAGCGCGCATCGCACCGCGTCGTCGCCTCCCGACTGGCCGAGCCAGTCCGACGCCGCCTCGATGCGCTCGGGCGACGCACGCGCGCCGGCCAGCAGGGCAACGGCCGTCACGCGCGCGAGCAGCGCGGCGCGGTCGGGATTGAGCGTGCGCAGGTTGACCGTGAGGGGATAGAGCGTCTGGTGCCTATTCTGCAGCCAGGCGTTCAACACCTTCTCCCCCAGGCTCTCGGCGACGCTCTCGTGCGGCAGCGGGAGCGGGCGCTGGCGGCGGCTGCCGGGGGCGCCCTCCCGTCCCGCCCCGTCTGACGCGACCAGCGCCGGGCCGATGCCCGTCGTATGCGCTTCCAGCACCCTAGCCTGCCCGTCGCGCTGGACCGGCTCCCCGAAGAGGCGGGCGAGCAAGCCGGCGCCGGCCACCTAACCTCCCGTCAGCCGCTCGCCGCGGCCGGCGCGCCACCGGTCAGGGCCTCGATCTGTCCGAGCAGGCGCGAGAAATCCACCGGCTTCGCGTGGTAGTCGTCGCAGCCGGCCGCCATCGCCTTCTCGCGGTCGCCCGACATCGCGTGGGCGGTGAGCGCGATGATCGGCACTGAGGCGGTGCTGGCGTCGCCCTTGATGATGCCTGCGGCGGTCCAGCCGTCCATCACCGGAAGGTTCATGTCGAGCAGCACGATGTCGGGTCGCTCCGAACGCGTCTTGTCCACGCCCTCCTGCCCGTCGGTCGCGATCACGACGTCGTAGCCGCGGCGCTTCAGGCGGCGCGAGAGGAAATCCCAGATCTCCTCGTGGTCCTCGACCAGCAGGATGCGGGTCATCGCCTAGTCTCCAATCGTGTCCTCCGCACCCGCGGTCTGAGTCGCTGCCGTAGCAGCATCAGGAGCGCCGCCCGGCGGCGCGAGTTCCCGAAGATCCTTGGCCAGGTCGCGCAGGCTCACGCTGCCTTTGACGATCACGCGATCCGCCTGCTTGCCGAGCGATTCCCGCTCCTCCGCTGTCATGTCCCGGGCCGTCAGCACGACGACCGGGATGTTGCGCCCGTGCGGGCGGGCGCGCAGCGCCTTGAGGAAGGCGAAGCCGTCCATGACCGGCATCATCAGGTCGAGCAGCACCAGCCCCGGCACGCTCCGATCCACCTCGGCGAGGGCCTCCTGCCCGTCGGCCGCCTCGATCACCTGCAAGCCGCCCCGCTCCAGCTGCGTACGCAGGCGCGCGCGCAGGTCCAGGTCATCGTCCACGACGAGCACCGTGCCCGACGCCTCCCGCGACGGGTCGCCTCGCGATTCCGGCGGGCGATAGCGGTCGATGATCTCCTTCAGGTGGTCCCAATCAACGGGTTTGACCAAATAATCGGTGGCGCCCAGCGCGTAGCCCAGGCCCTGCTCGTTGATGACCGAGACCATGACGACCGGCGTCTCCGCGAGAGCCGGGTCGGCGCGGACCGAGTGCAGCATAGACCAGCCGTCCACGCGCGGCATCTCCACGTCGAGCAGGATCGCGGTCGGGCGGAGGGCGCGGGCGAGGGCCAGCCCCGCCTGCCCGTCCGCCGCGGCGCGGACGGCGAAGCCCTGGCGTTCGAGGAAGCGGGTGAGCAGGTCGCGCTGCGCCGGGTCGTCGTCCACCACCAGCACGCACGGCCCCTCCGGCACCTCGATGTCCTCGGAGATGGCCTCCGCCGCCTCGCCGGCCGGCAGCTCCGCGGGCAAGCGGATCGTGAACGTGGAGCCCTCGCCCGCCGTGCTCGCCACACTCACGTCGCCGCCCATCATGCGGCAGAAGGCGCGCGTGATCGCGAGACCGAGGCCGGTTCCGCCGAACTGGCGCGTGGTGCTCTCGTCGGCCTGGGTGAACCGCTGGAACAGGCGGCCAAGCTGCTCCTCGGTCATGCCGATGCCAGTATCCTGGACCGCGAAGCGCACCCAGTCCCGGCCGCCCTCGTCCTCGCGCCGGACAATGAGCGTGATCGTACCGTTCTCGGTGAATTTGGAGGCGTTGCCGATCAGGTTGAGCAGGCTCTGCCGAAGCTTGACCTGGTCGGTGCGCATGGCGCCCAGGTCCTTTCCTCCCTCTGGGCCGAGATCGAGCGCGAGACGGTTCTCCTTGCGCTCGACGAGCGGCGCCGTCGCGGCGACGACATCGTCCACCAGCCGTCCCACCTCGAAGTCCTCGGCAGCCACCGTCATGCGGCCGGCCTCGATCTTGGAGAGGTCGAGCACGTCGTTGATGAGGCTAAGCAGGTGCCGGGCGTTCGACTCGATCTTGCTCACGTCGGGCAGGAGCTGGTCTTGTTGCAGGTCCTGCAGCTCCTCGGAGAGCATCTCGCTGTAGCCGATCACGGCCGAGAGCGGCGTGCGCAGCTCGTGGCTCATGTTGGCGATGAACTGGCTCTTCGCGCGGTTGGCGGCTTCGGCCATCTCCTTCGCAGCCGCGAGCTGCTGCTCTGCCAGGGTGCGGTCGGTCACGTCGGTGTGGGTGCCGATCCACTCGCGGACGCTGCCGTCCTCGCCGAGGATCGGCACGGCATGGGCTTCCATGTAGCGCCACTCGCCGTCCGCCCGGCGCAAGCGATGGCTGACCTCGTAATGTGAACGCTCCTGCAGCGCATCGCGCCAGGCCTCGGTGATGCGTGCCCGATCGTCGGGATGCACCGCGTCGAGCCAGTCCCACCCGCGGAGCTGCTCGAAGCTTTGGCCGGTGAACGCAGTCCAGCGCGGCTGCGTCCACTCGAACTCGCCGGTCGAGGCCGTGTTCCAGATGATCGAGGCCGAGGCGTCCAGCACGGTGCGGAAGCGTTCCTCGCTGCGCCGCAACTGCTCCTCCGCCCGGCGGCGCAGGGTCGTATCCATGGCGACTAGCCCGACCCCAGTGACGCTGTGCGCCGAAGTGCCGCCTTTGTCGCGAAGCGGGAAGAAACGCATCTCCAGGAAGCGCACCTGGTCCGGCTTCCCGGGCGGACGAACCTCGACCTCCACGTTCGACCGCGCCTTGCCCTCGGCGAGCACGGCCTGCAGCGCCGGCTCGATCTGCGTGCGCGCCTCCGGCAGCAGCGCGCCCAGGTCCTCGCCGACTTCGACGCCCAGCGTGCGCTCGGCCATCTTCGCGAGCGCCGGGTTGGCTTGGCGCAGCCTGAGGCTGCGGTCCAGGAAGCCGAGGCCCACCGGCGCATTCTCCAGGACATCCTGCAAGGCCTGGCTCGCGGCGCGCTCCGCCCGGCGCCGGGCGAGCGCGTAGGCGCCGAGGAGCAAGCAGGCGAGCAGAACCAGCGCCAGCGAGACGGCTGTGAGAAGATCGATCCTGGACGCATCCTTGTCCCGCAAGCGCTGCTCCCGAGCCTGCGCCGCGCTCCCGAGCTCCCGCGTCGCCGCGCGGATGGCGTCCATGGCCGCCTTGTCGGGGCCGGCGCTCAGCAGCAGCAGGTCCGCGCTCGTGCCGCTCCTTGACCGGCGCAGCGCGATTGCGCGCGCTGCGATGTCGTCCTTCTCCTGGACCAAGCCGCGCAGACGAGCGACCATGCCGGCCTCCGCCGGCGTTGCAAGACCCTGCAACTCGTCGAGGTGCCGGGCGGCATCGGCGCGGCCCTTGGTGTAGGGGTCGAGATACGAGTCGGTGCCCGTGATGAGGAAGCCGCGCTCGCCGGTCTCTACATCCTTCATCGCGGAGAGCAGTGCCTGCGCCTGCAGCCCGACCTCGCCGACCCTCGCCGCCGCCGTGCGCGCCCTTATTCCGGCGGCGATGTTCCATCCGGCGAGCGCCAGAGCCAGGGCGATGAGGAATACGGAAGGACGGGCGCCGCCCAGCTCCAGCCTGGCGCCGCGCGCCGCGCCCGCGGCTCTCGCGAAGAAACATGCATTTCGGTCGTGTCCTCGCGTCCGATCTATCCCTAGCTTATCGCGGGACCGCTAGGAAGGTTCATGAAGCCCCATCGGATGTGCCACCCTGGTGCGCTCTGCTTCGAGGACAGAATGACACTGCACCAAGCGCTGGCCTTCGGGCTGATCGGCGGGACGATCGGCTTCTTCGTCTGGGGCCGCCTGCCCTACGACCTGGTGGCGCTCGCCGCCTTGCTCGCTGGGCATCCTGGTCGGCATCGTGCCGCCCGAGCGGGCGTTCGAGGGGTTCGCGAACGAGATCGTCATCATCATCGCTGCGGCCCTGGTGGTCAGTGAGGCTATCGCACGGTCTGGCGCCGTTGAGAGCGCCATGCGGCCCCTGCTGCCCCGGCTCAAGACCGTGCAGGCGCAGGTGACGGTCATGGCCGGGTCGGTGCTCCTGCTCTCCATGGTGACGAAGAACGTGGGCGCACTCGCGATCTTGATGCCCGTCGCACTCCAGCTCGCCCGGCGCACCGGGACGCCGTCCTCCGCGCTGCTGATGCCTATGGCCTTCGCCTCACTGCTCGGCGGCCTCGTCACGCTGGTCGGCACCTCGCCCAACATCATCGTCGCCGGGCTGCGGGCGCAGCTCCTCGGCAAGCCGTTCGGCTTGTTCTCCTACACGCCCGTGGGACTCTCGATCGCCATACTGGGGATGGCGTTCCTCGCGGTCGGCTGGCGCCTGCTGCCGCGCGGCCGGAAGGCTGCCGGGTCCATGGAGGCGGCCTTCGAGTCGATTGAGGACTATACGGCTGAGGCGCGCCTCTCCGCCGCGTCGCCCGCCGCGGGCCGGACGGTGGCCGAGCTGGAGCGCATGGGCGACGGGGCCGTGCAGGTCGCGACCGTGGTGCGGGAACGCTTCCGCCGCTACGTGCCGACGCCTGACTGGCGGCTGCGCCCGGACGACGTGGTGCTTCTGCGCGGCGAGCCCGGCGACTTGGAGCGGCTGGTCGCGAGGGCCCGGCTGGCGCTCGCGGGGGGTGCTGCCGGCGGTGACGTCAGCGTCATCGAGGGCGTGGTCACGGCGGACTCGCCGCTCGTCGGGCGCACCCCTGCCCAGCTCGCGCTGCAAGAGCGGCACGGCGTCGGTTTGCTGGCGGTGAGCCGCAGCGGGCAGAGCATCGCCCAGCGCCTCGCCACCGTGCGGCTGCGGGCCGGCGATGTGATCGTGCTGCGCGGCGCGGCGGGACCGCTGCCGGATACGCTCGGGGAGCTGCGCGTCCTGCCGCTCGCCGAGCGCAGCATCACGCTCGGCCGCAGTCATCGCAGCCTCGTGCCCGCCGGCGTGCTAGCGGCGGCCATGGCGCTCGTAGCACTCCACGCCCTGCCCGTCGCGGTGGCGTTCTTCGGGGCGGCGGTCGTGCTGCTGCTGCTCCGGGTGATGACCATGCAGGAGGCCTACGAGACGGTGGAGTGGCACATCCTGATCCTGATCGGCGCGCTGATCCCGCTCAGCCACGCCGTGCAGACGACGGGCGGCACGGCGCTGCTCGCGGGCGTGCTGCAGCACGCCGTTGCCGGCATCCCGCCCTTGGCGGCGCTTGCGGTGGTGCTCGTCATAACGATGGCGGCGACGCCGTTCCTGCACAATGCGCCGACGGTGCTCGTGGTGGCGCCGATCGCGGCGAGCCTGGCGGCCAAGCTCGGGCTGCACGCCGACCCGTTCCTGATGGCGGTGGCGGTCGGCGCCGGGTGCGACTTCCTGACGCCGATCGGGCACCAGTGCAACACGCTGGTGATGGGGCCGGGCGGCTACCGGTTCAGCGATTATCCGCGGCTCGGGTTGCCGCTGTCGGTGCTGGTCGTGGTTGCGGGCGTGCCGTTGATCGCGTTCTTCTGGCCGCTGCACTGATGCGCGCGCTGGTGCTGCTAGCCGTGCTCGGCGGCTGCGTCGCCGTGCCGCCGCAGGAGCCGCGCATCAGCCTCGCGGGCCTGACCGAGGCCGAGGCGATCCGGCGCCTAGGCCCCCCAGACGCTGTGGAGCCCGGCCCGCCGCGGGTGCTGACCTGGACGAATGTTGATGCGACCAGGGTGGGCTGGAGGCCGGGCGACATCGCGGCGTTCCGCTGCACCGTGACGGCCTTCATCGAGCAGGGCCGGGTCGCTGCCTTCCGGCGGCACGGCAACGGCTGCTAGGGTGCGTGGGCTAAAATGGAGCCGCCCGTGACCGACGCGAACCCGACCGCCTGCCTGCTCGTCATCGGCAATGAGGTGCTCTCTGGCCGCACCCAGGATCTGAACATCAAGTTCCTCGCCACCAAGCTCGGGGAGATCGGGCTGCCCTTGCGCGAGGTGCGGATCATCCCGGACGTGGCGGAGACGATCATCACGACGGTGAACGAGGTGCGGGCGCGCTACGACCAGGTGTTCACGACGGGCGGGATCGGGCCGACGCACGACGACATCACGAGCGAGTGCGTCGCCGCCGCATTTGGCGTGCCGTGGGAGCCGCATCCGGAGGCGTGGGCGCGGATGGAGCGGCACTACAAGCCGGGGGAGTTCAACGCCGCCCGGCAGCGCATGGCGACGATGCCGCGGGGTGCAAGCTTGATCGAGAACGCGATCTCGGTGGCGCCGGGCTTCACCATCGGCAACGTGCACGTGATGGCGGGGGTGCCGCGGATCATGCAGAGCATGTTCGATTGGCTGGCGCCGCGGCTGCCGGGCGGCACGCCGGTGGAGATGCGCGCGGTGCACGCGGCGGGGTTACTGGAGGGCAACGTGGCGGAGGGGCTGGGAGCGGTCCAGGCGCGGTATCCGGCGGTGGATCTGGGCAGCTACCCGTATTACCGGGTCACGGGGAGCGGCGTGGCGCTGGTCGCGAAGGGCACGGATACCGCGGCGCTGGAGGCGGCCATCGCGGAGGTCGCGGCGCTGATCCGGGCGCAGGGCAAGGAGCCGGTGCCGGGCGAGCCGGCGGTCTGACGCCGGCCCGCGCCGAAGCGGTTCTCCTACTGCGCGGCTGCCGTCTGTGGGTTGGGCAGAGCGGCCTCGGCGGCGGCCTTCAGGTCGGGATAGAGCGAACCGAGCGCCAGCAGCACGCCGTTGGTCCAGCCGAAGCCGATCTGGGTCGCATACTCGCCGCCGCCGCCCTCGTCGCCGCCGGTCGTCGTGACGTTATATTTCTCGACGAGCTTCGCCTGCTGCTGGTAGCCGGCGATGATCTTCGCGACCCAGCGCGACGCGATCTCCTCGGCGAGCGCCGGGAAGCCATTGTTGCGCAAGCCGATCACCGCGATCCATTGGAGCGGCGCCCAGCCGTTCGGGGCGTCCCATTGCTGGCCGCTGGTCACCAGGGTCGTCGCCAGGCCGCCGACGTCCAGCAACTCGGTGCTGACTGTGTTGGCGACCGTCTTCGCCTGCTCGGGGGACGAGACGGCCAGGAAGAGCGGGTATAGCGTCGCCGCAGTGACGTTGCGGGTGGTGGTGCCTTCGCGCCAGAGGTAATCGGTGAACACGCCGTCCTGGGCGTCCCACATCACGAGGCGGATCGCCGCGATCCGGCGCACCGCCCGGCGGGCGTAATTCGCCGCCTGCCCGGGGTCACCCTTCAGCAGGTATCCGACTGCGAGCGTCGTCTCGAGATGGGCGAGCAGGCTGTTGAGATCGGGGGGCAGGATGGCGAGCGTGCGGATCGTGCTCAGGGTCTTGCCGTCGGCGAGCCAGCGCGAGCTGAAATCCCAGCCCGATTCGGCGGCGGCGCGCAGGTCGCGCCAGACCTCGCCGGAGGGGCGGGAGGACTGCGACGCGGTCTGCACGTCCTCCTTGTAGGATTCGTCGCGGGGTGCTGCGCGCTCGTCCCAGTAGCGGTTGAGCACCGTGCCGTTCAGGAGCCGCACCACGTTGCGCACCGCGCGGCCGGGCAGGGCCTCGTTCTCGCCCTGCATCCAGTAATTGTACTCCGCCTGAAGCTCGGGCAGGTAGGTCGTGTAGGTGGCGATGCCGTCATACTGGGCGATCAGGTCCACCATGAGGGAGAAGAACGGCGGCTGCGAGCGGCTGAGATAGTAGCTGCGGTTGCCGTTCGGGATGTGGCCATACTTGTCGATCTCGTAGGCGAAGTCCTTGAGCATGTCGGTCGCGAGATCGTCACGGCCGTCCACCTCAAGGCCGAGCATGGTGAAGTAGGAGTCCCAGTAATAGACCTCGCGAAAGCGGCCGCCGGGGACGACATAGGGGTACGGCAGCGGCAGCAGGGTCGAGTAGGGCGGCACCGACGTGGAGGTCTGCTCCAGCTCGGGCCAGAGGCTCGCGACGTAGTCGAGCAGGTGCTGGTCGCTCGACGCCGGGTTGATCGTCGGACCGGGCGGGACCGGGGCAGAAGAGAAATATTGGCTGACGAAGCTCGCGAGGTCGAAGCCGGGCGAGCCTTTGGCGGCGTCGTAGGCGGCGACGACGTCGGAGGGTGAGGCTGAGGGGATCAGGTCGGGGAAGGTCTTGCTGTCGGGGAAGATGCCCGCGAGTTCCACGGCCGAGTAGAGGTCGCCGTATTCGATGGACGGCGGTATCGGGTAATCCGGTCCGACGGTCTGGGCGCGGAGGACGGGCGCGAGCATCGAGCAGATGCCGAACAAGGCCAGCGCCCGAAGTGTGTGAAAGTACCTCATGGACGTGCGTCCTCCCCGGAACGGGTATCGTTCCGCTCAGGATTGGCGCTCCGGTCCAATTGGGCAACAGAAATCAGCTTCGTCGCGATGGATATCGCATGTAGATGCGGAGGAGCGTGCCAAAGCGACGAATGGGTTTCGTATGAGCCGCCCCGGAAACTGCTTGGTCCGGCCTCTCGTCGTCGTGGCCGGGGACCTGGATCAGGGGTGCGGCGGGCCGGTGCCGGGGGCCGGGGCGGCGCAGGCGGGCGCGGGATCTTGGGCGTGGGCAGGAACGGACCAGGGCTGGGGTGTCCTGGGCTTTGCGGCGCGGGCGCAGAGCTCGCGCACGTCGGCGGGCCGGCGGCGCTTCCAGGGATGGGTGCCGGGCAGGTTGGCAATGCCCAGGTCGCGGCGGATCAGGGCGATGATCTCGGCGACCGGCAGGGTCTCGATGTCGTCGTCGGCGTCGATCGTCTCCAGGCGCTCGTAGAGCTCGGCATGCAGCGCCTCGGCCTCGCGGCCGCTGGTCTCGCGCTGGATGCAGTCCTCGACGGTGCGGATGATCTGCTTGCGCGCGAGGCGGCGGCGCTCGGCGGCCTGGGCGGCCGGCTCGGGGGCAGCGGGTGCTGCGTTCGTCTCTGGGGCGGCCTGGCGGTCGATGGCGCAGGCGAGGCGGCTGCCGATCTCGACCAGCTCCTGCAGGACCTGGCGGTGATACTGGGCGTCCTCGTCGCGCTGGGTCGCGCGGTCGGCCGGGTCGGGGAGGGCGGGGTTGGAGGACATCGGGGAGGATAAACGGGTTTGCCGCGGGCGGGGTCAAGGGCTGAGTGGGGTGCGTGACGGGAGATGCGCCAGTCATAGGCCGGACCGGTGAGCATCTAGGGCAATTGGGATGCGCTCCCATCGCCGCTCGCATTGTTTTGGAGTGAACTTCTGCAATGCTGAGTCGTCTTGGGATCAAGCCTCTTCTGCATGCACGCCGCTCTCCGTCACCGAGCAGGTCGGATGCAGCTTAGTGACACCTCCACCGCGGCCGTTTCGGCTCGCTTACCGCGCCTTCGACCGGATCGAGTTCGATCAGGCCAAGAGCGACGAGGTGTTCGAGGAACGCGGCTTCGATCTGGGCTACGCAGTCGCACCTTCCCCGGCTACGTACTGGAACGCGAGGACACCCGCCCCTACTCGGAACCCCGCTTCCCGGTCATCGGCGAGTTGCTGGGTCAGGTGTTCGTCGTCGTTTACACCCCCCGGGGCCGGACCTTCCGCCTCATCACGGCCTGGCTCGCGGACCCCCAAGTACTACAGCCGGGGTTACGCGTTAGTCCTATCGGGAGGTGACGTGGCATGTCGACGCAAGCGGAGGTGCAAGGCTGCCCGGATGCCGCGACTGTGCAGGGTATCGGCAAGCTCCCAGGCCCCAGTTGCCGGTCGCCTCCACGCAGACGTGCAAGGGCGTGGCTGGGTCGGGCCGATGTTTGGCCAGCCAGGCCAGGAACTGTTCGAAACCGGACAACTAGGGCAGTTGGGTTCAGGAGCGGGCCTATCCGCAGATACGAGACAGGCGCTCTCGCTGGTATGCCTCCTTCCCCCAACGCCGGTGCAGCCAAAGCCACTCCTCCGGCCGCTCCCTGATCCACGTCTCCAGCCAGTCGTTCACCCGTTGCGTCACCGCCGCGATATCCGCCTGCCTGTCGCCGCTGCTCGGCAGCTCCATCAGCGCCTCGCAGACGAGCCGGAACCGTGCCGGGCCGACGCGCTCGACGTGCACTGGGATCACCGGGCAGCGCAGCCGCAAAGCGAGCGCCGCGAGCGCGGGCGCCGTCATAGCTTCGCGGCCGAAGAAGCGCGCTGGGATGCCGTCGTTCATCTTCTGGTCCATGAGCATGGCGAGATAGCCACCCCGGTTCAGGTGAGCGAGCGCCCCGCGGGCGCCGGTTGCCCCCTTTGGAAACATGGGCACATCCTGCCCCACCGCCCGGCGCCGTAAGCCGATCACGAGCCGGTCCACGCGCGGGTTCTGGGCCGAGCGATACATGCTGCCGAGCACGATTCCGTAGGCGGCGGCGGCTGGCGGCAGCACCTCCCAGTTGGCGATGTGACCGCTGAAGAAGATCGCCGGGCCGCCGCGCGCAGCGAGTGCCGTCACGTGCTCCTCGCCCACCACCTCCCAGCCCGGCCCGCTCGGCGTGTTCTGGCGCAGGCTCGCGATGTGCGGCAGCTCGCCCACCGTGCGTCCCAAATTCTCGCACGCGCCGCGCACGATCCGCCGCCGTGCCGCCGCGTCAAGCTCCGGCATCGCGAGTTCCAGGTTCCGACGAGCGACACGCGAGACCGGAAGCCACGGCCCGATCATCCGGGCAACGAAGCCGCCCAGATTGCTCGCCGCCGCCGGAGAGAGATGCCCGAGCAGCCACAGGAGCGTCGCGACCAACGCCGCCTCGGCTCGCTGCAATGCCGCCGTCACGGCACCGCCTCCCGGAGCAAACCTTCGAGCGGCGCCTCGTCGCGCCACACGAGCCGCACCTGGGACACGCTCACCCGCTCCCGATAGCCCGGCGGCAGGCGAACCGCGTCCTTGGGCGTCGTCACCGGCTCGGCGCCGAGTGCCGCAGCCTCAGCGAGTACCGCGTCCAACTCCGCATCTTTGTAGGCGTGATGGTCCGGGAACGGGCGCAGTCCCGCGACATCCGCGCCCGCCGCGGCGAGGGTCTCGGCGAGCTTGCCCGGTCGCCCGATCCCCGCGAAGGCCAGCACCCGCCGCCCGGTGAACCCTTCCTCCGCCGCTAACGACGCCCGCAGCACGGGCAGCCCTGGCGGCAGCCGCGCGAGCGCGCCGGCCCGATCCTCCCCGATCAGCACCGCCGCCCGGCACCGCACCGCCGCCGCCGCGACCGGCTCGCGCAGCGGACCCGCGGGCAGCAGCCGTCCGTTGCCGAACCCGGCGGCGCCGTCCACCACGAGGAACGCCAGATCCTTCGCGAGACCCGGGTTCTGCAAGCCGTCGTCCATGACCAGCGCCGCCGCGCCCGCGGCCACGGCGGCGCGTGCGGCGGCGGCACGGTCCCGCCCGACCCAGGTGGGCGCCACGGATGCGAGCAGCAGCGGCTCGTCGCCCACGAGGCTCGCCGCATGCACGCCCAGCTCCACCCGCAGCACCGTCCCGACCCGTCCGCCGTAGCCGCGGCTGAGGCAGTGGACCGCGGCGCCGCGCGCCGCCAGCCTGCGCGCGAGATCGAGGGCGAGCGTGGTCTTGCCCGCGCCGCCCACGGTCGCGTTGCCGCAGCAGATGACGGGTACTGGTGCGCGCCAGCCCGGCCGCGCGACCCGGCGCGCCGTGATCCCGGCCGTGAGCGCCGAGAGTGGCGCGAGCAAGCGCGGCATCGCGCCGTCGCGCGCCCAGAACTCCGGTGCTCGCACTACCCCTGCCCCGCGAGACCGAGCAGCGCGCGCGCGACCTGCCTGGGCAGGTCTGGGTCGCCCGCAGCGGCTTCGGAGGCCGCCTCACCGGCCTGCGCGCGCCGCGGCTCGTCGAGGAGCATCCGCTCCGCCCATGAAGCGAGCGCCGCCGGGCCGTCCACCACCGTGAGCGCCCGCGCGGCCCGGAGCCGATGCACTGCCTCCGCGAAGTTCGCGGTGTAGGGCCCGACCGCGACGGCGCAGCCGAGCCGCGCCGGCTCCAGCGGATTCTGCCCGCCGCCGGGCGGGATGAGGCTGCGCCCAACGAACGCCGTGCCGCACAAACGATAGAGCAGTCCCAGCTCCCCCAGCGTGTCCGCGACCCAGATCCCGCCCGATCCCGGCCCCTGCCCTGCCGCGCGCCGCGGCGCCCCGCCCTGCGCCGCGGCGACGGCGGCGCCCCGCTCCGGATGCCGAGGTGCGATCACCGTCAGCAGCCCCGGAACGCGACCGGTAAGCTGGGCATGCACCTCCGCGATCAGCGCCTCCTCGCCTGGATGCGTGCTGGCCGCGAGCCAGCGGGGACGGTCACCGAGCATCGCGCGCAGCCGGGTCAGCTCGCCCTCGTCCGCAGGCAGCTTCCCGGCCGCGAGCTTGAGGTTGCCCGGCACCTCGACTCGCCGCGCGCCCAGCGTGCGCAGCCGCGCCGCGTCCGGCTCCGACCCGGCCTGCACGAGCGCGAACCCGTCCAGCACCGCCCGCGCCAGCCTCGGCGCCCGGCGCCACGCGCGCGCGCTCCGCTCCGACAGCCGGGCGTTCACCAGCATGAGCGGGATGCGCCGCGCCCGGCACGCCGCGACCAGGTTCGGCCACAGCTCGCTCTCTACGAACGCCCCCGCATCCGGCCGCCAGTGGTCGAGGAACCGCGCCGCCCAGCGCGGCACGTCGAGCGGCGCGAAGCGGTGCAGCACGCGGTCGAGGCCCATCAGCGGCAAGCGCCGGGCGAGCATGGCGGCGCTCGTCACCGTGCCTGTCGTGAGCAGGACATGCGTCTCCGGCGCCTCGCGCGCGAGCGCGGCCAAGACAGGCAGGGCGCTCTCGGCCTCGCCGACGCTCGCCGCGTGCAGCCACAGCAGCGTGCCCGCGGGCCGCGGCGTCGCATCGACGCCGCGCCGCTCCGCCAGGCGCGCAGCCACCTCCTTGCCCCGCCCCGCCCGGCGCCGGAGCATGACCCGCAAGCCAGGCTCGGCAAGCGTCGCCGCGGCACGCCAGGTGATCGCCGTCAGCGGCACTGAGCCTCTGCCTGGTCCGCTACAGCCGTGAGTGCAGCCTCGATGCCCGGAAGCGCTTCGTTCACGCCGCCCGCACCTACGTCGAGCGGCACACCGCACACCAGCGTCCCCCGGCCCCACGGCAAGGGCATCGCCATGCGGTCCCACGTCGGCAACCTGCGGGCGCGCGTGCTGGCCGCACCGACGGGAACGACGGGCACGCCCGCGAGCGCCGCGATCTGCGCGACCCCGCTCGCCGCCCGGCGCCTCGGTCCCCGAGGCCCGTCCGGCGTGATCGCGATCTGGTCGCCCGCCGCGAGCACGGCGCTGAGCGAGCGGATCGCCTCCTGGCCGCCGCGGTCCTCGCCGCGCGTGCTGCTCGACCCATGGACGAGGTCGAAGCCGAAGCGACGCACGACCTCGCCGATGAAGCGCCCGTCGCTATGCCGGCTGACCAGGACGTGGACTCGGCCCGTGGAGCGTCCGGCCGCGAGCCGCTCGTCCCGCGCACGCAGCCAGAGCGCGGACATCATCGGCAGCATCTCGTGCCAGAAGGCGATAATGGCAGGTCTGCCAGCGACGAAGGGGGCGAGGTTCTCCGCCCCATTGAGAGTCCACGGCGTCGTGCTCAGCGCATAGGCGAGGTAAGACCCCGCGCCGCGCGCCAGCGCGGCCTGAGTGCCGGGTCGGCGCAGCAGGGCCTTGAGCATGGCGGGCGGGTAGCATGGGGACCGGGCAGCTTCCAGCCCCGGCCGCTGGACCAGTTACGGCGCAGTCGATTCCGTCGCGAGACTGGGCCGTGGACGCTGCTCTCCCGGCTTGAGCCGCTGCAACGCGACCGTTAGCGGCCGCTCGACATACTGGTAGAGCAGGAGCCCGGCGCCGAGGCCTGCACTCACGCCAAGCACCATCGCACCCCAGCCCGGCAGCAGCTTCATGATCCCGGCCGTGGCTAAGGCGTGGCTGGTCACACCGATCGCGATCGCATGGATGAGGTAAATCGAATACGACGCGGCACCGACCACAACCAGAGCAGGGGCCACGCGCAGCATCCCGCGCCGCTCCGCCGCGACCAGCCCCGTCAGCACCGCAGCACTCGCCAGCCCGAAGCAAGCCTGGCTCGCATAACCAGCGTGCGCGAGCAGTCCAGTGTCCTCCGCGGCGCCAGCCAAGAGGAAGGCCGCGGCGCCTGCGAGGGCGATGGTCCGCGGCGCCGGCACCGGCCCACGCTCAACTAAGAGGGCAACCAGGATGCCAAGCAGGAAGTGCACGTGGTAGGAACACGCGAGATAATCCAGGACGATCGACCTGGGCAGCCAAGGCCCGGCGAGGGCAAGCAGTCCCGCGATGACCGCCAGCAGCAGGCCGAGACGACGCCAAACGACGGCGATGCCGAACGCCACGTAGAACAGCATCTCGTGCTCCAGCGTCCAGCCGACGCCGAGCAGCGGCTCGCGCCCCTGCGGCAGGAACAGGAACGACGCCAAGACGTGCGTCGGCGCCAGCTGTGCCGCTTTCGCCAGCGAGTCCACGGCGAGCAGGAGTGCCAACGCGGACACGACCCAATACATCGGGACGATCCGCGATAGGCGCCGCCACGCATAGTGCGGCAGGCGCTCCGGCCGCCCGAGGTCGGCGCGATGCACGTAGGTGATGATGAAGCCGCTCAGCACGAAGAAGAAATCCACGCCGGCGTGCCCGAACTCGAAGACATCGCCGAGCGGAATCCACCCCACGTATTGCGGCAGGGACAACATGCGCCCGCCGTGGTACAGGAGCACGAAGACGGCAGCGGCGCCGCGTGCCGCCTGCACGCCGTCGAGGCGCTCACGCTTGCGGACTTCGGACATCGCGATGCCACGCGGCATATGCAATCCTCGGGCGCCGCACAGCCCAGGCCACTGCGGCCATCGCAAGCGTTGCGCCGAGGCGCAGACTCCGACGAAACGCGCGCCATTTCAATGCTGACTTCCAGCAGCTACGCTCGCGGCTTGCTCTGATGCATGCGCTTCATCGTTCGGTCGTCCTGAGTGGCACGAGATTGGACGCGAACCCATCCGCACACGCCGCCCACGAGAACCGCTCCGCGTATGCCCGGCACGCCGACCGATCCGCCCCGAGCACTCGCAACGCCGCCGCCCGCAAATCCAAGTCGAGTGCGCTTGTGGACGTTCCCCCCAGCACGTCCTTCGGCCCGGTGACTGGGTAAGCGGCAACAGGCGTGCCGCAGGCCAGGCTCTCCAGCAGAACCAACCCGAACGTGTCGGTGCGCGAGGGAAACACGAACGCGTCCGCCCCGGCATACGCGCGCGACAGTGCCTCGCCGTGCCGCTCCCCGACGAAGTGCGCACGGGGAAAGGCGCGCTCCAGTGCCGCGCGCTGCGGGCCGTCGCCGACAACGACCTTGCTGCCGGGCAGGTCCAGCGCGAGGAAGGCGGCGAGGTTCTTCTCAACCGCGACGCGGCCCACGTTCAGGAACACCGGCCGCGGGAACGGCCAATCCTCGCGCGGCTCGGGCTGGAAGCGAGCGAGGTCCACGCCTCGCGTCCAGGGCCGGAGATTGCGGAAGCCGCGAGCGGCAAGCTCCTCGCGCAGCGACGGCGTCGCGACCATCGTGCCCGCGGCCGACGCGTGGAAGCGGCGGAGCCAAGCGTAGGACAGCGCCATTGGCACCCGCGTCCGCGCGTGAAGGTATTCTGCGAAGCGCGTGTGGAAGCTCGTCGTGAACCGCCAGCCCCGCGCCAGCGCGAGGCGCCGGGCGGCGAAGCCGAGCGGTCCCTCCGTCGCGATGTGCAGCGCGTCCGGCCGGAACTCGTCCACCAGCCGCGCCAGTTTCCGCGACGGCAACACGGCGAGGCCGATGCTGGCGTAGCCCGGCATCGGCACGGTCCGGAAGCGGTCCGGCCCGACCACCGCGACGACCTGCCCTCTCTCGCGCAGCAACCCCGCGACCGTGCCCAGCGTGCGTACGACCCCGTTCACCTGCGGGTGCCAAGCATCCGAGATGATCAGGATACGCTCAAGCCGCAGCGGCAAGGCTCCGTGGCGCAAGGAACGAGAGCCCGGCGACGCTCGCCCAATCCACCAGCTCGATCCGCCCGTCATGGTGCTCGACGAGCGCTGTGCAGCTCTCTACCCAATCGCCGCAGTTGAGGTACAGCACGCCACCGAGATCGCGCACCTCGGCGTGGTGGATGTGACCGCAGACCACGCCGTCGAAGCCGCGCTCCCGCGCGGCGCCGGTGAGCGCGGCCTCGAAGCGGTCAATCGCTTTCACCGCTCCCTTCACCTGACGCTTCAGCCATGAGGACAGCGACCAATACGGATACCCGAGTCGGCGCCTGGCGAGATTGAACCAGCGATTCGCGACGAGCGCAGCGGTGTAGGCGCCGTCGCCCAGTAGCGCCAGGAACGGCGCGTAGCGTACGACGCTGTCGAATGCGTCCCCGTGCATGACGAGCAGGCGCCGTCCGTCCGCGGTGACGTGCGCGTCCTCAGCCCGGAGCCGAACGCCGGCGACTTCCAGCTCGAGCGGCAGCCAAGCCCGGAACATCTCATCGTGGTTGCCGGGGATGTAAGTCACCCGCGCCCCGCCGCGCGCGAGGCGCAGGATGAGGCGAAGCACCTCGTCGTGCGCCGCGTCCCAATACCAGGCCTTGCGCAGCCGCCAGCCGTCCAGGATGTCGCCGACGAGGTAGAGGTGCTCGCAGCGGATCTCGCGCAGGAACCCAGCGAGGAAATCTGCCCGGCAGCCGCGTGTCCCCAGGTGAACGTCCGAGATGAAGACGGTGCGATAGACTCGGTGCGCCGAAACATTCATGGGCGCCGCATAAGGCACCGAACCCTAGCCATGAGCGTGACGTTTCAGTGACTTGGCCGCAGTCACGCAAGTTCATCAGAACGTCGCGCAGCCTTCACCACGGTGAAACCAGCGATCCTCATTCTTGAGGGTTCATGGCCACCTACTACGCTCGAGTCGTTCAGCGTCGCCGTTCATGATCGTTGTCTATAACCCGACCGCAGGCCGTCGGCGGGTGGCGCTGCTCTGGCGCGTGCTCGACGTGCTTGCCGCGAACGGCGTGCGCCTTGAGCTCGCGCGGACGACATGCGCCGGACATGCGGCGACGCTGGCGCGGGAGGCCGTGCTGCTCGGGGCCCGGCTCGTCGTCGCGGCGGGCGGAGATGGCACGATCGCGGACGTCGCGCGCGGCCTGCAAGGCACGGGAGCCACGCTCGGCATCATCCCGCTTGGGACGGCGAACGTGCTCGCGAACGAGCTGGGGCTGTCCTTCGTGCCACAGGCCTGCGCGGCGGCGCTCGCCTTCGGCCGCACCCGTGCGCTCTGGCCCGGCGTCGCGACAGGAACGTCGGGTGAGCGGCTGTTCGTGCAGATGCTCGGGGTCGGCTTCGACGCGGCGGTCGTGCATCGTCTTCCGCTGAGACTCAAGCGGGTTGCCGGGCGCGGCGCCTATGTGGTCCAGAGCCTGCGCGAGATGGGGCGCTATCCGTTCCTGCCCGTCATTGTGCGCTTGGATGGGGTGGAAACGCAGGCAGCGAGCGTGGTGGTCACGAAGGGGCGCCTCTATGCCGGGCGCTACGAGTTGGCGCCGGCGGCGCGCCCCGCGGAACCAGGTTTCCAGGTCGCGCTGTTCGGCCGTGCTGGCGCCCTTGGGGGCCCGCTCGGGGCGGCGCTCTACGGATCAGCGCTGCCGCTCGGCTTGCTGCCGCGAGCGCCGGGCCTGCGGCTCGTGCAGGCGCGGGAGATCGAGGTCGCTGGCTCGCTGCCCGTCCAAACCGACGGCGACCCGTCCGGCTCAGCCCCGCTCCGCATCGTGGACGCGCCCGAGCCGATCCGGGTCGTGGTCGGCTAGCTTAGCGGGCCTGCTGGATCGCGGACAGCACCCAGCGCCCGCCCGGCACGCGCAGGAACGTCCAGAGCTCCGCCACCTGCGTGCGCAGGTTGGGGTCACCCTCGACGATGCGGCCTGCCACGTCGCGCGTCACGTCGATCATGCTGAATCGCATGGCGACGGTCGCATACTCGCGGCCGTTCTCGATCCAGGCTTCGGCCAAGTCACCCTGGTCGAGGTGGACGTCACGCACCTCGTTGCGCACGGCGCGGCTCGCCTGCGCAGCGAGCTGATCGGCGAAGTTCGAGGCCATCTCGGGTGTCGAGAGCTGCTGCAACTGGTTCAGGTTCTGCGTGCTCCAGGCGGCCTGGACGGCGTAGAGGATCTGCTCGAAGGCCTTGTAGTCCGGAGGAGTCACAGCGACGCCTTGAGCACCGCCGCCGCCGGGCATCGGACGGACCGGCGCTGAGCCAGAAGCGGCGCGCGCGAAGCGATTGGTCATGCCCGCGAAGGCCGGCTGCCGCCGAGCGAAGGCGCGGAGCAGCAGGCGCCCGAGAAAGAACAGGACGGCGAGCCAGATCAGGAGGCTGAGGAAGCCGCCGAAGAACCCGTGCCCGCCGAACAGCAGGCTGCCGAGACCGACACCTAGCAGCCCGCCCAGGAAGCCGCCGCCGAAGCAACTCCCGAAGCCGCTGCGATACGGGGTCGCGCCCGGCGCATAGGCGGGCGTCTGCGGCGTCAGGCTGCGCTCAATCGGCGCGGCCGTGAACGGCGCAGTGCGCGTGACGGGAGGCGCTACGTAGGTGCGCATGCCGCGGCTGCCGAACGAGCCACCGCCGCCCGCGCGGGCGAGTGAGACGCCCGGCGCGACGGCGAGGGCGAGGGCGGTGAAAGCGGCGAGGAAGGCTGAGGAACGGCGCATGGTAGAGTGGATCCAGGGATGGTAGCCTCGATATAGATCATTCCAGAGAACAAACCAGGGGCGGTCCGTCGGCCAGCTAGGCCCCCGCCATCGTCATCCCGTCCACGCGCACGGTCGGCGCGTCCGTGCCGCGCTTGAACACCAGGTCGTTCGCGGGGACCATGGCGCGGAAGATTTCGATCAGGTTGCCGGCGATGGTGATCTCGGCGACCGGCTCGGCGATCTCGCCGCCGCGGATCATGAAGCCCGCGGCGCCGCGGCTGTAGTCGCCCGTGAGGCCGTTGATGCTCGAGCCCATCAGCTCCATGATGTAGAGGCCCTCCGCGATGTCAGCCATCAGCTCGGCCGGCGTCGCCGTGCCCGCGGCGAGGTAGAGGTTGCTCGAACCCGGCGACGGCGGACCGCCGGTGCCGCGGCCGGCGCGGGCGTTGGTGACGAGGCCGAGCTGCCGGGCGCTGCGGCCGTCGAGCAGCCAGGCAGCGAGATGGCCGTCGTCCACGAGGGCGAGCGGGGTCGTGGGCTGCCCTTCGCCGTCGAAGGGCGAGCTGCGCAGGCCGCGCTGACGGTGCGGGTCGTCGCGGATCGTGGTGCCGGGCGCGAACAGGCGCTCGCCCATCTTGTCCTTGAGGAACGTGGTCCCGCGCGCGACGGAGGCGCCGTTGGCGGCGCCCGCGAGATGCCCGACCAAACTCCCAGCCACGCGCGGGTCATAGACAACGGGCAGCTGCGCCGTGCGCGGGCGCTTCGGGTCGAGCCGGGCTACGGCGCGGCCTCCAGCGCTGCGCCCGATCTCCTCGGGTGATTCCAGGTCGGCGAGGTGAATGGCGCTGGAGTAGTCGTAATCGCGCTGCATCCCAGTGCCCGTGCCGGCGACCGCGCTGGCGGAGACGGAGTGCCGCGTGCGGGCATACGATCCCGCGAAGCCGAGGCTGGTCGCGAGCGCGACCTCGGTTCGGGACCAGCCCGCTTCCCCGCCCTCGGAATTGGTGACGCCGTGCACGGCCAGCGCCGCTTCCTCGGCAGCCGCCGCGCGCGCGATCAGCGCCTGCGCGCTCGGCTCGCCGGATTCCTCCTCGATGTCGAGCGCGAGCGCCTCGAAGGGCGGCGCATCGAGCAGCGTGGCCCAGGGGTCCTCGGGCACGACCCGCGCCATGTCGAGCGCGCGCTCAGCCAGCAGCGCGAAGCCCGCGGGATCTGCGCTCGTGCTGGACACGATGGCCTGGCGCTTGCCGAGGAACACCCGTAGCCCAAGGTCCTGCAATTCGCTGCGTTCCAAGTGGTCGGTCCGGCCGAGCCGGCGCGAGACGCCGAGACCCTGGGACGAGATCAGCACCGCATCCGCCGCGTCCGCCCCGGCGGCGCGGGCGTGGGCGACGAGGTCGGCTAGCAGCTCCAGCTTGGTCATGCCGCCAGCCGGTCCGCGATGTGCGGCAGCGCCGGGACCAGCACGGCCGGGCCGAGAGCGGCGAGTGTTGGCGGGCCGCGGAAGATGCGCGCCGCCGCCCGGCGCACCGCGTCCACATCCACCGCCTCCAGGCGCGCGACCGTCTCGGCGGTGGGGATCGTGCGGCCGAAGACCTGGATCTGGCGGGCAAGCTGCTCGCAGCGGCTGCCGGTGCTCTCCAGCGACATGAGCAGCCCCGCCTTTACCTGCGCCCGCGCCCGCGCGACCTCCTCAGCGCCGACCTTGCACTGCACGGCGCGCAACTCCTCCAGCACCACGGGCACCAGCTCCTCGGCTTCCGCCTCGCCGGTGCCAGCATAGATGCCGAACAGGCCGCCGTCGCGGAATGGCGCCGTGAAGGAGTAGATGGAATAGACGAGGCCGCGCCGCTCCCGGATCTCCTGGAACAGGCGCGACGACATGCCGCCGCCAAGCAGGGTCGAGAGCAGCAGCGTCGGGTAGTAGTCCGGATCGCCATAGGAAACCGAGGGGAATCCCAGCACGATATGGACCTGGTCGAGGTCGCGCGCCTCGCGATACTCGCCGCCCACGTAGCGCCCGGCCGGCGAGAGGGGGCCGTTGCTGGTCGGCAAGTCCCGGAAGTGCCGGGCGGCCAGATCCACGACGCGCTCGTGCTGCAAATTGCCGGCCGCTGCGACAACCACGTTGCTCGCCGGGTAATGCCGATGCATGTAGCTGGTCAGCCGCTCGCGCGGCATGGCGCGGATGCTGTGCTCGCTGCCGAGAACGGGACGGCCCATCGCCTGGCTAGGAAAAGCGGTCTCCTGGAAGCGGTCGAAGACGGCGTCGTCTGGCGTATCGTTGGCCTGGCCGATCTCCTGCAGGATGACGCCCCGCTCGCGCTCCAACTCGTCGGGCGCGAAGGTGCTGTGGGTCAGGATGTCGCCCAGGATGTCGGCGCCCAGCTCAAGGTCCTCCTTGAGGAGCTTGGCGTAGTAGGCGGTCTGCTCGCGGGCGGTGTAGGCGTTGATGTGGCCGCCGACGTTCTCGATCTCCTCGGCAATGCGCGCGGCCGAGCGGCGCTCGGTGCCCTTGAACGCCATATGCTCCAGGAAATGCGACGCGCCGTTCTCGGCCTCCGTCTCGTCACGCGTGCCGGCAGCCACGTAGGCGCCGATGGAAACAGTCTCGACCCGGTCCATCGCCTCCGTGACGACGGTGAGCCCGGACGGCAGGCGAGTGACACGGACAGCATCGGTCATGCAGCATTCCTATGGGTGAAAGCCCGCACCTGCGCCTCAACCAGATCGAGACGCGCGGGCACGGCGGTGAATCGCTCAGGACGATCATATAGGTCGGCGAGTCTCATGGGGAGAGAGGGCCGGATGCCAGTTGCTGCCTCGACGGCGTCGGGAAACTTGGCAGGATGCGCGGTCGCGGCGGCGACGAGCGGGACGCCGGGCCGGGCATGGGCGCGGCCAGCGGCCACGCCGATGGCGGTATGCGGATCGGCGGCGTAGCCCTGCGTCCAGAGCCGGCGCATTTCCGCCACGGTGCCCACGTCATCCAGCGTGAAGCCCGCGAACTCCGCCACCGTCCGGCGCCAGGCGGCATCGGGCACGGGCATGCGCCCACTCTCGCGGAAGGCGCGCATGATCGCCGCCGTGCGCCCGGCGTCGCGGTCGAGCAGCTCGAATAGCAGGCGCTCGAAGTTGCTGCTCACCTGGATATCCATGCTCGGTGCGAGGCTGGGCTCGACGGAGCGCGCGGTCATATCGTTGGCCGCGAGGAACCGGGCGAGGATGTCGTTGCGGTTGCTCGCGACGGTAAGGCGTCCGACAGGCGCCCCCATGCGCCGGGCGGCCCAGGCGGCGAGCACGTTGCCGAAATTGCCCGTCGGCACCGAAAAGTCCACGGGGCGATCCTCGTCGCCTAGGGTGAGCGAGGCCGCGACGTAGTAGGGGATCTGCGCCGCCACGCGCGCCCAGTTGATGCTGTTCACCGCAGCGAGCCGCATCTCCTCGCGGAAGGGCTCGTCCGCGAACATGGCTTTCACGAGGTCCTGGCAGTCGTCGAAGCTACCGTCCACGGCGAGGTTGCCGACGTTGGGACTGAGCACCGTCGTCATCTGCCGCCGCTGCACCTCGCTCGTGCGGCCTTCCGGGTGGAGGATGACGATGTCGAGGGTTGCGCGGTCGCGGCACGCCTCGATGGCGGCGGAGCCGGTATCTCCGGACGTGGCGCCCACGATGGTGATGTGCCGCCCCTCGCGCCCGAGCGCCTCGTCGAAGAGGCGGCCGAGGAGCTGCATCGCCACGTCCTTGAAGGCGAGCGTCGGCCCGTGGAACAGCTCCAGCGCCCAGGTTCCCGAATCGAGCTGCACGAGCGGGGCGACCGCCGGGTGCCGGAAGCCGGCGTAGGCGTCGCGGCACAGCGCGAGCAGCCGCGCGGGCGTAAGCCAGTCGCCGACGAACGGCTGGATCACCGCCGCGGCCAGGTCTGCGTAGGGCAGTCCGCGCAGCGTCACCACGTCGAGGCGGGGCCAGGATTCGGGCATGTAGAGGCCGCCGTCCTCGGCGAGACCGGCGAGAAGCACGCCTTGGAAATCCCGCACGGGCGCTTGCCCGCGGGTGGAGACGTAGCGCATCTCGCAAACCTAGTGGACGCCGCGCGCCAGGGCTACCCTGAGTTAATGTCCGATGTGAAGAACGTCACGCTGGACTGCCTAGACCCTTATCCGAACCGCCCAGACTTGGGGAAGCCGTTGGGCGGCAGGCGCCCGGCGGCGCCGCGGTCGCCCTGCCAGGCGCGAAGGTCGGACTCGGTCCGCACCTTGTCGCCAAGGCGCCAGGTCAGCCCGCCGGCGAGGCGGAACACCTTGGCGTCGCGCAAGCCGCCGGAGGCGAAGCGCTGCAGGATTACGCCGCCGCCGCGCGCCATCTCCGGCACCTGCTCCAGCGGGAACACCAGCATCTTACGATTTTCCCCGACGACGGCGACGTGATCGCCGGCGGCCGGCATCAGGACGAGCGCCTCATCAGGCCCCTTCAGGTTGAGGAGCTGCTTACCGGTACGCTTCTCCGCGAGCAGCTCGGCGCCCGGCACGACGAAGCCGCGGCCGGCGGTGCTGGCGACGAGGTAGCGCGTGTCCTCCTGCCAGAGCAGCAGCGCCGCCACCCCCGCCTCGCCCAGTTCCACGAGAACGCGGATCGGCTGCCCGTCGCCGCGGCCGCCGCGCGGCAAGTCGCCGGCGCGCAGCGTGTAGGCGCGTCCCTGGGTGCCGAGCAGGCAGAGCCGGTCGGTTGTCTGGCACGGCAGCAGGAGGTGCAACCGGTCCCCCTCCTTGAACTTCAGCCCCTCCCCGTCTGCGAGGTGCCCGCGCATGGCGCGG
Source organism: uncultured Alphaproteobacteria bacterium (assembly GCA_963839135.1). Classification (GTDB taxonomy): domain Bacteria; phylum Pseudomonadota; class Alphaproteobacteria; order Acetobacterales; family Acetobacteraceae; genus CAWKEH01. The sequence goes on from CAWIUA010000048.1 coordinate 31,953, forward strand.
ATCCAGCCCTTCTCGGAGAGGACAACGGTGATCGGCTCGCGCTCGACGTGGGCGTCGAGGTCCACCAGCACGGGCGCGGGCGCGTCGGCGATGTGCGTGCGCCGGGTCCCGAGCGCTCCGCCGCCGAACCGCTCGCGCACGCGCGCGAGGTCGTCCGCGATCCGGTCCCAGCGCTTGCCCTCGCTCTTGAGCAGCGCCTGCATCTCGCGCCCCTCGCGGGAGAGCGCCTTGTGCTCGCGCCGGATCTCCATCTCCTCCAGGCGGCGCAGCGAGCGCAGCCGCATGTTGAGGATGGCCTCGGCCTGCAGGTCGGTGAGCGTGAAGCGGGCGATCAGCGCCGGCTTCGGCTCGTCCTCCTCGCGGATGATGCGGATGACTTCGTCGAGGTTGAGGAACACGGCGAGGTAGCCGTCCAGGATCTCGATCCGGCGCTCGATGGCGGCGAGACGGTGCCGGGTGCGGCGGACCAAGACCTCGTGCTGATGATCGAGCCAGGCGCGGAGCACGCCCTTGAGGCCGAGCACCATCGGCGTGCGGTCGGCCGTGAGCACGTTCATGTTCAGCGGGAAGCGCGTCTCCAGCGCCGTCGCGCGGAACAAGGTCTCCATGAGCATCTCGGGCTCGACGGTCCGCGACCGCGGCTCGAGGACAAGGCGCACCAGCTCCGCGCTCTCGTCGCGCACATCGGCGAGCAGGGGAAGCTTCTTCTCTTCCAGAAGTGTTGCGATCTGCTCGACGAGCCGGCCCTTCTGCACCTGGTAGGGAATCTCGGTGACGACGATTTGCCAGGTGCCGTTCTTGCCGCGCTCGATCTCCCAGCGGGCGCGCAGCCGGAAGCCGCCGCGCCCGGTCTCGTAGGCGGCGAGCAAGCTGGCCCGGTCCTCGACGAGCAGGCCGCCTGTCGGGAAGTCAGGGCCGGGCAGGAGTGCCACCAGGTCGGCGGTATTCGCATCCGGGTTGCGCGCGAGGTGGATCGCGGCGGCGCAAATCTCGCCCGCGTTGTGCGGCGGGATGCTGGTCGCCATGCCGACGGCGATGCCGGCCGCGCCGTTCGCGAGCAGGTTGGGGAAGGCGCCCGGCAGTACGACCGGCTCACTCTCCTCGCCGTCGTAGGTCGGGCGGAAATCCACGGCGTCGTCGTTGATGCCGGCGAGCAGGATTTGCGCGACCTCGGTCAGCCGCGCCTCGGTGTAGCGCATGGCGGCCGGGTTATCGCCGTCCACGTTGCCGAAATTGCCCTGGCCCTCGACGAGCGGGTAGCGCGCCGCGAAGTCCTGGGCGAGCCGGACCAGCGCCTCATAGACGGCCGCGTCGCCGTGCGGGTGGAACTTGCCGATCACGTCGCCGACCACGCGCGCGCATTTCTTGAAGCCCGATTGCGGGTCGAGCCGGAGCTGATGCATGGCGTAGATCAGCCGCCGATGCACGGGCTTAAGCCCGTCGCGCACGTCGGGCAGGCTGCGCGACATGATCGTGGAGAGCGCGTAGGCGAGGTAGCGCTCGCTCAGCGCATCGGCGAGCGGGAGCATCGAGGATGCGGCCGGCGAGATCGTCAGGCATGAGCGAACATATAGCGAACTACACCGTTTCAGCCAAGGCCCCGACCTGATCCGCAAGCCGCAGCCGCGCCGGCGGGAGCGGCTTATGCTGGTGCCCGAAGGCGTCGCGCTCCAGGAAGTGTCCCGTGAGGCACAGCCCGTCGCGCCAGTCTGCCGGCCCGGCCGCGTTGGCGCCGGTAAGGAATCCCGGCAGCCTCAGCAGCCGCGCCCGCCACTCGCCCGCCGCGGCGTCCGACACGGCCCGCCCCGTTCGCGGCGAGACCCAGGCGAGGCCTCCTGTCTCGCCCGTGACCGCGCAGCGCGCGAGGTCGAGGCCGTAGCCCAGCTCGGCGAGCAGCGTCGCTTCCCAGCGCACGAGGTCGGTGAGAACGTCCGCGCCTTGGGACAAGCGGCTGATGAGCTGGACGAGGCCCTGGAATACTGACGGGTGCGGCTCGCGCTCGGGCAGCGCTCCCTCGGCGACGGCACAGGCTGAGGCGAGGATCGCGAGGGCGAGCGGGTCGTCCATGGCGAGCGCGGCGGGGGCATGAACCAGCTCGCCCGTGACGCTGCCGAGCTGGTCGGCGAGACGCGCCACCCAGCGGGCTTGGACGAGGTTGCCGGGCTGCCATAGGCTCGCCTGCGCCCGCGCGCCGCCGCCGCGGGCGAGGCTGCGTTGGCTGCCGTGCGCCTCGGTGAGGATCGTGACGAGCGCGCTAGCCTCGCCATAGGGCCGGGTGGCGAGAACGACGGCGGGTGCATCCCACTCCACGGCTCAATCGGGTTCGAGGCCGAGCGCCCGTATCCGCGCCCGCTCCTCGTCCCACCCGGCCCGCTCTTTCACGTTGACGAACAGGTGCACCGGCCGCTCGATCAGCCGGGCCAGCTCTGCCCGCGCCTTCGCCCCGATCTCGCGCACGCGGCTGCCCTTGGCGCCGATCAGGATCGCCTTCTGCCCCGCGCGCGCCACGTAGATGGTGACCTCCACCCGCACCGAGCCGTCGTCCCGCTCCTGCCAGTTCTCGGTCTCGACCGTGGTGCCGTAGGGCACCTCCTCGTGCGTCTGCAGGAACACCTGCTCGCGCACCAGCTCCGCGGCGAGCAGGCGGTCCGGCATGGCCGTCAGGTCGTCGTCCGGGTAGAGGTGCGGCCCCGGCGGCACCGCGGCGGCGAGCGCGTCCGCCAGCTCGGGCACGCCGTCGCCGGTCTGCGCGCTCACGAAGAAGGTCTCCTCGAACGTCGCCAGCTTGCCCAGCAGCCTCGGCGAGCGGCAGCAGCGCGGGCGGCCCCACGAGATCTACCTTGTTCAGCGCGAGCCACGCCCGGCGCCCGCGCTCGGAGATCCGCGTCGCGACGGCGCCCACTTCCTCCGTCAACCCGGCGCGTGCATCCACGAGCAGCACTATGAGATCCGCGTCCTGGGCGCCGGTCCAGGCGGCGTTGACCATGGCGCGGTCGAGCCGGCGCCTCGGGCGGAAGATGCCGGGCGTGTCCACGAGCAGGACCTGGCTCGCGCCGCGCATCAGGATGCCGAGCACGCGGAAGCGGGTCGTCTGCGCCTTGGGGCTGACGATGCTCACCTTGGTGCCCAGCATCCGGTTGAGCAGCGTGCTCTTGCCCGCGTTCGGCGCGCCGACGAGGGCCACGAAACCGCAGCGGGTTTCCGGCCCGCTCATCATGCGCCCAGCTTCGCGAGGAGCGTCGTAGCCGCCTCCCGCTCGGCGAGGCGCTTGCTGGTCCCCTCACCTTCCCCGGCTTGGCCGAGCGCCTCGGCGTGGATGCGGAATCGCGGCGCGTGCGGCGGCCCCTCACGCGATATCTCGCGATACTCCGGCAGCGGGTGGCCGCGCGCCATCAGCCACTCCTGAAGCTGCATCTTGGGGTCCTTCGGCGGCAGATGATGCCGCTCCAAATCCTCCGCCCAGGCAGACGGACGAAGCGCCGGGCCGGCTCCAATCCGGCGTCGAGGTAGAGCGCCCCGAGCAGCGCCTCGATCGCGTCCGCGAGCACGGTGGTGAGCGACGTGACGCCTGCGCGCGCCTCGCCGGGTGCTACCGCGAGCACGGCGGCGAGGCCGGCCCGCTCGGCGATCCCTCCGATGATCGCACGCGAGACCAAGTGGGCGAGCCGCAGCCCCAGCTCGCCCTCCTGCTCGTCCGGGAAGCGCTCGACCAGCCACTCGGCCATGAGCAAGCCCAGCACGCGGTCGCCTACGAACTCCAGCCGCTCGTTGGAGCCGACGCCGCGGCGCTCGCCCTTGCGGCGCCCGGCACGGCCGTAGATCGCCGAGCGGTGGGTCAGCGCCTCGTCGAGCAGCGCCGGACGGGCAAAGCGATGGCCGAGCAGCACCTGCGCCGCCTCCCGCGAGGCAGACGCGTCACGCGCCTCGTCACGCCCCTCTGGCACAGCTAGTCGATGCCGCGCAGCAGCCGGCCCCAGCGCACCTCGAACGGCCAGTCCCAGAACGCCCACCAAGGATCGCGCGCATCGAACGAGAAGAAGGTGAACTCCGCCTTGCCAACGAGGTTCTCGATCGGCAGCAAGCTGACGCCCCCGGCGGTGACAGGGACGCGGCTGTCGGCGCTGTTGTCGCGGTTGTCGCCCATGACGAACAGGAAGCCCGGCGGCACCGCGATCTCAGGCGTGTTGTTGACCGGGCCCGCGTCGGTCATCTTCAGGATCTCGTGCTTGACGCCGTCCGGAAGCGTTTCATCGTAGAGCCGCGTCAGCGTGCGCATCCCGCGGTCCTCGGCCATGTAGTCGCCCTCGGCCTTGCGCGGGACAAGGGTGCCGTTGACGTAGAGCTCGCCGTCGCGCACCTGGATGCGGTCGCCGGGCAGGCCGATGATGCGCTTGATGTAATCCGTGCTGTCGTCGCCGGGCCACTTGAACACGGCGACGTCGCCCTGCTTGGGCATCCAGAGCGGGACGCGGCCGCTGAACAGGTGCGGCGCGAAGGGGAGCGAGGCGTAGGAGTAGCCGTAGGCGAACTTCGACACGAACAGGTAATCGCCGATCTGCAAGGTCGGCAACATGCTGCCGGACGGGATGTTGAACGGCTCCACGACGAGCGTGCGGATTCCGACCGCGATCAGCAGCGCATAGACGACCGTCTTCGCGCTCTCGAGCAGGCCGCCCGAGCGCTTCTTGGCCTTGGTCGCGGTTCCCTTGGGGGCTACCTTAATCTTGCTCATGGCGCGCCCTGCTTCAAGCCGAGGCTCCGGTCGCTGTCAACCGACGCTCCTTCGGCGCCGCTCTCGGGAACGCGCTCGGCCTGCAGCATCACCTGCGCGAAGGCGTATGGATGCTCGTCCGTCATCGTCAGCGCGATCTGCGGAGCAAAGCCAGGCGGGGTAAGCCGGCGCAGCCGGGCGAGCGCGCCGCCAGTGAGCACCATCGTCGGCTGGCCAGAGGAGAGGTTCACCACGCCGAGGTCCTGCCAGAAGACGCCTTGGCGGAATCCAGTGCCGAGCGCCTTGGCGCAGGCTTCCTTGGCGGCGAAGCGCTTGGCGTAGGTCGCGGCGCGGATCGCCGGCGTGCGGCGCTCGGCCTTCGCACGCTCGACGGGCGTGAACACGCGAGTGATGAAGCGGTCGCCGAACCGCTCGATGGCGCGCTCGACGCGACGAATGTCACACAGGTCCGACCCTAGCCCGAGCAGCATCCGAGCCGAGCGCCTAGTGCCCGGTCGCAGAGTTCCGTGATCCAGCTCGGATCATGGAACGGCGCGTGAATCGGGCACTCGAGACTCAGCGACGTGCCAGCTTTCATAGAGAGCTGGCACTAGCCGCGCGCCCGCTCGACCTGCGTGATCCCGCCAGTCGCGCGCAGCCCGGCGATCACGGTCGAGAGATGGCGCAGGTCGCGCACCTCCACGTCGAGCAGCACCTCGAAGAAGTCCTGCTGCCGGTTGACGATCTTCAGGTTCGTGAGCGCCCCTTCGTGCTTGGCGACGGCGTTGGCGAGGTTGGCGAGCGCCGCCGGGCTGTTCACGCTGATGGCGCTGATCCGGCCGACATGGGTGGCCTTCGCGGCGCCGTCCCATTCCACGTCTATGAACCGCTCGGGCGTCGCCGCGAAGGTCTCCAAGGTCTGGCACTCGCGCGTGTGTATGGTGACGCCCTTCCCCGTCGTCACGATGCCGACGATGCGATCGCCCGGCACCGGATGGCAGCATCCGGCGTAGTGAATCGCCATGCCGGCGACCAGCCCACTGATCGCCATGCCGCCACCCGCGGAGGCGGCACCCCGACTGCGCGGCAGGAGCGACGGCAAGGGCCGCGGTGCCCGCGCGGTCTGGCGCAACTCGGGATAGGCAGCGTGGACAACGTCCTTCGGGCCGATGTTGCCCTGGCCGACAGCGACGTGGAGGTCGTCAAGCGTCGCCGCCTTAAGCGTCTTAAGCGCCGCTTCCAGGACCCGCTCGGACCCGTCCAGTCCCTCCTGCCGGAACGCCTTCGCGAGCGCTGCGCGCCCGGCATCCTTGTTCTGCTGTCGCTGCTGCTGCGCGACGTAGCGCCGGATGCGCGCCCGCGCCTTACCGGTGACGACGAACCGCTCCCAAGCCGGCGACGGCGTGCCGCCTCGCGCCGTCATGATCTCGACCTGGTCGCCGTTGCGCAGCTCATGCCGCAGCGGCATCAGCCGGCCGTTGATCTTGGCGCCGACGCAAGTGTCGCCGATCTGGCTGTGCACGGCGTAGGCGAAGTCTATCGGCGTCGCCCCGCGCGGCAGCTCGATGAGCTGGCCCTTCGGCGTGAAGCAGAACACCTGGTCCTGGTAAAGCTCGAGCTTGGTGTTCTCCAGGAACTCGTCCGCGGCTTGGGAATTCTCCAAGATCTCCAGCAAGTCCTGGACCCAGCGGAACTGCTGCACCTCACCCTCGGGTGCGTCGTGCTGCTTGTAGAGCCAGTGCGCGGCGACGCCGGCCTCGGCGATCTCGTGCATCTCGGCCGTGCGGATCTGCACCTCGATCTTCTGGTTGCGCGGCTCGCGCAAGGTGACGCCCGTGTGGATGCTCTGATAGCCGTTGCTCTTGGCCGTGCTGATGTAGTCCTTGAACCGCCCGGCGATCACCGGATACCCGGCGTGAACCGCCCCCAGCGCCTGGTAGCACTGCTCACGCGTCGGCACGACGATGCGGAACGCCATGATATCGCTGAGCTGCTCGAAGGCGATGTTACGCCGCTGCATCTTCTCCCAGATGGAGAAGGGCGACTTCTCGCGCCCAGTGACCTCCTCGACCTCGACGCCCGCCTCCTCGCAGACGCGGGTCAGCTCGTCGCGCACCTCCTCGATCACGTCCGCGCCCTGTCCGCGAAGGAAGTTGAGGCGGGCCTGGATGGTGTCATGCGCCTCCGGCTCAAGCTGGGCGAAGGCAAGGTCCTGCAGCTCGGTCTTGATCGCGTCCATGCCGATGCGCTCGGCAAGCGGCGCGTAGATCTCCATGGTCTCGCGCGCGATCCGCACCCGGCGCTCAGTATTCTCAACGAAGTGCAGGGTGCGCATGTTGTGCAGCCGGTCGGCGAGCTTGACGAGCAGGACGCGGATGTCCTTGCTCATCGCCAGCACGAGCTTGCGGAAGTTCTCAGCCTGCTTCGTGCGGTCGCTCTGCAGCTCGAGGCGGGTGAGCTTGGTCACGCCGTCCACAAGGCCGGCGATGGTCGGCCCGAAGCGGCGTTCCACCTCGGCTAGCGTGAGTTTCGTGTCCTCGACGGTGTCGTGCAGCAGCGCGGTGACGAGGCTCGCGACGTCGAGATGGTAGTCGGCCAGGATGTCGGCGACGGCGAGCGGGTGCGTGATGTAGGGGTCGCCGTTTTCGCGCTGCTGGGCGCCGTGCGCCTGCATCGCGAGGACGTAGGCTGCGTCGAGCATGTCGAGGTCGGCGCGCGGATCGTAGGCGCGAACGCGCTCGGTCAGCTCGAATTGGCGTACGATGCGGGGACGCGCGGCGTGTGTGTCGGCCGCAACCCCCTCTGGCGCACGCAGAAACGTGTCACGCGCTTGCGCGTGCGAGTACGCGACGCGGCCCGGCGTCACCGTGGCCGCCTCAGGGCTGGAAGGTCAGCGCCGCGGCCGCCCACCCAGCTCCGCCTCGATGGCCGCCTCGATGTCCGTGGGCGACATCTCCTCGACCTGCATCCCTGCCGCTTCCTCGTCCGCAGTGACGTCCTGCAGGCCGAAGATGTTCTGGTCGGTCGGGATGAGGTCGAGCACTTCCTCGTCCGCGGGCTCGGGCTCGGGCGCGCGTGAGAGCGACTTCACGAGATCCTGCTCGAGCTTCGCGAGCGGAACCGTCTCATCCGCGATCTCGCGCAACGCGACAACCGGGTTCTTGTCGCTATCCCGGTCCACGGTGAGTTCCTCGCCGCGGCTCAGGTTGCGGGCGCGCTGCGCCGCGAGCAGGACCAGCTCGAACCTGTTCGGGACCCGCTGCACGCAGTCCTCAACGGTGACGCGCGCCATTCATCCTCACTCCGCCAATGGCTTTCGGTGAAGAGTTTATCTAGGCGACGGCGTGGTGCGGTGCAAGGTTTGTGTGCCGCTACAGATTAGGTCCTGCTAGGATGAGCGCGATGACAGTCGCACTCCGCAAGCCGATGACACTGGAAGAGTTCCTCGCCTGGGAGGAGCAGCAGGACGTGAAGTGGGAATTCGACAGCGAACGGCCAGTAGCCATGGTCGGCGTCACGCGCGCGCACGCCGCCATACAAGGCAACTTGACCGTTGCGCTCGTATCGCGGCTCCGCGGCAGCCCTTGCCAATTCTACGGGGTGGACCTGAAGGTCAAAGCGGACCGCTCCATCCGCTACCCGGACGGTTTCGTCACCTGCACGCCGGGCCTGCCGAGCGACAAGGTGGAGCACGAGCCTGTCATCGTCTTCGAGATCCTGAGCGACAGCACGGCACGCACGGACCGCATCATCAAGAACCGCGAGTATCGCGCAACGCCTTCGATCCGGCGCTACGTGCTGCTGGAGCAGACCTACATCGGCGCGACGGTGTTCGCGCGGGAAGGCGACGATTGGGTTGGGCGGACGCTGGGCGAGGGTGACACGCTCGCCTTGCCTGAGGTCGGGATCGAGCTGCCCCTTAACGAGCTATACGAGGGGCTGAGCTACGAGGCCGAGGCCGGGTGACCGCCCGGCAAGATCGCCAGCATCTCGCCCGGTGTTCGGCCGGTCACCGGATCACGCCACTCGGGCGCTATGTCCCGGAGCGGCATGAGCACGAACGCGCGCAGGTGCGCCCGCGGGTGGGGCAGGATCGGCGGCGTGTCGCGAACCAGACCATCCATGGCGATCAGGTCAAGGTCGAGCGGACGGGCGGCGTTGCGCACGGTCCGCATGCGGCCGGCCTTTGCCTCGATCGCGTGCAGCGCGGCGAGAAGCGGCTCCGGCTCGGCCGTGCCTTCCAGCCGGACAGCGCCGTTGACGTAGTTGGGCTGATCGGAGGGCGGCTCGGGAGCCGTCTCAAACCACTGTGAGACTGCGGCGACGCGCAGGCCGGGCAAGTGGCCGAGTTGCTCGACGGCCCACTCACAGGTCGCGCGCGGCGGCTCACCCTGCGGGCCGGGAAGATTTGCTCCTATCGCGACCAGGATCACCATTCTCCGTCTTCCGTTCATGTTTCCGTAACGCGAATCAGGTTATTAGGCGGATTGGCAGGACTGGAAAGGTTCGATGATCGAGGCACCGCCCCATGATTGCCCGCTCTGCCCGCGGCTCGTCGCCTTCCGGGAGGCAAGCCGGGTGGCGAATCCCGGCTGGTTCAACGGCCCTGTCCCAAGTTGGGGCGACACGGGCGCGCCGCTCCTCGTCGTGGGGATGGCACCGGGCCTGAAAGGAGCGAACCGCACGGGGCGGCCGTTCACGGGAGACCACGCGGGCCTTCTGCTATACGAGACCCTGCTGCGCTTCGGGCTGGCTAGAGGCCGATACGGCGCGGAGCCGGACGACGGGATGGTGCTGCGCGGCTGCCGGATGACGAACGCGGTGCGTTGCGTGCCGCCGGCGAACCTGCCCAAGCCGGCGGAGGTTCAGACCTGCAACCAATTCCTTCAAGCGGAGCTGCGCGGGATGCCGAACCTGCGCCTCGTGCTTGCGCTCGGCGTCCTGGCGCACGCGGCGGTGCTGCGCGCCTGCGGCATGCCGGCGACCCGCGTTCGCTTCCGGCATGGCGAAATCGCTGAGCTGCCGGACGGCCTGCTGCTTGCCGACAGCTATCACGTCTCCCGCTACAACACGAGCACCGGGCTGCTGACCCGCGAGATGTTCGAGGAGGTCGTGCTGCGGGTCGTGCAGCGACTGGAGCAACCTGCCGCCGTGGCGTGAAACGGCGGCGAGCCGGTCCTTGTTCTGCACCGGGAGACCTGCCATCTCGCAGTCATTCGGACTGCCGAGGGACGGACCATGAAAGTCGAGATCGAATACTGCGGCATGTGAGGCTATGAGCCGCGCGCCAGTTCGGCGCGAGACCTGATCATGGCGAACTCGCCCGGCACCGAGGTGAGCCTCCGCCGGAGCCGCGGAGGCGTGTTCGAAATCACGGCCGACGGAGCCCTTCGATTCTCGAAGAAGGCGAGCGGGCGCTTCCCGACCGACAAGGAAATCCTGGCAGCGATCGGGTAGCGCCGGCTTCGTCCTGAGCAGTTCCGCCTCGTCACTCAGCGGCCGCCCCGGAAAACGGATGCGGATGCCTCCGCTTAGCCAATATACTTCACGTAAAGATACAATATACTTCCCGAAAAGATAGTTGAGTCCTCCCGCGCTGCCGGTTGAAACCGCGAACTGGCTTTGCGCCGTGGCGAGGCTGATTCCCACGAACGTCACGGAGCCGTTCACACCCATTCCGGCGCCGCCGGTCTCGGCGTGGATCGTGGCACCTTTAGCCAGCCGCACCATCCGAGGCGGCCCAGGAGATGCTGCTCGTACCGCACAGGAAGCCCCAGACAATGACTGCGTCGCCGGGGTGGAAGTTGGTCAGCGTGCTCCAGGTCGTATTGCTGCGACGGGCGTCAATGAAGAACGTGTCCGTGCCGCCGTCCGCACCGCTCGCCCCGACCAGGAAGTTGGAGCCGGTGCCGCCGTCCAGCACGTTGCTCCCGGACGTGGCCTGCAGGGCGTCGTTGCCGGGACCTCCCCGCAGGAAGGCATTGCTGCCGTTCGCCCGCAAGTTCACCGAGTCGGTGCCGGACCAGAGCATCTGCCAGCCCAGAGAGGAGGCAGGCCCGGTGTAGGCGCTGCCGGTGCCGCCCAATACACCGCCTGTGGTGGTGTCGGTCCAGGCGAAGTTGGGCGATGCGCCGGGCGTCTCCGCCGAGATGCTGGAGTAGTCGTTTTGGAGCGTGACTGCCCCTGCTTGCAGCGCGGTGGTGCCGGCGCTGGTTCCGTTCGACGTCCAGAGACGGTTCACGCCGGAGGCATCCAGCCCGTCGAACAGGAGATGGCCGTCCACGGCCATAACGCCGTTCGGACTGTAGCTCGCCGCGGCGCCCGGCGGGTGCAGTTCCTGCGTGCCGGCGGCGGTGCCGTTCGTGACCCAGACCGAGTTCGTGCCGGACGCGTCGGTCGCGATGAAGGCGAGTCGGCCGCCGGGCAGCGCGGCCATTGGACACGATGGAGCGGGGCGCGAGACCGAGCAAGCTCGCGCCGGGCACTTGGAGTTCCTGCGTGCCGGCGGCGGTGCCGTCCGTGACCCATAGGCCGATGCTCGCGGTGCTCGTCTCCCCTTCGAAGTAGAGCTTACCCTCAAACGGGGTGAGGTTGCTGATATAGAAGCTGCTGGGCGCACCCGGCACCGTCAGGCGTGCAGTGCCCGGCGCGGTGCCGTCCGACAGCCAGAGACCTGTGCTGGAAAGGCTCGTGAACGCGACCCCGCTGCCGAACGCGACGATGTCCTCGGGGCTGAGACCGTTCGCGGGTGTGCTCGGCACTTGCAGCTCGTGCGTGCCAGCGTCCGTGGCGTCCGACACATTGCTGGGCCGTTCGCGAGGCGCTCGCGTCCCTACGCCCGGAGCGGCTCCGCCTCGTCGCTCAACGGCTGCTCCAGGTAGCGCGCGTATTCCTTCGGCACGATCTGCCAGAACCGCTCGCTCGCCCGCGTCCAGTCCTGGAGCAGGCTGCGCGCAAACCGGCTCTGCGTCTCTTCCGCGTGCCGGGTGACGAGATCGCGCAGGACCCCGTCCCAGTGCGCCGACCCGATCCGCTGCCACGTCAGCGTATCCGGGTTGATCCGGCGCTCGAACTGCGCGTCCTCGTCATAGACGAACGCTATGCCGCCCGTGAATCCGGCCCCGAAATTGTCGCCCACGGGGCCGAGGATCGCGACGGTGCCGCCCGTCATGTATTCGCACCCGTTCGAGCCGCAGCCCTCGACGACAGCCACAGCACCCGAGTTGCGCACCGCGAACCGCTCGCCCGCCTGCCCGGCCGCGAACAGCTCGCCCGCCGTGGCACCGTAGAGCACCGTGTTGCCCACGATGGTGTTCTGGTGGCTGACCAAGGGCGAGCTGGGCGCCTGGCGGACGACGATGGTGGCGCCCGATAGTCCCTTGCCCACGTAGTCGTTGGCGTCGCCGATCACCTCCAGCTTAAGCCCCTGCACTGCGAATGCCCCGAGCGACTGCCCGGCGGAGCCGCGCAGCCGGACCGTGAGGTGTCCCGGCGCCAGCCCGGCCATGCCGAACTGCCGAGTGATGCGGGACGACACCTTGGCGCCGATCGTGCGGTGCGTGTTGCGGATGCCGTATTGGAGCTGCATTTTCTCGCCGCGCTCGAACAGCGGCGCCGCGTCCTGCAGCATCTGCGCGTCCAGGGTCTCGGGCACCTCGTTTCGCCCCTCCCGCGTGCAGTAGCGAGCGTGCGGCCCGGGGTCCGCCTGGGCGAGCAGCGGGTTGAGGTCGAGGTCATCGAGAAGCTCCGAGCCGCGGCTCACCTGGCGCAGCAGGTCGGTGCGCCCGATCACGTCCGCGAGCCGCCGCACCCCGAGCGAGGCGAGGATCTGGCGCACCTCCTCGGCAATGAAGCTGAACAGGTTGATGACCTTCTCCGGCGTGCCCTCGAACTTCTGGCGCAGCGCCTCGTCCTGGGTGCAGACGCCGACGGGGCAGGTGTTGCTGTGGCACTGGCGCACCATGATGCAGCCCATGGCGACCAGGCTCGCCGTGCCGATGCCGAACTCCTCGGCGCCCAGCATCGCTGCCATCACTACGTCGCGCCCGGTCTTGAGGCCGCCGTCCGCGCGCAGCTTCACGCGATGGCGCAGCCGGTTCAGCATCAAGACCTGATGAGTTTCCGACAGCCCCATCTCCCAGGGCAGCCCGGCATACTTGACGCTGGTCTGCGGGCTCGCGCCCGTGCCGCCGGAGTGGCCGCTGATGAGGATGGCGTCGGCCTTCGCCTTGGCCACCCCGGCCGCGATCGTGCCGATCCCGGTGCGCGCGACGAGCTTCACGCAGACCGTGGCATTCGGGTTGATCTGCTTGAGGTCGTAGATGAGCTGGGCGAGGTCCTCGATGGAGTAGATGTCATGATGCGGCGGCGGCGAGATGAGTGTCACGCCCGGCGTCGAGTGCCGCAGCCGCGCGATCAGCCCGGTGACTTTGAACCCTGGGAGCTGCCCGCCCTCGCCGGGCTTGGCGCCTTGGGCCATCTTGATCTCGATCTCGCGGCAGCTGTTCAGATACTCGGCCGTGACGCCGAAGCGGCCGGAGGCGATCTGCTTGATCGCGCTGCTCGCGTTGTCGCCGTTCGGGCGCGGCTTGGCGCGCGCCGGGTCCTCGCCGCCTTCGCCGCTGTCCGAGCGCGCGCCGATGCGGTTCATGGCGATGGAGAGCGTCTCGTGCGCCTCGGGACTGAGGGCGCCGAGCGAGATGCCGGGTGCGAGCAGGCGCTTGCGGATCTCGGTGATGCTCTCGACCTCGGTCACGGGAATGGGCATCGCTTCCTGTGTGCGAAAATCGAGCAGGTCGCGCAAGCGCTACCGGCTTCTGCCGGCGCACCGCATCCGAGTAGCGGCGGAAGGTGGAGTAGCTATCGGTGGCGACGGCCTCCTGCAGGGTATGGATCAGGCTGCCATCGAAGGCATGGACCTCGCCGCGGCGGCGCAGCTTGTAAAGGCCGCCGACCGAGAGCGCCGGCAGGTCGCCGCCCCAGGCTAACTCGTGAAGTGCTAACACCTTGCGCGCAATGCCGGAGAGGCCGATTCCCGAGATGCGGCTCTGCATCCCCGGAAAGAACTCGGCCACCAGCGCGCGAGACAGCCCGATCGCCTCGAAGTTGTAGCCGCCACGGTAGCTGCTCAGCACGGAGATGCCGAGCTTGCTCATCACCTTGAGCAAGCCCTTGTCCACCGCTTTCTTGTAGCGGCTGATGGCCTCCTTCGGCCCGATCTGGCCGAATAGGCCGCGCCGCTGGCGGTCGAGGATGGCCTCCTGCGCGAGATAGGCATTCACGATCGTGGCGCCCACGCCGATCAGCACGGCGAATGCGTGCACGTCCAGGCACTCGGCCGCGCGCACGTTCAGGCTCGTGAAGGTGCGCAAGCTCTGGCGCACCAGCCAGGTGTGGACGGCGGCCGTCGCCAGGATCATCGGGATCGGCGCCCGCGCCGCGTCCTGCCCCTCATCGGTGAGGATCACGTGGGCGCACCCGGCGCGCACGCCGTCCTCCGCCTCGCGACGGATGCGTTCGATGGCCGCTCGCAGCCCCGCCTCGCCGTCCGCGACTAGGAACGTGCAGTCCACCCAGCACGCAGCATCCCCCATGGTCGCGGCCATGGCGTCGAACTCGGCCGTGCTGAGGACGGGAGACTCAAGCTGCAGGAGGTCGCACTGCGAGCTGTCCTCGTCGAGTACGTTGCCCAGGTTGCCGAGCCGGGTCTTGAGCGTCATCACCCGCGTCTCGCGCAGGCTGTCTATGGGTGGGTTGGTGACTTGGCTGAAGCCTTGGCGGAAATAGTGCTGCAAGCCCCGGTAGCGATCGCTGAGCACGGCGACGGGCGTGTCGTCGCCCATGCTGCCGGTGGCCTCGGACGCGTCCTCGACCATGGGGTGCAGGATCATCTCCAGCTCCTCCATGGTGACGCCCACCGCGAGCTGGCGGCGGCGCAGTTCCTCCGCGCCGTAGCGCGCAGGCTCCGGCGCGTCGGTCTTGACGATGTGGTCGATGCGCTTGATGCCCTTCGCCCATGCGCCGAAAGGCTGGCGCGCGGCGAGCACGTCCTTCAGCTCCTCATCGCCGTAGAAGCGTGCCGCGTCGAGATCCACGCCGATGGTCTGGCCGGGGCCGACCCGCCCCTTGGCCACGATCCTCGCCTCGTCGAACTGCACCATGCCGGCCTCGCTGCCGACCACGAGGAGACCGTCGGCGGTGATCGTGTAGCGCAGCGGGCGCAGCCCGTTGCGGTCAAGGCCGGCGATGACCCAGTGCCCGTCCGTGGCCGCGATGGCCGCTGGGCCGTCCCACGGCTCCATGACGGCGTTGCAGTAAAGGAACATATCGCGGTGCCGCTCGGGCATGGTCGCGTCCTGGCCGATGCTGGCCGGGATCATCAGTGCCTTCGTCATGGGCGCGTCGCGCCCGGCGCGCACCAGGAGCTCGAACACCGCGTCCAGGGTCGCTGTGTCGCTGCTGCCCACCTGGATCACGGGCTTCACGTCGTCGAGGTAGGAGTCGAGCGGGCCGGCGGCGAGCCGCGTCTCGTGGCTCTTCATCCAGTTAACGTTGCCGGCGAGCGTATTGATCTCGCCGTTGTGCGCGAGCATCCGGAACGGCTGGGCGAGGCGCCAGGTCGGGAAGGTGTTGGTGGAATACCGTTGGTGATAGATCGCGAAGCGGCTGACGAAGCGCGGGTCGAGCAGGTCCGGGTAGAAGTCGGTGAGCAACTCCGCGAGGAACATGCCCTTGTAGATGATCGAGCGGCAGGAGAGCGAGCAGATGTAGAGCTCGGGGATCTGCGCCGCGATGGCCTCCTTCTCAATCCGGCGGCGGATCACGTAGAGGTCGCGCTCGAACGTGTCGGCATCCGCGCCGACGCCGCGCACCATGATCTGCTCGATCTCGGGGCAGGTGGCGTTGGCTTTCTCGCCGATGCACCCGGTGTTGATGGGCACCTGGCGCCAGCCATGGATGGTGTAGCCGAAGGCCAGGATCTCGGTCTCGACGATCTGCCGGCAACGCTCCTGCGCGCCGAGGTCGGTCTTGGGCAGGAACACCTGGCCGACCGCGATCAGGCCCGGCTGCGGCTCATGGCCGCCGAGGTGGATAGCTGCCGCGAAGAAGTCCTGGGGAATTTCGACGTGGATGCCCGCGCCGTCCCCGGTCTTGCCGTCGGCGTCCACGGCGCCGCGGTGCCAGACGGCCCGCAGCGCGTCTATGCCCGCCTGCACGACCTCGCGCCGCGGCTTGCCGTCCAACGCGGCCACGAGGCCGACGCCGCAGGAATCGTGCTCCTGGGACGGGTCGTAGGTGTGGGCGAGGCGTGCGGCGTTGGCGTGCCAATCGGCGATGAAGTCGGTCATGGCTGGCTCTCCTGATGAGCGCCCCTGGACGTGGTCAGGTCGTCCAACCTTCCGACCAGCCCCGCTACATCTCCGGCCAGCAACTCATCCAACGCGAAGGGGCACGCCTCGGGCAGCGGACGGGGGGTGCCAGCGACGTCCGGAGACGCCTGCGCCCTGCGCAGTGCCTTGGCATAAAGTTCGTCCAGGCCGATGCGCTGCCGCATGGAGGGAGTGAACCGTTGCTCAGCGTCGTCCAGGAACACACCCGCCTCATTCTGCCAGTGCGCCGCTGCGTCGCTGCTGGGCCATGCATATAGCTTGAGCAGGTGCGTCATCGCCTGCAGCAGCAAGCTGCGGCACGACCGCAGCTCGGATAGACCCACGTCCTGCACCTCCTCAATGACATTGGGCCAGTCCACCGCGTCGTTCACGCCCTCGCCCGCCGCCAGCCGGCGCAGCAGAGCAGCCTGCTGCTCGGCCCAGGCCAGGGCATCGCGCTCGTATAGGCCGTCCGGCATCGCTGCCTCCTTACTCTGCGGCCATGGGCAGCGCCCGCGCCCGCATATGCTCATGCATCGCCTTCGCCGCGTCCCGGCCGTCGCGGATCGCCCACACGACGAGGGACGCCCCGCGCACGATGTCGCCAGCCGCGAACACGCCGGGCAGGCTGGTCTCCGCCGTGCGATGGTTCACCTTGAGCGTGCCCCAGCGGCTCACCTCCAGCCCGTCCCGGTCCCACAGGCGCGGCAGGTCCTCCGGGTCGAAGCCGAGCGCCTTGATGACGAGGTCCGCTGGGACGGTGTGCCTTGAATCGGCCGGCTCGACCGCTTGCCGCCCCGAGGCGTCCGGAAGGCCGAGCCGCATCCGCTGCACGCGCACGCCCGTAACGTGCTCGTCGCCCAGGAACGCCTCGGGCTGGCTCAGCCAGGCGAACTCGATGCCCTCCTCCTCCGCGTTGCTGACCTCGCGCATCGAGCCGGGCATGTTGGCCCTGTCGCGCCGATAGAGGCATGTCACCGACTGGGCGCCCTGGCGCACGGCGGTGCGCACGCAGTCCATCGCGGTGTCGCCGCCGCCGACGACGACGACGCGCTTGCCGGCGGCATTCAGGCTGCCGTCATCGAACTGGGGCACGGCGTCGCCGAGGCCCTTGCGGTTGCTCGCGGTGAGGTAGTCGAGCGCAGGCACGATTCCGGCCAGCCCGGCGCCGGGTCCGCCGATGTCGCGCGGCTTGTACACGCCCGTCGCGATCAGCACCGTGTCATGCCGGGCGCGCAAGTCGGCGAAGGCGAGGTCCTGCCCTAGCTCGACGCCGCAACGGAACTGAACGCCCGCCTCCTCCAGCCAGCGCCAGCGGCGTAGCACTATGTCCTTCTCCAGCTTGAACCCTGGAATGCCGTAGATCATCAGGCCGCCGACCCGGTCATAGCGGTCATAGACGTGAACCTGATAGCCGCGGCGCCGAAGCTGCTCGGCTGCCGCGAGCCCGGCCGGCCCGGCGCCGATGATGCCCGCGCTCTGCCCCAGTTCGACCCGCGGCAGCGGCGGCTTCACCCAGCCCCGGTCCCAAGCCGTGTCCGTGATGAACCGCTCGACAGCTCCGATCGTGACGTTCCCAAACCCCTTCTCGATGACGCAGTTGCCCTCGCACAGCCGGTCCTGGGGACAGATGCGGCCGCAGACCTCAGGGAAGGTGTTGGTGGCCGCGGAGACCTCATAGGCTTCCTCGAGCCGTCCCTCCGCGGTTAGCTTCAGCCAGTCCGGGATGTGATTGCCCAAGGGACAGTGAATTGCGCAGAACGGTACGCCGCACTGGCTGCACCGGCTCGCCTGCTGCGCGGCGCCGGCCGGGTCGAAATCCGCGTATATCTCAGAAAAATCCGTCCGGCGCGTGTTCGCTTCGCGCTTGTCCGGCCCCTGCCGGGCGAGACGGACAAACTGCAACATGCGGTCGGGCATGCACTCTACTCCTCGAGCGCGCAGGGGCGCGGCGCCGAGGATATAGCGCGATGATCGCCTCCAGTGAAACGCTTTCTGCTTATTTAGGACAACAACGCTGACCTGCTCATCGCGTATATCGTCCCGCTGACATCAAGCCTCACTTGTTCACGGTGCTGAAAGGTCCGATCCGGACCTATCGCCCTCGCTCACGCCCAGTCCTTCCTCCCGCTTGCCACCGCCCGGTCGGTAGCGGTCGAGGTAGGGCGGGACGACGAGCTCGAGCGGCGTCGGGGTTATGCCGAGCGCCTCCAACCCTTTCGCTCCGGGCGAGACCACGTTATCGCGCGCGAGGAGGAGGAGCTGGTCGCGCGTGAGCGGCCTGCCGGGTATCCACTCACCGATTCGCGCCTGCACGCGGGCGAGCGAGAGCGGGATGGCTAGGAGGCGCCGACGCCGGCGCGTCTCACGCAATACGTAGTCGAGCAGCTCGCGGAACGTATAGACGCGCGGCCCGCCTAGCTCGTAGAGCGCCCCCTTAGCGTCCTCCCGCGTCAGCGCCGCAGCGACCGCGTCCGCTACGTCCCCGACATAGACGGGCTGGAACCTGGTTTCCCCGTGAATGACAGGCATGATTGGCGAGAGCATCGCGATCTGGCCGAAGCGGTTGAAGAACTGGTCCTCGGCGCCGAACACGACCGAGGGCCGGAGCACGGTGACGCCCGGCATCGCGGCCCGGACTTGCGCCTCGCCCCCCGCCTTCGTCTTGGCATAAGCGCTCGGGCTGTCCGGATCAGCGCCGATCGCCGAGACCTGCACCATGCGCGCCACCCCGGCCGCCGCTGCTGCTCGCGCGATCCGGCCCGCACCGTCCGCCTGGATGCGCTGGAAGTCCCCGGCATGGCGCTCGGCAAGGATGCCGACGAGGTTGACTGCCACGTCCGCGTCCTCGACGGCGCGCTCAATCGTCGCCGGATTGGTGAGCGAGACGTAGAGAGGCACGACCTGGCCGACGCGGCCCGCGGTCATCAGCGCCTTCGCGCTCTCCGCGTTCCGCCCGCAGACGCGCACGACGTATCCCTGCGCCGCGAGGCGCTTGACCACGTAGCGGCCGATGAACCCCGAGCCGCCGAACACCGCCGCTACGCTGCGCGTCGCCATTCTCTGTCCTTATCCTTTGATCTCTCCTTCATATGCGCCGCTCTCGACAGCCTCAAGGCCGGGCTACGGTTCGGCTCGGCGCATACACGTTGATGGACCCGTGCGGCCGGGCATGGCACATGGCGGGCATGGCCGTGTTCGAGCTCGTGCTGGCCCTCCTCCTGGGCGGCGTCGGCCTTGCCCTGCTCGCGCCGCGCCTGGGGGTGCCCTGGCCGGCGCTGCTCGCGCTGGCCGGCGCGGCGCTCGCCTTCGTGCCGGGCGTGCCCGCCGTCGCGCTGGACCCGGGACTGGCGCTCGCGCTCTTCGTCGCTCCCGTGCTGCTGGACGCAGCCTACGACGCAAGCCCGCGTGACCTGCGCGCAAACTGGGTGCCGGTCAGCAGCCTCGTGCTCGTCGCCGTTGGCGTGACCGTGGCCGCGGTCGCCGCCACGGCGCGCTGGATCGTGCCGGCGATGCCTTGGGCGGCGGCGGTGACGCTCGGCGCGATCGTAGCGCCTCCGGACGCTGCGGCGGCGACAGCGGTACTGCGCCAAGTGCGCTTGCCGCACCGGATGGTCGTGATCCTGGAAGGCGAAAGCTTGCTCAACGACGCTTCGGCACTCCTGATCTATCGCTTGGCCGTGGGTGCAGCCGTGGGCGGCTTAACAGCTTGGACCGGCCCCTTGCTGGCGCTCGCGGCCGTGGGCGGGGTGCTCTTGGGCATCGTGCTCGCCCGCGCATACCTCGCCGTTGCGGCACGCGTGGAGGATGGCGCACCGAGCGTAGTGCTGCAGTTCCTCGGCACCTTCGGCGTGTGGCTACTCGCGGACGCGCTCGGTCTGTCGGCCGTGCTCACGATGGTGGCTTACGCCATCTCCCTGGCCCGGCTCGCGCCAGAACGTATGGGCGCACGCCAGCGCCGGGCTAGCTACGCGGTGTGGGACGTGGCCGTGTTCGTGCTGAACGTTCTGGCCTTCATCCTAGTAGGGCTGCAGCTGCGCGGCATCCTCGAAAGGCTCGACGGGCAGGCCCGGCACTACGCCGGCTTCGCCCTGGCCGTACTGTCGGCGACCATCCTGGTCCGAATCGCCTGGGTCATGAGCTACAACACCGTGGTCCGCTGGAAGAACCGTCGTTTCGGTGCACGCGCGGCTAGGCCCATGGTGCTACCCACCGTGCAGGGGGGCCTGATGGTCTCTTGGTGCGGGATGCGCGGCATCGTGACACTCGCGGCGGCGCTCGCCCTGCCCGAGGGGTTCCCGGAGCGCGATCTCATCGTGTTCGCCGCGTTCTGCGTGGTGCTGGGCACGCTGCTGCTTCAGGGGTTGACGTTGCGCCCGTTGCTGGCGCTCCTTGCGCTGCCTCGCGACGAGAGCGTGGAGAAGGAAGCGGCGCTGGCCCGGGCGGAGACGGCACGCGCCGCACTTGACGCAATGGGTACCGCGGACCAGGCGAGCGAAGCCGGCCACTTGCTGGCACGGGAATACACGGCGCGACTGGACGCCTGCGCACGGTCCAGCGGGGTGGACGACACGGGGATGACCGCTCTGAGGCGGCGGGCGCTGGCCGCGGAGCGTCGCCGCTTGGTCGCGCTTCGCCGAGAAGGCCAGATCGGCGACGATGCCTTTCACCGTGTCGAGGAGGGACTCGACTGGGCCGAGGCGGACGTTGACGAGCGAGCGCGTTGACGCAGGCGTCACCTCTCAACGTTGCACCTGCGCCAGCCAGTCCGGCAGATTGTAGAAGTTGGAGATGCGCGACACCTTGCCATCCCGCAGGGTGAAGAAAGCGCCAGCCGGCAGCGTGTAGATCTGGCCGGAAGCGGGCGGCAGTTCCTCGTCCGTCTGCACGTAGGTGCCATGGACTGTGAATTCGGCGGCAGCCCGTGTGCCCGATGGCTCAGTCAGCACGACCAGATCCGCGATGCGTTCGCGGTAGCACGCGTTCATGTGGGCGAGGAAGCGGGCAAATGCGGCTTTGCCCACCTGCCGCTCCCCTTGATTGATGTCGTGCACCACATCCTCGGTGAGCAGGTCGAGGAACGCCGCATCATTACCACCGTTGAACGCGGCATAGTAGGCGCGCACGACCGCCTCGCCGCCCTGCATGGCTCCCTCCCGCTCAGTAGCCCGGCGCTTGCTGAACCGGCGGTGCGTAGCCAGGTGGGTGGCGCGTAGCCAGCGGGTGGTGCGTAGCCAGTAGGTGGTGCGTAGCCTGGGGGTGGAGCGTAGCCGGCGGGCGGTGCGTAGCCAGTAGGTGGTGCGTAGCCTGGGGGCGGGGCGTAGCCTGGGGGTGGCGCGTAGCCGGCGGCCGGCGGGTAGGCAGGCGGCGCCGCTGGCGCGCCGTTGCTATTGGGACCACGGTAGTTCCGGTCGAGCTGACCCTCATTCAGCCGCTCAACCTCGGAATCCCCGGTGTCGTTACCAGCGTCGTTGCGACGGTCTATGTTAGAGTAGGGATGGTCGGCGTTCGCGGCCAACTGCACCGCGGACAGGTCCGGCAACACGACCGGCCGGGACGTCGCCGCCGCGCCGGGCACGGGGGCGAGCGCGACCCCGGCGAAGCAGGCCATCGCGAAGCTGCAGATGAGCTTGGTCTGGGACACGGCGGTCTCCCTTTCGGTCATGCTCATCGCATAACGCGTCCGCGCCGAAAACGATCCCTCGGCCCATCGTCATCGCCTTGACGCAAGGCGGCCCTCCGGCCTACATCCGGCCTCCCGCGCCGGTTTGCCCAGGTGGCGGAATTGGTAGACGCGCAGGTTTCAGGTACCTGTGGCCGCAAGGCTGTGGAAGTTCGAGTCTTCTCCTGGGCACCATAAGAGGCACCTTGACCACAACACAGTTTCTGCCGGGCGGCGGCAGCCTCCATCTCCATCGCTACGACCTGCCGGATGGCCTCGACCTCGGCCCGGTCGTTGCCGTGGATACCGAGACCATGGGCCTCGACCCGCGCCGCGACCGGCTCTGCCTGGTGCAGCTCTCCGCGGGCGACGGCTCGGCGCACCTCGTTCAGATCATCCCCGAGCGCCTCGGCGGTCACGGCTACGCCGCCCCGAACCTCGCCCGCCTGCTCGCCGACCCGGCCACGGTCAAGCTCATGCACTTCGCCCGGTTCGACGTTGCAATTCTGCAACACGCATTCGGCATTTCCGTAGCTCCTGTGCGCTGCACGAAAATCGCAGCCAAGCTCGTCCGTACGTTCACGGAGCGCCACGGGCTGCGCGACCTATGCCGCGAGCTGCTCGGCATCGAGATCAGCAAGCAGCAGCAGACGAGCGACTGGGGCGCGGCCGAGCTGTCGTCCGAGCAGCTCGCCTATGCGGCAAGCGACGTGCTGCACCTGCATGCGCTCTGGGCCCGGCTAGAGGCGCTGCTCGTGCGTGAGGACCGGCTCGACCTCGCCATGGCTTGTTTCGCATTTCTGCCCACGCGCGCCCAACTCGACCTGCTTGGCTACGAAGACCCGGACGTCTTCGCGCACTGACAAGATGCGGCTGACGGAATGCTACCGTCCGTTACACGTGCTTCGTTGACCCAGACCCGGGGCACGCCCATACCTAGTTCATCCGATTTCTGAGGAGTGCGGATGACGGTGGCGGTCGCAGAGGCCCGGAGCGGGTGTAGGTCAGACGTGCGCGCGTCGGATTTAGAGGTGGCACGCGGCGTGCTCGCGGCCGAGGCCGCAGGACTGCGTGCGCTCGCAGCGAGCCTGGACGGAGCGTTCAGCGCCGCCGTGGAAACGCTTGCCGCCTGCACCGGGCGAGTTGCCGTCAGCGGCATGGGCAAGAGTGGTCATGTTGCGCGCAAGATCGCGGCGACCCTGGCCAGTACCGGCACCCCTGCCCTCTTCGTGCACCCGGCGGAGGCGAGCCACGGCGACCTCGGGATGATCGTGCCGGGCGATGCCGTCCTTGCGCTTTCCAACTCGGGCGAGACAGCGGAGCTGGCTGACCTCGTGGCGCATGCGCGGCGCTTTGCCCTTCCTCTCGTCGCCATCACGGCACGCGAGGCCTCAACGCTCGCCCGCGCAGCGGACCATCTCCTGGTGCTGCCGAGCGCGCCCGAGGCGTGTCCGATGGGTCTCGCGCCCACGACCAGCACGACTATGCAGCTCGCGCTGGGCGATGCGCTGGCGGTTGCCTTGCTCACGCGCCGCGGCTTCACCGCGACGGAGTTCAGTGTCATCCACCCTGGCGGCCGCCTCGGCGCCCGGCTCCGCCGCGTGCGCGATCTGATGCACACAGGCGACGCCGTTCCCCTGGCCGCGCCCGAGCTTCGCATGGACAAGGCTCTTCTCCTGATCACGGGCAAGGGATTCGGCTGTCTCGGCGCCGTGGACGCGTCGGGCCGGCTCGTGGGCGTGCTCACCGACGGAGACCTGCGCCGCGCCATGGGATCGGACCTGCTCAGCCGTAGAGTTCAGGACGTGATGAGCACCGCTCCCCGCACGATCGGCCCCGACGCGCTCGCGGCGGAGGCCCTGCTTGCTATGAACGGCCCGCAGCGGCCCGTGACAAGCCTGTTCGTCGTGGATGGGACCGGGCGGCCGGAGGGCCTCCTGCACGTCCACGATCTGCTGCGCGCTGGGATTGCCTGAGCTATGGCCGTGCAGCCTCTGTCCCATCCGCGCGCCCAGGGCCACCGCTCGCCAGACCGCCTGGCCGGCGCCGGCCCGGTTCGGCGCAAGGCGCCCTCGACCCGCGGCATCGCCCGGCGCAGAATCATCGTGATCTCGACCAAGTGGCTGTTGCCGGTTCTCGCCATCGCGCTGCTGAGCCTCGTCGCGGTCTGGCCCGAGCTGTCGCGCGTCACTGACGAGAGCCGGATCTCCTTCCGCCGGGTCTTCGGCGCCATCCCGGATAGCGCCGTGCTGGTCGAGCCGCACTATCGTGGCTTTGATGCCCGCGGCCGGCCCTACACGCTGACCGCCGACACCGCAACCCAGATCAGTCCCGAGCGCGTCAACCTCAGCGCCCCGGTGGGCGACGTGACGCTGGAGGGCGGGCACTGGATGATGGTGCAGTCCAAGGATGGCGTTTACCTACAGCATCGCGACCTGCTCGATCTTTCCCACGACGTGCAACTCTATCGCGACGACGGGATCACCTTGCGGACCCAGAGCGCGTCGGTGGACCTCAAGCAGGGTGCTGCCGCCAGCAGCGACCGCACCCATGCCGAAGGCCCCTTCGGCCAACTCGATGCCCAGGGCTTCACGGTGCTGGACAAGGGCAGCACCATCCAGTTCCAGGGACCGGCGCGGCTCATCCTCAACCAGGCCCACTCATGAAGCGTGTCTTTCACGCTGCCGCCCCGCTGCTGGCGGCCGCCGTCCTTCTGCTTGCCGGGCCTGCGCTTCGCGCCCAAGGCATAGACATGTCCCACGGCGGCCCGATCGACATCACGTCGAGCCAGGGCATGGAGTGGCGCCAGCACGAGCAGAAGGTGATCGCCCGTGGTGACGCTCGCGCGGTGCGCGGCGACACCACCGTGACCGCCGACGAACTGATCGCCTTCTACCGCAAGAAGGGTGCTCCCGCGGGCGCATCGCCGGCGGCGCAGCCTGCCCCGGCGAAGGCTGCCGAGGCTTCGCCGACTGCTGGCATGGACACCGGCAATAACGAGATCTACCGCTTGGAGGCGGTCGGCCACGTCAATATCTACACGCCAACGGACCATGCGACTGCAGAGCACGCTATCTATGACATTGATCAGGCCGTCCTGGTGCTCACCGGGCGCAACCTGAAGATCACGACGCCCCAGGACATTTTGACCGCCCGCGACGTCATCGAATGGTGGTCGCAGAAGCACATGGGGGTGGGCCGCGGCGAGGCGACCGTGATCACGAACGACGGACGCCGAATCTATGCCGATACGCTCGTCGCTTACACAAAGCCGACCGACCAGAAGACCGCGGATCAGAAGACCCCGGACCAGAAGCCTGGGGTCCAGACCGTGGCGGCCACGCCCGGCAAGCCCGGTGCCGACCCACTGACCCAATCCAGCAAGCTAGAGAAGGCGGACGCTTTCGGCAACGTTGAGATCCGCACGCCGACCGAGGTGATCCGCGGCGACCGCGGCACTTACGTGACCGAGACGGATATGGCCCGGATCGTCGGCCATGTACATATCACGCGCGGGCTCAACCAGCTTAACGGCGATGAGGCGCTGGTCAACATGCGCACTGGCGTCTCCACGCTCACGCGCGTGCCGGGCCAGCGGGTCGAGGGTCTGGTCGTGCCCAACGACACCGGCTCGAAGGGCCAGGCTGGCGCCCAGGGCACGGCCAAGCCTGCCACGGCCAAGCCGGCGCAAACTCCGTGACGGACGGCTTCCGTGTGGTCGAAGGCACTGGCGGGCTCTTCGCGCGCGGGGTCGGGAAGACCTACAAGCGCCGCGCGGTAGTGCGCAACGTGTCGCTTCACGTGCGGCGCGGCGAGGCTGTGGGCTTGCTCGGACCGAACGGCGCCGGCAAGACCACAACCTTTTACATGATCGTGGGCCTGGTTCGCCCCGATACCGGCGCGATCGGGCTCGACGGCGCCGACATCACGACGTTGCCTATGTATCGCCGCGCGCGCCTCGGCATCGGCTACCTGCCTCAGGAGGCGAGCGTGTTCCGCGGCCTCAACGTCGAGCAGAACGTGATGGCTGCGCTGGAGGTGGTCGAGCCAGACCCGGACCAGCGCGGCATGATGCTCGACGCGCTGCTGTCCGAATTCGGCATCGCCCATCTGCGCCGGACGCCCGCGCTCGCCTTGTCCGGCGGGGAGCGGCGCCGGGTGGAGATCGCCCGCGCGCTCGCCACCCATCCCGCCTACATCCTGCTCGATGAGCCGCTGGCTGGCATCGACCCGATCGCCGTTGGCGAGATCCGCGACCTGATCGGCCACCTGAAGGACCGCGGCATCGGCGTCCTCATCACCGACCACAATGTCCGCGAAGCCCTGGAGATCATAGATCGCGCTTACATCATGCACGACGGCGAGGTCCTCATGGAGGGCGCGCCGCACGAGGTCGTCGCGCACGAGGATGTGCGCCGCGTCTATCTTGGAGAAAGGTTTAGCCTGTAAGCTCTCCCGCCATGGCAATCGCTCCCCGGCTGGAGTTCCGGCAAACACAAACCTTGGTCATGACGCCGCAGCTGCGTCAGGCCATCAAGCTGCTGCACTGCACGAACATGGAGGCGGCGGCCTTCATCGAGGACGAGCTGGAGCGCAACCCGCTTCTCGAGCGTGACGAGCGGCCCGAGGCGACCGGCGAGCAACCCGCGCTCGACCAGCGGCCCGACGCGTTGGCGGAGGCGGCGCCCGAGCGGCTGGACACGGCCGCGGTCATGGACCGGGCGAGCCTGCCCGAGATGGATCTCGACCCGAGCAACCTTTACGACGGCTCAAGCTACGACCCGACCTCTGCTGGGCGCGGCAACGGAGCCAGCATAGAAGGCGACGAACGCGGCCTCGAGGAGCGGGCGGAGGCACGCCCGTCCTTGCGCGACCACCTCGGCGAGCAGCTCCGCCTCACCTTCGACGATCCGCAGGACCGGCTCGTAGGGGCCTATCTCATCGCGATGCTCAATTCGGCCGGACGCGTGCCCGCCGAGGACTCGGCCATCGCCGCCGCGATCGGCCTGCCCACCGAGCGCGTCGCAGCCGTTCGCGCACGCATGTTGCTGTTCGAGCCGACGGGCGTGTTCGCGCGCGACTTGCGCGAGTGCCTGGCCGCCCAGCTTCGCGAGAAGAACCGGCTTGACCCGGCAATGGCAGCACTCCTCGACAACCTGGAGCTGCTCGCCCGGCGCGACATGCGCGCGCTCATGCCAGCCTGTGGCGTGGATATGGCAGACCTCGCCGAGATGGTCGCGGAGCTGCGCCAACTCGATCCCAAGCCGGCGGCGGGATGGGACGACAGCCCGGTGCGGCCCGTAATCCCGGACGTCTTGCTGCGCTTGCTGCCGGATGGCACATGGCACCTGGAGCTGAACCCAGAGACGGCGCCGCGTCTCCTCGTCAACCAGACGCTCTTCGCACGCGTGAATCCCCACGCGAGACGCGAGGAGCGGGCGTTCCTTTCCGAGAATCTCTCCGCCGCTACTTGGCTAGTGAAATCATTGCAGCAGCGGGCCGAGACGATCCTGAAGGTCGCCGCCGAGATCGTCCGCCAGCAGGACGGCTTCCTGCGGCACGGTGTCGGCCACCTCCGCCCCCTGATCCTGCGCGACATCGCCGAAGCCGTGGAGATGCACGAGAGCACTGTGAGCCGCGTCACTGCCAACAAATACGTAGCGACGCCGCGGGGCGTGTTCGAGCTCAAATACTTCTTCACGACAGCGATCGCGAGCACGGCAGGCGGCGAGAGCCACAGCGCCGAGACCGTTCGCCACCGCATCCGCGCGCTCGTCGGCGCTGAGACGCCGGACGACATCCTCAGCGACGACGCAATCGTGTTGGCGCTTCGCCGTGAAGGCGTGGACATCGCGCGCCGGACCGTGGCCAAATATCGGGATGCGCTGCGCATTCCGAGCTCCGTGCAGCGCAAGCGGGAGAAGGTGCTGCCGGTCTAGCTGGGGTGCTCGTCATCTCTTGCGGCCTCAATCCAGATGAGGGAGGCAGGAAACGTGCAGATCACGGTGTCAGGAAAGCAGGTTGACCTGTCGGACGCGCTTCGCACGCGCGTTTCCGAACACTTGGACACGATCGCGGGGAAGTACTTCGACCACGCGCTGGAGGCGAACGTTACCTTCAGCCGCGCCCGCAGCTTCTTCACCTGCGATATTAACCTGCACGCCGGGCGCGGCCTCATGCTGCGCGGCGAGGGCGAGGCAGCGGATGCTCATGGCGCGTTCGACGACGCCGCCGAGCACATCGCCAAGCGCCTGCGCCGCTATCGCCGCCGGGTGAACGAGCATGCCCGGGACACCGCCAACCGCGAGCGCCCCGAGTCCGGTCGGCAATATATCCTACGCCAGGACGAGGAAGGCCCGGCGCAGGGCGACGGGGCTGCCGCCGCGTTCGCCACCGTCATCGCCGAGACAGCGACCGAGATCGCGACGCTCTCCGTCGGCGAGGCCGTCATGCGCATGGACCTGGCGTTCCAGCAGGTGCTGATGTTCCGCAACAGCGCGAGCGGCGAGTTGAACGTCGTCTATCGCCGGGGCGACGGGCACATCGGCTGGATTGACCCCGTAGCGAAATCCTGAGCCAGCTTGAGCCTCCGGCGACGGTGCACTGATACGGGGCCCCTCATTGCCGGCCGCATCCCGCACCATCGCGGTGCAAGCAAGCGCTGAAGCAACCGCGGCAGAACTCCGTAGGACGCTGCGGCGACCAATGGGGCTGGACATGGCGCGCACCTCCGGGGAAAACAGCCCGGCATCGCGAATGCCAGCATGATCTGGGCTGGGCCCGGAGTGAGGATAGCGCCGCTACCCAACTTGCCACAAGAAATTTCGGATGCGGTTCAATATGGAAGCGCATACGGCGGCGGGTGTTCTCCCTCAGTGCACCATCGCCGGCACCATCTCATGCTGGCGAATTGCGGCGATCGCGACCTCGCGGTCCTCCGTCACGGCCATGGGTGAGCCGTCTGCTGCATGGATTGCATAGGCACGGCTCCCCTCTACGAGCACGGGCTTGACGTAGGCGAGCTCCGAGACGCCGAGCTGCATGAGCTGTGTCTCGGTGAGATGGCGGATGTCAACGGCGACATGGGAGATCATGATGAAGCTCCTCGGCCTTGTTGGCCCCCTCGGGAGCGCCAACGCAGCCAGGCTGGGGTTGGTTCAGAGGGCTAGCCGTCGTTGGACGTGCCGTCCACGACGGGACCTGCGACGGCGCCGTTCGGCGCGGTGATTGGGATCTGGCGCACGCGTGCCTCCGGCTGCGGCCGGGCCAGGTCGATGTGCAGCAGACCGTTGTCGAGCCAGGCGCCACGCACCTCGATCCCCTCGGCCAGCACGAATGCGCGCTGGAACTGCCGCGCCGCGATGCCGCGGTGCAGGAACACGCGGCTGCCGAGGTCCTCGCCTTGGCGGCCCCGGATCACCAGTTGATTGTCCTCTTGGGTGATCTGCAGGTCGTCCATCGTGAAGCCTGCGACGGCGAGCGTGATGCGCAGGCTGCCAGGGGCAAGCTGCTCGATATTGTAGGGCGGATACCCGTCCGACGCCGTCTTCGACGCCCGTTCGAGCATCTGCTCCAAGTGATCGAAGCCCAGAAACAAGGGCGAGGCGAACATACGCGATGTCAAGGCTACCTCCTTGGCGGAGCGAAGCGGCACCAGGGTCCCCTCAGGCAACCCCGGCAAGAGCCTATGTGGTCAGCCGTATCTTACCTCTCAAGCCCTGGTTCTGAAGGGTGGTCCCGAGGCGCGTCCATTGAAGCCGCCCAGCCCGGCGGCTACATCGGCCCCATGAGCACCGCCGCAGCGCAGCCCTCCGACACGACAAGTGAGCGGCTCCCTATCCTCATCGCGCCTCACCCAGCGCTCCGCGCCAAGGCCCGCCGCGTCCGCCCGGAAGACCTCGGCCTCGTGCGCGGCCTCCTGCCCAAGCTGTTCGCGACTATGTATGCCGCGCCCGGGATCGGCCTCGCGGCGCCCCAAGTCGGCGTCGGCCTGAAGCTTGCCATCGTGGACCTGCAGCCGGACGACAAGCCAGCGCCGATGGTGCTTATCAATCCCGAGGTGATCGCGGCCAGCGAGGAGCAGGTGGTGCGCGAGGAGGGCTGCCTGTCGCTGCCGGGCCAGTATGCCGACGTGAGCCGCCCGGCGTGCGTGCGCGTGCGCCATGAGGACGAGACGGGCGCCCGCCACGAGTTCGACGCCGAGGGCCTGCTCGCCGCCTGCGTGCAGCACGAGCTCGACCACCTGAACGGCATCCTATTCGTGGACCACCTCACGCCGCTGCGCCGGAACATGCTCATGCGCAAGCTTGCCAAGGAGCAGAAGGCGAAGGCGTCGGGATAGCGATGCGCCTCGCGTTCATGGGCAGCCCAGTGTTCGCCGTGCCCACGTTGCGGGCACTGGTCGAGGCCGGGCACGAGGTCGTCGCCGTCTATGCTCAACCGCCTCGGCCCGCCGGGCGCGGCGGCCGGGTGCAGAAGGGTGCCGTCCATCAGGAGGCGGAACGCCTCGGTCTTCCCGTCCGAACGCCCGCGGGCTTGCGGCGCGACCCGGCGGCGCAGGAGGCGTTCGCTGCCCTGGACCTCGACGCGGCCGTGGTCGTCGCCTACGGATTGCTGCTCCCTCCCGCCGTGCTCGCCGCTCCCCGTCGCTTCTGCCTCAATGTCCACGCGAGCCTGCTGCCCCGCTGGCGCGGTGCCGCCCCGATCCAGGCCGCGATCCTCGCCGGCGACCACGAAAGCGGCGTCACGATCATGCAGATGGACGAGGGGCTGGACACCGGCCCCATGCTGCTGCGCGAGGCCGTCCCGCTCGGCCCGCGGGCGACCGCTACGTGGCTGCATCACCGCCTCGCAGAACTTGGGGCACACCTGGCCCTCCGCGCTCTGGCTGAGGAGCCGCAGCCGGTCTCACAGCCCGATGAGGGTGCAACGTATGCACCCAAGCTCACCCGCGAGAGCGGCAGGCTCGATTGGACCCGGCCGGCAGCCGCGCTCGACCGCCAGATACGCGCCCTCAATCCATGGCCGGGCACGTTCACGACGCTCGATGAGGAGATGCTCAAGATCCTCGACGCCATGCCCGAACCGGGTCGGGGCGAGCCGGGCGAGGTGCTGGATAGTGCCCTCCTCGTCGCATGCGGCGAGAGGGCTCTGCGCCTGCTGCGGGTGCAGCGGCCTGGCCGCACGCCGATGGCCGCGGCCGACCTGCTGCGGGGCCGGACCGTCGCACGAGGCACATTGCTGCGGTGACCGCCTGGGCTCTGCTCCTGGAGTATGACGGCGGCCCGTTCGTTGGCTGGCAGCGGCAGCGGAGTGGCGTTGCCGTCCAGACCGTGCTGGAGGATGCCGCATCGCGCCTCGCGGGCGGTGAATCCGTCACGAGCACGGCGGCCGGGCGCACGGACGCCGGCGTGCACGCCGAAGGGCAGGTCGCGCTCCTCGCCCTCCCCGACCGTCTCCGGGCGGATCAGATTCGGGACGGTCTCAACTTCCACATGCGGCCGCACCCCGTCGTCGTGCTCCGCGCCGCACCTGCGCTTCCGGGCTGGAGTCCGCGCCTCGGCGCCGTCGCCCGGCGCTACCGCTATCGCATCCTCAACCGCCGCTCCCGCCCTGCCCTCCTGCTCGGCCGCGCCTGGCACGTCGAGCGCCGCCTTGACGCGAGTGCGATGGCCGAGGCAGCCGGCCTGCTCCTTGGCCAGCATGATTTCACCTCATTCCGCGCCAGCGCCTGTCAGGCGCGGAGCCCCGTGCGTACACTCGACCGGCTTGACGTCGTTCGCGACGGCGAGCTGGTTGAGATCCGCGCCGAGGCGCGAAGCTTCTTGCACCACCAAGTCCGCAATATGGTCGGCACTCTCAAGCTCGTCGGCGAGGGACGGTGGCGCCCACGGGACGTGGCGGCGGCTCTCGCCGCACGCGACCGCCGCGCAGCGGGACCGACGGCCCCGCCCGACGGCCTCTGCCTCGTCGCCGTCGCCTACCGGGCCGATCCCTTTACAAAGTCGTGATGAACTGCGGCCCGAGAGCGAGCAGTGCGGTACCGGCGTTCACAAGGATGACGAGCAGCGCGGCCCGCCATGGCCCGAGCCCGAGGCCATAGCGGGTCACGAACCAGTGTAGCCAGAGCGCGTAGGCGGCGAGGCACAGGACGAAGGCGAACGCTGCCGCGGCCTGCGACAATCCCGCGTTCAGCATCAAGCCGAGGATCAGCAGCAGCAACGCAGCCATCGCCGGCACGGCCCACTGGCACCAGTTGAACGCCGTCGCGTAATGCAGCCAAGCGGCCTCGCGCCCCCAAGCCCATGCGAGCGCCTGGGAGAGCACCGGCGGCGCGAGCACGGCGCAGAGCGTGGCGAGGAAATCCTCGACCGCGTCCCACCTGGCGCCCGCGAGAAGCATCAGCGCCGACCCTACGAGCGGGAATGCGACAAGCGGCGCGAGACTGGCGAGGAACGCCTCCTTGGTCGCGCTGAACTGCAGGAGTCCGTCACGCCGTCCGCGGGCAACGAGGGCAATGCCGATCAGCGCGTTGCGGATCGGCTCGCCGCGCCGCTCACGCCCACGCTCTCGAGGCGGAATCACGCTGCAAACTCCGTGAGCACCGCCCGGTAGATCCCGGCAAGCTCGCGCAGCTCGGTCACGGGCACTTGCTCGTCCACCTGGTGCATCGTGCGCCCGACCAATCCGAACTCGGCGACGGGGCAGAAGCGCGCGATGAAGCGCGCGTCCGACGTGCCGCCGCCCGTGTCGAGCCGCGGCTCCCTGCCGCTCGCCCGCGCGATCGTGGCGCGCAGGCGCTCGACGAGCGGCCCAGGATGGGTCAGGAACGCCTCACCGCTGCATTCCGCATCGAGCTGAAATTTTGGGGCATATCGTGCGAGCACGGCACGCAGCCAGGACTCCAGCGAGGCGCCGGTGTGGCGGTCGTTGAAGCGAATGTTGAGACGCGCCTCCGCGCGGGCGGGGATCACGTTTGTCGCAGGGTTGCCCACGTCAACGCTCGTGACCTGCAGGCTGCTGGGCTCGAACCACTCGGTTCCCGCGTCCAGCGGCGCGGCGAGCATGGCGGCAAGCGCGGCGGTGACGCGGTGGACCGGGTTGTCCGCCCGCTGCGGGTAGGCAGAATGACCCTGCGTGCCCTCGACGAGGATGCGGGCGTTGAGGCTGCCGCGGCGGCCGACCTTCACGATGTCGCCGAGGTGATCCGGGTTGGTCGGCTCGCCCACGAGGCACAGATTTGGGACCTGGCCGTTCGCCGCCATCCACTCCAGCACGCGCCGTGTACCGTCGAGGGCCGGGCCTTCCTCGTCGCCGGTGATGAGCAGGCTCACGCTGCCGGACGGACGCGTCGCGAGATGGTCCGCGCACGCTGCCACGAACGCCGCGATTGCCCCTTTCATGTCGCAGGCGCCGCGGCCCAGCAGGACGCCGTCCCGAACCTCGCCACCGAACGGGTCCGCGCTCCACCCCGCAGCTCCCGGCGGCACCACGTCCGTGTGCCCGGCAAAGCAGAGATGGAAGCCATTTTCGCCCCAGCGCGCGAAAAGGTTGGACGTCGCGCCGAACGGGAGATGCCAAACCTGGAAGCCGAGCGCGTCCAAGGCCGCGGCCAACACCGCCTGTGCCCCCGCATCCGCGGGCGTTACCGAGGCGCAGCGGATCAGGCTTTGGGCGAGCGGGAGCGGGTCCGTCAATCGCGCAGCAGGTCGTTGATGCTGGTCTTGGCGCGGGTGCGCTCGTCGACGCGCTTCACGATCACGGCGCAGGCGAGCGACGGACCCGGCGAGCCGTCGGGCAGCGGCTTTCCTGGCAAGCTACCCGGCACCACGACCGAGTAGGCCGGCACGCGGCCGATGAACACCTCGCCCGTCTGCCGGTCCACGATGCGCGTGCTCGCGCCGAGGAAGACGCCCATGGCCAGCACGCTGCCCCGCTCCACAACGACCCCCTCGGCGACCTCCGAGCGCGCGCCGATGAAGCAGTCGTCCTCGATGATCACCGGTCCCGCTTGCAGCGGCTCCAGCACGCCGCCGAGGCCTGTGCCGCCGCTGATATGGCAGTTGGCTCCAACCTGCGCGCAGCTCCCCACCGTCGCCCAGGTGTCGATCATGGTGCTAGCCCCGATATAGGCGCCGACGTTCACGAAGCAGGGCATAAGAACGACGCCCGGCGCTACGTAGGCCGAGCGGCGAACCACGGCGCCCGGCACCATGCGGAACCCGGCTTCGGCGAACCGATTCGCGCCCCAGCTCTCGGTCTTGAGCGGAACCTTGTCGTAGGCGAGCGCGCCGGCGGCATCCGGCAAAGGCACGGAGTCGTAGAGCCGGAAGCTGAGCAGGACGGCCTTCTTCAGCCACTCGTGGACGACCCAGCCTCCGGGTCCGGGTGAGGCGACGCGCAGACGGCCGGAGTCGAGCCTCTCCAGAACCGCCCCAACTGCCTCGCGCGCGCCATTGCCCGCGCCGGCGGCAAGGCCGTCGCGCCTCTCCCAGAGGCTCTCGATGCGGTCGCGGAGCGTGTCGGCAGCGTCGAGCATGAAGGGCTTTCCTGTGGCGCGCGGACGGTGCGCCGGCATCGGAGGCGTGTCAACGCGACCGAGCGGTAACGGACCGTTCATGACCCTGCCCCAAGATGCAATGAGATTTCGTGGGTGGTGTGACACATGGGCACCGTTGCGACCGCGGCCGTCGGCGATCCGCTTCGACACGTGCTGCTGGAAAGCCGACAGCGCTGGCGCGACTTGGTGACGATGGCAGCCGACATCGCGTTCGAGACCGACGCCGAGGGTTGCTTCACGTTCCTCGCGCCGGATGGGGCGCTGGGATACGAGGCCGCCGCGCTGGCCGGGACGCCGGCCACCGCGCTGCTGCTGGATTCAAACCTGCTCGGCGTGGACCCGTTCCGGCCGTCGCAGGTCTTGCGCCGCGTGCGCGCTTGGGTGCGGCGGGCGGACGGCGAGCCGGCATGTCTCCTGCTCACGAGTGCCCCCTTGCTGGACGGCGCAGGGCACCTCGAAGGCGCGCGTGGCGTCGCATTGGATGTCACAGAACAAGAACGGCGCGAGCAGATGGTCGCGGCGAACCTGCGCCGGGGCGACGTTCTCGATCACATCCTATGGACGATGCGCCAGGAGGTTCTCGCGCCTCGCATGATGCAGGCGGTTCTCGCATCGGCGAGCGACGCGCTCGGCGCCGAGGGCGCTGCCGTGCTGGACCTGTCGCAGCCAGACTCAACCCTCGCCGTGCTGCACGAGATCGGCTGTGGCACCGCTCTCGTGCGCGGCGCGGTTCTCG
The DNA here is from genome assembly GCA_963839135.1 of uncultured Alphaproteobacteria bacterium. Taxonomy (GTDB): domain Bacteria; phylum Pseudomonadota; class Alphaproteobacteria; order Acetobacterales; family Acetobacteraceae; genus CAWKEH01. The sequence goes on from CAWIUA010000048.1 coordinate 66,990, forward strand.
CGCTGCTCGACGGCGACGCGGAGGAGCCGCGATGCGCGGCACTCCCGAGCGGGCACTCAATGCTTGCATGTCCCGCGAACACGCGGATCGGCGACCGCGTGGGCGTCGTCTTCTGGCGAAGCGATGCCCTCCGCCCGTGGATTGAGGAGGACAAGCTTCTCGCCTCTTCGGTCACGGCGCTCGTGCGCATGGTCCTGGAGCATGATGGCATCCAGCGCGAGATGGCGCGACAAGCCCGCACCGACCCGCTTACCGGCTTGCTCAACCGCCGTGCCTTCCTCGACGAGCTGGCCCGCCGCATCGACCGGCTCGACCGTGAGGGCCTGCCCGGCACGCTGATGTTCGTGGACGTGGACAACTTCAAGCCGCTGAACGATCGCTTCGGCCACGATGTCGGCGATGCCGCGCTCACCGGCATCAGCGCCCTGCTGCGCAACCTCGTACGTCCGGCAGACCTCGTTGCACGTCTTGGCGGTGACGAGTTCGCTCTCTGGCTCGATGGCGCGGACGAGCTGACCGCCGCGGAGCGCGCCGAAGCGCTACGCGTGGATACGCACGGCAGCTTGGCGCAACTCGTGCCCGACGGCATGCGGATCACGCTTTCGGTCGGTATCGCCTGCCGACGAGCGGGCAGCGGAGAATTCATGGACGAGGTGATCCGCCGGGCGGACCAGGCCATGTATGAGGTCAAGCGCACCGGACGCGGTCACTGGCGCGTCTCGCATTCGATTTCGGTTCCGTGAGTCCTCAGACCCGGGACAAGGACGCCGGCGTAGCCGAGGCGACGCGCGTCCGTCTCGGCGCCAGCGCTTTCGCGTCGGACGATGTCTTGCTCGCACTCGCGACCGATCCCGCCGCGACGGTGCGCGCAACCGTTGCCATGAACCCGGCGGCGCCGCACGGCGTGGATCAGGTGCTTGCCCGCGATCCAGACGAGCGCATACGCACGCTTCTCGCGCGCAAGGTCGCGAGCGAGCTGCCTGGCCTGAGCGGGGATGAGCAGGCGCGCCTGCGCGACCAAGCCCTCTCAACGCTTGCGACGCTCGTCGAGGACGAAGCGGTGCGCGTTCGCGCGGCACTGGCGGACGTTCTGAAGGACATGCACGAGGCCCCCCGAGCGCTGATCCTTCAGCTTGCCCGCGACAGTGCCGTGCCGGTTAGCGAGCCAGTCATCCATCTCTCGCCGCTGCTTGACGCTGGCGACCTGCTTGCCCTGCTCGCATCGCCGCCGCACAACAGAACTACAATTGCTGTCGCCCGCCGGGCGGGCCTTCCCGAAGCCGTCAGCGACGCCGTTGCCGCGACAGCGGACGCAGAGGCAGTGCGCGCGCTGCTCTGCAATCCGTCGGCGCAGATCCGGGAGAGCACGCTCGACGCGCTTGTTGCACGGGCGGAGCAGCATGTGGAGTGGCACGAGCCGCTCGTGCACCGCCCTACGCTTCCCGCCGAGGCAATGCTGGCGCTATCCAGGTTCGTGACAGGCTACCTCGTTGAGGCTCTTCGCCGACGAGGGGATCTCGACCCGCACCTCGCAGAGGAGTTGGATAAGCGTACTGCCGCCCACCTCGCAGTTGCCCGAGCAGCCGACGCACGCGCAGCAGCAGTTGCCGTGATGCCGAACAGGGAAGCGACTGGCGCTGCGCCGAGTCACGATGAGGCCGCTGTGATCGCCGCCACACGGCTCGGGGATGCCCGACGTGCAGCTTTCCTTCTTGCGGCGGCCGCCAACGTGCCTCTTGCGCTCATCGACCGGGCGGGCGCGCTGCGCAGCGCCAAAGGGATCGTAAGCCTCGTCTGGAAGGCGGGCTTCACCATGCGCGTGGCAGGGCCTCTGCAAGCAGTGCTCGCACAGCTCAGCCCGGATGCCATGCTGCTCCCAGGCGTGGACGGTCAGTTTCCGCTCTCGGTAGAGGAAATGCGCTGGTATTGCGACTTCCTGGCTCGACCAGCACGCTGACTGCGGCCGAAACCCACTGCGCATGATCTCGCCATGATGCCTTGCGCCTGGTTGGGGTAGGACTGTCCGCGATCGGGGCTTGGAACGCCTAGGTTCCGACTTGCACCCCTTTCCAGAACGCGACCCGATTGCGTATCTCGGCCGCGGCCGGCTTGGGCGCGGGATAATACCAGGCGCTGTTCGGGTTGCTCTTCCCGTCAAATTCCAGCGTGTAGTAGCTGGCCTCGCCCTTCCAAGGACAATGCGTGCGATGGTCGCTCGGGCGAACATACTCCCGGCGGATGCTGTCCGCCGGGAAGTAAGCATTGCCCTCTACGATGACAACGTCATCGCTCTCTGCGATGACGCGGCCATTCCAGACAGCTTTCACTCAGCCGTTTCCGGCTCGCGCTCGGCGTCGCCCTCCGGCTTCGGAAGGGCAGGCAGCGCCGCCTCGGTGTATTCGAAGTCGAGCTTGCCGTCCTTGAGCGCGACCTTGACCGAGCCGCCCTTCACGAGCTTGCCGAACAGCAGCTCTTCCGCGAGCGGCTTCTTGATGTTCTCCTGGATGACGCGGGCGAGCGGCCGCGCGCCGTAGAGCCGGTCATAGCCGCGCTCTGCCAACCACTCCTTCGCAGCCGACGACAGCTCGATCGTCACGTTGCGGTCAGCGAGCTGCGCCTCGAGCTGCATGACGAACTTCTCGACGACGCGTCCGACGATCTCCGGCGTCAGGCCGGCGAAGCCGATGATGGCGTCAAGCCGGTTGCGGAACTCCGGCGTGAACAGCCGCTTGATCGCCTCCTCGTCTTCTCCGACACGAGTCTCGCGGGCGAAGCCAATGGCCTCCTTCGCGAGGTCGGACGCGCCCGCGTTCGTCGTCATGATCAGGATGACGTTGCGGAAATCCACCGTCTTGCCGTTGTGATCGGTGAGCTTCCCGTGATCCATTACCTGCAGCAAGATATTAAACAGATCCGGATGAGCCTTCTCGATCTCGTCGAGGAGGAGAACGGTATGCGGGTGCTGATCGATGGCGTCCGTCAGCAGACCGCCCTGATCGAAGCCCACGTAGCCCGGCGGCGCGCCGATCAGTCGCGAGACTGAGTGCCGCTCCATATACTCGCTCATGTCGAACCGGGTCAGCTCGATGCCGAGCGTGCTTGCAAGCTGCCGGGCGACCTCGGTCTTGCCGACGCCGGTCGGGCCGCTGAACAGGTAGTTGCCGATCGGCTTCTCCGGATCGCGCAGCCCGGCGCGCGACAGCTTGATCGCGGCCGACAGCGCCTCGATCGCCTTGTCCTGGCCGAACACCATGGCCTTGAGGTCGCGTTCCAGATTGCGCAGCGTCTCCTTGTCGTCGGCGCTGACCGACTTGGGGGGGATACGCGCGATCTTGGCGACCATTTCCTCGACGTCGCGCAAGGTTACCGTCTTCCGGCGCTTGGCCTCCGGCTGAAGCATCCGCGAGGCGCCGACCTCGTCGATGACGTCGATCGCCTTGTCCGGCAGCTTGCGGTCGTTGATGTACTTGGCCGAAAGCTCGACCGCGGCGCGGATCGCCTCGTCCGTGTAGCGGACCTTGTGATGCTTCTCGTAGTTGATCTTGAGCCCGCGCAGGATCTTGAAAGAGTCCTCAAGCGTCGGTTCGTTCACGTCTATCTTCTGGAAGCGCCGGACCAGCGCCCGATCCTTCTCGAAGTAATTCCGGAACTCCTTGTACGTCGTGCTGCCGATGCAGCGCAGCGTCCCCGATGCGAGCGCAGGCTTGAGCAGGTTGGATGCGTCCATGGCGCCGCCGCTTGTGGCACCAGCGCCGATGACGGTGTGGATCTCGTCAATGAAGAGCACGGCGCCGGGCTGGTTCTCAAGCTCGGTGACGACGGCCTTGAGCCGCTCCTCGAAGTCGCCGCGATACCGAGTGCCGGCGAGCAGCGCGCCCATGTCGAGTGCGAAGATCGTACTCTTGGCAAGCACCTCTGGCACGTCGCCGTTGACGATCCGGAGCGCCAGCCCCTCAGCGATAGCAGTCTTGCCCACGCCTGGGTCGCCCACGTAGAGCGGGTTGTTCTTCGTGCGGCGGCAGAGGATCTGGATCGTTCGCTCAATCTCGTTGTCGCGCCCGATCAAGGGGTCGATCTTGCCGGCAGCGGCCTTCTTATTGAGGTTCACGCAATAGGTGCCGAGGGCGTCCTGTCCGCGGCGGTTCGGCTTCTCCTCGCGTTCGTTGCCCTCCGAGCCGCCCTCTTCCTTCGCGCCCTGAACGGGACGCTGCGCCGACCGGCCCGGCGCCTTCGCGATGCCGTGACTGATGAAGTTCACCGCATCGAGTTGGGTCATATCCTGTAGCTGCAGGAAGTAGACTGCGTGACTCTCGCGCTCGCTGAAGAGAGCGACCAGCACGTTGGCGCCCGTCACTTCATCGCGGCCGCTGCTCTGGACGTGGATTGCCGCGCGCTGCACGACGCGCTGGAAACCGGCCGTGGGCTTCGGCTCGCCCGCGCGGTCAGTGGCCAGGCCGGAGAGATCCTTGTCCAGGAACTCGGCGAGGTCGTGGCGCAGCTTGTCGAGATCCACGCCGCAGGCGCGCAGCACGGTCGCGGCGTCGCTGTCATCGGCAAGCGCCAGGAGCAGATGCTCCAGAGTCGCATACTCGTGGCGCCGTTCGCTTGCGAGCGCTAACGCCCGGTGCAGCGTCTGTTCAAGGTTGCGGGAGAGCATCAGCGTATCGCGCTCCTTCGCGCAGGGCCGGAGCCCCGATTAGGCAGTATGTGAACCCTAGATGGGAAGCTTTCTTTCAGCGTGCACCCCTACTCTTTCTCGATTGTGCACTGGAGAGGATGCTGGTTCTGCCGGGCGAGGTCCATCACCTGGGTGACCTTGGTTTCAGCGACCTCATACGTGTAGACACCGCAGACGCCGACACCGCGGCGGTGAACGTGCAGCATGATGCGCGTCGCTTCCTCGCGCGTCTTCTGAAAGAAGCGTTCGAGTACGTGAACGACGAACTCCATGGGCGTGTAATCATCATTTAGCATGAGCACTTTATACATGGCCGGCTTGCGCGTCTTCGGGCGCGCCTTGACCACCACGCCAGTGTTCGGTCCTTCCTGATTGCCTCTCTTATCGTCGCTCATCCCGCCATCACCGGCCTTCTGTCTCGGGCTTGGCCGCCCACTCGACCAGCCAAGCCGCTCCGGGCTTCGAGTCGCTTCTTGACCCGCCTCCTTGCCAGCATATCGGAACTGCGTCGCCCTGGGAAAGGGCTTGTCCGCCTGAAACGGCAGAGGCCCGGAGCGGTTGCCCCAGGCCCCCTGATCCTCTCGAACGAAGCTGAGCCTAGCTAGGCTTGCCGAACGTCTCGACCGCGAGCGTGAAGCGCGACGCGAGCGGCGCAACAACCTGCTCCGTCAGCTTCAGCGTGGTCTCGGCCACTTGGCTCGTCTGGGTCACCGCCTTCTCGATCGTCGAGCGCGCGAGTGCAGCCTGCAGGTCCATTGCCTCGCGAACCGAACGCGCCGTGGCGATCGCCCTGAATGTGCCCATAGCCTCATCGAGGCTGGCCTGCGCGCTCGCGGCCATGTGCTTCGTGAGGTTCTGCATGCCGGTCGCGAGGACCTGGCCGCTCCGGATGAACGCCTCGACGTTGCCTTGACCGAAGGTAACGAATTCCTCAGCAGTCTTCACGTTATGATACTCCTCTGGATGCCGCCGAGCTGCAAGAGCCAGGGGCGAGTCATAGTGCGGCCGCGTTGTGCGGTGCAACATCGCCCATCTAGGGGCGGCGTAACCGCACGTCAAGCACGAATTTGTGCGCCGCACAATAAGCGGCAAGATAAACTTCGCCTTCTATGTCTTTGCATTCGCGTCGCTGTGTCATTCTCTGTTCTGGACAGGCGTCACGGAGGTTCCCTACAATCTCATCATCGGGAATGAGGAGCTACGCGGTGCGGGGAAGAGAGTGGTTGGGGGTTGCCCCATTCGTAGCGACGATGGCTCTGATCACCTTCTTCATAGGATTCGCGCGGCCGGCCGCGGCCCAGCTCGGGTCGGACCGCTATAGCGCCATCGTCGTCGATGCGGCGGCTGGCACTATCTTGTATGCGGCGCGCCCCGAGGAACTCCGCTTTCCCGCGAGCCTGACGAAGCTGATGACGCTGTATATGCTGTTCGAGGCCTTGCGCGACCGCCGGGCCTTCCTCGACGCCTTGGTGCCGGTCTCGGATCACGCTGCGTCAGCGGAACCTTCGAAGCTCGGCCTCATGCCAGGGACGCGCATCACGGTGGAGGAAGCGCTGCTGGGCCTGGTCACGAAATCGGCCAACGACGCCGCGTCTGCACTGGGCGAGATGATGGCAGGCGGCGACGAGGAGCGGTTCGCCCAGATGATGACGTTGCGCGCCCGCGCGCTCGGCATGACGCACACGACGTTTCACAACGCGTCCGGCCTTCCCGACCCCTATCAGGTCACGACCGCAGAGGACATGGCGATCCTCGCCCGGCGCCTGATCCAGGATTTCCCGCGGGAATACCGCTACTTCTCCGTGCCGGGCTTCTTTTTCCACGGGCGCATGATCGCCAATCACGACCACATGCTGCAGACGTTCCCAGGGGCGGACGGGCTCAAGACCGGCTACACGACCGCCTCCGGCTACAACCTCGTGACATCCGCCGTGCGCGGCGGCGTGCGGCTGGTCGGGGTCGTTCTAGGCGCCGGCAGCAGCTTCGAGCGCGAGCAGGACATGACGGCGATGCTGAACAGCAGCTTCGAGCGCATGGGCGTGGCGCCCGTGCTCGCGGACCAGCCTGCGGCACCGCGCTTCGCGGCCTTCATCGGCGCAGCACACGCGGCACCTTTGCCGGAACAGGTCTTCGCTCGGCGAGTGGCGCACGCCCGCATACACGGGCCCGCTTGGCTGCGCGGCACGGTACGTGTGCAGCAGGTCGCCCTCGCTCCGTTCGATCTACCGCCCAGAGGACGAGGCGGCCGCCACGCGGCCATGCGCCTGATGATGCAGCCCGCGGTGGCAACGACCCGCACTCGCTTGTCGCGTGCTGCCTCGGTTCACGGGGCTCATCACCGCGCTCGCGGGTAAGCGCGCTCTTGCAGGCTGTGGAGTCCCTGCGCATCTTCCGATGTCGGCGCAGCAGGGGACGGCAGCCTTGATGGACGGTGGGAGCGACGCACGAAGGATCACGCTGCACAGCGCGGAGGACTTCGCGGGCATGAGGGCGGCGGGTCAGCTCGCGGCCGCGACGCTCGACATGGTGGCGCCTCATGTTCGTCCCGGTGTCACGACGGCGGAGCTGGACCGGCTCTGCCATCAGTTCATCGTCGCGCACGGCGCCCAGCCTGCTTGCCTCAATTACCGCGGCTTTCCAAAGAGTATCTGCACCAGCATCAACCACGTCGTCTGCCACGGCATCCCAGGCGAGCGTCGGCTGCTGGACGGCGACGTGCTCAACATTGACGTGACCGTCATCCTGGACGGCTGGCACGGCGACACGAGCCGCATGTTCGCCGCGGGCCAGCCAAGCGTGCGCGCCGGCCGCCTCATGGATGTGACCTATGAATCCCTCATGCGCGGCGTCGAAGCCGTGCGGCCGGGGGCGACGTTGGGGGATGTCGGCCACGCCATCCAGGCCTTCGTCGAGGGCCAGCAATTCAGCGTCGTGCGCGATTTCTGCGGCCACGGCATCGGCCGAAAGTTCCACGAGGCGCCGAACGTGCTTCACTTCGGCCGCCCTGGCGACGGGCCGGTGCTCAAGCCCGGCATGTTCTTCACCGTTGAGCCCATGGTGAACGCCGGGCGCCCCGAGGTTAAGGTGCTGGACGATGGCTGGACCGCGGTGACCCGCGACCGGAGCCTGTCCGCTCAGTTCGAGCACATGGTCGGCGTCACCGAGGGTGGCTGCGAGGTGTTCACCTACTCGCCAGCAGGCCTGAACAAGCCGCCGTATGGGTAGGGCGCGACGAACGGCGCACCGCCTCCGTTTCAACGACACGGACCGGCTCGGGCACGTCAACAATGCCGTGTTCGTGGTCATGCTGGAGCAGGGGCGGACGGAGCTTGTGGCCGAGGCGGGACTGCCTATCGAGGGCGGCACGCGCGTGGTCGTGATCGTTCGCCTGGAACTGGACTTCGTGCGCGAGATGAGCTGGCCCGGCGAGGTTGAGATTGAGACCTGGGTGGAGCGGCTCGGCGGGCGCTCAATTCAGCTACGCCAACGGCTCGTGCATGGCGGCCAGGAGTGCGGGCGGGCACGGACGGTGCTATGCGTTCTGGACCGGGAAACGAACCGGGCCGCCGAGATCGAGCCGGCATGGCGCGAGGCGCTGATGCGCTGGCACGTCCCAGACCCTGGGCCGGATGAAGGCTAGGGACCTGCTGTCGCGCGTCGAATCCGCGCCACTGTCGCCGAGAGCTCGCGGCGCGAGGGGCTGATCTAGGCGAGGTGCACCGCCACGTCGTGCCCGCCCTCCCAGATCAGGCGGATAGCAACGAACAGCACCACCGCGAGGCCGGCCCAGGCGAGCCAGCGATGCCGCTCCAGAAGGTCGGCGACGAGCCGGGCCGCGAGGCCCATGAGCAGCACCGAGACGCCGAGGCCGGCGACGAGCACCCAGGGACGCGCGTAAGCGGCGCCGGCCACGGCGAGCACGTTGTCGAGGCTCATGCTGAGGTCGGCGAGCGCGACCTGGACGAGAGCCTGCCCCATCGTCTTGGGCACAGGCGGCGCGGCGCCGCGCGCGTTCGTCCTCGGATGCAGCTCGCGATACATGCGCCAGCACACCCAGAGCAGCAGCAGCCCTCCCGCGAGCATGAGACCGATGATCGCCATGAGTCGCACGGCGACGAAGGCGAGCGCGAGGCGCAAGGCTGCCGCGCCACCGATGCCGAACAGGATCGCCCGGTTCTTCTGCCCTTCCCGCAGCCCGGCGACCGCAAGCCCCACGACGACGGCGTTGTCTCCGGCCAGAACGAGGTCGATGAACAGAACCTGGGCAAGGGCCACGAGGTCCGGCCAGAGGGTATCCAAGGTCACGACAGTTCCCTCTTGCACGGACATGCGAGCCGGCCTAGTCCCCGGCCCGTCAAATCACGCGAGGCAGGCGATGGTTCCGCGCTACACAAGGCCGGAGATGGCTGCCATCTGGGCGCCGGAGAACCGCTATCGCATCTGGTTCGAGATCGAGGCCCTCGCCGCCGAAGGCATGGCGCATACGGGCGAGGTCCCTGCCGAGGCTGCCCAAGTCATCCGCGAGCGCGGCGGCGCCCGCGTGGCCGCCATCTCGCAGGCCGACCTCGACCGGATCGACGCCATCGAGCAGGAGACGCGGCACGACGTCATTGCCTTCCTGACCTGGCTCGCCGAGGAGATCGGGCCGGAGAGCCGCTACGTGCATCAAGGGCTGACCAGCTCGGACGTGCTGGACACCTGCCTCTCCGTGCAGCTCACGCAAGCGTCCGATCTCCTGCTCGCAGACCTCGATCGGGTCCTCGCGGCGCTGGAACGCCGGGCGCACGAGCACAAGCTCACGCCCACCATCGGCCGCAGCCACGGAATCCATGCCGAGCCGACCAGCTTCGGCCTCAAGCTCGCCGGCCACTACGCCGAGTTTGCCCGTGGACGCGAACGGCTCGTGCGGGCGCGGGAGGAGATCGCCGTGTGCGCGATCTCGGGGGCGGTCGGCACGTACGCGCACGTGTCGCCAGAGGTGGAAGCTTTCGTGGCCTGCAAGCTCGGCCTCATCCCCGAAACGGTATCCACCCAGGTGATCCCCCGCGACCGGCATGCGGCGTTCTTCTGCACGCTGGGCGTAATCGCGAGCGGAGTCGAGCGGCTAGCGACCGAAGTGAGGCACTTGCAGCGGAGCGAGGTGCGCGAGGCGGAGGAATTCTTCCACGCCGGGCAGAAGGGCAGCAGCGCCATGCCGCACAAGCGCAACCCCGTATTGTCGGAAAACCTGACCGGGCTCGCGCGGATCGTGCGCGCCGCCGTCGTCCCGGCCCTGGAGGACGTGGCGCTGTGGCATGAACGCGACATCAGCCACAGCAGCGTCGAGCGCGTGATCGCGCCGGACGCGACGCTCGCGCTCGACTTCGCGCTGGTCCGGCTCGCAGGCATGATGGACAGGCTCGTGGTCTATCCCGAGCGGATGGCAGCGAACCTCGAGGCGCTGGGGGGCGTCGTGCACAGCGGCGAGGTGCTGCTGGCGCTGACGCGGGCCGGAATCTCGCGCGAGGACGCCTACCGCATCGTGCAGCGCAACGCGATGGAGACTTGGACGCGGCTCGGCGAGCCCGGCGCGCGGAGCTTTCGCGAGAACCTGGAGCGCGACCCCGAGATTGCGGGCCGGCTTCCCCCCGGCACGCTCGACGCGGCGATGGACACGGAGCGGCACCTGCAAGCGGTGGATCACGTCTTCCGGCGCGTCTTCGGACGCCTCGATCCTGCCGCACGGGCGGCGTGATCCCGCCGCAGACGGGCACTTTAAGCGCGCATGGGTCATGAGGAGGATCCGAAGCGATGCGCAGCAAAATTCTGATGGCCGTGGTCGTGAGCGGTGCCGCCCTGCTGGGAGCAGGCGCGCAGGCAGCACCGCTTGCTGGCCCGCTGCTGAGGCCGAGCCCGACGCTTGCGTCGCCGGAGGTGCAGCTTGCGGCCTGGGGATATTGGCACCATCCCCATTGGTGGCACCGGAATGAGGCATGGAGGGATTGGCATCGGCACGAGCGCTGGGCGCGCTGGCATTACGGGCATGATCGGTACTATCGCTAGCGAGCGCTAGCGAGGGCGGGAGGGGTGCAGGGCTTCACGCTCTCGTGGATGCCCTCGCCCCTCCCGTCCTGGTGCATTTACAACCTGATTTCGTTAACCGCGGCGCGCTATGGTCGTCGCAACTCCAGAGGAGGTTCGAGACGGTGCGAAAATTACCACTCGCGGTAGCCGTGGGCGGCGCCGTAATAGCTATGGGACTTGGAGCGAAGGCGATGCCGGCGAGCAACGTGACCGCTGTCCCGGACCAGGCAGCGACGACGAGCACGCCTCTCGTGCAGTCCGTGCAGTATTACCGGTATCCCTACCATCACCACTACCACCACCCCTATCGCTGCTACTACCGTCACGGCCACCGCTACTGTCACTGACAGCGAACGGCCGGTTGAGGCTGGCCAGGTTTGGATGACGGTGCGATACGCGTCCGCGTGTGCACCGTCATCCTTCTCGCGCGGCCAGGGCATCCCTGGCCGCTTCTGTTAGCGGCAAACCGGGACGAGCGGCTGGACCGCCCGTGGGATCCGCCCGGCATCTGGTGGCCCAGGCAGCCCGAGATCGTCGCCGGCCGGGACCGCTCGGGGGGCGGCACGTGGATGGCGGTGCGGAATGGCCCAAGAGGCGCTCTGGTCGCTGCCGTCCTGAACCGGCCCGGCAGTCTAGGCCCCGCGCCTGGGAAACGGAGCCGAGGCGAGCTTCCCCTTATGGCACTCGAGGCGGCGAGCGCTGTCGAGGCTGCGCGCCGAATTGCCGACCTCAATGCCGGGCAGTGGCGCAGCTTCAACCTCATCCTTGCAGACCGCGACGGCGCTTGGTTCCTGCGGGGGGCCGGTGCTGGCCTGCCCGCGGCGGTGCCGCTCGCGCCCGGCGTGATCCACATGGTCACGGCACACGATCCGGACGACGCGGCCAGCCCGCGGGTGGCGCGGCACCTGCCCCGCTTCCGGGCGGCGCCCGTGCCCGAGCCGCCGGACTGGCGCCCCTGGGCGACGTTGCTTGCGGACCGGGCGGGACCGCCGGGTGCTGCGATTAACGTGCCGCCCATGGCCGGGTTCGGTACAGTGTGCGCCTCGCTTTTCGGCATCCCTGCCGAGGGGGCGCCGGTGTGGCTGTTCGCGGCGGGACCGCCAGACCGAGTAGCGTTCGAGGCGGTCGCGCTGCCCTGAGGCAGTCTCGCCCTCGAATCTGAGCCATTTCATGCTCTCCGAGGTAACCAAAACCAGTTCCGTTACGAACTGGCGGCTAGGCGCCGCGACTTGCTGCGCCCTCAACGTTGCCGCCCGGCTTCCCGCCTCCTCGGGACGCCCGGCGCGCACTCTGGAAGGAACATCGCCATGGGCCCCCGTCTTGTAACACTCCTCGCCGCTTGCTCCATGCTGGCTGCGTGCGCGCAGCCAGCGCCTGTGGCAATGCCGGCGCAGATGTCGCAGTTCCCCGCGCCGCTCCCATCGGGGGAGATGACCCATCCGGCGGCACCGTTCACCGATAGCGGCGCGATGACGCCGCACATGTCGCAGGGCGGCAGTGGCGTGACCGCTCCCGCCAGCATAAACTCGCCAAACAACGCGATGGCGATCCCGGAGAGTTCGATGGGCACGCTTCGCAAGCCAGCCCAGACGACGCCCTAGCGAGGGTGTCAGGACGGCCTGTCTCCGGCGCGATCCGGTTCCGCAATGGCGGGCCGCGGCATGGCGGCGCCGGGCTTCCCTTGCTATAGGGAGGCCGCGCCGCCGTCTGGCGCGAGCCACGAGGAATCAGCGATGGCACGCCGCCGCCAGCTCTACGAGGGCAAAGCCAAGATCCTGTTCGAGGGACCGGAGCCGGGCACGCTCGTCCAGTACTTCAAGGATGACGCGACGGCGGGCAACGGAGCCAAGAAGGGCACGATCACGGGCAAGGGCGTGCTCAACAACCGCATCAGCGAGTATCTGATGACCCGGCTCACCGAGATCGGCGTGCCGACCCACTTCGTACGCCGCCTCAACATGCGCGAGCAGCTCATCCGCGAGGTGGAGATCATTCCGCTCGAGGTCGTCGTTCGGAACGTTGCGGCAGGCAGCCTCAGCACGAGGCTCGGCATCCCGGAGGGAACGCGGCTGCCCAGGAGCATTTTGGAATACTACTACAAGAATGACCAGCTCAACGACCCGATGGTGTCCGAGGAGCACATCACGGCGTTCGGCTGGGCCATGACGCCGGACCTCGACGACATGGTGGCGCTGGCGCTTCGGGTGAACGACTTCCTCATGGGCCTTTTCCTCGGCGTGGGCATCACGCTCGTGGATTTCAAGCTGGAGTTCGGCCGCCTCTGGGAGAGCGAGGACGTGCGGATCGTGCTCGCTGACGAGATCAGCCCGGACAATTGCCGCCTGTGGGACGCGAAGACGAACGAGAAGCTGGACAAGGACCGCTTCCGCCGCGACCTCGGCAACGTCGAGGAAGGCTACCAGGAAGTCGCCCGGCGCCTCGGCATCCTGCCGGAGGCGGGAGCGCGCGACCTGAAGGGGCCGGAGGCGGTGCAGTGAAGGCGGTGGTGACCGTCATGCTCAAGCCCGGCGTGCTCGACCCACAGGGACGCGCCATCGGGCATGCACTTGGGACGCTCGGCTTCGAGGGCGTTGGCGAGGTGCGCGCCGGGAAGCGGATCGAGCTGGAACTCGCTGAGAGCGACCCAGGGCGGGCGAAGGCGGCCGCCGAGGAGATGGCGCGCCGCCTGCTCGCAAATCCCGTCATCGAGAGCTACAAAGTGGAGGTTCACGCATGATGAAAACAGTCCTCACGGCCGCCGCCCTGCTCGGGCGCGGTATGCCGGTGCCTCGCCCGCGCGCACGACCGACCGCTATTCGCCGCTGTCCGGCGAGAAGCTCGATGCAGGTCTGTTCTGCGCGGGAAGGCAGCGCGCTCGTCGGGGCATGCAACGCCTATATAGACGGCGTATCGGACGCGATCACGAGCTATCAGGCCGCCCGGCCACAAGACGGCAGGAAGGGACACCGCTCCCGGCCTACATCTGCGTGCCCGGCCACCTCACCGGCCCCCAGCTCCGGCAGGCCGTCGTCCTGGGGAGAGCAGCACCGCAACGAACTGAGCGGGCAGGCAAGCGCGGTCGTGATCCGTGCGCTGCTTCAGACCTTCCCGTGCCAGTAGCGATAGGCGGCGCGCACGGCGTTATCCTCGTTGGACTTATTGCGCTTACAAGTTGTGCAGCGCAGAGGCAGGCTGAGCTTCGAAACCAAGTGATGGCCGGAGTCAATCAATGCCGTGCAAGCTTTCCGAAATCGACACCAGGACTCGCCACTCAAAGAGCGCAATGTTTCATCGACGTTGATAACCGCCTCATACGCCCAAACTATGTGTATCCTGATCTCCTCGATCTCAGGCACGCGTATTTACGGGTCCTAGCCGAGAAGGTGGACAGAGGTGAGATCAGTAATGCCGATGCCTCATTGAAACTGGCGCAAGTCAACACAGAAATCACCTCGATCGCAGAGCAGCGTCGGGATGCACGATTAGCGGCAGACGCTCAGGCGAGTGCTGCGCAGGCTGCATCTACGCAGGCATTGTTTTCCGGCCTGACCGCTTTGCAAGCAGCATCGAGTCCGCCCCGCACGCCGGTCGTGAATACAACTTGCAATCGCCTTGGAGCGTTTCTGAACTGCCAAAGCTATTAGGGTATAAGGATGAACGCCGCCATCCTCCTCTTCCCCGGCACGAACCGCGAGCGCGACATGGCGATCGCGCTCCGGCGCGTGACGGGATGCGAGCCTCGAATCGTCTGGCACCGCGAGACCGAGCTTCCGGCCGGGCTGGATCTGGCCGTTCTGCCGGGCGGGTTCAGCCACGGGGACTACCTGCGCTGCGGCGCTATGGCGGCGCGCTCGCCGATCATGCCGGCGCTGCGCCGCTTCGCCGAGCGGGGCGGCCACGTGCTCGGCGTGTGCAACGGGTTCCAGATCCTGACGGAGGCCGGAATGCTGCCCGGCGCGCTCCTGCGCAATGCGACGCTCCGCTTCCTCGCGCGCGACTGCTGGCTGCGCGTCGAGCGGACCGACACGCCTTATACCCGGCATTACCAGCGCGGGCAGATTTTCCGCGCCCCCATGGCGCACGGCGACGGCAACTACTACGCCGATAAGGGCACGCTCGACCGCTTGGAAGGCGAGGGGCAGGTCCTGTTCCGCTACGCGACGCAGACGGGCGAACTCCTGCCCCAGGCGAACCCGAACGGCTCCGCACGCAGCATCGCCGGCATCGCCAGCAAGGATGGCCGCATCGCCGGGTTGATGCCGCATCCTGAAGACCTGGTGGAACCGCTGCTCGGCGGCACGGACGGGCTGCCGCTCTTCGCCGGGCTGGCGGAGGCGCTGGCGGCGTGACCCGAGAGGTAACGGAAGCCCTCGCCCGCGAGTTCGGGCTGAGCGCGGACGAGTATGGCCGCGTGCTCGCCATCATGGGACGGATGCCCACGCTCACGGAGCTGGGCATCTTCAGCGTGATGTGGTCGGAGCACTGCTCCTACAAATCGTCCCGCGTCCACCTGCGCGAGCTGCCGACGAAGGCGCCCTGGGTGATCCATGGGCCAGGCGAGAACGCGGGCGTGGTCGCCATCGGCGATAACCTCGCCGCCGTGTTCAAGATGGAGAGCCACAACCACCCGAGCTTCATCGAGCCGTATCAGGGCGCGGCGACAGGCGTCGGCGGCATCATGCGCGACGTGTTCACCATGGGCGCGCGTCCCATCGCGAACCTCAACGCGCTCCGCTTCGGCGCACCTTCCGACCCGCGCACCCGGCGCATCGTGGACGGCGTCGTGCGCGGCATCGGCGGCTACGGCAACTGCGTCGGCGTGCCCACCGTGGGCGGCGAGGTGAACTTCCACCCGGCGTTCAACGGCAACCCGCTCGTCAACGCCATGACGGTCGGCATCGCGCCCGCGGACCGCATCTTCCTCTCCGCCGCGGCCGGCGTGGGCAACCCGGTCGTCTATGTCGGCAGCAAGACCGGGCGCGACGGCATCCACGGCGCCACCATGGCGAGCGCCGAGTTCGGGGCGGACGCCGAGGAGCGGCGGCCCACGGTGCAGGTCGGCGACCCGTTCACGGAGAAGCTGCTCATCGAGGCGTGCCTGGAGCTGATGGCGACGGACGCGATCGTCGCGATCCAGGACATGGGCGCCGCCGGGCTGACCAGCAGCAGCGTCGAGATGGCGGGCAAGGGCGGCGTCGGCCTCCTGCTCGACCTCGACCAGGTGCCGCAGCGCGAGACGGGGATGAGCGCATACGAGATGATGCTCTCGGAAAGCCAGGAGCGGATGCTCATGGTGCTGCGCCCGGACCGGCAGGACGTGGCGCGGGCGATCTTCGAGAAATGGGAGCTGGACTTCGCGGTCATCGGGCACCTCACCGACACCGGGCGGATCGAGGTGCGGCATCGGGGCGAGTTGGAGGCGAGCATCCCGCTCGGCCCGCTTGCCGAGCAG
Organism: uncultured Alphaproteobacteria bacterium; assembly: GCA_963839135.1. GTDB lineage: Bacteria > Pseudomonadota > Alphaproteobacteria > Acetobacterales > Acetobacteraceae > CAWKEH01. The sequence goes on from CAWIUA010000048.1 coordinate 83,183, forward strand.
GCGCCGCTTTACCATCGGCCGGTCGCGGCCCCCTCGCCGCCGCCGCCCCTCGGCGACGTGGCGGACCCGCTCGGCCCGGCGGATGCTCTGCTCAAGCTGCTCGCTTGCCCGGACGGCTGCTCGCGCGCCTGGGTCTGGGACCAATACGACAGCACCATCGGCGGCCAGACCGTGCGCCGGCCCGGCGCCGCCGACGCCGCCGTGGTCCGGCTCGAAGGCCACGCCCGCGCGCTCGCGCTCACGACCGACTGCACGCCGCGCTACTGCCAGGCCGATCCGGAGGCGGGCGGGGCGCAAGCGGTCGCCGAGGCATGGCGCAACCTCACCGCCGTCGGCGCCCGGCCGCTCGCCGTCACCGACAACCTCAATTTCGGCAATCCGGAGAAGCCGGAGATCATGGGCCAATTCGCGGCCGCGATCCGGGGCATGGCGGCGGCGTGCCGGGCGCTCGACTTCCCCGTCGTGAGCGGCAACGTGAGCCTCTACAACGAGACGGAGGGAAGCCCGGTCCTACCTACGCCTGCCATCGGGGGCCTGGGCGTGCTGGACGACGCGGCGCAGGCGGTGGGCATCGCGCTCAGGCCGGGCCTCGACCTCGTGCTCGTCGGCGAGACGCGCGGGCATCTCGGCCAGTCGCTGTGGCTGCGCGAGATTGCAGGGCAGGAAGCGGGGCCGCCGCCGCCCGTGGATCTCGCCGCCGAGCGTCGGAACGGGGACTGGGTGCGGGCGCAGCTTCTCTCAGGCTCCGTTGCCGCCTGCCACGATGTGTCGGACGGCGGCGTTCTCGTCGCTGTCGCCGAGATGACGCTCGCGGGCGGAGTCGGCGCATCCCTCGACCCGGCACCGAAGGGAATCGCGCCGCACGCCTTCCTGTTCGGCGAGGACCAGGGCCGCTACGTACTCGCCGCCGAGGATGCGGCGGCGTTGCTCGCGAGCGCCAGCGCGGCAGGCGTGCCGGCCCGGCGGATTGGCGCATCGGGTGGGACGCATTTGACACTGCCGAGCACGCAGACCATATCGCTTGAGGCGCTCCGCAGGGCGCACGAGCGGTTCTTGCCCGAGTGGATGGAGGGCTGACAATTGCCCATGGTGGCCGGTGAGATCGAGGCCCTGATCCGGGCCGCCCTCCCCGACGCGCGCGTGACCGTCGAGGACCTTGCGGGAGACGGCGACCATTACGCCGCGACCGTTGTCAGCGAGGCGTTCCGCGGGCGCTCGCGCGTCCAGCAGCACCAGATGATCTATGCCGCGCTCCGCGGCCGCATGGGCGGCGAGCTGCACGCGCTCGCGCTACAGACTTCCGCCCCAGATTAAGGGAAGATACTTATGAGCAATCCCGTGTTCGAGCGCATCGAGTCCGAGATCAAGGCCAACCCCGTGATGCTCTATATGAAGGGCGACGCCATGTTCCCGCAGTGCGGGTTCTCGGCCCGCGTCGTGCAGATCCTCACCCACATGGGCGTGCCGTTCGCCACCGCGAACGTGCTGGAGGACCCACAGCTCCGTGAGGGCGTGAAGCAATTCAGCCAATGGCCGACGGTGCCGCAGCTTTACGTGAAGGGCGAGTTCGTCGGCGGCTGCGACATCGTGACCGAGATGTTCCAATCGGGCGAGCTAGGGACGCTGCTGGCCGAGAAGGGCGTCCCGCACAAGGCAGCAGCCTAGCTTATCACTCCGCCGGGCTGGCCTAGGCCGGGCGGAGCGGCCCGTGGGGGCGGTCGTGGGGAAGGCGGAGCGCGTCGCGGCCGGGAGCATCCTCGTCGGCGTCCTCGTCCTGATCCTGAAGGGCGCGGCATGGCGGATCACGGGGAGCGCGGCGCTCTTTTCCGACGCGCTGGAAACCGTGGTCAACGTCGCGGCCAGCGTGATCGCGCTGGCAGCACTCCACTTCGCGCTCCGCCCACCGGACGCGAATCACCCCTACGGACACGATAAGGCGGAGTTCTTCTCGGCCGTCATCGAGGGCGTGCTGATCGTCGTCGCGGCGGCAAGCATCCTGAGGGAAGCATGGCTCGCCTGGATGAACCCGCAGCCGCTCGAAGCACCCTGGCGCGGCATCGGGCTGAACCTAGTCGCGACGGCGCTCAACGCTGGCTGGGCCGCGGTTCTCCTGCGCGCCGGGCGGCGGCATCGCTCGGCAGCGCTGGACGCGGACGGGCGGCACCTCCTCACGGACGTTGCGACCTCGGTCGGCATCAGCGCCGGGCTGGTAGTCGCGGTGCTGACGCGGCTGCACCAGCTCGACCCGGTGCTCGCGGCCGCGACGGCGCTCTACGTGCTCTGGTCCGGTCTTCGCCTCGTTTGGAAGAGCGTCGGCGGCTTGATGGACCAGGCGCCGGCCGCGCCAGTCGTAGAGCGCATTCGAAGGCTGGTCGGCGAGCACGCGGCCGGGGCGCTGGAGGCGCACGACCTCCGCACGCGGAGCGCGGGACGGCTTACGTTCCTTGAGTTCCACCTGGTCGTGCCGGGCTCCATGCGGGTGGACGAGGCGCACGCGATCTGCGACCGCATCGAGGCGGCACTGCGGTCGGAGATGGACGGCATCGTCGTCACCATCCACGTCGAGCCGGAGGCCAAGGCGCACCACCACGGCGTACTGGTGCTGTGAGAAGCTTCGCGAAGCAGCACGCGCGTAGGCACGGCTTAGCGAGGCTTGCTATCGCGTTGGCAGCTCTCGTATTCGCGCCACCCTCCCACGCCACCGAGCGCGTCGTCTCGCTCAATCTCCGCACCGACCAGCTCCTCGTCCTGCTCGCGGCCGACATGCTGCCGCGGGCAGCAACCCTCATCCTCCCCCTTAACGCCGAGCCGCCGCTCGGCGTGCTGACCGCGTTGCTGGGCGCGCCAATCCTCGTGGCCGCGCGCAGGCGTTTGGCGCTGTGACCCAGGTCGAGGCGCTGACCGTGCATCTCGGGGGGCAGGTGGTGCTGCGCGGCGTCAGCTTCGCGGCGAGGCCTGGCGAGCTGTGTGCGCTGTGCGGGCCGAACGGGGCGGGCAAGGCCACGCTGCTGCGTGCACTCGCGGGGCTGATCCCGCCGCGAACGCCGGACCCGTGTCGGGTCGCTTACGTGGAGCAAGGGGCGCGGGCGGCGTGGGGCCTCACGGTCGAGGAGGTCGTCCGCCTCGGACGGCTGCCGCACGGCGACCGGGCACGCGACCCCGTGGAGCGGGCGATGGCGCGGTGCAGCGTGCTCGCCATGCGTGCCCGGCGCGTGGACCAGGTGAGCGGCGGGCAGGCGCGCCGGGCGATGCTGGCCCGGGCGCTCGCGACGGAGCCGGAGACGCTGCTGCTGGACGAGCCGGCGAACGACCTTGACCCGCGCGCCGCACACGAGATCATGGCGTTGCTGGCGGCCGAGGCAGGGGCGGGGCGGGCCGTGGTCGTGGTCCTGCACCACCTCGACCTTGCGCTCCGGCACGCCGGGCGCATGGTAGTGTTGCAGGATGGGCGGGTCGTGGCGGACGCGGCGCCGAAGGACGCGCTGCCGGCGGCGGCGGCGGCGTTCGGCCTGCCCTGGGGCGTGGACCCGGCGCCGCGCCTGCTGCCGCCGGAAGGAGTCGAAGCATGGTGCGCATAGATCGGGTGGTGACGCGCGGCGGCGACGGGGGCGAGACCAGCCTCGGCGACGGCACTCGCGTGCCGAAGGATGCGCTGCGCGTCGAGGCTTTCGGCACCGTGGACGAGGCGAACGCCTGCATCGGCCTTTTGCGGCTGCACTGCGCCGACGACCCGGAGGCGGACGCTATGCTCGCGCGCATCCAGAACGATCTGTTCGACGTGGGCGCGGACCTCTGCGTGCCGGGTGACGCAGGGGAGCGGCTGCGCGTGACGGACGCGCCATCCCTGCGGCTGGAGGCGGAGGTCGCGGCGATGAACGCCGATTTGCCGCCACTCACGAGCTTTATCCTGCCCGGCGGCACGCCGGCCGCCGCCTACGCGCATCTCGCGCGCACCGTGGTGCGCCGGGCGGAACGCCTGACGGCCCGGCTCATCGCGGGAGGAGGCGGTGAACCCGGCGAACCTGCGCCTGCTCAACCGCCTCTCCGACCACCTCTTCGTGCTCGCGCGCCGGCTGAACCAGGGGCGCGACGTGCTGTGGGTGCCGGGCGCGAACCGCTGAGCTCCTGGCACGCCGGTTGCTGCACGCGGTCCGGCGATCCGGGCAACCAGGCCCGGCGCAACGTCAGGAGACGGGCGTGAGCATCCAGTCTTACGGCTCCATGATGGAGCAGATCGGCGCGGCCCAGCAGCGCTGGCTCGACCAGGCCAGCGCGAGCGGGACATCGGGCCTCGCCGCGTTCAACGCGGCCCTGCAAGCCCAGCAGGCCGGCACTACCGGCTCGGCAAGCTCTGCCGGGTCGGCAAATACGACCGCGATCGGCACCACCCAGACCGCGTCAACCACGACCGCCACGGCCGTACCGGGGCAGTCGCCGCAGGACGTGAACCAGGCGCAGCCGCACCAGCACCACCATCACCACGGTGGAGGCGGCAGCATGGGCGGCCTGTTCGGTAGCGGCTCGATGGGGGCGGTGCTGGGGGGCCAGGAGAGCAGCGGATCGAGCACGGACGAGGCCGGAGAGTCCGGTTTGTTCGCCAGCATCAGCTCGGCCGTGGATAAGGCGATCAGCAGCTACTTCGGTAGCCAGAACTCCGCGGCGGCCACGAGCACCGTTGCGAGCACGACGGCCAACGCTAACGCGAGCACACTGCCGGTCTGAACGCCGAGACGGTCTGAACGCCGAGAATCGCCAAAACGGCGGGAGCGGCGGTGGCGGAATGCGCCGCCCCGCAGCGGTCATCGCCGCTCGCGCAATCCGGCGTGCAGGCGGTCCAGCGCGCGGGACAGCAGGGCAGAGCTCTGCGCGAAGCACAGGCGCAGGCAACCCTCTCCCGGTGCTCCGAACGCGACGCCGGGCGCGAGGGCGACGCCGTGCCGCTCCACCAGGTCCAGGGCGAAGGCGAGACTGTCCTCTAGCCCGTCCACCCCGAGGAACGCGTAGAAGGCGCCGGGCGGCGAAGCGTAGCGGACGCCGTTGAGGTCCCTTAGCGCGTCCGCGACCATCGCCCTCCCGTCGGCGCAGGATGCCCGGAACCGCTCGACGAAGACGGTATCCGCGAGGGCCGCGACGCCGCCCCGCTGCACGAAGGGTGCGACCCCGCTATGCGTCACTTCCACGATCTCCGAGACCCGGTCCCGCGCGCCGAGGGGCAGCACCATCCAGCCGAGGCGCCAGCCGGTCATCGCCCAGCCCTTGCTGAAGCTGTTGACGACGATTACCCGGTCCTCCGGCTCGGCGACGTCCAGGAGCGAGGGCGCGGCGGGCGCGCCGTCATAGACGAATTGGGAATACACCTCGTCCGACACGAGCCAGACGCCGTGCTCGCGGCAGGCGGCGAGGACCGCGGCGATCTCCTCGCCCGTGGCGGTCCACCCGGTCGGGTTGTTGGGGCTGTTGAGGACGAGCACGCGCGCGCCAGGCAGGCGCGCGAGCAATCGGTCGAGGTCGAGGCGGAAACTGCCGTCCGGCCTAGCGTCGAGCGGCACGCGATCCAGCTCGGCGCCGCGCAGCAGGGCAGCGTTCGCCATGTTCGGCCAGAGCGGCTCGTGCAGGACCACCCGGTCGCCTGGCTGAATGACCGCGGCGAAGGCCACGGCGATGGCGGTCATGCCCGACGCCGTGACCTGGACACGCGTCTCCTCGACCGGCCTGGCGTGCAAGGCGGTGAGATGGGCCGCGATAGCGTCACGCAGCGGCGGCAAGCCGCGCACATCGGGATAGTGCGTCTCGCCGCGCGCGAGCGCCCGGTTGAGCGCCGCGGTTGCCGAGGGGGGGCTGGCATGATCGCTCTCGCCGAAGCAGAGGAAGAGCGTATCGGGCCGGGCGAACGCCGCGCGCGCGACGGCGACGATGCGCGAGTGGTGCAGGTCAACGATGTCCATGGGCTGTTCTACACCAACGGCGCTGGTCAGTGACCGACTCTGTGTGTATCGGCGCCGTATCGTGCCGGTCCGGTCGCTCAACGTCGTGGCAGGGGATCCCGATCAGGGTCTCGGCGGGCCGGTGCTGGTCCGGGTGGGCCGGTGTGGCGCAGAGAAGGGGAGCGAGGGGCCTGTTCGGTCTACCGGTCGGTCCCCTGCTCGCTCCCATGCACTGGGCTTTGCGGCGCGGGCGCAGAGCTCGCGCACATCGGCGGGCCGGCGCCGCTTCCAGGGATGGGTGCCGGGCAGGTTGGCAATGCCCAGGTCGCGGCGGATCAGGGCGATGATCTCGGCGACCGGCAGGGTGTCGATGTCGTCGTCGGCGTCGATCGTCTCCAGGCGCTCGTAGAGCTCGGCATGGAGTGCCTCGGCCTCGCGGCCGCTGGTCTCGCGCTGGATGCAGTCCTCGACGGTGCGGATGATCTGCTTGCGCGCGAGGCGGCGGCGCGCGGCGGCCTGGGCGGTGGCGCGCTCCGTTGGGCTGGGCGGGACGGGGTCGGTGAGCGTGCGGGCAAGCGCGATGGTGCGGCGGATGGTGCGGGCGATGCGGTCGAAGGCGATGGCGAGCTGGGGTGCGGCGGCTGCGGCTGGGGCGGGCTGGGCGGCCTGCTCGGGGGCAGCGGGTGCTGCGTTCGTCTCTGGGGTGGCCTGGCGGTCGATGGCGCGGGCGAGGCGGCTGCCGATCTCGACCAGCTCGTGCAGGACCTGGCGGTAGTACTGGGCGTCCTCATCGCGCTGGCTGGCGCGGTCGGCCGGGTCGGGGAGGGCGGGGCTGGAGGACATCGGGGAGGATAGGCGGGTTTGTCGCGGGCGGGGTCAAGGGCTGATTGGGGTGCGTGACCGGAAGAAAACCGGTGATCGCCCGGGCCGGTCAGGATTGAGGGCGGCTGGTTTGAGAGGAGATCGCCGCGCGGCTTGTTCGAATGCGCGCTCACCGTGGACGCGTCCGGCAAGGGGCCGAGGAGAATGGCACTCCAGGGCAGAGGCGCGGGTCGGCTACGCCCTGATTAGCGTGCCGATGCCCCCCTCCGTGAACATCTCCAGTAGGCAGGCGTGCGGCACCCGGCCGTCGAGGATGACGGCGCCCTTCACGCCGCCGCGCACCGCGTTCGCGCAGCACTCGACCTTGGGGATCATGCCACCCGAGATCATGCCGCTCGCGATGCCGGCCTCGACATCGGCGAGGGTCATCTCGGGAATGAGCCGCTTGCCTTCGTCCAGCACGCCGGCCACGTCGGTGAGCATCAGCAGCCTCCGCGCGCCCAGTGCGCCCGCGACGGCGCCCGCGACAGTGTCCGCGTTGATGTTGTAGGTCTCCCCGTCCGCGCCGACGCCCACCGGCGCGATCACCGGGATCAGCCCGGCGCCGGTCAAGGCGTGGACCACGCGCACGTCCACCGCCTCCGGCTCGCCGACGAAGCCGAGGTCCAGCACGTGCTCGATGCGGCTCCCTGGGTCGCGCACGGTTCGCCGCAGGCGGCGCGCGCGGATCAGGCCGCCATCCTTGCCGCAGATGCCGACGGCGAGTGCGCCTGCCCGGTTAATGAGGTTCGCCACGTGCTTATTGACCGAGCCGGCGAGGACCATCTCGACGACTTCGACCATCTCCGCGCTCGTCACGCGCAGCCCGTCCACGAACGTGGACGGGATCGCGAGCCGCTGCAGCATGGCGTTGATCTGCGGCCCGCCGCCGTGGACCACCACTGGGTTGATGCCGACCTGCTTCAAGAGGGCGATGTCGCGGCCGAAATCTTCCGCGAGTGCCTCCTCGCCCATCGCATGGCCACCATACTTCACGACGATGGTGGCACCCGCATAGCGGCGAAGATACGGCATCGCCTGCGCGAGTGTGCTGGCCTGCTCGGTGGCAGCCTTGATCTGCTCGGGGGTGAGACTCATGGGCGGCGCTTACCGGTGAGGTCGGGGCGGGTCAATCCGCACCCTACTTCCGACGGTAGCACCTAGGATGATACCCCTCTCCGCTTTCCTTAGTGCCCAGACTTTATCCACGCCAACCCGGCAGCGTCGGCACTATGATGCGTGCATGGGTAGGCCTATGCCACGCCCGAGCACGACGGGGTACAATTAAGCCTAAATTTCCGAATAGCCTTGCATTCTCATGTCATCAGTTTTGATGGAAGAGGCAAAGATGGACAAGCACTGCGCGCTTGTGGAAGTCCGGAAGGCTTGTAAAATCTGCGTGGAGCGCAACCCAGGGAAGATTCAGAACCCCGCCAATTTGTTGGTGTCCGATCCCAATGTTGTCAGCCATTGGTCGCAATGGCTCGGTCATCGCCAACCTATCCTGCTCATTGTCGGACAAGATTTTGGAAATGCGGAATATTTTTCGAAGAATGGTGGCCAAGATTCTAAAGAGAATAAGACAAACAAGTTTCTATATGCCCTACTACGGGAGGCTGGCATTGAGGCTGGGGCACCGCCGACCCCCGACCCGACTACTCGGGTCTTCCTGGCTAACTCCATTTTTTGTGCGAAGACAGGCGCCATGAACGCGCCTGTTCTAGACAAGTGGATCAATGCGTGTGCTGACTACATCCTTCGCCCCCTCGCACGGGAGTTGGACGCGCCAATCGTCGTTGGTATGGGAGCGAAAGGCTGCAATTACCCACCCCCCTTGCGCTGGAGCGGCATCGCTGATTCAGTCCGGGCATGCCGCGAGACGAGCTTGAGCGCCTGAGCAAGGCGGAGTTGATCGAGCTGGTGCTGCGGCTGCAGCGGCCGGAGAAGACGTCGCGCACGTCGTCCAAGCCGCCGTCCACGGACCGCAAGGAGCGCCGCGAGCAGGCCCGCCCTGGAGGTGCCAAGCCCGGGCACGAGGGCCACAGCCGGGTGCTCAGCACGGAGGTGGACTGCGTCGTCGATCATGCCCCGCAGCAGTGCCCGTGCTGCCGGATGGCGTTGTCGCGCGATCTGCCGTCCGAAGAGGTCAGCGTGCATGAGCGGATCGAGCTGCCCCAGATCAAGCCGCGCGTCGAGCACCATCGTCGCTTGGCGGTGCAGTGCCCGGGCTGCGGGGCGCGGGTCGTGGCCGCACCGCCGCCTGCCGCGGCCGGCACCCCGTTCGGGCCGCGCCTGCACGCGGTCGCCACTTACCTCAAGACCTTTCAGAGCCTGTCCTACGAGCGGCTGCAAGCCACGCTAGCCGACCTGTTCGGCCTGCCCATCAGCCAAGGCGGGCTGATGAACCTGCTGCGCCGTGCCCAGGGCTGCTTCCAGGCCGGGCGCGAGCAGGCCGTCGCGGCGCTGCGCCGGGCCAAGGTGGTCGCCTCCGACGAGACCGGGGTCAGGATCGAGGGAGCCAACGCCTATCACTGGGTGTTCCGCTGCACGGCGGCGGTGGTCCACCACGCCGCCCCGACGCGCGCGGCCGCGGTCGTGCGCGCGATGATGGACGGCCACCAGCCCGAGGTCTGGCTTCGGATCGCTACTCGGCCCAGCAGGGCCATGGCCAGGCCCAGCAGACCTGCCTAGCCCACCTCGCCCGCGACGTCGCCTATTCGGTTGAGGCCAGCGACGACCCGGTGCCGTTCCGGCTCAAGCTCTGGCTCATCTCGGCATTCGCGCTGGCGGACGACATCACGCACCTGGCCGCCTCCACCGTCGCCGCCAAGCGGCGGATGCTCGAGCGCAGTCTGACCGCGATCCTGACCGCGCCGACATCGTGCGACCTGGCAGGAGACATCCAGAACCGCTTCCGGCGTGCACGCGACCAGCTCCTGACGTTTGCCGCCTGGGGCGGCGCGGTCGCGGCCAGTAGAGTCGAGGACAGGCGCGGTGGCGGTAGTCGCCCGCCGGGTTGTCGGCAGGGCTTTCGCCCCGCCCCCTCAAGCCGGGCTGGCATGGCTCCGTCTCCTGTCCCCGCTCGTCAAACCGGACATGCAGATTGCCCGCATCCGGCTTTCTCCCGCTCCGTCAGACCTTCGCTCTCGGCAGGTCGATGCGTCGCCGCGGGACGCGGTAGAGGCCGAGCGTCTCATAGAGATACTCGTCCGGGATCTGGCCGAACCCGGCGCCTCGTCGTCCCGTTCGGCGCATCAACCAGCGACGGACCCGCCGTTCAGTGTATCTGTGGATGAGGTCGTAGATCTCAACGACGGGTCCCTGGTCAAAGTAGCCGCACCAACCGCGTAGAATGCTGCTGATGCGGGCCACCGTGCTGACAGGGTCATCCGGATACCGCCGATGCGTGGTCCGTTCGTGGATACGTCTGAGCAAGCTCTTCACCGCTTTCCGCGACGGTCGGGTGCCGATGTAGGCGCGCCCGTCCTTGCCGTAGAAGCGGCCGACCGTGTAGCCGAGGAAGTCGAAGCTCTCCTCGGGCAACCGGGCGATCCGGGTCTTGGCCGTGTTCACCGCCAGCCCGAGCCGCGTCATCAACGCTTCCATCCTCGCCAGCGCCGCCTCGGCGTTGCCGGGTCGACAGCAGATGACGAGGTCGTCGGCATAGTTGACGACGTGGGCATCGAGCTGGTCCCGATGGCCGTGGCTATGCCAGGCCAGCAGGAAGCGCCGGAAGTAGCAGTTCGCCGCCAGGGGCGAGATGACCCCGCCCTGCGGCACGCCCCGCTTCATCCGGCGCGCTTCGGTGGTCCGCACCGCACGTCCGCCGATGACCTCCACCACGGGGGCTGTCAGCCAGCCCTTGATCGTGTGGAGCAAGCGACCATCGGCGATCCGTCGGGACAGGCTGCGCATCAAGGGCGAGTGCGGGATCGAAGTGAAGTAGTCGCGCAAGTCCGCATCGACCACCTCCCGCCGCCCATGCTGCGTCACGTGCCAGTAGACCCGTCGCAGAGCCATCTTGGCGTCCAGCCCGGGGCGGAAGCCATACTGCTGGGGCAGCAGGTCCGCCTCGAAGATGGGGCCGATGACCAGCACCGCCGCCATCTGGACCACGCGGTCCCTGATGCACGGAATGCTGAGAGGCCGTTGGCCTCCTCCGTTGCTCTTCGGTATCCACACGCGCAGGAGGGGCTGCGGGGCGTAGTGCCCCGTCATCAGCTCCGCCCGTAGCGCTTCCAGCCAGTGCTCGCGGCCCTGGGCGTCAATCCGACCGAACGTCTCGCCGTCGAACCCCGCCGCTCCCGCATTCGCGCGGCAGCGGCGGTAGGCTTCGGCCAGGACGTCCTTTCGGCAGACCTTGTCCCAGAGGGCGTAGAAGCGATAGGCCGGTTCAGCCTTAGCTTTCGTCTGCAGCGAGGTCTGTAGCGTCTCAACCGTTTGGGTCGGCGTTGGTAGACTCATCGTCAATCGCCGGGCTGTCAGCCCTTCCCTCGCTTGGATCGGGTCAGGGCTCCTTCCCTACGCCGGCGTTACCCGGCCTCGACGGGTACTACGAACCCATCCGCCATCTGCGTTCGCCGGCGCTGGCCCTCACGGGTTCGCCGTTGGCGTGGAGTTGCCGCTCCCCACCACGGTCGCAGCCTTCCCTTGTTGCGCACCGTTCATGTCCCGTGCGTGCTACCATCCTTACCCCGGTGGGATCGCCGGCTGCGTGTCTCGCTCGCTTGACCGACGACGGCGGCCTTCCCCGTTGTTAGGGCGGGTCGGCTCCCACATTGGCTGTTTCGAGGCCTGCTCAATGTTCACTCGCGTTGCGGCCCGCACGGTCCGCTGACCCCCTTCGGGGCCTTTCTCTCGGAGTGCTTCAGACCATTCGTCGCCTCCTGATCCGCCCCGAGTGCTTCCGGCTGGAGCGAGAGTTTGCCGGCCCGGATTTCCACCGGGGAAAACGGTGCACCTTGGCAAGGCACACCCAACAACGGCTGCGAGCGTGATCTCCGGCCCTGCGTCATTCAACGCAAAGTCACCAATGGCTATCGCGCCATGTGGGCCGCTGAAGGCGAGGCTGACATCCGCAGCGTCGTCGACACGGCCCGCCTCAAACCAGGCACCAGCGTCTTCAGCACCATCCTGCAGACCGTCACGGCGTGACCGCTGCGCCCCGGAACGGGGGTGGGTAATTACGAAAGGCTGGCAAGCTGTGCTGCGAGCGTATGATCTCGTAGCGCCACCGAGGCAAATCTCACGGGCCGCAGGTGCTCCACCCTGGACCGCCGCCAATGGAACGCAGGTGTTTGCTGTCGGCCATTGTAGTGGATTGGGTCAACGAAACCGCCCTTGGCTAAAGCAGATCGAGGACTGGCGGCGGATTGGTGCGGCTATCTCTGCGCTTCGAGGAAACTAGCTGCCACTCACCAGTGACGCCCGGCGTATGCTACACCTCGGTTTGGCCCAGCCATAACGACGGGAGCCAAACAGCTTCAACTACACGGCAGGCACCGCGAACCCCGCCAGCTCCGCGCGCAGCGCCTCGAACCCCTCCCGCCGATCGGCACTAGTCGCCAACACCCTCGGGTAAGCTGCCGGGTGCGCGCGAGCGAGCGCCTCGGCCTCAACCAGCTTCGCGGCGAGTGCTGTTGCCTTCACGTCGTCGGTCTTCGTCAACACGAGCTGGTAAGCGACCGCCGCGCGATCCAGCAGCCCCATCACGGCCCTGTCGCTCTCCTTCACCTCAACGCGGCTGTCGAGCAGCAGGACGACCCGGCGCAGCGTGGGCCGGCCGCGCAGGTAGTCGAACATCAGCCCCTGCCAATCCGCCTTCACCTGCTTGCCCGCGCTCGCGTAGCCGTAGCCCGGCATATCCACCAGGACGAGCCGGCCCGCGAGGTCGAAGAAGTTGAGCTGACGCGTCCGGCCCGGCGTGTTGCTCGTGCGCGCGAGCGCGCGCCGCCCCGTCAACGCGTTCAGGAGCGAGCTCTTGCCCACGTTGCTCCGCCCGGCGAAAGCGATCTCCGGGAGGCCAGGCGGCGGCAGCTGGTCGAGGCGCTGGGCGGCGTGAAAAAAACTGCAATCGCCCGCGAAGAGCAGGCGCCCCGCCTCGATCTGTGCAGCCTCTAGGTCCTCACCGGCCTCGTCGTCCCGATCCGGGTCTGGCGCATGATCAGCCATTGCTGCAATACCGTCAGAGTGTTGTTCCAGCTCCAGTAGATCACGAGCCCAGCCGGGAAGCGTGCCAGCATGAAGGTGAAGATGACCGGCATGAACTGGAATAGCCGGGCCTGCATCGGATCCGGCGGCGGCGGGTTCACCTTCTGCTGCAGGAACATGGTCACGCCCATGATGAGCGGCCACAGGCCGAGATGCAGGAAAGGCGAGACCGCGCCTGGGTTCCAGGGGATCAGGCCGAACAGGGTGAACACGTTGGTCGGGTCTACGGCCGAGAGGTCATGGATCCAGCCGAAGAACGGGGCATGCCGCATCTCGATCGTGGTGAAGATGACCTTGTAGAGCGAGAAGAACACCGGAACCTGCAAGAGCATGGGCAGGCACCCGCTCACCGGGTTGACCTTTTCCATCTTGTAGATCGCCATCATCTCCTGCTGCTGGCGCGCCGGGTCGTCCTTGAAGCGCTCGCGCATCTCCTGGATCTTCGGCCCGAGCAGCTTCATCTTGCTCATCGAGCGGTAGGACCGGTTGGCGAGCGGGAAGAAGAGCGCCTTCACGAACAGGGTGAAGATCAGGATGGCGACGCCGAAATTGCCGACGAGCTGATAGAGCCAGTCGAGCGCGTAGAAGATCGGACGCGTGAGGAACCAGAACCACCCGAAATCCACGGCTTTCCAGAACGCAGGGATGGCGTATTCCGCCTGATAACGGTCCAGCAGGTGGACCTCCTTGGCGCCAGCGAAGAGGCGAGTCGTTGCCGCTGCCTCGGCGCCGGGCTGGACGGATTTGGCATCCTTGGCGAGGAAGTCCACCTGGTAGCGGTCCGAGCCGTCCTGCGTGAGGTGGCGGAAACTCGCGGTCGCTTGCGTCTCCTGGTTCGGGATCAGCGCCGTGAGCCAGTATTTGTCGGTGATGCCGGCCCAGCCGCCGGGACCGGTCTCGTCGAAAGCGAGGCCGCCGCGGTCCTTTCCGTCAGTCTTGGTCTTCGCGTAGGTATATTCCTGCAGCGTGCCTCCAAGCACCCCGAGCAGGCCTTCGTGCAGGATGTAGTAGCCGGCCGTCACCGGCGTGTAGTCGCGCCGTATGCGCGACCATGGGTGCAGCGAGACGGTCGCGCTGCCCGTGTTGCGGACTCGCTGCTCGACCGTGAACATGTAGTCGGCGTCAATGCTGACGACGAGCTGGAACGTCAGCCCGGCGCCGTTGTCCCAAGACAGCGTCACAGGCTGCGTCGCCGAGAGCGGGCCGCCGCTTGCGGTCCAGAGCGTGTCGTCGCCGGGCACCTTCACGCTCGCATCGTCCGCCGCCCAGCCGAACTGCACGTAGTAGGGCTGCGAGTCGGACCGCGGCTCCAGCAGGCGGACGAGCGGCGACGTCTTGCTTACCTCCTCGTGGTAGTTGCGCAGAACCAGGTCGTCGAAGCGGGCGCCGAGCAGGCTGATGCTGCCCTCAACGCTCGGCGCCTGGATGGCGAGGCGCGGCACCTCGCGCGGCGGCGCGACCGCGGCCGGCTCGGTGCCCGGCGAAGCCGGGTTGCCGGTCGGGCGCGGCGGGGTCTGACTCGCGGGCGTGGACTGCGTCGCCTGCTGGACGGGCGGCGGCGTATGGTGCGCCGGGAACAGCGCGCGGAAGCCGAGCAGGATCGCGAGCGAGATCGCGATGGCGAGGAAGAGGCGCGTCTGGTCCATCAGCGTGACGTTGCTTTCGGGAGAGGGCGCGGCGGCACGGGGTCGTAGCCGCCCGGCGTCCAGGGATTGCAGCGCAGCACGCGCCATGCTGCGAGCACGCTGCCGCGGGCGGCGCCGTGCGCGGCGAGCGCGTGCAGCGCGTAATGGCTGCACGACGGCTCGAAGCGGCACTGCGCTCCGAAGAACGGCCGCAGCGTCCACTGGTAGAGGCGAATGAGGAGCGAGAGCAGGTGGGTCACGGAACGCCAGCTTTCGCGAGCGCCCGGCGGAGATCGTCCATCAGCAGGGCGAAGTTCCGGCCGCGCGTCGTGTCGCGCCCGATCAGTACCAGGTCGGCGCCCTGGACGGGGCGCTCGCGCAGCAGCAGGCGCGCGGCCTCACGCAGGCGACGCTTGGTGCGGTTGCGCACGACGGCGTTGCCGACCCGCTTGGTCACGGTGAAGCCCAGGCGAGCCAACTCGGCGTCGCCGCGCAGCAGGGCTTGCAGGACAAGCCCGTGCGTCGCGGCCTTGCGGCCAGAGGCTGCCACGCGCAGGAACTCGGCGCGGCGCTTCAGGCGGCTCTCCAGCCTGGGCGGGGTCGGCGCCCCGTTCGGCGCCCCATCCGGCGCCATGGCATTGTGTCCCCGGCTCAGGCCGACAGGCGCTTGCGGCCCTTGGCGCGGCGGTTCGCGATGACCTTGCGGCCGCCAGGGGTGCTCATGCGGGCGCGGAAGCCGTGGCGGCGCTTGCGGACCAGCTTCGAGGGTTGATACGTGCGCTTCACGGTGCTCTCCAGGATTGGGACGCACGGCCGGAGATGCGGGCGCGCGGCGCCGCCGCTTTCTGGCCGAACGGACGGCGGCTCTATAGGGCGGCCTGGCCTCCGGCGTCAACCAGGCGCATAAGGTCGGCCATGCGCAGCCTCGCGTCGGGTTGGGCCTGGCTGCTGCTCCTGCTTGCGGCGGTTCTCCTCCTGGCCGGGATGCTGGGCCTGCCGCATCTGCTCGCGTCCGGCGCCCTGGCGTCCTGGCTGCGCGTCGTCCAAGGCTACGCGGCGACGCATCCAGTCCTCACAGCACTCGGCTACGTTATGCTCTATACGGTGCTGGTCGCCGCGAGCGTGCCGACCGGGACGGCGCTCACCGTCGCTGGGGGCGTCTTGTTCGGGCCGGCGCTGGGCACCGCGCTCGCGGTCGCAGGGGCGACGTCGGGGGCGATCCTGCTCGTGCTTGCGAACTCGGGGCACGCTCGGTGCCGTGCTCGCCCGCCGGTACGACACGCTGCTCGCCCGTGTGCGGCCGCGACTGGAGCGTGACGGGTTTGCCGGGCTGCTCGCGCTGCGGTTCGTGCCCATCGTGCCGTTCTGGCTGGTCAACCTGGCGGCCGGGATCGTGCAGATGCGGCTTCTGCCCTTTGCGCTCGCGACCTTACTCGGCATCATCCCTGCGACGGCGGTGTTCGCCTCAGCGGGCGCCGGGTTCGCGGAGGCGCTCGCCGCCGGAACGCCGCCCGGCCTCTCGCTGCTTCTGCGGCCGGGCCTCCTGCTGCCGTTGCTCGGCCTCGCGCTGCTCTCGCTCCTGCCTATGGTGGTCCGGCAGGCGCGCCGTAGCTGATTGCCGTGCCCGGGAAAGCTGCTGGAAACCTTTTTCTGCGCAGACTGTTGGGGTGCCGTCGGAAGGCCCGTGCGCATCCGCGTCGCTGCCGTAGGGCTTGCTGCGTGCGATAGGGTATCCATAGTGGAGGCGATGAGAAAACGTATGGAGATGCAGTCCGGCTCGGCGCTGGGCCTGCAAGGGGGAGGCTCGCACGGAGCGTTTGCCTGGGGCGTCGTGGACGCCCTAACCGAACAGGGCCGGCGCTTCGACCGGGTGTGCGGAGTCTCGTCCGGGGCGCTCACGGCTGTCGCTTACGCGCAGGGATGGGCACGCGGTGGCGCGCAAGGAGCGCGGGACGAGATGGCGCGGCTGTGGCGGCGCGTAGCGCAGGCGCACGCGCTCAGCCCGCTGCGCAACTCGCCGCTCGAGCGCTGGCTATGGGGGTGGGACCTAGGCAACACCGTTCTCTGGCACAGCCTCGATGTTGTCTCGCGCGTATTCAGCCCGGCGCAGATCAACCCGTTCGGCCTCAACCCGCTGCGCTCCGTCGTGCTCGACGTCCTCGACCGCAAGCTGCTCGCCAGCTCCGCGGCGCCGCGCCTGGCCGTCGGCGTCACGGACGTGGAGACGGGACGCGCCGTGGTGTTCGAGAACGAGAGCGTGGACGTGAACGTGCTGCTCGCCTCGTGCTGCCTGCCGTACCTGTTCCCGGCCGTGCGCATGAAGGGCCGGGCTTACTGGGACGGGGGATTCAGCGGCAACCCGCCGCTCGGCCCCTTGCTGCGGCCGCAGCCGCCGCATACGCTCGTTCTCGTGCGCGCGCAGCTGCAGCACCGGGCCGGCGTGCCCGGCACTCAGAGCGAGATCGTGAACCGTCTCACCGAGATCGCCTGCCAAGGCGTGCTGGACGCCGAGCTGTCGGCGCTACCGGACAGCGTCCAGGTCGAGAGCTATGCCGCCGACGACGCGCTGCGCCGGCTGCCGATCTCGTCCAAGTTCAATGGCGAGACCGCTTTCCTTGCCGAGCTCCTCGAGGCTGGGCGCAGCGCCGTCCGCGACGGAGGCCACGACGCCATGGTGGCGCGGGCGGCGGAGTAGCCACGTGGCGCGGCTCGCCTTGGGTTTGGCCGTGCTCGCCGCCGCCGGCGCATTCGGGGCGATCGGCCTCGCGCTCGCGTTCGTCGGTCTCGGTGTCCCTTACCTCGCGGCGACGGCCGCGGCGGCGCTGATCGTGGGCGCGGCGGCGTTCCTGGTGCTGCACGCCCTCGTGGTGCGTCCGCTCGCCCCGCTCGGCTCGCAGGCGCCGGGGGCGCTCGGCCGCGATGTGGCGCAGCAGCGCGCCCGGCTCGCGGCGCTGGAGGCTTCGACCTCGTCGCTGCGCCACGATGTTCGCGGCATGCTCTCGCCGGCGCTGCTGGTCTGCGATCGCTTGCTCGCCCACTCCGACCCGAAGGTGGTACGCGCGGGGGAGACCGTCGTGCGCGCCATCACGCGCGCGACGGAGCGGCTGGCCGCGACCCGTCCTCACGCACCGGAGACGGGGTCAGCGCAGGAAGCGCAACCGGGCGCGCCTGCCGCGGCGCAGCAGGACCACGGCGTCCTGCCCGAACAAGCGGCCGAGCGTCTCGACCCGGCGCGTGGCCGCTAGCACGAGCAGGGATTCCTCGCGCCAGCGCGCCTCGCCGTTGACACCGGGCACAGCCGGCAGGCCACGCAGACGCTCGGCGAGCCGGGCCGCGCGGCGCCGGTTCACGCCTTCTGGGAGCCGCCGCCTTCCAGGGTTCCACGCCGTCACCAGCACGCCCTCGCTGACGCCGCGCGCTTCGAGCAGCGCATCCATCGCGCGGCTCCTCCCGCCGATCCGGACCGAAGCGTGCCCGACCCGGTAAGGCGCCTTGCGGTAGGAGACTGCCTGGCTGCGATGACGGGAAGAAATGAGGCGGAAGCCGCGCGACGACTAGGACATGGACGTGAGGACGGGGCGGAGCCGCTTCATGTCCTCGAGCGCGCGTCCGGTGCCGAGCGCCACGCACGCCAGCGGGTTCTCAGCGACGACCACCGGCAGCCCCGTCGCGTGGCGAAGCACGCTGTCGAGGCGGTGGAGCAGCGCGCCCCCGCCGGTGAGCACGATGCCTTTGTCCACGATATCGGCGGCCAGCTCCGGCGGCGTGTTCTCCAGCGCAACCGTCACGGCCTCCACGATGGCAGCCACGGGCTCGGCCAGGCTCTCCGCGACCTGGCGCTGGCCGAGAACGATCTCGCGCGGCACGCCGTGCATGAGGTCGCGCCCCCTGACCTTGCGCGTCGGACCGTCGCCGCCGTCCTCGGGCGGCCCGGCTGCGCCAATGTCGAGCTTGATGCGCTCGGCCGTGCTCTCGCCGATGAGCAGGTTGTGGTAGCGGCGGACGTAGCTGATGAGCGCCTCGTCCATCTTGTCGCCGCCGACCCGCACGCTGCGGCTATAGACGATGCCCCCGAGCGAGATCACGGCCACCTCGGTCGTGCCGCCGCCCACGTCCACGATCAGGCTGCCGGTCGGTTCCGTGACGGGCAGGCCGGCGCCGATGGCCGCGGCCATCGGCTCCTCCACCAGCAGCACCTTGCGGGCGCCGGCGCTCACCGCGCTCTCCTGAATCGCCCGGCGCTCGACCGCCGTGCTGCCTGAGGGCACGCAGACGATGATGAGCGGGATCGCGAAGCCGCGGCGGTTGTGCACCTTGCGAATGAAGTGCTTGATCATGGCGCCTGCGACCTCGAAATCGGCGATGACGCCGTCGCGCAGCGGCCGGATCGCGGCGATGGTGCCGGGCGTGCGCCCGAGCATCTGCTTCGCGTCCTCGCCGACGGCCAGGACCTGCTTCTTGCCGCGCACGTCGCCGATGGCGACCACGCTCGGCTCGGCCAAGACGACGCCGCGGCCTTTGACGTAGATCAGCGTGTTGGCGGTGCCGAGATCGATGGCCATGTCGGCCGACACGATCCCGAGCAAGCGTCCGAGCATCTGGGCAAACCCACCTTTTGATCGAGGAGGCGTTCACGGAGCGTGCCGCCGCCGGGTGGGCTTAGACCTGGCTGCCCACCGCGGCAAGGGGTGGAGTTCAAGCGTGCGTGAGACTCTGCGGCGCCATCCGGTCGCCACGTAACAGACACAGGTTCGCTCATTCTACGCCGAAATATCGGTTCGGGCATCGATCCTGGCCGACCTGTCCGGCGTTAACGATGACGTAGTCTTTTCAGCGCATAAATGCGCATAACGAGGGAGCACGACCTCATGGTATATCGTCTTCTTCCTTCCGCGGCGGCGCTGCTCGCGGTCCTCGGTCTCGCGGCTTGCGGCGAGACGCCTGGCACGCGGGCGGTCACGGGTGGCCTGCTCGGTGCCGGTGGCGGCGCAGCGATCGGTGCGGCAACGGGCGTCGGCGCCGGAACGGGCGCGCTGATTGGCGGTGGCGCTGGTGCCATCGGAGGCGCGGCGACGGCCCCGTAATCGGTAAGGCGAGAAAGTTCTAGGAGGATCCAGAATGTATCGTAAAGCGGCGGTTGGCTTGCTCGTGGCGGCTGGCCTCGGCCTCGGGGGATGCACCAACCCCTACGATCCAGGCCAGCGCGCTGTCGGCGGCGGGCTGATCGGCGCCGGCACGGGAGCCGCGATCGGCGGTCTCGCCGGCGGCGGCACGGGTGCGGCGATCGGCGCGCTCGTCGGTGGTGGCGCTGGTGCCATCGGCGGTGCCGCGACGACCCCACAGGCGCCGCCGCCAGGCTATTACGGGCCAGGGCCGGGCTACGGCTACGCGCCGCCGCCGCCGCGGCCGTATTATCAGCCGCAATACGGGTACTGACGCCGAGCAGCCGGGAGCAGCAAAGCTCCCGGCGCCGGTCCCTCGTCAGGCGCTCAGCGCCGCTGGCTCGGTGCGCTCGCGCTTGACCAGCAGCTTGTTCAGCGCGTGGATATAGGCACGGGCGGACGCCACGATGGTGTCCGTGTCCGCGCCCTGCCCGTCCACCATCTTCCCGGCCTCCTCCAAGCGGACCGTGGTCTTCGCCTGGGCGTCGGTGCCCTCGGTCACGGCACCGACAGAGAAGAGGACGAGCCGCGCCTCGTGCGGGAACAGGTCGCGTATGGCGTTGAAAGTGGCATCCACCGGGCCGTCGCCGGTGGCCTCGGCGCGCCGCACCTCGCCGTCCACCTCGATCTCCAGGTCCGCCCGCTGCGGCCCGCGCGAGCCGGCGCGCACGTCGAGCGAGACGAACCGGATGCGGTCCTGGCCGCGCAGCACCTCGTCGTCCACGAGGGCGGCGATGTCCTCGTCATAGACGACCTTCTTGCGGTCGGCGAGGTCTTTGAAGCGGCGGAACGCGTCGTTGAGCTGATTGTCGCCCAGCTCGCCGTAGCCCAGCGAGCGCAGCTTGTCGCGGAACGCGGCGCGGCCCGAGTGCTTGCCCATGACCAGGCTCGTCCGCGCCCAGCCCACGCTCTCCGGCGTCATGATCTCGTAAGTCGCGGCGTTCTTCAGCACACCGTCCTGGTGGATGCCGCTCTCGTGGGCGAAGGCGTTGCGCCCGACGATGGCCTTGTTCGGCTGCACGTCGAACCCGGTGACGCCTGCCAGCAGCTTGGAGGTGCGCAGCAGCCGCTCGGTCGTGATGCCGGTCTTGTAGGGCACCGCGTCCTGCCGGGTCCGGAGCGCCATGACGGCCTCCTCCAGCGCGGCGTTGCCGGCGCGCTCGCCGATGCCGTTGATGGTGCACTCCACCTGCCGCACGCCGGCGCGGATGGCGGCGAGCGTGTTGGCGACTGCGAGGCCGAGGTCGTTATGGTTATGCGTCGAGAAGATTACCGCGTCGGCGCCCGGCACGCGCTCGCGCAGCATGGTGAAGATCGCGGCCATGTCGTCGGGCAGCGCATAGCCCACGGTATCCGGGATGTTGATCGTGGTGGCGCCCGCCTTGATCGCGGCCTCCACGCAGCGGCACAGGAAATCCGGCTCGGTGCGGCTGCCGTCCTCGGCGGACCACTCCACGTCGTCCGTATGGTGCCGCGCCAGCTCGACGGAGGCGGTCGTCATCTCCAGCACCGTCTCCGGCTCGACGC
Source organism: uncultured Alphaproteobacteria bacterium (assembly GCA_963839135.1). Classification (GTDB taxonomy): domain Bacteria; phylum Pseudomonadota; class Alphaproteobacteria; order Acetobacterales; family Acetobacteraceae; genus CAWKEH01. The sequence goes on from CAWIUA010000048.1 coordinate 104,492, forward strand.
GGAGCTTGTATTTCATGTGCAGCGGGCTGGTGCTGACGAAGATGTGGATTCGCTTGCGCTCCGCCGGGCGGACGGCCTCGGCGGCGCGCAGGATGTCGTCCCGCCCGGTGCGGGCCAGGCCGCAGATCACCGGGCGACGGACCGCCTCGGCGATGCGCCGGACGCTCTCGAAGTCGCCGGGGCTGGCGATGGGGAAACCCGCCTCGATCACGTCCACGCCCAGGTCGGCGAGAGCCTCCGCCATGCGCAGCTTCTCGCCGAGGTTCATGGAGAAGCCCGGCGACTGCTCGCCGTCGCGGAGCGTGGTGTCGAAGATGATTACGCGGTCTTCGGGCATGTCGCCGAAGCTGGGGTGGTTCAGGGCCATGGAATCGTCCTCGGGCTTGGGGCTGCGTACGGCATCTCAGGGTTTCCCCCCGAGCGAGTGCCGGCGCCTCTCAGGCCCGGCGGGCGCTCAGGGGGCGGATAAGTCGAAGGAGGAGGCCGATGCCGCCGAGGAGGAGCGCGGCGCGCACAACAGCCCGCTTGAACGCGAGGCCGAAGCAGAACAGTATGGGCAGCACGGAGAACACGGGCGCAAGCTAGTCCGGCCTCGCGCCCGCTGCAACCCCGGTCGCTACCGGATCGTCCCGAAGCTCGGCGCGCCGAGGCCAGGGCAGGAGCAGCCGGTGCCGATCGGGCCGGGCGCCGGCAAATTGCAGATATACGTGCCCGCGTAGCACCTGTAGCCCACGGCGACGACGGGCGCGCCCGTTGCGGTCACGGCGTTCGGGGCGGCGGTGCCCGCGACGATCGGTTGATCCGTGACCGGCGCGCCGTAGCACCCGGCGAGAGTAGCCAGCAGCCCGGCGGCTCCGGCCAGGCGCAGTATTTTGTGCATGGGTGGTCCTCCTCGTTGTACCCGCGATGGATACGGGCACAACGAGGCAATCCCACCCCTAGTTCTTCACCTTATCCACGAGCGCGTTCTGCTTGATCCAGGGCATCATGCCGCGCAGCCGCTCGCCCACCTGCTCGATGGGGTGCTCGGAGAGACGGCGGCGCGTCGCCTTGAAGGAGGACTGGTTGACCCGGTTCTCCAGCATCCAGTCGCGCGCGAAGCGGCCGGACTGAATGTCGTCCAGCACGCGCTTCATCTCCTTCTTGGTCTCCTCGTTGATGATACGCGGGCCGGAGACGTACTCGCCATACTCGGCGGTGTTGCTGATCGAGTAGTTCATGTTGGCGATACCGCCCTCGTAGATCAGATCGACGATGAGCTTCACCTCGTGCAGGCACTCGAAATAGGCCATCTCGGGCGCGTAGCCGGCCTCGACCAGGGTCTCGTAGCCGCCCTTGATGAGCTCCACGAGACCGCCGCAGAGCACGACCTGCTCGCCGAAGAGGTCGGTCTCGCACTCCTCCTTGAAGGTGGTCTCGATGATCCCGGCCCGGCCGCCGCCGATGGCGGAGGCGTAGGAGAGTGCCACTTCCATGGCGTTGCCGCTCGGGTCCTGCGCCACGGCGACGAGGCAGGGGACGCCGCCGCCGCGCTGATACTCGGAGCGGACGGTGTGGCCGGGACCTTTCGGCGCGATCATGAACACGTCGATGTCCGGGCGCGGATCGAGCAGGTTGAAGTGGACGTTGAGGCCGTGGGCGAAGGCGAGGGCGGCGCCGGGCTTCATGTTGGGGCCGAGCTTCTCGCGGTAGAGGTCGCCCTGGCCCTCGTCGGGGGTGAGCACCATGACCACATCGGCCCACTTGGCGGCGTCCGCCGGGTCCATGACGCGCAGTCCGGCAGCCTCAGCCTTGGCGACGCCCGCGGAGTTCGGGCGGAGGCCGACGGCGATCTCGCGGACGCCGGAGTCCTTGAGGTTGTTGGCGTGGGCGTGCCCCTGGCTGCCGTAGCCGATGATGGCGACGCGCTTGCTTTTGATGAGGTTCACGTCGGCGTCGCGGTCGTAATATACGCGCATTGCTTCTTCCTCTGTGATTTAGAGAAATACCAGAACGAAAAACGCGAATAGCAAGAAGACGATACTTACGACAATCCCTCGATCATCAAAAGGGAGCCGAACTAATATACGCTCTTTGCTTAGGAGTTTCTCATGACTTTCAAGTTTTGGTGCCAATGGATCGTAAAAAGTCTGCACGAATGTGAAAACTTGCCCAGACATCTTGTAATACGCTGCTGCTCGAAACGAGTGCCCAACTCTATTCAGCGACACAACTAGGATTATAGATTTCAGGATCCAAATGAATGCAGAGTGTTTGAAAGGTGTGAGATCGTTAAAAAAACCAGTTTTACTGAGATACCCAAATACGGCTATCAGCGCAAAGAAGGGCGTGCCGGCCGAATTCGCCATCTGCTCTTGATGCTTGGCCGAACTTATGTTCTCACTGTATACTTTCATGAAGACGTCTATTAGCGCCTCGCGGTCAGGCGCGTTCACAATACCCGCTGCCCCCGCGCAATCGCCGCCACCCCACTCCTACTCACCTCTGCCGACCCCAACGGCCGCATCAGGTCCAGGAACGCGTCCAGCTTGTCCGTCCCGCCTGTCAGCTCGAACACGAAGCTGCCCGGCATCGCGTCCACCACCCGCGCGCGGAAGGCGTCCGCGAGGCGCAGGATTTCCGGGATCAAGCTCACGGTGACGATCCACTCATTGATGGAACCAGATCAGCCGCGCCAGGCCGGCTAGGGCCGCGAGCATGGCGGCGCCCGCGGCGAGGCCCGCGATGAAAATCTGGCGTCCTTGCCGGCGCTGCTCCAGGTCGAACTGCTTGGTGGACAGCTCGATGTCGTGCAGCTTCTTCGCGGTATCGGTCTCCATGTTCTCGATCCTCACCCGACGCTCATAAGCGTCGTCGCTCTCGCCCGGCCGCTGTGGCATAGCCTCTCACTAGATGAAGGGATGGGGCGCTTCTCTCACAAC
>CAWIUA010000049.1:0-61340 GCA_963839135.1 uncultured Alphaproteobacteria bacterium
CAAGCGTCCTCAGGTTGAAATGATCCTTGCGGGGAACATCTTTGGTTCCAGGGGGAGGCAAACCACATGCAAGAGCTGTGGGAAAGCCGTACGCTTGGCGAGTTGCTTTACCATCAGGCGCTAGCACACCCGAATGCCGTCGCGCTGGTCTTCGGCGACCGCAGCACGTCCTACGGGGACCTGAACCGCCAGGCAAATCAGGTGGCTCACGGCCTTGCTAACGATTCAGTGGAGCCAGGCGCCCGCGTTGCTTATCTCGGAAAGAATACTGACTGGTTCTTCAGCCTTCTCTTTGGTGCCGCCAAGGCCGGTGTTGCCTTTGTCCCTTTGAACTGGCGCCTTGCACCATCTGAAATTACCATGATCCTCGCCGACGCAGGCGCGATGCTGCTGTTTTTGGGCAAGGGATTTGCTGAAGTTGCCGGCACCCTCGACCTCCCCTCAGGCTGCCGCTGCATTTCGCTTGATGGCGACAACGGCCAATGGCCGGACGTTGTGGCCTGGTGCGAAACCCAGTCGGAAGCCGAACCGACGCTGGTGACGGAACCGGAAGCCACGGTCATCCAGATGTATACCTCGGGAACGACGGGCCTCCCGAAGGGCGTCGAGCTGAGCAACCGCAACTCGATCGCATTGCTATGCGCCGCTGAAGCGGGCGGGTTCGGCGTCCTCGGTCCAGACGACGTCGCACTTCTCTGCCTACCAGAGTTCCATATCGCCGGGGCGAATGTCGGATTGATCGGCCTCTCTCATGGTGCCACCGTGGTCGTGACCGAGGAGTTCAACCCCGCGCTGGTCGCCGACCTAATCCCATCCTATCGCGTCACCTTCACCCTGTTGGTGCCGGCGGCGATTTTGCTGCTTGTGCAGCATCCGAAAGCAGCCACGGCGGATTTCAGCTCTGTGCGCATACTCGCCTACGGTGCCTCGCCTATCGCCGAAACGCTGGTTGAGCAGGCGCGTTCCATATTTGCCAACGCTGGTCTCTGGCACCTCTACGGTCTCACCGAAGCAACCGGCGGTGGTACAATTCTGCCGCCTGCGATGCATGCCCCGGAGCTTGGCAAGCTAAGATCCTGCGGCAAGGCATATCCGGGCTTCGAGCTGCGCATTGTCGACGCACTCGGAGAGGACGTTCCAACCGACGAGGTAGGTGAAATCGTCCTTCGCTCAGAGACGCTGATGAAGGGCTACTGGAACAACCCGGAAGCGACGCGCGCGACCATTCTTGCTGGCGGATGGCTGCGCACTGGGGATGCAGCGTACATGGATGTCGACGGTTTCGTCTATGTTCATGACCGGGTCAAGGACATGATCATCACTGGAGGCGAGAATGTCTTTCCGGCGGAGGTGGAGAACGCCCTGTTCAGCCACTTGGCGATCGCCGACGCGGCAGTCATCGGAGTGCCAGATCCGCATTGGGGCGAGGCGGTCAAGGCGTTCGCCGTGCTGCGGCCGGGCCACGAGACGACGCCAGCGGAGATCATCGCCCACGCGCGCGGTCGTATTGCGGGGTTCAAGGTGCCGAAATCCATCGAATTCGTGGAGGCGCTGCCGCGCAATGCGGCCGGCAAACTATTGCGCCGGACTCTGCGGGCTCCTTACTGGGAGGGCCGTGACCGCCGGATCGGCTGATTTTCAGCCCACTTTCTATTTGAATTCGATATGATTATGCTTGCGGGATAATAGCATCCTGGGCTCGCTGCCGCCGAGCCTCTGGCGTGGGCTAGGGCCGCCCTGAAAGGGGACGAGATGCACAGAACTCTGCGCAGGCGAAGCGTGCTCACCCTCGCAGCGAGCGGGGTAGCGGCTCCATGGGTTGCGCGTGCAGCGGACATGCCAGGCGTGACCAGGACCTCGATCAAGATCGGGCAGACCATGGCCTACAGCGGCCCGGCCTCGGCCTACGGCGTCGTTGGCCGTACCGAGATGCCATTCTGGGCGTGGTTCAAATCAGGGTAACACCCAAAACGAGAAATCCCTTTTCGGTCAAAGTTCTATTGATTTCCGGTGTTACCTGGAATGGCACTTCTTGGACCGCGCCGCCGCGAGCCTGGGCATCACGCTCTTACCGCTGCCGGGCTTACAGCCCGGACCTGATGCCCGTCGAGGCGCTGTGGCGCTGGCTGGGCGAGGACGTCACCTACCACCATTGCCATGCCACGGCCGAGGACCTGACCTGGCGCGTCGCCGCGTTCGAGACGCAAGTCAATCAGGAGCCCTGCACCGTCGCCGATCGCCTCTGGGTCAAAGATCGCCTCGACCCCGAGGAGAAGCTACGGTTCCCAAAGTAGACGGGGTCTAGTCGTGGGTGGCCGGGCTAAGCCGCCTCAACGCCCCGCTTTTCGCACCGCCGCCGGCCTCTTGCCAACCGCCCGCTTCGCCTTCGGCGCCGGCCTCGTCCCCGCGCCCGCCCGCAACTCCGCAATCGTCGCTCGCGACGTGATCTGCTCCGGGTCCGTCCGCAGCTCGATCAGCGCGGGCTTGCCGCTCGCCACCGCCCGCTTGAACGCCGGTGCGAACTCCTCGGTCGCCTGCACCACCTCCCCATGCCCGTCGAACGCCTCGATCAGTCGCGCGAAATCCGGGTTCGTCAGCGCCGTGCCGGAGACGCGGCCGGGGTAGGCGCGCTCCTGATACATGCGGATCGTCCCATACATCCCGTTGTTGAACACGAGCACGATGGGTGCCACGCCGTGGTGGAACGCGGTCGCGATCTCCTGGCCCGTCATCAGCATCCCGCCGTCGCCGACGAAGGCGATCACCTGGCGCGCCGGGTAGAGCAGCTTCGCGCCAATCGCAGCCGGCACGCCGTAGCCCATTGCGCCGTTGCAGGGGCCGAGGACGCGCTGGCCGTCACCGTAGTTGATGAACCGGCTCGGCCAGGCGGCGAAGTTGCCCGCGTCCGTCGTGAAGATGGCGTCCGGCTCTGCCAGCGTCTCCAGCTCCCGCAGGCAGGCCGCCACGTTGAGCGGGCCGGGGTAGTCCGGCATCTCCCGCCCCGCCTCGCGCAGCGCCCGCAGCTCGCGCGTCCACGCGCCCCAGCCGCCCGGCGCCGCCTCGCGCCCCACCCAGGCACGGGCGAAGGCGTCGAGGTCGGAGGCGATGCCGAGCGCCGGGCGGAACACGCGGCCGATCTCGGCCTGGTCGGGATAGACGTGGACGATCGCCGTCCCGCCCGCCGGGTCGAACAAGGTGTAGCCCTGCGTCACCGCCTCGCCGAGCCGCGTGCCCAGCGCCAATATGAGGTCCGCCTCGCGCGCCTTCGCGACGAGCGCCGGGTCGCTGCCCACGCCGAGGTCGCCCACGAAGTTGGGCAGCGTCCCGTCATAGAGTCCCTGGCGCCGGAACGCGACGGCGACGGGCACGTCGCGCGCGACCAAGGCGTCGCGCACCGCCGCGCGCCCGGCGTCGCTCCAGCCCGAGCCGCCGAGGATCGCGAGCGGCTGCCGCGCCCGCGCGAGCATGGCGTCGAGCCGCGCGACGGAAGCCGGGTCCGGCTGCGGCCGGCTCACCTCGATCGGCCCTAGGTCGGGCATCTCGGCCGCCGTCTTCTGCATCTCCTCCGAGAGCGCGATCACCACCGGGCCGGGCCGTCCGCTCGTCGCCACATCTACGGCGTGGGCGACCAGTTCCGGGATGCGCCTTGCGTCGTCCACCTGCGTCACCCACTTCGCGAGCGGGCCGAACATGCGGCGGTAGTCCACCTCCTGGAAGCTCTCCCGGTCGGTCTCGGCGAACGGGATTTGCCCGACGAAGAGCAGGAGCGGCGTGCTGTCCTGCTGGGCGACGTGGACACCGATGGCGGCGTGGCAGGCGCCGGGGCCGCGCGTGACCATGGCAGCCGCCGGGCGGCCCGTGAGCTTGCCGACCGCTTCCGCCATGTGCACCGCGCCCGCCTCGAAACGGCAGGTCACGAGCGAGAGCTTGTCGCGCACGCCGTAGAATCCGTCCAGAACGTCGAGGTAGCTCTCGCCCGGCACCGCGAACACGTGCCGGATGCCTTGCGCCACCAGCGCGTCCGCGAGGATGCGCCCGCCCGGCCGCGCCTTCGCCTGCTGCTTAACCAGCTTGTGCATGCCTCGCCCCTCGGCTGCCGGTGGCGAGCTTCGGCTGCTGCTGCCGCGATGTCCAGGCAGGCAGCGCCCGTCGCTTGCGGGCGCGCCGAAGGCTGCCTAGTCTCGATCCATGGACCAGGCACCCACGACCGACGCGGCCTTAGCGCTGGGCTTCGACCCGGCGGCGGTGGTCCGCCTCACGGCAGACCAGTTCGAGAGGATGGCCGACGCGGGCATCTTCTCGTATCCGAACGACCGCGTCGTCCTACGCGAGGGGCTGCTCTGCCGCATGGGTCCGCAATACGTCCCACACATGACGGCCAAGGTCGAAGTGTTCGCGGCTCTGCTCGACGCCTTGCGCGCTATGGGATCGGCGCTGCGCGTCGGTTCGGAAGGCTCGGTGCGCGCGAGCGACTACAACGTGCCGCAGCCGGACATCATCGTTTGGGAGCCTATCCGAACTCGAAGCTGGGTCCCGCGCGAGCGCGTGCGGATCGCCATCGAGGTCTCCGAGAACACGCTAACGGACGACCTCGGTTACAAGCGCGGTCTCTATGCCGCCGCTGGCATTCCGGAATACTGGGTCGTTGACCTGCGCGGCAGGGCTATCCACCAGAATTGGGCGCCAATGGAGGGCGAGTATTCCCGCGCTCAAGCCGTCCCGTTCGGAGGCACTATCGCGTCCACCGCGGTGCCAGGCCTCGCCATCAGCACCGCGGCCCTGCTGGACCAGGACACCCCCGAGTAGCCGCGGAGAGGGGCCATGCGCGCGATCTTCGTCCAAGTGAAGTGTGAGATGGGGCACGCCTACCGGGTGGCGAAACTCGCCGTGGACACGATCGAGGAGCTGTCCGAGATCCACTCCACCTCCGGCCAATACGACCTGCTCGCGAAGTTCTACCTCGACCCGGACCAGGACGTCGGCCTGTTCGTGACCGAGCGCGTGCAGACCCTGCCCGGCGTCGCCGACACCTACACGCTCATCACCTTCAACGCCTTCGCTAGCCCACCGCGAGGAAGCCCGGCGCCTCGCTGATCGGGGGCGCCGCGCGCAGCCGGGCGAGGTCGGGAGTGGGCCGCGCTGTGCGCGGGTCGCCCGCGAGCACGGCTTCCAGCGCGGCAGCGACCGCGAGCACGCAGGCGTCTCCCCCTGGCCGGCCCACGATCTGCAGCCCGAACGGCATCCCTGCCCCGTCCAGCCCGCACGGCAGCGCCACCGCCGGGCAGCCCGCGAGCGTCACCGCGTAGGCGAGCGCGAGCCAGTGGAAGTAGCTCTTCGTCGCCTGCCCGTTGATCTCGCGCGGGAACAGCTCGGTCCAAGGACGCGGGCTGATCGTGATCGCGGGTGTCACGAGCACGTCGTGGCGCTCGAAGAAGGCGAGCCAGCGGCGGTAGAGCGCAGTTTGCGCCGCCTCGGCGCGGGCCACGTCCTCGGCCGTGTAGCGCAGCCCTTCCTCGACGTTCGCGCGCACGTTCGGCCCGACCAGGTCGGGCGTCTCGCGCACGCGGGCGAGGTGGTTGGCGAGGAAGCTCACCGCGCGCAGGACGGCGAAGGTCTCGTCGGCGCCAGCGCTGTCGGGCGCTGCGTCCTCGGCCGCGGCGAACACGTGCCGGAACAGCCCGGTGCGCTCTGCGAAGGTTTGAGCGACCCCGTGCTCGACCGGCGCGAAGCCGAGATCGGGTGAGAAAGTGGCGCGCACGGTCGCGAGATCGCGCGCCTCGCTCGCAGCGGACACCCGGTATTGTGCCCACGACAGCGGATCGCGCGGGTCGGAGTGGGCGATGATGCGCATCAGAAGTCGCACGTCATCCACGGTCCGGCCCATGGGCCCGAGCACGGACAGGGACGACCAGCCGAGCACCCGGCGCTCGCTCGGAACAAAGCCCGGCGTCGGCCGGAAACCCACGATACCGCAGAACGCCGCCGGGTTGCGCAGGCTGCCGCCCATGTCCGACCCGGTCGCGAGCGGCACCATGCCGCAGGCGAGCGCCACCGCCGAGCCGCCGGACGAGCCGGCCGCGGAGCGCGCCGGGTCGAACGGGTTGCCCGTCGCGCCATAAACGCGGTTGCGCGTGTTGGCGCCTGCACCCCACTCCGGCGTGTTCGTCTTGCCGAGCACGATGCCGCCGCTCATCCGGATGCGGGCGACGATGTCGTCGTCCGCGTCCGGCACGTGGTCACGGAATAGCTCGGAGCCGTAGGTCGTCCGCAGCCCCGCCGTGTTCTCCAAGTCCTTCACGCCCACCGGCAGTCCATGCAGCGATCCGAGCACATCGCCGCGCATCACCGCCGCCTCCGCCGCCCGCGCCGCCGCCCGCGCCCGCTTGAAGTCGCGTGCGACGACGGCGTTGACGGCGTGGTCCACCGCCTCGATCCGCCCGATACAGCTCTCGACCAATTCGACCGGCGAGAGCTGCTTGCGGCCGATGAGGCGGCGGGCCTCGGTGGCGGACAGGTCGGAGGGGGCATTCATGACAAAGAACTCCGGGCAAGAGCGCCGCTTGTGTGCTGGAGCGCGCGTCGGATCAAGGTAGGTCCAATAGCTGACAAGTTGCTTTGGCAGAACATTCGCGGCGACCGGACGCTAGTTCACACAATCAGGAAATGAGCGACCCTCGTAACGATAAGGCCTCGCCCCTTCGGCCACGCTCCATCAGGCGTAGAAATCATCGATCGCGACCATGATGGCAGGCGGATCAAGCGTGAGGGTTCCTTCGGTGAGCACCTCGACAAGTCTCGGTTCGTTGTCCTCGCCACGCGCGTAATGCGTGACTTCCCGACGGTCCGCGCACACGACGAGGTAGTGCTGGATCGAGGGCACGCGAAAATACATGTCGCGCTTCACTTGCGTATCAATGCGATGCGACGAAGGCGAGATCACCTCTACGACGACTACTGGATTAGGAACAGTTAAACTCTCGCGCGGAATTGGTTCTCCGCAGTGGATGCTGGCGTCCGGCTCGTAGTCCGTGTCCTCGTCGATCTCCACCGTCGCCCCTTCGGGCACGGCGATGCAGCTCGAGCCAGCGGCAGCAAGGGCGATCTCGAAGGTCTTCGTGATGGAATACTTGACGCGCGTATGGCCATACTGCTCGGGCGACATCGCCACCACGAGACCTTCCGCGCGCTCAAAGCGACCGCGCGGCTGCGCCTTCGCCCAGGCATAGAATTCGTCGCGCTGCATCCGCCGAGCCATGGCAGCCCTCCTAGCCCGAGATTAGATACATTCGGGAGCCGTTGTCAGCCGGCCCTCACCTACCCGCCAGAGACAGGTCGCAAAATTCGGTCATGGGCCGGCGCTCCGCGCGGTTGCGGCCGACAAGGGCTCGCGCTGTCGGCCTTGCGCGTCGAAATTGCCCTGGTCAAGCCAACGCTCGAACGCAGCCCGCACGCCCGGCCACTCCGTATCGACGATCGAGAACCAGGCCGTATCGCGGTTGCGTCCCTTATATACGACCGCCTGGCGGAATATGCCCTCGAACTCGAATCCGTAGCGCGCCGCCGCGGCTTTCGAGGGCGCGTTCAAGCTGTCGCACTTCCACTCGTAGCGGCGGTAACCCAGCTCGTCGAAAGCCCGGCGCATCATCAGGAACATGGCTTCCGTTGCGGCGCGGGTCCGCTTCAGCATGGGCGCGAAGTTGATGTTCCCGACCTCGATGACGCCGTTCGCCGGGTCGATCCGCAGGTAGGATGCGATCCCGCACGCCCGGCCGGTCGCCTGGTCAACGACGGCGTGGAACATCGGGATCCGGCTGGGCCGCCGCCGCGCGCAGCCATGCCTCAAACTGGCCCGCATCCCGCGGCCGGTCCTGGGACAGGTAGGTCCAGTCGCGGTCGTCCTCGGCCTCCGCGTAGGCGGCGAAGAGGTCGGCCGCGTGGCGGTCGGCGTCGGCGCGCTCAACGCGGCAGTACCGCCCGGCCATCACGGTGGCTGGCGGACGCGGGCGTGGCGTCCAGTCGTGAACCGGTTGGCCGACGGGTTGTCCATAGGCGTTGTTGAGACTCTGTGCATAGAATGCCCCATACGCCAGGCATGCTGAGATGGGGAGGGGACGGTGCCCATCGCCGCAGCAACGCGTCAGTAGCGCGAGCCATCCTTGTGCGCGAACCGCGGGCGGCCCTCATCCGCGTCCCAGACGAGTTGGAGGTCGTCCCTCGGGTAATCGACGGCGTCGCCCTCGCCGCGGTCGCCGATCTCGAGGTAGAGCACGTCCCCACCCGTCCGGTTCTCCAGGTGGTGGGCGGTGCCGCCGGCCGGAAAGCCCGCGCACATCCCCGGCTTCAGCACCGTCTCAGCCGAGTCCGTAACCAGCGTCGGCTCACCTTGCACGATCCAGACGAACTCGTCCTGGCTTGTATGCCTGTGGTGCAGCGACGAGACCGCACCGGGAGACAAGCGGGTCAGGTTCACGCCGAAGGTCCGTAGGCCGAACAGGTTGCCGAGCACCCGCTTCTCCCGGCCTGCCATGCGGGACGCGAACGGCTCGGGGTAGTTCGAGACCTGCTTGCGCGGCGCGACCGCGACCGCCTCGACGGCGATGGGCGCAATGATTCAGAATTGTCCATCAGGCCTCCAACGAGAGTTGCCGGCGGCCGTCTTGCGCCGCCAGTTAACGCTTCCTCAAGTCTCATCAGACGCTTCGCGCCTCGCACGTATCCGACGGTAGCGCGCGTGCGCCTTCGCCCGGCTGCCGCAAACCTGCATCTCGCACCACACCCGGCCGCCGTTCTTCGTCATGTCGTAGAAGAGCCAACCACAGCCCCGGCCTGGGCAGATCTTCAACCGAGCCGGGTCGCGTTCAGTGGCCACGATTGCCGCCGAGCGGACGATAGCGCCCATCAGCGCATCCGGCGCGGCATCGGGAGACGGGAAGCGCCAAGCGAGCCGGCCCCCGTCCTCGACGATCCTGGCTCCGGCATACGCCCGTGTAACAAGGACGTTGAACGGCTGCAGCGCCTTGCCGCTCGGCCACGTCCCCTTCGCGACAGGCTCCAGGACGGCGCGGACCGCCTCCCGAGTGTCCAGGGCGCGCTGGAGCAGCCGTGTCTTCTCTACCTCACCTAGGGAAGACCGCATCCGTGCCACGGCGGCTTGCGGCATGACGCCGGCGTGGGCCGCCCAGCGGAGGACATCCCCGTACCCGTCAAGATGCTCGATCACGTCGGGCGAGCCACGGCCGCTGGTGGTGTTGCAGAAGTCGAGGCACAGCTCCCCTCCTACAAGCGGCAGCGACCCCGCACGTTCACCCATGAATGCGACTTCCTCGTGAAATCGCTCCATCTAATAGCGTTTCTCTGGTGAGAATGCTAGACCATCCGGCACGTTAGGCGCGGCACGGCCACAGGAGGCGATATCGTGAGGCGAGCGGTCCCGATTGGCTTGGCGTCATTGGTTGCGTGGGCATTGCTGCCGGCCGTATCGGCTGCCCAGCCGGCTGGAAACCCCGAGTTCCTGTATCGGTGCAGCGTCATCGTGACCGGGACGGACATGCGCGGCCGACCGGGCGCGATGGGCCAGTGCTTGCGCCGGGTTATGGCGAAGGTCTCCGGCGACCCGGCGCTCGCCGACGACTCGCGCCTCGATCAGATCGCGTCCAAGGCAGGGGCGCTCGCCGAGAGCTTCGCCTACTTCGACCGGATGAGCGACATCCCGCACCACGACGAGCAGGGCAGCCGCGACCGGCCGTACGACCTCATCGTCGAGTTCGACCCGGCCAAGGTTGACACCGCGCTAGCCACCCTGGGCAGTGCTGCGTGGCGCAACCGGCCTGCCCTCGTCGTCGCGGTTAAGGTCAAGGATCGGCAGGGCGACGACTACATGCTCTCGGCCGACGGCATCGACGGGGAACGCCAGCGCGAGGCGCTGTCCGCCGCGGCGGACCGGTTCGGCCTGCGCGTGATCCTCCTGCCCGAGCAGGACTCGCCTGGGCGGGACGCGACCGGGCCAGAGTTCGTCGCCCGCGCCTCGCGGACCGTGCGGTCCACGGCGCTCGCGGCCCTGACCGGCACGCTCGTCTGGAGCGACGCGGATGCCGGGTGGGTCGGCACCTGGCACGTGGCCCAGAATGGCCACGAGGGGTCGTGGGGCATCCGCGGCGTGTCGTTCGACGACGCGTTCCGGAACGCGATCGGGGGTGCCGCCGCCGTCCTGTCCGGCCATCGCGGAAGCACCCGCTGAGGCGCCGGGCCGCGAGTTGCGGTCCCCGCCTGCCATGTCGCGCCGGACAGACGCGGCGCCCTGGCTGATGCCGAGCAGTCTGTGGCCGCGCGCTGGCGTCAGGCCCCTTCCAGCACCTCCCCGAACAGCGCCCACGACGATCCGGTCCAGCGTTGGAGCTGTAGCTGCCGGGTTGGGTGGTAGTTTGTCGGTGACGTGTTCACCTTGATGCCGGGCAGCAGTGTCGGGAGTTGCAGGTCGTACAGGTTCGTCGCCTGGTTCATGATGTTCTCACGCGAGAGGTCGTCCCCGCACTGCTCCAGGACCTTCTTGAGCCCGAGGCCGATGCCGTAGGCGTATGCGGTATTAAGGTCCTTGAGGTCGGCGTCGGGCATCCACTGCTTCATGAAGCCGCGCCACTCGTTCAGGCCAGGATCGTTGGCCCATTGCGGGTCGGTCTGATCCTTCTCGAACGTAGCGCTGATGATGCCGCGGCCGTTCTCCGCGCCCGCCGGGATCATTACGGCCCCGGCCGAGGAACTGGGCATGTTCAGGTAGTGCGGTGCCGGGCGCCAGTTGATCGCGACGAGCTTCCTGATGGTTTGGGCGGCGAACTTGGGCGTGGCTGCGGTGAGTAGCGCGTCGGCGCCGGAGGCTTGCAAGCTCACGATCTGGCTGTCCACGGTAGGATCGGTGACCTCATAGGACACCGCCTTGACTACGATCTGCTCGTACTTGGGACCGAGCGTATCCTTGAGCCCGATCAGGAAATCCCTCCCGTAGTCATCGTTCTGGTAGAGGACGGCTAGCTTGGCGTTCGGCGCCGCTTGCAGCAGGTGCTTGGCGTAGATGCGGGCCTCGGTGCGGTAGCTGGGCTGCCAGCCGATGCTCCAGGGGAAGTGCTCGTAGTCTCCCCACTTGTCCGCCCCAGACGCAACGAAGAGTTGGGGCACCTTCTTCGCATTGAGGTATTGGCGCACGGCGGACTGGGTCGGCGTGCCGAGGCCGCAGAACATGAAGGCCACGCCCTCGCCCTCCACGAGCCGTCGCGTCTCCTGGACGGTGCGCGGCGGATTGTAGCCATCATCCACGGACATCAGATCTATCGTACGTCCGTAGAGGCCGCCGCCAGCGTTCAACATTCTGAAGAGCGCCGCCTGGGTTCGGCCGGCGACGCCGTAGGCCGAGGCCGGGCCGCTGTAAGGCATGGTCTGGCCGATCTTGATCGAGGTGCTTGGTGACACCCGGCATGTCCGCCGCGCGCGCGACCCACGGGGCCGCGAGCCCGCCCGCCGCGAGGGTGAGCACGCTCCGCCTATGTAGCGCTCTTGCATGTCTTCCACCCTTTCAGGGCGGCCCTGGCCCGCGCCAGGGGCCCGGCGCAGCTTGCGTCAAGGCAACATTGCTCTGCAAGCGGAACAATAGCAGCTACGGTTGCAGATACTGTTACGGAGCGTGCGGCATCGAGACGCCGAGGCAACGCCCTCTACTGTCCCGTGCGGGCGATCACCGCATCGCCGCTACAGAATCTCAGAGCGCGAGGGCTAGCTCTCTCCCGCTTCCCGCCCATAAAGCAGCAGCAGCACCAGGATGATGACTCCGTAGATGATGCTGCGCCCATACTCCGGCATGTTCATCGCCATCAGCACGCTGACCAGCGCCACGAGGCTGATCGCGCCCGCGACGACGCCGACGTAGGAGCCGCGCCCGCCCAGGATATAGACGCCGCCGATCACCACCGCCGCGATGCTCTGGAACAGGTAAGGATCACCCATGCCGAGCGACGCCTGGCCGCCGAACCCGACCAGCAGCACGCCCGCGAGCGCCGCGAAGACGCCGCACAGCGCGTAGAGTGCCACCGTCACCGCGGTCACGTTCACCCCCGCGAGGAAGCTCGCCCGCGCGTTGTTGCCGATGGCGTAGGTAGCGCGGCCGAAGCTCGTCAGGCCCAGCACGGCCGAGACGATCACCGCCACGATCAGCCATAGCCAGAGCGCCGTCGGGACGCCCAGCCAGAGTCCGTGCACGGCCGCCTGCACCACGGGCGGCGCGTAGGAGGCGCAGGCGCCGCACGTCAGCCCGCCGCTCAGCCCCAGCGTCAGCCCTTCCATGATGCCGTTCATCGCGAGCGTCATCACCACCGCCGGCACCCCGAGAAGCGTCACGCCGAGACCATTGAGCAGGCCGACGCCAGCGCCCATGGCGAGCGTCAGCAGCAGCGCCCACGCCGCCCGGCTGTTCTGCCCGAGCGAGCTCGTCGCGACCAGGATCGCCGCCGCGTTCAGCACCCACGGCACGGACAGGTCTATGCCCCCGATCAGGATCACGAAGAGCTGCCCCGCCGCGACCAGCCCCACGAACGACGCCACGGTGAGCACCGCCTCGACGCTGGCCAGGCTCGCGAAGCCCGGCCGCACCAGGTTGCCGAGCACGAACAGGAGCACCGCCGCACCCCAGGCGTAGAGCACGCGCCGCTGCTCGCGCGAGCCGAGCCGCGCGCCCAGCTCATTCCTGCCCCACCCCATCAGCCCCTCCCCCGCATAGCCCGCCCGACCGCGCCCGCGGCGACGACGGCGATGACGAGGAACAAGCCTTCGTAGAAGTTCTGGTAGAGCGGATCGATATGCGCGAAGAACAGGATGTTCACGATCATCGTGGTGATGAACGCGCCTAGCACCGCGCCCGCGGCGCTGCCGCGCCCACCGAACAAATTCACGCCCCCCAGCACGACGGCAACGATCGAGGTCAGCGTGTAGCCGTTGCCAGTCGTGGCGTCGCCCGCCGTGCTCGTTGCTGCCAGGAACAGCCCGGCCGCCGCGGACAGCGCGCCGCCGATCGCGTAAGCGAGGATCTTCGTCCGCCGCGCCGGGACGCCGTTGGCTTGCGCCGCCAGCTCGTCGTTGCCGATGGCGTAGAGGCCGACGCCGAGCCGCGTGCGCCGGAACAGCTGCCAGAGCAGGATCGCGAGGGCGACGTAGATCAGCGACACCGGCCCGGAGGTGTTGGCGAGCACGGCGCTGTAGGAGGGCGGGACGGTGCCGCCGGGCTGCGGCAGGACGCGGATCGCGAGGCCCTGGAAGATCGAGAGCGTCGCCAAGGTGACCAGGATCGGCTGCAAGCGCCCGAATGCGACGAGCACCCCGTTCAAGGCGCCGCAGGCGGCGCCGATCAGCAGGATGAGCACGGACCAGCCCACCATGCTCGCGGACGGAGGTGCCGAGCGTGATCGCGGCGAGCGCGTTCGTGAGGTCCACGATCCCGCCGACGGAGAGGTCAAGCCCGCGCGTCAGCACCACCACGGTCTGCGCCATCGCCGCGAGGACGAGCGGCATGGTGTTGTTCACCGTCGTGGTCAGCTCGAAGCTGCCCGGGACGGCGCCTTGCTCGATGTAGAAAATGACGACGTAGAGCACGATCGCGGCGAGCAGCATCGCCGCCGCGAGCACCAGCCCAGCGTTCTGCTGGAGGCCGTGCGCCCAGCGCGGGCGCCGCCCTGTGGCCATGGGGCCGATGGCGGCGTCAGGCGGCAACCCGGTCCCGTACCGCGGCGGAGACGACCTGCTCGGCGGTGATGCCGGGCGCCTGCAGCTCGGCGGCGATCCGCCCCTCGCGCATGACCAGGACGCGATGGGCGAGGTGCGCCAGCTCCTCCGCGTCGCTGGAGTAGAACAGGATCGAGCGGCCCTCGTCGGCGAGACGCAGGATCAGCTCATACATCTCGTGCTTGGTCGCCACGTCCACGCCGCGGGTCACGTCGTAGAGCAGCAGGACCCGGCTCTCGGCGAGCAGCCAGCGCCCGACGAGCACTTTTTGCTGGTTGCCGCCGCTGAGCGCGCCGACGGGGGCCGCGAGCCCCGGCGTCCGCACCTTGAGCTGCCGCACCATGCTATCCGCGAGCCGCCGCTCCTGCCCCTGGCGCAGGACACCGAAATTGGCGAGCCGGCGCAGGATCGAGAGCGTGAGATTGTCACGCACCGTCATGGCGAGCAGCAGCCCCTCGCTCTTGCGGTCCTCCGGCACCAGCGCGATGCCTACCGCCCGGCGCACCGCGTCGCGCGGGCTGCGCAGGCGGATCTCGCGGCCGTCCAGCCGCACGTGCCCGCCCGTCGGACGCGGCCCGGCGCCGAACAAGGTGAAGAACAGCTCGCGATGCCCATGCCCGGCAAGGCCGCCGACGCCGAGCACCTCGCCCTTGTGCAAGGTGAACGACACGTCGCGCACCCGCGGCGCCGAAAGCCGCTCAACTTGCAAGGCGGGCTCGCGCTCCGTCGTGGGCGACAGCGCCGGGTAGAGCGTGCCGACGCTCTGGCCGGTCATGAGTGCTACCGCCTGATCCTCGTCCAGCTCCGTGAAGGTCCCGACTTCGCGCCCGCCGCGGAACACGGTGATGCGGTCGGCGATGCTCCGCACCTCGTTCCAGCGATGGGACGTGAACACCACCGCGCAGCCCTGGTCGCGCAGCCGCCGCACCTGGCCGAATAGCCACGCGACCTCGCGCTCGACGAGCGAGGACGTCGGCTCATCGAGAAACAGTATGGCCGGCTCGTGGCTGATCGCGCGCACGATCTCGACGACTTGCCGCTCGGCGAGCGATATGTCCTCGACGAGGGCGAGCGGGTCTATGTGGGTGATGCCGAATCCCGCCAGGACCGAGTCGGCCCGCGCCGCCAGGTTCCTGCGGTCGATCAGCCCGAACCGCCCCCGCGGCTCGCGCGAGAGCAGCAGGTTCTCGGCGACCGTCATCCAGGGAAGCAGCGTCAGTTCCTGGAACACCGTCCAGGCGCCGAGGCGGTGTGCGCTCTCCGGGCCGGCGAGTGCTGTCTGCTCCCCCTTTATGCGGACCACACCCTTGTCCGGCCGGATGCGCCCGCCGAGCACCTTGATGAGCGTGCTCTTCCCCGCGCCGTTCTCGCCGACGAGCGCGTGCACCTCGCCCGGCACGGCAGCGAAGGAGGCGTCCTGCAAGGCATGGACGCCTCCGAAGCTGCGGCTGATCCCGACGCCCTCGACGGCTGCGCCGCGGGTCTCGCTCATGCCTGCGGCAAGTTGACGTCCAGCGTCCCCGAGCACGGCTTGCCGTCGAGCGCGGCCTCGACGCAGAGCTTCACCGTGGCGTCTGGCCCGGAATCGGTGAAGTCGGCGAAGAAGCTGTCCGGCAGGTCCGGGAACACGGTCTCGCCCACCTTCACCGTCTCGTTCGTCACGAACGGGAAGGGGATGGTGATGTCCGTCTTCGGGTGCTTGCCCATGAGCACCTGCCGCGCCAGCGCCAGTGAGATTACGGACAGGAACGGCGGCTGGCCGATCGAGATGCCCTCGACCTTGTGGTCCATGTAGCCCAGCATGAACTTGCGGAACCCGTTCTCGCCCTCGCCGGCGGTCGGCGGCAGCTTCCGGTTCGCGCTGATGAACGCCTTGAGCACGCCGTCCGTCCCGCCCTGGCACCAAATGCCGTCGATCTGCGGCAGCGACGGCAGCACAGCCGCCGTGTTGCGCTCGGCGACCGACGAGTCCCACATGCCCGTGTAGCGGTTGACCACCTTGATACCGGGGTTCTTGGCCCAGACGCTGTCCGCGCCCTTGTTGCGGTCCTCGTCCACGGAAGTGCCGGCCACGCCCGTGACCATGATCACGTTGCCCTTGCCGCCCATCTTCTGCGCGAGCCACTCCGCGCCCTTGATGCCGAACTGGTACTGGTCGGTGTTGACCTTCAGCGCCGCGTTCGTGGTGACGATATTGTCGAAGGAGACGACCAGGATGCCGCGCGAGGCCGCCTGCTGCAGGATGCCGTTGAGCGCGGTCGGCGAGGCGGCGTTGACCACGATGGCGTCCACGCGCTCGGAGATGAGGCTGGTGATCTGCTGAGACTGCTTAGCTGCCTCGTTGCCGGAGTTGAACACGGAGCCGGCCACGTCGGTCTTGAACGGCTCCATCGCGAGTGCCGCCTTGAAGACGTTCTCCATTTCGATGCGCCACTTGTTGCCGATGTAGGAGTTCGAGAGCGCGATCTTGACCTTCTTGCCCGCGGCTGGCTGCGCGAGCGCTGGCAGCGCAAGGCCCGCCGCCGTGGCTTGCAGCAGGGTGCGACGCGCGATCTGGATTGGCATGGTTCCCTCCTCCTGGCCTTTCTGCCTTGAGGAGACTGTGAGCCGGCAGGAAGGGGGGCGTCAACCGGCCGGAACGATGAGACCTTGTTTTACGCCAGCACTCGCCCGGCGACGGCGCCGAGCTTGGACAGCAGCGCCGGGTCACGCTCGTTCGGCGTGGTGATCACGGCGTGGTCGAGCGCGTGGTCGCAATCCGCCGAGCACGGGGGGCGCGGCCGGCCGAGCTGGGGCACCACGGCCCGGACGAGCGCGCGTGCCTTGTCCGCGTTCTCCACGAGGGCGCGGATCACCGCATCCACCGTCACCGCCTCCTGGCCCTCGCGCCAGCAATCGTAGTCCGTAACCATCGCGACGGTGGTGTAGCAGATCTCGGCCTCGCGGGCGAGCTTGGCCTCCGGCATGTTGGTCATGCCGATGACGCTGCATCCCCATGAGCGGTAGAGCTCGCTCTCCGCCTTGGTCGAGAACTGCGGCCCCTCCATGACGAGGTAGGTGCCGCCCCGCGTGACCGGCAGGCCGAGGCCGCGCGCCGCCTCCTCCGTGGCGTCGCCGACGCGCGCGCAGACCGGCTGCGCCATCGAGACATGGGCGACGCAGCCGTTGCCGAAGAAGCTCTTTTCACGGGCAAAGCTGCGGTCGATGAACTGGTCCACGATCACGAACTGCCCTGGAGGCAGGTCCTCGCGCAGGCTGCCGACCGCGGATAAAGAAAGCACATCGGTCACGCCGAGGCGCTTCAGCGCGTCCAAATTCGCTCGATAGTTGATCCCCGTGGGCGAGAGCCGGTGCCCCCGCCCATGCCGGGGGAGGAATACGCAGCTCACGCCCTCCAGCGTGCCGCAGAGCAGCTCGTCCGACGGCCGGCCCCAAGGCGTGTCTACGCGCCGCCACTTGGTATCCCGGAGGCCCTCGATCTCGTAGAGACCAGAGCCGCCGATGATGCCGATCACAGGCTGGATCAGGTCAGCCACGGGCCGATGCCGCCAGGCTTAGTACCAGGAATTGTAATAGCCGTAGTGAGGCCCGCCCCACAGGACCGCGATCCAGAAGATGATGAACAGGATGACGAGCCATCCGATGAAGGTCCCGCCTCCGTAGTAGGCACGCCGGCGGCCATAGTAACCGCCGCCGCTGAACAGCAGGATGATAATCAGGACGAGAAGGATGAACCACATGACCGAAGGCCTTTCCGCTTTCCGGCACGAACGCGGACGGCAAGCCTAAGTTCCAGTGTTGATCCCTCGTAGTCACGGCAGCTGGCCGGCTAATGGACGTCCTTCCAGACCCTCCTCTTCACAGCGACGGTGAGGCCGGTCATGAAGACGAGGAAGAGCACGGTCTTCACGCCGATGCGCTTGCGCTGCTCCATGTCCGGGTTCGCCGCCCAGGTCAGGAACGTCACCACGTCGTGTGCCATCTGCGGAACGGTCGCCTTCGTGCCATCCGCATACGTGACTTGGCCGTCGGAGAGCGGCGGCGGCATCGAGATCTGCCGGCCGGGGAAGTAGATGTTGTAGTATTTGCCGTCAGCGACCTGCATGCCGGACGGCGGGTCCCGGTAGCCCTGCAGGAGCGCGTCGATGTAGTTCGGCCCGTCCTCGCGCGCGTTCACGAGGAGCGACTGGTCGGGCGGCAGCGCGCCCCCGTTGGCGGCGCGGGCCGCCGCGTCGTTGGGGAACGGCGAGCGGAAATGGTCGGACGGCTTGCCGGGCCGCTCCGTCGGCTGGCCGTTGTCGTCCAGGTCGCCCGGCACCTGCACACTCGCCGCGATGGCCTTGATCTCCGGCTCCGAGAACCCGAGCGCGCTCAGGTTCCGGTAATAGAGAAACTTCATGGAGTGGCAGTTGGAGCACACTTCCTTGTAGACCTGGAAGCCGCGCTGCGCGCTCGCCCGGTCGAAGGTGCCGAACGGCCCAGACCACGACCAGTGCCGAGCGGGCGGTTCCTCAGCCGTCGTGGAGAACGAAGTCGCGGCGCCGCCCTGGGCGAGGGCGGGGCTGGCCAGCAGGATGCCCACCAGCACGAGGACCGAACGCATCACGGCTTCTCCATGGGCTTCGCGGTCGCGCCGCTTGGGAGCGGTCCGCCGCCAGGCCCGCCCGGCGGCATCCGGCGCACGACCGGGCGCGAGATGCTCTCCGGCAGCGGCAAAGGCGTCTCGAGCTTGCCGAGCAAGGGCAGCAGCACCAGGAAGTGCAGGAAGTAGTAGGCCGTCGCGACTCGCCCGATGGGGATCCAGATGCCGAGCGGCTTGTTCGCGCCGACGACGCCCAGCACGACCACGGCGGCAACCAGCACGAAGATGAACGGCCGGTAGAGCGGCCGGAACCGGGCGCTACGCACCGGCGACGTGTCCAGCCAGGGCAGGAAGAACAGCACGAGGATCGAGCCGAACATCATGCATACGCCGCCGAGCTTGTTCGGCACGGAGCGCAGGATCGCGTAGAACGGCAGGAAATACCACTCGGGCACGATGTGCGCGGGCGTGGACAACGGGTTCGCCGGGATGAAGTTGTCCGGATCGCCGAAGAAATTCGGCAGGAAGAAGATGAAGCAGGCGAACACGAGGAGGAACACGCAGACGCCGATGCTGTCCTTGGCCGTGTAGTAAGGATGGAACGGCAGCGTGTCCTGCGGGCTCTTCACGTCTATGCCCAGCGGGTTGTTCGACCCCGTGATGTGGAGGGCGATGACATGGAGAAACACTACGCCGAAAATCATGAACGGCAGGAGATAATGCAGGCTGAAGAAGCGGTTGAGCGTCGGATTGTCCACGCTGAACCCGCCCCAAAGCCAGGTCACGATCGGGCCGCCGACGAGCGGGAAGGCGGAGAACAGGTTGGTGATGACGGTGGCGCCCCAGTAGCTCATCTGACCCCAGGGCAGCACGTAGCCCATGAAGGCGGTCGCCATCATCAACAGCAGGATGACGACCCCGAGCAACCAGATCAGCTCACGCGGAGACTTATAGGAGCCGTAGTAGAAGCCGCGGAAAATGTGGACATAGACCACGATGAAGAACATCGAGGCGCCGTTGGCGTGCGCGTAGCGGAGCAGCCAGCCGTAGTTCACGTCGCGCATGATGCGCTGCACGGAGTTGAACGCGAGGGTTGAGTTGTCCGTGTAGTTCATGGCGAGGAACACGCCGGTGGCGATCATGATCACCAGGCTGATCATCGCCAGCGCGCCGAAGTTCCAGAAATAGTTGAAGTTCTTCGGCGTCGGGAATACCGCGTATTCCTTCTGCATCAACGTGAAGACAGGCAGGCGCGTGTCTATCCAGTTGATGACCGGGTTCTTGTAGGTGCTCTTGTGCAGGCCGGCCATGACTCGCTCCTCAGCCGATCTTGATGCGCGTGGGATTGATGAAGTCGTAGGGGGGCAGGTAGAGGTTGAGCGGCGCTGGCCCGTGCCGGACCCGCCCGGCGGCGTCATACTGGCTGCCGTGGCAGGGACAGAGATAGCCGCCGTAATCGCCGCGCGGGTCGGTCGGCTTGTTGCCGAGCGGGATGCAGCCGAGATGGGTGCAGATGCCGATCATGATCACCCACTCGGCCTTGCCGGGCTTATGGCGCGATTCGTCCGTGGCCGGCTCGATGAGGGCCGACATCGGCACGGCCTCGTCCTGCTTGATCTCCGCGGGCGTGCGGTGGCGCACGAAGATGGGCTTGCCGCGCCAGACCACGGTGATGCCGGAGCCGGCCTCCACGGGGGAGATGTTCACCTCGACGCTGGAGAGCGCGAGCACGTCCTGCGCCGGGTCCATGCTGTCGATGAACGGCCACGCGATGGCGCCGACCCCGATGGCGACCCCGCAGCCGGTCAGCAGCTTGAGGAAGTCGCGCTTGTGGACGCTCTCGTTCCCGACGGTGGTGAGGGCTTCACGGATGTCGGCGGCGCTGGCTGTGTCGGCCATTGGAATCCCTGGGCTACCTTCAAGTCGGGGCGCGTTGTAAGCCGGCGGCCTTGCCCCTGCAACTCACCGCGGCGAACAGCTACCCTGATGCCCATGTCAGTCCGAATCCCCGAGCCGCAAGGTTCGCTACATCACGCGCTCCAGCTTCCCGCGAGCGCCTGGTTCGAAAGCCTGCGTGACCAGCTCTGCGCCGCGTTCGAGGCCATCGAGGACGAGGCCGAGACGTTGCCCGGCGCGCCCAAGGGCGAACCAGGCCGCTTCGAGCGCAAGCCTTGGCCGCGCGAGGGCGGCGGCGGTGGCGTGATCAGCCTGATGCGCGGCGGGCGCGTGTTCGAGAAGGTGGGCGTCAACGTCTCGACCGTCTGGGGCGAGTTCAGCCCCGAGTTCCGCGGCCAGATCCCGGGCGCCGCCGAGGACCCGCGGTTCTGGGCGAGCGGCATCAGCGTCGTCGCCCACATGCAAAGCCCTCGCGTGCCGGCGGCGCACATGAACACGCGGATGCTGGTCACGACGCAAGGGCTGGTTCGGCGGCGGCGGCGATCTCACGCCGATGCGCCCCGATTCGGCCGAGGCGACGGAGGACGCGGCAGACGTTCCACGCAGCACTTCGGGCGGCCTGCGACGCGCACCACCCCGAGTATTACGCCCGCTTCAAGGCGTGGTGCGACCGCTACTTCTTCCTGCCGCACAGGGGGGAGCCGCGCGGCGTCGGCGGCATCTTCTTCGACCACCTCGACAGCGGCGACCCAGCCGCCGACTTCGCCTTCACGCAGGACGTGGGCCGGGCCTTCCTCGACGCCTTCCCAGCGATTGTCCAACGGCGCATGGGTGAGCCGTGGACGCAGGCGGAGCGGGACCACCAGCTTGTCCGGCGCGGGCGCTACGTGGAGTTCAACCTCCTGCACGACCGCGGCACCCTGTTCGGACTGCGCACTGGCGGGAACGTGGAGGCGATCCTGATGAGCCTGCCGCCGGAGGTGCGGTGGTGAGGATCTCGCAAGGAGCATGTCCGAGGATTTGCCTCCGCCGAATTACCGTGATACGTTAATTCGTGGATGTCAGCTTCGACCCAGTGAAGCGGGCCGAAACGCTTAAGCATCGCGGTCTCGACTTCGCTGACGCGGGCGAGGTGTTTGCCGGCCGCACTGTTACGGTCCGAGACGCGCGGCACGACTACGGCGAGGATCGCTTCATCACCGCCGGGCACTTGGCGGGACGGTGTGTCGTGCTGGTCTGGACCCCTCGCGGCGGGGCGCGTCGCATCATATCCATGAGATATGCCCATGCAGAGGAAGAATCCCGCTGGTTCCGCTGATTGGGCTGATCCAGACGACGCGCCGGAGCTGACCGAGCAGATGCTCGCCGAGGCCGATGTCTTCGAGGGCGACGCATTCGTGCGTCGCGGGCGCGGCCGGCCGAAGGCTGGCGCGGCGAAGGAGCAGATCAGCGTACGCCTCGATCCAGACGTGCTTGCGAGGTTGCGTGCGGCGGGACCTGGCTGGCAATCTCAGGTCAACACGCTGTTGCGCGGGGCGCTGCAGATGGATGAGGCGTCTGATACCAACGGCCCCGGCCAGTGACCTGTCCGGGGCGACCGGTATGAATCGCGCGTAGCGTGACTACCCCGGTTGGGGACGAGTTCGCCTAATCACGCGATCTGCACGCAACGGTTCTTACCGCACGATACCCTGGCGCAGGCGTAGCGCGAGCACGATCAGCGCCGCGCCGAACAGGATGGCGTAGGCACCGAGCCAGTAGGTCAGAACCACCGCGCCCGCGATCGGCTCCCACCAGATCAGCACGCCCCAGATGATCGAGATGATGCCGCCGAGCGCCATGACCCATCGGCCGCCGCTCTCGCCAGGGAGGCGGAAGGCGGCGACGAGCAGCGCGACGCCGCTGAACACCGCCCAAACGGCCGCGAAGATCACGATCGCGAAGATCGTCGCGAGCGGAAAGGTGAAAGCGACTATGGCGGCGACGATGTCGATGATGCCCTCGAACATCAGCTCGCCCCAGCGCTGGCCCTGTACCGCCGCGCGTGCCCCGGCGATGAACGCGAAAATACCGTCCACCCCCATGTAGATGCCGAACAGGAAGACCAAGGCCGCGATCGTCGGCACTGGCAGAACGAGCGCGACCAGGCCGAACAGCAGCGCGAGGGCGCCCCGGATCAGGAGCAGCCACCAGTTCCGCTGGAGCGTGACCGTGCGGCCCAGTGCCGGGAAGCCTGCGTCGAACGGAGTTGCGCCTGACATCGCCGGGATCCTTCTCCTAGAAATGACTCCAGCCGGTCCGGGCGAGGTGCATCGGCCGGCCTGCGCCGTCGAGGACACGCACGCCCGAATCTTGCACGAAACGACCTATCGGTGACACCGAAATCCCGAGTTGGGCAGCATGAGCCGCGAGAGCCGGCGCTTGCCAGGGAGGGACGGCCATGAGCAGCTCGTAATCGTCCCCGCCCGCGAGGCAGGTCTCCAGCCAGTCCGGCCCGGCGGCGTGCGCGGCCGGCGAGAGGGGGACGGCGGCGGCCGCGATCTCGGCGCCGAGATCAGCGGCGCGGCAGAGATGGCCGAGGTCCTGCACGAGACCGTCCGACACGTCGAGACAAGCATGGACGAGACCGGCGCGCGCGAGGCCCAGCCGCGGCTCGGGCAGGCGGTAGCGCCGGGCGAGGGTGCCGTCCGGGTCGGGCAGGGTGCCGCGAAGTGCCGCGAGGCCGAGCGCGCCGTCGCCGATCGTGCCCGTGACCCAGATCTCGTCGCCGAGCCGGGCGCCGGAGCGGCGGACGGCGGCGCCGGGTGCGACGTGGCCAAGGATGGTGAGCGAGAGGGTCAGCGGGCCAGGCGTGCCCGTCGTGTCGCCGCCGAGGAGCGTGATGCCGAAACGCGCCTGATCCGCGGCCAGACCGGCGGCGAAGGCAGCGAACCATGAGTTGGTCGTATGGAGCGGGGCGGCGACGGTCATCAGATAGCCGAGCGGATCGGCGCCCATGGCCGCGAGGTCGGAGAGGTTCACGCGCAGCAGCTTGGCGCCCACGGTGCCCGGCGGATCGCCGGGGAGGAAGTGGATGCCTTCCACCATCGCGTCGGCCGCGAGCACCAGCTCGCGGCCGGGCGGCGGTTGCAGGACGGCGCCATCGTCGAGCAGGTCGAGGGCGCCCGGTCCGGCGAGCGGGCGGAAATGCCGGGCGATCAAGCCGAACTCGGCGGGGACCGCGTTGGCCGGTCCGTTTCCTGGCACGGTCGTCACGCCGCCGCGGCGACGGCGTGCCCAGCGGAGAGGCGCCAGACCCGGTCGAGCCGCTCCACGCCGAGCAGGCGATGCACGATCAGCATCACCGTGCGTCCCGCCGTCGCCGCGTTCAGCGTCTCCAGGAAGGCGCGCTCGGTCTCCAGATCGAGCCCGGCGGCCGGCTCGTCCAGGATCAGCACGGGCGCATCGCGCAGCAGCGTGCGCGCGAGCGCCATGCGCCGGGACTGGCCGCCGGAGAGCCCGGCGCCGCCCTCGCCCAGCCAGGTGTCGAGCTTGTCCGGCAGGGCGCGCACCACGTCCGCGACCTGCGCGCGCTCCAGCGCCTCCCACAGCGCGTCCTCCTGCGCGTCCGGCTTGCCCAGCAGGAGATTGGAGCGAACCGTGTCGGCGAAGAGCTGCGTCGCTTGCCCAAGCCAGGCGACGCGGGCGCGCAAATCCTCGGCGCGAAGCTGGGCAAGGTCTACGCCGCCGAGCAGCACCCGGCCCGACTGCGGCGCCGCGACCTTGAGCGCGAGTGCTGCAAGCGTGCTCTTGCCCGCGCCCGACGGTCCGAGGACGGCGATGCGACCGCCCGGCGGCACGCTGAGCGTGAGACCGTCGAAGAGGAGCGGCCGGTCGGGCGCCCAGCGGAAGCGCAGCGCCTCAAAGGAGAGCCCGCCCCCAGCCGGCGCCGCCCGCGGCCGAGCCGGGTCGGGCAAAAGCAGTGGTCCCTCCGCCGCGGCGAGCACCCGCTGCGCTCCGGCCGCCGCACGCCCGGCGAGCGATCCGGCCCGCGGGAGACCAGCGATGACATCGAACGCCGCGACAACCAGGAACGCCGCCAGCACCACCTGCCCTGCGCTCAAACCCGGCCAGACCAAGACGATCAGCAGCGCGGCTTGGCCGCAGAGGAGGCTCGCGGCTCCCGCGAGGGCCGCCCGCGACACAACGCCGCGCTGCGCGCCCGCGAGCGCCCCCTCCTGCTCCGCGATCCTTCCCAGCACCACGCCTTCGCCCCCGACCGCGCGCACCTCCCGCAGCCCCGTCACCGCGTCCAGCACGCTCGTCCGCAGCCGCGCGCCCGCCTCGGCGAACGCCTGGCTGCCCTGCAGCGCTAGGCCCCCGGCGACCGCAGGCAGCACGAGCGCGGCCACGAGGAAGAGGGCAACGACGAGCGCGGCAAGGCCCGGCGCCTCGGCGGCGATCAGCCAAGCGATGATGGGCAGCACCAGGAGGCCCGCCACGAACGGCACGAGGATGCGTAGATAGATGCCGTCGAGCGAGTCCACGTCCGCGACGAGGCGCGCCAGCACGTCGCCCGAGCGGCGCAGGCCGAGGCCGCCCGCGAGACGCGCGGAAAGTCCGCGGAAGAACCAGATCCGCAGCGACGCAAGCGCCCGGAACGTCGCGGCGTGCGTGACCAGCCGCTCCAATAGCGCAGCACCACGCGCGACACACCGAGCGCCCGCACGAGCAGCGGCAAGCCCGCAATCCCAATCGCCGCGAGCAGCGGCGCGCCCGTGTCCCGCGCCGCGAGGCCAGCCGCAATCGCGAGCAGCAGCACCGCGCAGCCCGCTGCGAGCACCGAGACGACCATACCCCCGGCAAGCCATTCCGCCTCGCCGCGCCACAGCCCGACCACGCGCAGCAGGGACTTCATGCTGCCCCCCTTGCCGGGGCAATGCTCATGCGGCGCCCCTTGCCGGGGCGACAACCCGACCGCCGCGCAGATCGAGCCGCCGCCCGGCGAAGGCGTGGGCGGCGACCGAGTGGCTGGCCAGGATCGTCGTCCGCCCCGCGGTCAGGCGGCGCAGGCTGTCGAGCACCTCGCGCTCGGTCGCCGGGTCGAGGTGCGCCGTTGGCTCGTCGAGCAGTAGGAGAGGAGCGTTGCGCAGGAAGGCGCGCGCGATGGCAACCCGCTGCGCCTGCCCGCCGGACAGCCCGTAGCCGCCCTCGCCCACCAGCGTGTCCAGCCCTTGCGGCAGCATGTCGGCGAAGTCGAGCACGCGGGCGCGCCGGGCGGCGTCCTCAACCTCGGCCTCGGTTGCCTCCGGACGGCCGAACAGGATGTTCTCGCGCAGGCTCGCCGCGAACAGCAGCGGTCGCTGGCCGACCCAGGCCGTGAGCCGCGCCAGCGCCTCCGGGGCGATGCTCGCGGCGTCAACGCCGTTCAGCGTGATGCGCCCAGCATCAGGCGACAGGAAACCGAGCAGCAGCTCGATCACCGTGCTCTTGCCCGCACCTGACGGCCCGACCAGCACGAGCGTCTCGCCCGCCGGTGCGCGGAAGCTCACGCTGTCGAGCGCTGGGCCGCGAGCGGGGTCCCAGCTCGCGGTGACGTTCTCGAACGCGACGGTGACGCCGTGCGCAGCAATGGTGCGCTGCGGCGTCGCCGCCGTCTCAGGCACGGTTGGCAAGCTGGACAGCGCGGCGGCAGCCTCGCGCGCGTGGATGGCGTCCTGGTAGGCAGCCGCGTAAGCGCGCAGCGGCGCGAAGAATTCCGGGATCAGCAGGAGCACGAACAAGCCGGCCGCCGGGATGCCGCCCCCTGCGCGCGATGCCGCGCGGAGCGCCACCAGCACGATGGCCGCCGCTGCCGCGCAGTCGAGGAACGCAGAGGACAGGAACGCGACGCGCAGCACGCGCATCGTGCGCTGCCGCAGCTCATCGGCCGCCCCACGCAGGCGCTGCGCCTCGTCCTCGACGCGCCCCAGCGACACGATCGTCGCCATGCCGCGCACGCGGTCCAGGAAGCGCGCCTGCAACCGGGCCATTGCCTGGAACTGGCTGCGCGAAGCCGCCGCCGCACCAACCCCGGCAACCGCCATGCCGACGGGCACGAGCAGGCCGAGCGCGACGAGGATACCGGCGGCGACCGGGTCCGCGATCAGTGCCGCCGCCGCTACCAGGGCCGGTGCTGCCACCGCGAGCACCGAGGCGGGCAGCCAGCGCGCGAACCAAGGCTCCAGTGCGTCCACCTGGTCCACGGCCGCGTTCGCGAGCGTGGCCGAGTGCAGGCTGCGGAGAAGCGCCGGGCCGGCAGAGAGAATCCGTTGCAGCGCGTCAAGGCGCAGCCGCTCGCGCGCCGCAGTGCCGGCGGCGAAACTGGCCCGCTCGGCGCCGACCTGCACGGCGGCGCGAACGAGCGCGAGCACGGCGAAGACGGCGAGCCACGCCGCCGCCCGCTCACCCGCCGTACGCCAGCCCGCGAGCAGTTCCGCAACGGCCCAGCTCTGCCCGATCGCGCCGCCCGTGTTGACAAGACCGAGCAGGATCGCGGGTAGCGCGGCCCGCCGTCCAGCGCCTGCCTGGGCACGCAGCCAGCGGGCCCCGACCGCTCCGCCTCGCGAGTGTCGCCGCTCTGGCGTTGTTCCTCGCCTGTTCAGGGGCTGCATCGAATATGTCGGAAGTCTGTTTCGCCGCCGGGAGATTGTGGGCGAAAGCACGAACGATCCATGGACATAGATACAACGGCCGCGCAGGAGTCGCGCGGCTCCAGGAATCGTCTCAGCATCTCACCCTCGGAGCGCCTGTCTCGCGACGGCGGCAAGCCACCGCGCGGCCGTGAGAAGAATGTCGTCGTTGAAGTCGTACGCCGGGCTGTGCAGCTCGCGCCCGCCCAGCGCCGGTCCATTGCCGATCCATGCGAAGGTGCCGGGCTTCTCGCGCAGATACCAGCCGAAATCCTCGCTCGCGGTACTGGGCGGCAGGTCCCGGCGCAGCGCCAGGCCGATACCAGCCGCGGCGCTCGCGGCGAGGTCCGCCTCGGCCGCGTTGTTGACGGTTGCTACCACGCTCGAGCGGAACTCGGTCACAGCGCCGACGCCGAACGCGGCGCCGATTCCGTCGGCGACCCGGCGAATACTGGCGCCGACCGTATCGTGAACCTCGGGGTTGTAAGTGCGGAATGTGCCGCGCAAGGTGACGGACTCAGGGATCTGATTGAGGGCTGTGCCAGCCTCGACCGTGCAGATGGAGACCACTGCAGTGTCGAGCGGGTTCACTTCCCGGCCCACCACGGACTGAAGTGCTGCGATCAGGTGACCTGCGGCGACCACCGGGTCGCGCGCGAGATGCGGCATGGCGGCGTGCCCGGCGTGACCGTGCAGGCGGATCTCCACCCGTGACCCGGCCGCCATCACCGGCCCGGCGTGCACCGCGACCGTGCCGGCGTCGAGGCCTGGCCAGTTGTGGAAGGCGAAGATGCGCTCCATGGGGAAGCGTTCGAACAAGCCATCCCCGATCATCGCCAAGGCGCCGCCGGCGCCTTCCTCGGCGGGCTGGAACACGAGGTGGATCGTACCTGACCAGTCTTCGTCACGGTCGAGCAGCGCTGCCGCGGCAAGCAGGCTCGCTGTGTGCCCGTCATGGCCGCACGCGTGCATGACGCCGGGCCGGCGGGACGCGTAAGGCAGGCCGGTCGCCTCCTCGATGGGCAGCGCGTCCATATCCGCGCGCAGGCCGACGGAGCGGTTCGAGATGCCGCGCGTGAGCGTGGCGACAACACCGTTGCCGCCTACGCCAGCGACGAACGGGACGCCAAGTGCCGTGAGCTGCTCGCACACGAAGCGGGCTGTCTCGTGCTCGTGCAGCGAGAGCTCCGGGTGGGCATGCAAGTGCCTGCGCCAGGCCGTGGCCTGCTCCTGCAGCAACTCCTGCTCCATCCCTCTCCCCCGTTCGCCACGCCTGATCTGCGCCGTGTCGGGCAAGGCCGCAAGGGGTTGAAGTTGGGGTTAAGTCACGCGGGGGAATGGATGCGCAGCGGGATCGTGACGGTATAGCGGGTGCCGTGACCTTCCTCCACGAGCAGCGTCGCGCCGAGTTGGCGGACGAAGCCGCGGATGAGCTGCAGCCCGAGACCGTCCCGGACGCCGGCCTCCGTCTCGGCGCGCCCTGCGGGGATGCCGACACCGTCGTCCTCGATGCGGAGCGTCAGCGTTTCCTCAGCGGCTGCGAGCCCGATGCGGATGTGCCCGAGCCTGCCATCCGGAAAGGCGTATTTCACTGCATTGCTGACAGCCTCGGTCACGATGAGCGCGAGCGGCACGGCCTGGTCGGCACTGATCTCCATCTCCACGGCGTCAATCTCCAGCGTGAGACGCTTGCCGTCCTGCTCGCCCATCGCATTGAAGACTTGGCCGCACAGTTCCTGCAGGAAGGGGCGCATCTGGATCGCGTTGAGTTCCCCTGTGGCGTAGAGATGCCGGTGCAGGGTCGCCAGCGCGCGTACGCGGTCGCGGGCCGACTGGAACTCGGCGCGCGCTTCAGGCTGGCGGATGCGGCTCGCCTGCAGGTTGAGCAGGCTCGCGACGATCTGCAGGTTGTTCTTCACCCGGTGGTGTATCTCGCGGGTCAGCAGCTCCTGCTGCTGGATCGCCTCGCCCAGTTCCGCTTCCTGGCGCAGGATCGCGTGCGTCGCCTGCTCGAAAGATTGGGCAAGGACGCGGACCTCCCAGGACGCGAGCACGTCAGCGTCCACCGAGAACACGCCGCCTCCGCGCCACGCGTCCATCGCCCGGCCGAGCCGGCGCAGCGCGTCCACGACGGCGACCCTGATGCCGATCGCCGAGGCAGCGAGGCCGACCACGAGGGCGGCGGCAAGCACGGCGATGCGCCGCGCGAAGACGATCCCTGGAACGAGCTTCGCGCTTGCGCCAGGGAAAGCCGCGAGATGCGACTCCGCCTGGAATGCGCGCCACGCCATCAGAACAGCGAGCGCCGTCATCGGAAGCGCCGCCACGAGGACGAGCAGCATCAAGCGAAGGCGGACAGAAGCTGGCAGGTGCAGGCGTGGGAGGAGGGCCAAGACCCCTACTTCTTCTTGTCGTCCTCGAGCAGCTTGAGGATCTCCGGCGGAATCGGCTCCTCGGCGAACTTGTCGTAGAGCTCGTGGAGCCCTCGCTTGAGGAAAAGGTCGAACGCAGCATCGGCCTTGCTCGACTTGTTCGGCTTGCGCGGAGGCGGCTTGTCCTTTCGATCCGCCATCGTGAGAGGTTTCATCTCCATCCGCATCACGGCCGCAAGGCCCGACTCCTAGAACAAGAACGAACAGCCAGCCTCGCCGGGCGGCTAGGCACCAAGGGCCGTCTCGGACGAACGCTCGCGCAGCGCCCCAAGAGCACGCGCTGCCCGCGCGTTGCCGACCTCGCCGGCCTCCGCGCCCTCGCCGAGCAGCCAGGCCTCAAGCTGCCGCCGCGCCCGGAACACGCGGCTCTTCGCGGTCCCAACGGCACAGCCCGTGGTGTTGGCCAATGTCTCGTAGCTCATGCCGTGCACGACGACCATGACCAGCGCCTCGCGCTGATCGCTCGGCAGGCGAGTCATGGCGCGCGCGAGTTCCTTCAGCGCCAGCCGATCCTCATGCGGCGCCTCGCTCGCGAAGGTGCTCGCCGGCACGTCGTCGATGTCCGTGGTGTCACGGCGCTTGCGCAGGTTGGAGATGAAGCGGTTGCGCAGGATGCGATGCATCCATGCCGCGAAGTTGGTGCCCGGGATGAAGCTGTCCTGGGCGGAGAGCGCATTGCAGACGGCATCCTGCACCAGATCCTCCGCGGCCGAGCGGTTGCGCGTCAGCGCGAGGGCCTGAATGCGGAGCTTGGGTAGGATATTGATGATCTGGTCATGAAAAACTGCGGTCATGCGCATCATCCTCATCGAGATCGAGCGTTCAATGGGTGAATGGACGGAGGCAGCACCGTGTTGCGTGGAGGATGTCACGAACACGCGAGACCGCGGACTGGGACAGCGTTCGCGATTGCCGCGGGATGGGATGCCTCTAGTAAGTTGCTGCGACGAAGCTCATGAAATGGACATCCTGCCCGAAACGCCCGCGCTAGCGCCCGCCCTCGCCGTTTCGGGTTGCCCCCGGGCTGGCCGCGTCGTGCATGGCGCGCGACAGCGCGGTGCGGGCACGGGAGACGCGGGCCTTCATGGTGCCGACCGGAACCCGGCAGATCACGGCCGCCTCCTCGTACGAGAGTTCCTGCGCGCCGACCAAGGTGAGCGCCTCGCGAAGCAGCGGCGAGAGCTGCCAGATGAGCTGCTGCAAGTCGCGCAAATCGGCACGGCTGCCGTGATCGGGGGCGGCCTGCGTCGGCGCCCGATGGTCCTCCGGCGCGTCGTCGAGCGCGACCTCGCGGCGGCGGCGGCGACCCTGCTCGTAGTAGGCATTGCGCAGGATCGTGAACACCCAGGCCTTGAGGCTGGTGCCAGGCTGGTATTGATGCAGGGCGCCGAGCGCGCGCACGAGTGCGTCCTGGACGAGATCGTCGGCAAGGGCGCGGTCGCGTGCCAAGAACCGGGCGAAGGCCCGCAGGTCGGGCAGCAGCGCCGCCAGAGCGCGCCTTGGATCATCCTGAGGCGGTCGCGGGGAAGACTGTGGGGAAGGGAGCAACGGATGGGTTCTCGCAGCGCCGACCATCGGCCGGGCGTAGCTTCACCGCACGAACACCTACGTCAAGGCGCGCGGCTACTG
This sequence comes from uncultured Alphaproteobacteria bacterium, assembly GCA_963839135.1. Taxonomy (GTDB): domain Bacteria; phylum Pseudomonadota; class Alphaproteobacteria; order Acetobacterales; family Acetobacteraceae; genus CAWKEH01. Next base: position 30,948 of record CAWIUA010000049.1, read on the forward strand.
AAAGCAACATTGCCGCCGATGCGATTCCTGCAACGAGGTCTGAACCGATGAGTGCGCCGCGCCGCGAGGAGCTGATGCATGCCCTGCCCTACGCACGGCGGTTCGCCCGCGCCCTCACGGGCAGCCAAGAGCAGGGCGACGCGCAGGTCGCGGAGGCGTTGTCAGCGGTGCTGGCAAGTGCGACGGCTACTGGGGACGCACGGCTTGCGCTGTACGCTGCGATTGCGCACCGCTGCCGCGGCCCGCTGACCGGCGCCGACGCCGGGCTGCCGGCGGCGGATAGCCTGTCCGGCGTGCAGCGCCAGCTTCTGCTGCTGACCTCCTTGGAGGAACTCACTATCGAGCAAGCCGCCCATGTCCTCGGCATGCCGCAGGAAGAGGCCGCGATCGAGCTGGCCGAGGCGCGGCAGCGCCTGCTCGCCGCGACCTCCACCAGCGTGCTCATCATCGAGGATGAACCGATCATCGCGATGGACATCGAGGACCTCGTGCGCAATTGCGGGCACACTGTCGTTGGCGTTGCGGGCACCGAGGCGGAGGCGGTCGAGGCCGCGGAACGGCATCGCCCTGGGCTGATCCTCGCGGATATCAATCTCGGTCCCGGCGGCGACGGCCAGCAAGCGGTCGCGCGCATCATGCGCCACCACTACGCCCCGGTGATCTTCGTGACCGCCTACCCGGAGCGGCTGCTCACCGGCGAGTCGGTCGAGCCGGCCTTCGTCATCACTAAGCCGTTCGAGCCGCTCGCGCTCGCGATCGCCACATACCAGGCCGTTACGGGCGGCTTGGCCGTCGGTTAAGCATCCCTTCCCGCCCGGCCCTCATTTGTAGAGACGGGCCGGGCAACTTCGCCCGGCACCAGAGGTTTCAGCCGCGTGCATATGCAGCAAGACTTGCCTCGCGAAGGCATCAGCGAAACCCCGGCGCCGCCGCAGCGGCGCGCGGGATCCCGTCTCCTCTACGCCGATCCCGGGCAGGAGTTGGAGGCGTGGCGAGGCGCGCTCGCGCGGGCAGCGTCGCTCGGCCTGCACGCGGTCGCCGTGCCGACGCCATTCGCGCACGGCCCGACGCGCCGGCACGTCGCCGATTTCACGCGTGACGCGCGCGGCGGCCCGGCGGCGGCAACGCTCGAACGCCTTGCCGCCGAGACCGGCCAGCACGGCCTGGGCCTGGTACTCGACCTGGCTTTGGACGGCCTGGCCGCCGGATCGCCCGCGGAGCGGGAAGGCGCCGGCGCGTTCGCAGTCCGCTGCCCCGCGCCTCGACCCGCGCCGTCCGATCCCGCCGCCGCACGTCGCGACCGCGGCTGACGGGGAGCGCCTCGCCGAGTTCTGGGCAACGCGGCTCGCGCGTTGGGTGGGTCTGGGCGTTGCCGGCTTCCGGCTGCTCGGCTTGCGCGCGCTGCCCGCGCCGTGGCTCGCACCTCTGCTCCGCCGCCTGCGCGGCGCTTGCCCCGATGCCATCCTGCTCGCCTGGACGCCGGGGCTGTCCTGGGAGGCTCGGGACGCCTTGCCGGCGGGCGTGCTCGACGGCGTCGCGTCCTCGTTCCCTTGGTGGGACGGGCGGGCGGACTGGTTCTGGGACGAACTCGCGGCGCTCCGTGCCAAGGCGCCGGTCATCGTCTCGCCCGAGGCATTCGACGGTGATTTCGGCGCCATCGTAGCCGAGGTCGAGCAGGCGCGGCTCGCCGCATCCGCCCTGCTCGGCGACGGTTGGCTCGTACCGGCGCGCCTGCTCGACGCCGCGGCGCCCTGGGCGGAGGCCGCGTCGCAGCCCGGCGCCGCGATACCGCTGCTCGGGAGCGGCCCGGTCCTCGCCCTTGCGAGGATGGGGGCGCGGGCAGACGCGACCGACTTGCGCCGGGCGCGGCGCGCGTCCGTGCTGCTCGCCAATTTCGACCCGCAAGCGCCGCATCCCGTGCCGGCGGCGACCCTGCGCGTACGGCTTGGCGCCGGCGGCAATGAGATGGAGCGGGAGACCCTCGCGCCCGGCGAAGCCGGTACTGCTCCGGGCGACGCTAGCGGCGACGGAGCCGGCTGTCCTCCCGCATCCCGTCCCCGTCACCGAGGCTATCGAGGCGGCGCGGCTTGCCTTGGAGAACCCGGTCCCCTGCGTGGACGACGGCCGCTTCCCGGCCAAGCGCCTCGTCGGCGAGCAGATCGCGGTCGAGGTGGACGTGATCGCCGACGGGCACGACCAGCTCGCTGCCGTGCTGCGCTGGCAGGAGCCGCCGGAGGGTGATGCCGACGGCTTCTGGCACGAGACGTCGATGCGCCTTCTGGGGAATGATCGCTGGGCGGCGAGCTTCCCGCTCTCGCGTCTCGGCGTTCACCGCTATCAGATCCAGGCCTGGCGCGACGTCTTCGCGACCTTCTGCGACGAGCTGTCGAAGAAGGTCGCCGCCGACGTGCCTGTGGCGCTGGAGCTGCAGGAGGGGCTGCTCATCGTCGAGAAGGCGATCGCCCGCAGCCCGGAAACGCTGCGCGCGGCGTTGCGGGCCGTCATCACGGCCGCCGTGCGCGCGGCGCCCGCCGCACTGCGCGACGCCTTGCTCTCGCCGAAGCTCGCCGAGCTGATGCGCCGGGCGGACGATCGCCCGTTCGCCGTGGAGCTGCCCGTGCCGGTGCCGATCCGCGCCGAGCGGCAGGCCGCCGCGTTCGCGAGCTGGTATGAGGTCTTCCCGCGCTCGCTCAGCGACGACCCGGCCCGCCACGGCACGTTCCGCGACGTGGAGCGCCACCTTCCGCGCATCGCGGCCATGGGTTTCGACGCCCTCTACTTCCCGCCCATCCACCCCATCGGGCACACGAACCGGAAGGGCCGCAACAACGCGCTCCAGGCCGGGCCGGACGACCCCGGCAGCCCCTACGCCATCGGCTCCGAGGAGGGCGGTTACGAGGCCGTGCACCCCGAACTAGGCACGTTGGAGGATTTCCGGCACCTGCGCGAGGCCGCGGCCGGGCACGGGCTGGAGCTGGCGATAGATTTCGCCATCCAGACCTCGCCCGATCACCCCTGGCTCAAGCAGCATCCCGAGTGGTTCCAGCGCCGCCCGGACGGCTCGCTCCGCTACGCCGAGAACCCGCCCAAGAAATACGAGGATATCCACAACGTCGAGTTCTATTCGCCCGACGGCGCGCCGGGCCTGTGGGCGGCGCTGCGCGATGCGGTGATGTTCTGGGCGGAGCATGGTGTGCGTTTGTTCCGCGTGGACAACCCGCATACGAAGCCGCTGCCCTTCTGGGAGTGGATGATCGCCGACGTGCAGGCGCGCTTCCCCGACGTGGTGTTCCTCGCCGAAGCGTTCACCCGGCCCAAGGTGATGTATCGGCTCGCGAAGGTCGGGTTCTCGCAGAGCTATACCTACTTCACGTGGCGGCACAGCAAGCAGGAGTTCGAGGACTACCTGACCGAGCTGACGCAGGGACCGCAACGCGACTTCTTCCGGCCGCATTTCTTCGTCAATACGCCGGATATCAACCCGTACTTCCTGCAAACCTCGGGTCGGCCCGGCTTCCTGATCCGCGCAGCGCTCGCCGCGACGCTCTCGGGGCTGTGGGGCGTCTATAACGGCTTCGAGCTGTGCGAGGCGGCGCCGATCCCCGGCAAGGAGGAATACCTCGACAGCGAGAAATACGAGATACGCGCCTGGGATTGGGACCGCCCCGGCAACATCGTCGCCGAGATTACGCAGCTGAACGCGATCCGCCGCCGCAACCCGGCGCTGCAGAGCCATCTCGGCCTCACCTTCCTCCCCGCGAGCAACGGCCAGGTGCTCTACTTCGAGAAGGCGACGCCCGAGCGCGACAACGTCGTGCTGGCCGCGATCAGCCTCGACCCGTTCAACGAGCAGCGCAGCGCCATCGAGGCGCCGCTGTGGCGCTTCGGCCTGACCGCGGGCGCCTCGCTTTCGGCCACCGACCTCGCCACCGGCGAGACCCAGCGCTGGCCGGCCGGCTGGCGCGACGTGGTGCTCTCGCCTGCCCGTCCCTACGTGCTATGGCGCGCCAGCCCCGCTGCCTAGCATCACCGTATTGGACATCATGGACGAAGAGATCCTGCCTGCCCCCGAGGCGACTGTTGAGCCGACCTTGGCGCCGATCGCCGACCCGCTGTGGTTCAAGGATGCGATCATCTATCAGATCCACCCAAAGTCCTTCTTCGACGCGAACAACGACGGGGTGGGCGATTTCCGCGGCATCCTCGCCAAGCTCGACTACATCGCCGACCTCGGCGTGACCGCGATCTGGATGCTTCCCTTCTATCCTTCGCCGCGCCGCGACGACGGATACGACATCGCGGAATACCGCGACGTGCATCCGGAATACGGCACGATGGAGGATCTCCGCCTGCTCATCGAGGCCGCGCACGAGCGGAACCTGCGCGTTATCACGGAGCTGGTCATCAATCATACCAGCGACCAGCACCCGTGGTTCCAGCGCGCCCGCCGCGCCCCACCCGGCAGCCCGGAGCGGGACTACTACGTGTGGTCCGACACGGATGAGAAGTATAACGGCACCCGTATCATCTTCGTCGATACCCAGAAGTCGAACTGGACCTGGGACGATGAGGCGAAAGCCTATTATTGGCACCGCTTCTACTCGCACCAGCCGGACCTCAACTTCGACAATCCGGCCGTGCTGGAGGAAGTGCTCGATGTGATGCGCTTCTGGCTCGATCTGGGCGTGGACGGCCTGCGGCTCGACGCCGTGCCCTACCTCGTCGAGCGCGAGGGCACCAACAACGAGAACCTCCCCGAGACGCACGCCATCCTGAAGCAGATCCGCGCCGAGATGGATCGCTACGCGCCGGGCCGGATGCTGCTCGCCGAGGCCAACCAATGGCCGGAGGATGCGCAGATCTATTTCGGCGACGGCGACGAATGCCACATGTCGTTCCACTTCCCGCTGATGCCGCGCATGTACATGGCCATCGCGCGGGAGGACCGGTTCCCGATCACCGACATCATGCGCCAGACGCCGGAGATACCCGACAACTGCCAGTGGGCCGTCTTCCTGCGCAACCACGACGAGTTGACCCTGGAGATGGTCACTTCGGGCGAGCGCGATTACCTCTGGGAGACCTACGCCGCCGACCGCCGGGCGCGGCTCAATCTGGGCATACGGCGCAGGTTAGCACCCCTGCTCGAGCACGACCGGCGCCGCATCGAGCTGATGAACGGGCTGCTGCTCTCCATGCCCGGCACGCCCGTCATCTACTACGGCGACGAGATCGCCATGGGCGACAACATCTTCCTCGGCGACCGCGACGGCGTCCGCACGCCGATGCAGTGGAGCATGGACCGCAACGGCGGCTTCTCCCGCGCGGACACGCAGCGGCTCGTGCTGCCGCCGATCCAGGACCCGCTCTACGGCTTCCAGGCCGTCAACGTCGAGGCGCAGGCCGCGAACCCGCACAGCCTGCTCAACTGGATGCGACGGATGCTCGCCGTGCGCAGCCAGACCAAGGCATTCGGACGCGGCGCGCTGCGCTTCCTCTACCCGAGCAACCGCAAGGTGCTCGCCTATCTGCGGGAGTGCGCGAGCGAGGACGGCCCGGCGGAGATCCTGCTCTGCGTGAGCAACCTCTCGCGCTCGGCGCAGGCCGTGCAGCTCGACCTCTCTGCCTTTGCCGGGCGGGTTCCCATGGATTTGGTGGGCGGCTCGGCCTTCCCCGCGGTCGGGCAGCTGCCATACCTGCTTACACTGCCACCCTATCAATTCTTCTGGTTCAAGCTCGCCGCCGAGGCGGAGCTGCGCGTGGGACAGGAGGCGCCGGTGCCCGAAGCCTTGCCGGAATATGCGACGCTCGTTGTGCGCCAAGGCGCCTCGGACATGCTCACGCCGCAGTCCCGTGCTGTGCTGGAAAGCGAGACGCTGCCCGCCTACCTGCCCAAGCGCCGCTGGTTCGCGTCGAAAGGCGAGCCGCTGCAGCGCGTGCGCATCGCCTATGGCGCCGCGCTGCCCGGCGCTCCCGGCATATACGTCACGGAGGTCGAGGCGCAGCTGCCGGACCGGACCGAATACTACGTGCTCCCGCTCGGGGTCGCATGGGAGGACGAGGCAGCCGGCCCGCTCGTGCTGCCGCTGGCGCTCAGCCGCGTCCGGCGCGGCGCTCGCGTCGGCTACCTCACGGACGCGTTCGCGCTCGACCCGTTCGCGCGCGCGATGCTCGCCGCGCTCTCGGACTCCGCACACCTGACTGCGGGGGACGGCGCACTCGAGTTCCGCCCGACCTCCCGTCTCGCGGACGCCATGCCGGCCGTGGACGCCGAGATCAGGCGTCTCTCGGCCGAGCAGAGCAACAGCTCACTCATCGTCGGCGACAGCGTCGTGCTCAAGATCGTGCGCCACGCAACCCCCGGCATCCATCCCGAGGCCGAGATGACGCGCTACCTCACCGAGCACGGCTACGCCAATGCCGCGCCGCTCTACGGCGAGGTGGTGCGCGTCGAGGCGGACGGCACGCCTAGCACGGTGGCGCTCGCCCAGGGCTTCGTGCGCAACCAGGGCGACGGCTGGGGCTGGACGCTCGACTTCCTCGCCCGCGGCGTCGAGGATTTGGCGCTGACGGGCGCCGACGGCGGCGTCGCGGAGGCCGACGTGCTCGCGCCCTACAACGTGTTCGCCGCGGCGATCGGGCGCAGGCTGGGCGAGCTGCACGCCTTGCTCGCCCAGCCTACGGACGATCCTGACTTCCGACCCATCCCTGCCGACGCGGCGGCGCGGGACGGCTGGGTTGCGAGCATGATGGAGCAGCTTCGGGGCGCGCTCGATGCCCTGCGCACCGCGCAGGACCTGCCTGACGAGACCCGCGAGACCGCGGAGTGGCTGCGCGCCAAGGCGAAGGCGATCGAGAAGGCGGCTGTTCGCCTCGCACATCCGCGGCGTAAGCGGGGCGGCGAGGCGCTGCTCACCCGCATCCACGGCGACTTCCACTTGGGCCAGGTGCTGGTGGCCGGCGACGACGCGTACATCATCGACTTCGAGGGTGAGCCGGCCCGGCCCCTGGAGCAGCGCCGGGCGCTGAACTCGCCGCTGCGCGACGTCGCCGGGCTGCTGCGCTCCTTCGCCTACGCCGCTGCGGCCGCGGCGCCGGGGCGCGTGGCCGCGAGCGGGAGCACCATCGAGCGCCGGCAGGCGCTGCTGCGGCTGTTCCAGGACGAGGCCGCCACGTCGTTCCTTGGCGCCTATCGCGCGGTGCTCGCCGACGCCGAGCCGCGCTGGGTCGGCGCGGATGCGGAGGCGCCGCTGCTCGACCTCTTCCTGCTGGAGAAGGCGGCCTACGAGGTGCGCTACGAAGCCGCGAACCGCCCGAGCTGGCTGCCTATCCCGGTCGCGGGACTGCGCGCCATCGCCGGCCGCTTGCTTGGAGAGTCCGAACCATGATTGACGTGAATCAGGGCGCTCTCGACGCGCTGGCCCGCGCGGAGCACGGCGATCCTTTCGCCGTCCTCGGCCCGCACGAAGGCCCAAATGACTCCGGGGGCGGTGTCACCGTGCGCGCCATTCTGCCCGACGCCGAGAGCGTGGACGTGCTCGACCCGGCGGGAAGCCTGCTCGCCGCCATGCAGCGCATCCACCCGGCGGGACTCTGGGCGGCGGCGCTGCCCGCGCGCGTGCCATACGTGTTCCGCGTCCGGACCAGCGCCGGCATCACCTACGAGACGGAGGATCCCTACGCCTTCCCGACGCTGCTCGGCGACATCGACGTCTATCTCCTGGGCGAGGGACGCCACCAGGATATCGGGAAGGCCCTCGGCGCCCACGCGATGCGTGTTGATGGCGTCGCCGGCGTGCGCTTCGCGGTCTGGGCGCCGAACGCGAGGCGCGTCTCCGTGGTGGGCAGCTTCAACGGCTGGGATGGCCGCCGCCATCCCATGCGGCTGCGCCAGGGCGCTGGCGTCTGGGAGCTGTTCATCCCCCGCGTCCCGGTCGGCGCGCTCTACAAGTACGAGATCCTCGGTCCGCACGGCGTCCTGCTCAAGGCGGACCCGGTCGCCTCCCAGACCGAGGCGCCGCCCGCGACGGCCTCCGTCGTGCCCTCGCCCGCGCATTGGCGCTGGACGGACGAGGATTGGCTGGCGCGCAGGAAGCTGGGCCGCGTGCAGGCGCCGGACAGGCCAATCGCCATCTACGAGGTCCACCCGACGAGCTGGCTGCCCGCCGCCGAGCTAGGCCCCGAGGGCTGGGATCGGCTCGCCGACCGTCTCGCCCCCTACGCCGCCGGCATGGGCTTCACTCACATCGAGCTGCTGCCCATCATGGAGCACCCGTTCGGCGGCTCTTGGGGCTACCAGCCGCTCGGCCAATTCGCACCGACGGCGCGGCTTGGCTCTCCGACCGCCTTCGCCCGCTTCGTGGACCGCTGCCATGCCCTGAACCTCGGCGTGCTGCTCGACTGGGTGCCCGCCCACTTCCCGACGGACGCCTTCGGCCTCGCCCGCTTCGACGGCACGGCGCTTTACGAGCACGAGGACCCGCGAGAGGGTTTTCACCGCGACTGGAACACGCTGATCTACAACCTCGGCCGCAACGAGGTGCGCAACTTCCTGCTCGGCTCCGCCCTGTTCTGGCTGGAGCACTATCACGTGGACGGGCTGCGCGTGGACGCCGTCGCCTCCATGCTCTACCGCGACTACAGCCGCGAGCCGGGCGAGTGGATTCCCAATCAGTATGGTGGCCGGGAGAACCTGGAATCGGTCGCGTTCCTGCAGGAAGTGAGCCGCGTCATCAACGAGCGCGTCCCCGGCGCGATCCTCGTCGCGGAGGAGAGCACGGCCTGGCCCGGCGTCACCCGCCCGGCCGACGAGGGCGGCCTCGGGTTCCACTACAAGTGGAACATGGGCTGGATGCACGACACGCTGCACTACATGGAAGAAAATCCCGTGCACCGCCGCTGGCACCACGGCGAGATCACGTTCGGCCTCATCTACGCCTTCTCGGAGCGCTTCGTGCTGCCGCTCTCGCACGACGAGGTGGTGTACGGGAAAGGGTCGCTCATCGGGAAGATGCCGGGCGATTCCTGGCAGCGCTTTGCCAATTTGCGCCTCTATCTCGCCTTTATGTGGGCTTATCCAGGCAAGAAGCTGATCTTCATGGGCGGCGAGATCGCGCAGGAGCGGGAGTGGAACCATGACACGGGCATCGACTGGTTCCTGCTCGACGACCCGCGTCACGCCGGCGTGCAGGCGCTCTTGCGCGACCTGAACGCCACCTACGTGGGCGAGCCGGCGCTCCACCGGGGCGACTGCGTGCCCGAGGGGTTCCAGTGGTCTGTTCTGGACGATTCCGCGCAGAGCGTGTTCGCCTTCCTGCGCTTCGATCCCGCGGGCGAGGCGCCGCCCGTGCTCTGCGTTTCCAACTTCACGCCCGTGCCGCGCTACGGCTATCGGCTCGGCGTGCCCACGGCTGGGCGCTGGCGCGAGATCGTGAACACCGATGGCGGCAGCTATGGCGGCTCGGGCGTGGGCAATAGCGGCGAGGCCCGTGCCGAGGAGGTCCCGCACGGGAACTTCCCTGCCTCGGTCGCGCTCACGCTCCCGCCCCTCGCTACCCTGATCCTGCGCTTGGACTAGACTGCCATGGACAATCCCACGCTCGAAGCTGACCGCAGCCTCCAGCCTCTGCGCTGGGGAGCTGAGAGCCGCCCCGACGGCCAGACCCGCTTCCGCCTCTGGGCACCGAGCGTTGATGATCTCGAGCTGGAGCTGCAAGCGAGCGAGCCCTCCCCCGCGCGGCCTCGGGATGATGGTTGGCGGGAGATCCAGGTGGACGCCGCGCCCGAGGGGACAGGGCCGCTGCTCATGCAGCGGCGGCAGGGCGGCTGGTGGGAGCTGGTGACGCACGCGCCTCCCGGAACTCGCTACCGCTTCGTACTGCCGGACGGCCTCAAGGTGCCGGACCCGGCCTCGCGCCGGCAGGACGGCGGCGTCCACGGCTGGAGCGTCGTCGCCGGCCCGGACCGCTATCAATGGAAGAACACCGGCTGGCGCGGCCAGCCCTGGCACGAGGCGGTGATCTACGAGGCGCATCTCGGCCTCATGGGCGGCTTCAACGGCCTGCGCGAGCGCCTGCCCGAGCTGCGCGACCTCGGCGTCACCGTGGTCGAGATCATGCCCATCGCCGAGTTCCCTGGCGCGCGCAACTGGGGCTACGACGGCGTCCTGCCCTACGCTGCGGAAAGTCCCTATGGCACGCCCGACGAGCTGAAGCGCCTCGTGGACGAGGCGCACGGTCTCGGCCTCTGCGCCATGCTCGACGTCGTCTATAACCATTTCGGGCCGGACGGGAACTACATCGGCGCCTACTGCAAGCCGTTCTTCACCGAGGACATGCACACGCCCTGGGGCGCGGCCATCGATTTCCGCAAGCCAGAGGTGATGGACTACTACGTCGGCAACGCGCTCTACTGGCTCCGCGAGTTCCGCTTCGACGGGCTGCGCTTCGACGCGCTGCACGCGATCATGCCGCAGGAGGCCCTAGCCCCGCTGGAGCACGGCATCCGCGCCAACGTGGACCCGGAGCGCACCATCGCCCTCGTCATGGAGCACGAGGACAACGCGGCGCGGTTTCTGAGCCGCGGCCCCGGCCAGCCCGGCTACGACGCGCAGTGGGCCGACGACTTCCACCACTGCCTGCACGTCCTGCTGACCGGCGAGACGAGCGGCTACTACGCCGACTTCGATCACCCCACCGCGCGTCTCGCCCGCGTGCTGACCGAGGGCTTCGCCTACCAGGGCGAGGTGAGCCGGCTGCGCGGCCGGCCGCGCGGCGAGCCGAGCAAGGGCCTGCCGACCTCCTGCTTCGTCGTCGCCCTGCAGAACCATGACCAGATCGGCAACCGTGCTCGCGGCGAGCGCCTGCCCGCGCTGACCAGCAAGGAGAAGCTGCGCGCGGCGACGGCCCTGCTGCTGCTCTCCCCGTTCATCCCGCTCGTGTTCATGGGAGACGAGTGGGCGACCGAGTCGCCGTTCCTCTACTTCACCGACCACAACGAGGAGCTAGCCGAGTTGGTGCGCCAGGGCCGCGCCAAGGAGTTCGGCATCGGCGTCACCGAGGATCCAAGCAACGCTGGCGAGCAGGACGCGATCCCGGACCCCAACGCGCCCGAGACCTTCGAGGCGTCCCGCGTCAAGCAGACCGACCCTTCGATGCGCGAGCTGTACCAGGATCTTCTCCGCTTGCGGCGCGAGCGCATCGTGCCCGGCATCCCGGAAGCACGCCCGCTCGGATGCGACGTGCTCGGCGAGGGCGCCGTCTGCGCACGCTGGCGGCTCGGCAACGGCGTGGACCTGGCGATCCTGATGAACGTCGGAGAGGACGCCGCGGCGGCGATGCCGGAAGGCGACGTGCTGCACGAGAGCGCGCCAGGCGCTGCCGACTCGCTGCGCCGCGGCACGCTCCCGGCTGCCTCGACCGTGGTTGTCGCAGGGACAACCACTTGAGCGACACGGCGCTCGCCAGCCTCGCCGAGGCGGCGGGCATCCAGGTCCGCTGGGTGGATGTCCACGGCACCTGGCATGACGTAGCGCCCGATACGCTGCGCTACGTTCTGCGTGGGCTCGGTCTGCCAGCCGACACGCCGGACGACATCTCGGCGAGTGAGGCCGCGCTCCACCGCTCGACCGGCACGTTGCCGCCGCTCGTCACGGCGGATCAAGGCGAGCCGGTCCGCCTTCCCTGCCCTGCTGGCCGCTACCGGCTCGTGCTGGAAGACGGCTCCGTGCGTGAGGGCGAGGCAGCGGACGAGAGCGGCGCCGTCCTGCCTGCCGTGGACCAGCCCGGCTATCACCGACTGGAGATCGCGGGCACGGAGACCACGCTCGCCGTATCACCCCCGCGCTGCTTCCTCGTCTCGGACGCAGCACCCGGCGGCCGTCCCTGGGGGCTCGCTGCGCAGCTCTACTCGCTCCGGCGCGACGGCGGCGGCGGCCTGGGCGACTTCGCGGCGCTTACCGATTTCGTCCGTGACGCCGGGCGGCACGGGGCAGCGGCGGTCGCGATCAGCCCCGTCCACGCGCAGTTCTCCGCCGATCCGGACCGCTTCGGCCCCTACTCGCCGTCCAGCCGCCTCATGCTCAACGTGCTGCACGCGCCCGTGCCGCAGACGGGCGACGCTGACCGCGCGCGCGAGGCGGAGCCGCTCGTGGACTGGCCCGAAGCGAGCCGGTCGCGGCTGGCGGCGCTGTGGCACCTATTCGAGAACGCCGATCCGGCGACGCTCGACGCCCTCGCCGCCTTCCGCGCCGAGCGCGGCGACGCGCTGGAAACGCACGCGCGCTTCGAGGCGATCCACGCCGACCAGTTCGGGAACGAGTCCGCGCACTGGCATTGGAGCACCTGGCCCGAGGCGCTCCGGGACCCGCGCAGCTCCGAGGTCGCCGCCTTCGCGCGTGAGCACGAGCACAAGGTCGCCTTCCACGCCTTCGCCCAGATGCTTGCGGACCGGGCGATGGCTGGAGCGCAGCGCGTGGCGCGCGAGGCCGGCATGGAGATCGGCTTGATCGCCGACCTCGCAGTGGGCGCGGACAGCGGCGGCAGCCATTGCTGGAGCCGCCAGCCCGAGACGCTGCTCGGCCTCAGCATCGGGGCGCCCCCCGACCTCTACGCGCTGAAGGGGCAGAACTGGGGTCTCGCGGCCTTCTCGCCGCGCGGCCTCGCCGCGAACGGCTTCGGCACCTACCTCGAGATGCTCCGCGCCGCGATGCGCAACGCGGGCGGAATCCGGATAGACCACGCCATGGGCCTGCGCCGCCTCTGGGTCGTCCCCGAGGGCGCGGAGGCGACCGACGGTGCCTACCTGAGCTTCCCCATGACCGACCTTCTGCGCCTGATCCGCCTGGAGAGCACCCGGCACCGGGCGGTGGTGATCGCCGAGGACCTGGGCACGGTGCCGGAGGGCTTCAGCGAGGCGATCTCCGCGGCCGGTATCCTGGGCATGCGCGTGCTCTGGTTCGAGCGCGACGCCGAGCGCTTCTTCCCGCCCCGGAGCTGGCCGGCTGCCGCCGTCGCCATGACGACGACGCACGACCTCTCCACCGTCGCCGGCTGGTGGAGCGGGCACGATTTGGAGTGGCGGGAGCGGGCCGGGCAGCTCGCCGACGCCGCCAAGGAGCGCGCCGACCGCGAAGCCGACCGCGGCCGGCTCTGGGCCGCATTCCGGGAGAGCGGCGCCGCCGACCGCGATCCGCCGCCGCCAGACGCCGCGGGCGACGTTGCCGATGCGGCGCTCCGCCACGTCGGCCGCGCCGCCTGTGAGATGGCGCTCATCCCGGTCGAGGACGCGCTCGCCCTGCCCGATCAGCCGAACCTTCCCGGACCCGGCGGCGAGCACCCGAATTGGCGCCGCCGTCTCCCCGGCAAGGCTGCCACGCTGCTCGATGAGCCAGCAACCGCGGCGCGTCTCGCCGGCCTGCGCGCCGCGAGAATGCAGCCGTGAAGCCGTTATTCGCCACCGCCCGGCTGCAATTCCACAAGGGCTTCACCCTGCACGACGCCGAGCGCCTCGTGCCGTATTTCGAGAAGCTCGGCATCTCGCACCTCTACGCCTCGCCGCTGCTCACGGCGCGCGCCGGCTCGACCCACGGCTACGACATCGTCAACCACAACGAGATCAACCCCGAGCTGGGCGGCGAGGAGGCGCTGCAATCGCTCGTCGGCACGCTGCGCGGGCACGGCATGGGCCTGATCCTCGACATCGTGCCCAACCACATGGGCGTCGGCGGCCACGACAACGCGTGGTGGCTCGACGTTCTGGAGTGGGGCCGGCAGAGCCCTTATGCCGAGTATTTCGACATAGACTGGGACCCGCCGGACGTCACCATGCGGGGCCGCATCCTCGCTCCCTTCCTCGGGACGAGCTACGGCGAGGCGCTGGAGAGCGGCAACCTGAAGCTGAAGTTCGACGAGGCGGCCGGGCGCCTGGACGTCTGGTATTACGACGAGCACCGCTTTCCCATCGCGCCCCGCGACTACGCGGCCGTGCTGCTGACCGAGGGCGGGCCGCTCGAGGAGGTCGCCCGCATCTTCGCCGACCCCGGCCCAGGCAGCCGCGCGGCGCAGCGGCGCCGGATCGAGCAGGCGCGCGGCCAGCTCAGCGACCCGCTCTACCGCCCGGCCGTCACGGAGGCGCTGCGCGCCTACCGCACCGACACGCCCGCAGGCCGCGATCTTCCTGCACCGCCTCCTCGAGCGGCAGAACTATCGCCTCGCGTGGTGGCGTGCCGCGACCGACGAGATCAACTGGCGCCGCTTCTTCGACGTGAACGGCCTCGCTGGCGTCCGGCCCGAGGAGCCCGAGGTGTTCGAGGCGACCCACGCGAAGATCCTCAAGCATGTATGAGGATGGCTGGATTGACGGCGTGCGCGTGGACCACGTGGACGGCCTCGCCTTCCCGCGCGACTACTGCCGCAAGCTCCGCCGCCGCCTGGAGACCGCCCATGCGCAGCGCCCCGAGGAGCTGCGCGGCATCCGGCCCGTGCTCTGGATCGAGAAGATCCTCAACGGCCACGAGCGTCTGCCCACCGACTGGCTGACGGACGGCACGACCGGCTACGACTTCATGAACGACGCCTCGGCGGTGCTGCACGACCCCTCCGGCGAGGCGCCGCTCACCGAGCTATGGACCGCGCTGACCGGCCGCCCCGGCGATTTCGAGGTCGAGGCCCAGGCCGCAAGACGCCAGATCCTGCGCGACAACCTGGCGAGCGAGCTGCGGGTCGTCGCCGCCGCCATCCACCGCGTCGCCCGGCGCGACCTGCGCACCCGCGACCACACGCTCACCGCCATCCGCCTGGTCCTGACCGAGATCCTGGTTCATTTCCGTGTCTATCGCATCTACGCCGGCCCCGGCGGCATCTCGGAGACGGATCGCCGGGTGCTAGACCGTGCGCTGGCGGGCGCACGGCGAACGGTGCGCCCGATGGACCGGCCGCTCCTGGAGCTGGTCGGCCACTGGCTCGCGGGCGACGGGCTGCGCAGCGTGCCCGCCGGGCTGCGGCGGCAGGAATGGCTGCGCGCCATGGTCAAGTTCCAGCAGCTCTCGGCACCTGTGGCCGCGAAGAGCATCGAGGACACCGCCTTCTACCGCTACGGCCGGCTGCTCTCGCGCAACGAGGTGGGCAGCGAGCCCTCGCAGTTCTGCCTGAGCGCCACGGCTTTTCACGCGGTCTCGCGCGACCGCCTCAAACGCTTCCCCCGCGGCTTGCTCGCGACGGCGACGCACGACCACAAGCGCGGCGAGGACACGCGCGCCCGCCTCGCCGTGCTGAGCGAGGTGCCGGGCGAGTGGGAGGCGGCGCTCGGCCGCTGGACCCGGCTCAACGCCTCCCTCAAGCGCGACCTCGACGGCCCGGCGCCGGACATGGCCGACGAGGTCATGCTCTACGAGACCCTCGTCGCCGCCTGGCCCTTCGGCCTGCAGCCGACCGACCGCGAGGGCCTCGACGCCTACCGCGAGCGCGTCTCCGCCTGGTTCCAGAAGGCCATGCGCGAGGCGAAGCGGCACACGGGCTGGGCCGCTCCGGACGAAGAGTATGAGGCGGCGGCGCAGAATTTCCTGGCCTGCGTGCTCGATCCTGACCGGGCCTCGAACGTCGTCACCGAGATCGCCGCCTTCGCCGCCCGCATCGGACCGCCGGGCGCCGTCAACGGCCTCACCCAGATGCTCCTGCGCCTGACGACGCCCGGCGTGCCGGACCTCTACCAGGGCACGGAATACTGGGACCTCAGCCTCGTGGACCCGGACAACCGCCGCCCGGTGGATTTCGCGGCGCGCGAGGCGTCGCTCGACGCGGGCGAGGCCCCGCGTCGCTGCTCCGCGACTGGCAGGACGGCCGCGTGAAGCTGGCGATCCTCGCCCGCGCCCTCTCCTTCCGCGCCGCCGCGCCATCACTCTTCATGGAGGGCGCCTATATTCCCCTAGCCAGCGACGGTGCGGCAGCCGATCATGTGATCGCATTCGCCCGCGTCCATGAAGGGAAAGCCGTCATCGCCGTCGCTGCGCGCTTCGCTGCCAACCTGTCCGGTGTCACGGACCTGCCGCTCCCCGACGCTGCGGCGTGGCAAGGAACCTCCCTGGCGATCCCGCGTAGTCTAGTCGGGCGAGAAGTGTCCGACGTGCTGGGCGGCATGGCTGGACCGTTGCCAGGGCAGTTGCCGGTCGGCGACGCGCTGGGCCGGTTGCCCGTCGCGTTACTGGAGGTAAGATGAACCGGCTCGTCGTCGTCAGCAACCGGGTGCCCGCGCCCGCCGCGGCGGGAGCACAGGCCGGGGGCTTGGCCGTCGCACTCGACGCGCTGATGGAGCAGCGCGGCGGCGTCTGGTTCGGCTGGAGCGGAAAGGTCGTGCCCGAGCCGGCGCGTCCACCCCGGATCGTCACGGCGGGCCGCGTCGAGTATGCGACCGTTGACCTCTCGCCCGAGGAGCACGAGCGCTACTACAACGGCTTCTCGAACGGCACGCTCTGGCCGCTGCTGCACTCGATGCCCGAGCTGATGCAGTTCGACCGGCGCAACGCGCAGGTCTATCGCCAGGTGAACGAGCGATTTCGCCGACGCGCTCATCCCCTTGCTGAGGCCGAATGACCTGGTCTGGGTCCACGACTATCACCTGATGGCCATGCCCGCGCTGCTGCGGTCTCGCGGCGTGCGCGCGCCGATCGGCTTCTTCCTGCACATTCCCTTCCCGGCCGGGGACATCCTCGCGAACGTTCCGGATGCGGAGTTGCTCGTCCGCGACTTGCTCGCTGCCGACCTGCTCGGGTTCCAGACCGACAACGATGTGAGCAATTTCGCCGAGGCCGCGGTCCGCTTGGGCGCGGCCACGCGCGGCACGGGCACGTCTCTCAACGTGGGTGCCCGGCGCGTGCGCCTCGGCGCGTTCCCCGTGGAGATCGAGGCGGCCGAGTTCGCGGACATGGCCGAGAGCGCCTGGCGAGCGGCACCCACGGAACGCTTGCGCCGCAGCCTTGCGGGCCAGAAGCTGATCCTTGGCGTGGACCGCATGGACCCGACCAAGGGCCTGGTGCAGCGCCTCGAGGGCTACCGGCGGCTTTTGGAGGCGCGGCCAGATTGGCGGCGCCGGGTCACGTTCCTGCAGATCGCGGCGGAATCCCGCGCCGACGTCGCCGCCTACCGCGACCTGCGCCTCGCCATCGAGCGCGAGGCCGGCCGCATCAACAGCGAATACAGCGAGCCGGACTGGACGCCGCTCCGCCTCATAGCCCGCGCCGGGGCGCGCACGACGATGGCGGGCTACATGCGCGAGGCGCGGGTCGGCCTTGTCACGCCCCTGCGCGACGGCATGAACCTGGTCGCCAAGGAGTTCATCGCGGCCCAGGACCCGCAGGACCCCGGCATCCTGGTCCTCTCCCGCTTCGCGGGCGCCGCACGGCAGCTCGAAGCCGCCCTGCTCGTCAACCCGCACGACCCCGACGCGATCGCGGAGGCGCTGGACAAGGCGCTCGCCATGCCGCTCGCCGAGCGCCAGGCGCGCTGGCGCGACTGCTGGCAGTCAATAGGCGAGGCGACCGCGCTGGCCTGGGGACGAAGTTTCCTTGCCGGCTTGCTGCGGGCGTCGGTCATGACCGTGGGCCCGGCGTTGCGCGTCGCGCCAGCGGTGGACAGCGAGGCAGCGGCGTTATCGGCCTCTCTGAGACTCGACGTCCGCGGGATAACGGGGCCGGGTCAGACAGTGCCGTTCCGGATGCTCTGAATTAACGTCAGAATTCAACCAGGACCGATGGTCTGCACGTCATAAATTGCAGCCCTCAATGTAGCGGGAGCGCCTACGCCGCGACCAGCACCATCCGCCCCGTCACCTTCCCGTCGCGCAGACGCATCAGCGCCGCGTTCGCCTCATTCTGCGGCACTTTCGTCACCGGGATCGGCGCGAGCTTGCCGCCCTGGGCGAGCTTCACCAACTCCCGCAGCTCGACCGGGCTGCCCACGTAGCTCCCCTGCACGGTCAGCGCCCGGATCGCCATGAGCGGCAGCTGAAGCGTCAGCTCGCCGCCGAACAGCCCGACCTGGACGAGCTTGCCGCCCTTGCGGAGTGCCGCGAACGCGAAGCGCGCCGTCGCCGTGCCGTTCACGAGGTCTATCACCGCCGCGACCTGGCCGCCGCAGGTCTCGATGATCCGCGCCGTCACGCCGTCGTGGGACGCGTCCACGGTGTGGCTCGCCCCGGCCTGCATCGCCGCCTCGCGCTTCTCGTCGCTCACGTCCACGACGACGATGCGGGCGTGACCCATCGCCTTCAGCACCGAGATGGCGCTCAGGCCCAACCCGCCCGCGCCGACGATCACGATCGGCTCCTCGGGCGGCAACGGCATCACCTTGCGGATCGCCGAATACACGGTGATGCCCGAGCAGGCGTAGGTCGCGGCAATCGCCGGGTCGAGCGTGCCGGGGTCAACCAGGTGGCGCGGGTGGGGTGCGACGACGTGCGTGCCGTAGCCGCCGTTCTGATAGACCCCGAGGGACCGGCCGGTGAGGCACATATTGTCCTCCTCCGCCTGGCACTTGTCGCAGACCCCGCAGCCCACCCACGGATACACAATCCGCAGGTCGCCGACTTGGACGCCGGTTGCCTCCGGCCCGAGCTTCGCGACACGGCCCACGATCTCGTGGCCCATCGCCAGCGGCAGGATCACGCCGCGGTCCTTCAGCGACATCTTCTGGCCGCCGCCGAGGTCGTAGTAGCCCTCCCAGATATGCAGGTCCGAGTGGCAGACGCCGCAATGGGTAACCTCGACGAGGACCTCGGTGCCCCGCGGCTCCGGCGTCGGCAGCTCGATCTCCTGCAGCGGCGCCCCGTTCTCGACGACGGCCCAGGCGCGCATGGCGCTAGGCCGCCGCCACAGCCCGGCGCGCCATCACGCCGATCAGGTGGGCGCGATACTCGGCGCTCGCGTGGATGTCTCCGTTCAGCCCGTCGGGCGACACCTTGATGTCCTTGATCGCGTCCGGCGACCAGTTAGAGGACAGCGCCTGCTCCATCTCGCGCTGCCGGAACACGCCGTCCTGCCCGGCGCCCGTGATCGCGACGCGCACGCCCGCCGGACCCTTCGCCACGAACACGCCCACTATGGCGTAGCGCGACGCCGGGTTGCGGAACTTCTCGTAGTTGGACTTCTCCGGGATCGGGAACTCGACCGAAGTGATGATCTCGCCCGGCTCCAGCGCCGTCGTGAACATGCCCTGGAAGTAGTCATCCGCGGCGATGCTGCGGCGATCGGTCTTGATCGTGGCGCCCAGCGCCAGCACGGCACAGGGATAGCACGCGGACGGATCGTTGTTCGCCAGGCTGCCGCCCATCGTGCCGCGGTGGCGCACCTGGGTGTCGCCGATCCAGCTCGCCATCTTCGCGAGGCCTGGGATGTTCTGCACCACCTCCGGCGCGCTCTCGATCATGTGGTGGGTGCTCATCGCGCCGATCACCACCTTATCGCCCTCGCGCCGGATGCCGGCCAGGCCAAGGCCTCCAAGGTCAACGACTTGGCTCGGCTTGTTGAGCCGCTGCTTCAGAACGGGGATGAAGGTCTGGCCGCCCGCGAGCGCCTTCGCCTCCATGTCGTTCCCGAGCAGCTTCACGGCATCGGCGACGCTGCCGGGCTTGACGTAGGTGAAGTCATACATGGCTGCTCTCCTACTCTGCCGCCATGCGCGGCTTGTTGGCCTGGATGATAGACCAGATCTTCTGCGGTGTCGCCGGCATGTCGAGGTGGCGCACGCCGTAGTCGCGCAGCGCGTCCACGACGGCGTTGATGACCGAGGGCGGGCTGCCGATGGCGCCCGTCTCGCCGCAGCCCTTCGAGCCGAGCGGATTGTGGGTGCACATCGTGTTCTCGGTCGCGGTCTTGAAGTTAGGCAGGTCGCTCGCCCGCGGCATGGTATAGTCCATGAACGAGCCGGTCACGAGCTGCCCCTGGTCGTCGTAGGCGGCGTTCTCCATGACCGCCTGGCCGATGCCCTGGGCAAGGCCGCCCTGCACCTGGCCCTCGACGATCATGGGGTTGATGACCCGCCCCACGTCGTCCACGGCCGTCATGTTGACGACGGACAGCGATCCCGTATCGGGGTCGATCTCGACCTCGCAGATGTGGCAGCCGCCGGGGAAGGTGAAGTTCTTCGGATCGTAGAACGCGGTCTCGTCGAGGCCGGGCTCCAGCTCCTCGATGGGATAGTTGTGCGGCACGTAGGCGGCGAGGCTGATCTCGGTGAGCGACTTGCTCTTGTCCGTGCCCGCGACGCTGAACTTGCCGTCCTTGAACTCGATGTCGCCCTCGCTCGCCTCCATCAGGTGGGCGGCGATCTTCTTGCCCTTGGCGATGATCTTGTCCGCCGCCTTCACCAGCGCCGAGCCGCCCACGGGCAGGCTGCGGCTGCCGTAGGTGCCCATGCCGAACGGGATCTTCCCCGTATCGCCATGGACGATCTCAACCTGGTCGAACGGCACCCCGAGCTGGTCGGCGACGAGCTGGGCGAAGGTGGTCTCATGCCCCTGGCCGTGGCTGTGCGTGCCGGTGAACACGCTGACGCTGCCCGTGGGATGGACGCGCACCTCGGCGACCTCATACAGCCCGGCGCGCGCGCCGAGCGCACCCGCGACCGCGCTCGGGGCGATGCCGCAAGCCTCGACGTAGGTGCTCATGCCGATGCCGCGGAGCCTGCCGCGCCGGGCGGCCTCGGCGCGCCGGGCCGGGAACCCGTTCCAGTCCGCGATCTCCATCGCGACTTCTTCTGCGTCGCCGGGTAGTCGCCGGAATCGTATTGCAGCGCGACCGGGGTCTGATACGGGAAGGCCTCGCGCGGGATGAAGTTCCTGCGGCGCAGCTCGACCCGGTCGATCCCCGTGTCATGCGCGATCACGTCCACCAGCCGCTCCAGCAGGAACGTCGCCTCCGGCCGCCCGGCGCCGCGATAGGCATCGACCGGCACCGTGTTCGTGAACACCGCCTTCACCTCGGCGTAGATCACGGGCGTCGAATACACGCCCGCGAGCAGGGTCGCGTAGAGATAGGTCGGGCACGGAGCAGGCGAACTGGCTGAGGTAGGCGCCCATGTTGGCGAGCGTCTTGACCCGCAGCGCCAGGAACTTGCCGTCCTTGTCGAGCGCCATCTCGGCGGTGCTCACGTGGTCGCGGCCGTGCGCGTCGCTGATGAAGCTCTCGCTGCGGTCCGCCGTCCACTTCACCGGGCGCTTCACCTTGGCCGCCGCCCAGGTGACGATGGCCTCCTCGGCGTAGTGGTAGATCTTGGAGCCGAAGCCGCCGCCCACGTCGGGGGCGACGACGCGCAGCTTGCTCTCCGGGATGTGCAGCACGAAGGCGCCCATCAGCAGGCGGATGAGGTGCGGGTTCTGGCTCGTCGTGTAGAGCGTGTACTCGCCCGAGCTCTCGTCGTAACTCGCCGATGGCCGCGCGCGGCTCCATGGCGTTGGGGACGAGGCGGTTGTTGGTGAGGTCGAGCTTGACGACGTGCGCGGCGCCCGCGAACGCCTTGTCCACGACCGCCTTGTCGCCGATCTCCCAATCGAAGCACTGGTTGCCGGGCACGTCGTCGTGGACGAGGGCGGCGCCGGGCTTCACCGCGTCGAGCACGGTGGCGACGCCGGGCAGGTCCTCGTATTGAACGTTGACGAGCTCGGCGGCGTTGCGCGCCTCCTGCCGCGTGTTGGCGACGACGACGGCGAGCTGGTCGCCCACGTGCCGCACCTTGCCGACGGCGAGGATCGGGTGGGGCGGCTCGACCTGGGGCGAGCCGTCCTTGTTCTTGACGACCCAGCCGCAGGGGAGGGTGCCGACGCCGTCGGCCTGCACGTCGGCGCCCGTGAACACGGCGACGACGCCGGGTGCTGACTTCGCCGCCGCAGTGTCGATGCCGAGCAGGCGCGCGTGCGGACGGTCGGAGCGGACCATGGCGGCGTAGAGCTGGCCGGGACGGTTGATGTCGTCCACGTAGTGCCCGTGCCCGCTCAGGAAGCGGCGGTCCTCCTTGCGGCGCACGCTGGCGCCGATCCCCTCGAAGCCCATGGTGTTCCCCCTTCCCCCGTTCTCTAGGCGGCGCCTGCTACTCGGCGGCGGCCTTCATCTCCTTGCCGTGCATCAGCGGCCACGCGGCGGCCACGGCCTTGACGATGTTGTGGTAGCCCGTGCAGCGGCAGAGATTGCCTTCCAGCCCTTCCCGGATCTGGTGCTCGCTCAGCCCCTCGGGATGCATCTGCACCAGGTCTATCGCGCTCATCACCATGCCCGGCGTGCAGTAGCCGCACTGCAGCGCGTGATGCTCCTTGAACATCTCCTGCATGGGATGCATCGTGCCGTCAGGCTTTGCCAGCCCCTCGATCGTGGTCACGTCCGCGCCGTTCGCCTGCATGGCGAGCATGGTGCAGCTCTTCACCGAGCGCCCGTCCACGTGCACGACGCAGGCGCCGCACTGGCTCGTGTCGCAGCCGACGTGGGTGCCCGTGAGATGCAGATATTCGCGCAGCAGCTCCACGAGGAGCGTCCGCGCCTCGACCTCGACCTGGCGCTGCTGCCCGTTCACCGTCAGCGATACCTGCGGCATCGTTCTCCCCCCTCAAGCCGTTCGCGTGTAACTTATTGTGGAGGGCGCAGGCCGCAACGGTCAAGCCGTGGGGCCCGAGGCGGATCAGCGCACGGCCACCTTGACCGGGTCTCGCACGCTGCGTCCGCCCCGCTTGTCGCCCGGCACCACGAGCCGCAGCTCGCCCGCTGCCGATCGGCTTGCCGTCAGCCTCCGTCGCGAGGATGACCGACTTGCCCTCGAACTCCGGATCGATCTCGGCGAGCGCCAGCACGACCGTGTAGCCGTCCCGCCCGGTCACGGTCACGACCTGCCGCGTCCGCGTCCGCGGCATTCCCTGCGTGTCCTGCCCGAGCACGCCCGCGCGGTCGAGAACAGCCCAGAGCAGCGGGCCGGCGTAAGCGGTGGGCGCGCCCTGCTGGTGCTCGCGCTGCCGGGCGACCGTCACGGCCGGAAGCTGCTCGAGATCGGTGCGGCTCAAGGTAACGGACTGCCCGGCCGGCCCGGTGACGTCGAGCGATCCGACCTGCTGCGCCGCAGCGCCCGCTGCCGCCGGCGCTTGCGCTATCGCGCCGCCCGGCGCCGCCGCGATCAGGACCGCAGCGATGAGGCCGAGAACGCCTCGGGCCGCCCGCGGCCCGCGGCCCTGTCCCGTCGCCGGCACGCCGGGCTACTTCGCGATCATCACGTCGGACGCCTTGATGACGGCGGTCGCGTCATCGCCGACCTTGAGCGCGAGGTCGTCAATGGCCTCGTTGGTGATCGAGGCGTGAACCGTGACCCCATTGCCGATGTCGATGTGGACGTGGCCGTTCGTCGCGCCCTTCGCGACGGACGTGATCTTGCCCTTGATCTGGTTGCGGGCGCTCAGCTTCATCATGGCGGAACCTTCCCCGTTGTTCCGCCCTGGCTACATCGCGCAGGCCGCCGCCGTCAAACGGCCACGGCTCCCGCGCCCGGTAGTGTCATGCTTGAATGTCCGCACTGGGCGGATAACAGACTTTCGATGGCGCGAGCGAATCTCACTACGAGCCCATCGAAGCTCGCGCATAAATCACGAACCTATGCAGCGCGGAACGGACTTGCGATAACGGCGCCTTACGCGGCACCAACCCCGCCCGGTAGATCGAGCCGCCAGCTACGCTTCGCCCGCGCCATTTGACACAGACCGCCGCTCCTGATCGTCGCGCGTCAGGCGTTCGGAGGCCGGTAGTCGGTCTTGGTGTCGTGCGCCTTCTGCATCGCCGCTTCGGCTTCCTTTGCGGTCATGAGCACCCGCGTTTCGAATCTGGAAAAAGCTCCCGTCGCCGCGGCCTTCATCGAGCACGCGGCGGCTGAAATGTTGTCGGGGAATTCAACGATGCCAATCCCGTCATAGTCACCGAACGCGAAATAGTAGTGATGGAGTTTGCCGCCGAAGCCTTCAATCAGCGTCTTCGCCGGTCCAGTGCGATCCTGCGGCTTGTCGACCATTCCCTTGGCAGAGGTGCCGGCGAATTGCCATTGCAGCATGAAGTGAGCCATTGTGTCCTCCCTTCACCAACCCCCGATATCTACGTTGTCGCTGGCTCTAAAGAGTCGCGCATTCCAGACCGGTCTGCAACATCTCCCGTGCTCGGCGAGAACATCCGCCTTGCTATCCCAGGCGCGCTCGGACTTCATTAGCCGCACGGCTTGCCGTCGGGACGTGCTGCAAAAATCATATGTGGACGGCCCTCGCCTGCGAAGGTGGTGATTGCGCATCTGGCGAGATGGTCAGGTGCAGTCATATGTCCGGCCTCTCGGTGCGGTGCGTCTGACCGCGGGCCCTGATGGAGTTCGCGGAGCGGGTCCCTATCAAGACTACGCGCTGCGGTGCGCCTTGAATTATCCGGGTCGTCCCGATCCACGGCTCGACCGTTCGCCATCACGTCCTCTTCACCCTCGCATACACGCAGCCAGCCGTTAGGCTGCCTGCGCGATCTCCTGTGTGCTGCGATAGGCTTCGCCGCGGGTCATAACCGCCCAGGCGATGCGCGCAGTTTTGTTGGCCAGTGCCACTGCCGCGACCTTGGTCGGGCGTCGCGCCAGCAGCCCGCGCACCCACGCCGCGTCCTTGGTGGGTCGGTTGCGCGTGTGACGCAGCACCGCGACGGCACCGGCGACGAGCAGGCAGCGGATGTACTTGTCGCCGCGCTTGCTGGTCCGCCCCAGCCGTTGCTTGCCGCCGCTCGAGTTCTGCCGCGGCGTCATCCCCAGCCACGCTGCGAACTCCCGGCCCGACCGGAACAGCGACGGGTCGCTGACGGTGGCTGCGATCGCGGTGGCGCCCATGATGCCGATGCCCGGTATGGTCGCCAGGAGGCGGCTCACCCTGCTCTCCTTGTGCCACCTGGTCAGCCGGGTCTCGATCTCGTGCACCCGCGCCATCGTGTCGCGGAGCTGGTCCACGATCGTCTGCAGGATGGACCGCGCAAGCTCGGGCAGGTGAGCCTGCTCACGAGCGATCTCGTTCGTCAGACCCTCGACGTGGCGCAACCCCTGCGGCGCGATGATGCCGAACTCCGCCATGTGCGCCCGCAGCGCGTTGACCAGCATCGTGCGCTGACGCACCAGCAGGCCGCGCGCTCGATGCAGCATCAGCACCGCCTGCTGGTCGGCGGTCTTCGTCGGCACGAACCGCATCGTCGGGCGCGTGACCGCCTCACAGATGGCTTCGGCGTCGGCCGCGTCGTTCTTGTTGCGCTTGACGTAGGCCTTCACGTAGCCGGGCGGCATCAGCCTGACCTCATGGCCGAGGGCTGCCAGCTCGCGCGACCAATGGTGAGCGGTCGCACAGGCCTCCATGCCGACGAGGCACGGCGGAAGCGACCTGAAGTAGGCGATCACGTCGGCGCGGCGCAGCTTACGGCGCACGACGGCTTGGCCCTGGGCGTCCACGCCGTGGACCTGAAACCAGTGCTTGGCAAGATCAAGGCCGATCGTGGCAATGTCCATCTGGACGGCTCCCCTCATGCGTGGCGTTCAGCAACGACCACTTTAGGCACTCCGATGCCGGGAGCGGGGGCCGTCCACCCCATCAAGAATGGTGCAAAAGCCCTATTAGTGCGGCAACCACCACCGCGATAGCTCCGATAATTGCCACGATAATCGGAATCTTGGGATTATCCGGACGATGGTTGTAATGATTGGTCAGATTTATGGTCGCGTCGCGCCCCGCAGATACGTTTTCGACCGATTGCTTCGGTGAGAAACGGCGTCGTGATGCGGCCATTTCCTCCTTATGCAAAAGTTCTTTCACCTCGGAAATCCAGCGTGTGAGCTTATTTACCGCACGCAAACAAAATGCTGCGATGAAGAGCAACACCCATCCCAGTAGAGCAGTCGGAGCTAGAGCCAAGTCGAATGGGAATCCAAAAATTCCGTAATCCGACAACCATGGCCAGACCGAGTTGAGGGGCATAATCCCGGCTAGCAGACGCAGTATTCCGCCGACTGGATCGAAAAGGGGGGTGGGCTGGCCCGCCTGGTGAATGAACTCGTAAGCGATCTTTAGAACGCTTAGCACCAGTGTTGGTATACCGATGATCGCTGCGCTCGCACCTAGCTCCACGTAGGTCCGCCGGTATGCCCTCGCTTGGTCGTCTGTCATGCGTACGCCTTGTGTCTCCTGCACACTTTCAGGGCTGGTCTTCGAATGGGCAAGGGTAGGGGGTTGAGGGCCTCGCGCAGAAATCAAGAGTTCCGGATTTTCCGGAAGCTATGATCGTAACGGAGGTGCAGCAAGCTTGACTCCGCGCAAGAGCGCGCGGAGCCCGTTATTCGGATGCGATCACGTCTACTTCGCCGTCGCGCCCGCCATGCCGGTCACGTCCTGCACCGGCTTGAGATTGGCGGCGATCAGCTTGAAGCGCCAGTTCGACCCCAGATGCGTCAGCAACTGTGCAGCATAGCCGCCGATCTGCTTGCCGCCGTTCGCCCCTGTGCCCGCGATCTCGTAGGTAGCTATGATCCACGCAAAGCGCGGGAGAGCCTCACTCCGGGGGGAAGTCCACTTTGCATGCTCTCCCCGAAGAAGGGCAGCGACGGCGACAAGCCGTCCTGTGCTGATCGGTGCTATTTCTCCACTTCGGTGAGCAGCCCACGAAACTCACTGACGAATTCGGTCGGCGACACCAACGTGCCCTGCGCGCTACCTTGAAACTGCGCATTCGCCATTTGGCCGGTGCCGTTTACTTGTTCAAATGTCAACACAGCCGCCGTCCGAGGCTTTCCGTCGACCATCGTCGTGGTTGCCTTTCCGGCATACGTTTGGAACGAAGTGCTGCCGTCCTTGAGCGTGAGCATGTAATACCCGTGGAGAGGCCCGGTCCCCTTCACGAGATCATCGACTTCTTCGACCGCTGCTTGCCCTCCCTGCGACATCTGCGATTGACCCGTTGCGCTTACGTCACACGTTGCCTTCACCATGACGAGGACGTGGTCCGGATCGCCAGCCACCGACATTGCGTGCTGTTCGACAGCCTTGCAGTGATTTGTCCCGGAAATCTGCACTGGCTCGCGGGCCTGCCCCGGAGCCGCGATGGTCAGAGCTGCACAAACGCCGAGCGTGCTGACAAACAGCTTTTGTGCATGCATGTGTCCCATAGCGGTTCCTTCCCTGAAAAATCCAGTCCTGCCTTAAACCGACATTCCCCGGATACAAGGTATCGTTCTGCCTATGAACAGCCATTCGGCCCGATCC
Organism: uncultured Alphaproteobacteria bacterium; assembly: GCA_963839135.1. GTDB lineage: Bacteria > Pseudomonadota > Alphaproteobacteria > Acetobacterales > Acetobacteraceae > CAWKEH01. The sequence goes on from CAWIUA010000049.1 coordinate 58,221, forward strand.
CACAACGGAATTCGCATGTTTCGCACGGAGAAGTCGCACGCAGTCGGCGCGCCGATCAGCGGCCACAGCACGCTGTAGTGGTTGGTATCCACGTCCACACAGCCGTCGTTGTGCACCCGCCGGGTCAGCTCGCGCACCTGCCGGAACGGCGGCCTGCCGTCCAGCGGACGCAAGGCCGCGGCCTCCTCATGCTCGAAGCGCACGATCGGCGCGCGCCATCGGGGCGCACTGCGAAAATCAAGATTTTCGCACCAGCACCTGACCCCTTGATCAAGCTGGATTTTCCTGATGCAGAAGTCGCGTGCGAAAGTCGGCTTCGGATCGAACGCCGAAATTCGAACTTAGGCACTACCCCGCTCCCGGCAACTCGGTGAGATGGCACGCCGCCTGCTGCCCCGGCGCCCGCTCGGTGAGCAGCGGCTCCTCCACCCGGCAGCGGTCGAACACGTAGGGGCAGCGCGTGTGGAAACGGCACCCTGGGGGCGGGTTGATCGGGCTCGGCACGTCGCCACCCAGGACGATGCGCTCGCGCTTTGCCGCCGGATCGGGCACCGGCACGGCGGAGAGCAGCGCCTGCGTATAGGGGTGGCGGGGTGCGGCGAACAGCGTGCGCCGGCCCGCGATCTCCACGATCTTGCCCAGATACATGACTGCGACCCGGTGCGTCAGGTGCTCGACGATGGCGAGGTCGTGGCTGATGAACAGCAGCGACAGGCCGAGCTTGTCCTGCAAGTCGCTGAGCAGGTTGATGATCTGCGCCTTGACCGACACGTCCAGCGCCGAGACCGCCTCGTCGCAGACGATCAGGTCGGCGCCGGGTGCTAAGGCGCGGGCGATGCCGATGCGCTGGCGCTGGCCGCCGGAGAACTCGTGCGGGCGGCGGCGCAGGGCGTCCCGCGGCAAGTGCACCAAATCCATGAGCCGGGCCACCTGGTCGTCCAGCGCCTTCCCGCGCGCGAGGCCGAAATTGCGCAGCGGCTCGGCGACGATGTCGCGCACGGTGAGGCGCGGGTTGAGGCTGCTGTAAGGGTCCTGGAACACGACCTGCATCCGCCGCCGCAGCTTTCGGAGCTGGCGCGCCGGCAGCGTATCGACGCGGCCTCCGTCGAGCCAGACCTCGCCCGCGGTCGGCTCGATCAGGCGCAGGATGCTGCGCCCGACCGTGCTCTTGCCGCAGCCGCTCTCGCCCACGAGCGAGAGCGTCTCCCCCTTCGCCACCTGGAAGCTCACGCCATCCACGGCATGGACCCGGCCCGCCCCGCGCCCGAGCAAACCGCCGCGGACGGGGAAGTGCTTCGTGAGCGCCCGCACGTCGAGCAGCGGCGTCACGCGGCCATCCGATACTCGGCGTAGTGGCACGCCACGAAGTGGCCCGGCGACTTCTCCTCGCAGGCCGGCGCGATCCGGCGGCACAAATCGGTCGCCGACAGGCAGCGCCCGGCGAACGGGCAGCCCTCGATGCGCTCCCGCAGGGAAGGCACCTGGCCGGGAATCTCGGCGAGCTTGCCCCGGCGGTCCTCTCCCAAAGACGATCCGAGCCTGGGCACGGCGCCGAGCAGCCCGCGCGTGTAAGGATGCTGCGGATCGGCGAAGATCGCACCCACAGGCGCCTCCTCCACCTTCCGCCCGGCATACATCACGATCACCCGCTCGGCCGTTTCCGCAACGACGCCGAGATCGTGCGTGATGAGCACGATGGCCGAGCCGATCCGCCGCTGCAGGTCGCGCATCAGGTCCAGGATCTGCGCCTGCACGGTCACGTCGAGCGCCGTGGTCGGCTCGTCGGCGATCAGGAGCGCCGGGTTGCAGGCGAGCGCCATCGCGATCATCACGCGCTGCCTCATGCCGCCCGAGAGCTCGTGCGGATACTCGCGCGCCCGCCGCTCCGGCTCGGCGATGCCGACGAGCGCGAGCATCTCAGCCGCGCGAGCCTCCGCCGCCCGCCGGCTGAGGTCCTGGTGCAGCCGCAGCGTCTCGCCGATCTGACGGGCGACGGTGAGCACCGGATTGAGCGAGGTCATCGGCTCCTGGAAGATCATGCCGATCCGGTCGCCGCGCAGCCGCCGCATCTCCCGCTCGGTGAGCCGCAGCAGATCGCACCCCTCGAACAGGACGCCCCCCCGGATGCGGCCCGGCGGCTCGGGGACGAGGCGGAGGATGCTCATCGCGGTCACCGACTTGCCGCACCCGCTCTCGCCAACGATCGCGACGAGCTCGCCCGCCGCCACGTCGAAGGACACGCCGTCCACGGCGCGCACGACGCCGCCCGGCGTGCCGAAATGGGTTTGCAGGTCCTCAACGCGGAGGAGGAGTTGCGCCATGGGCTAGACGTTTCTAAGCGTTCTCTACCCAGCTATTTTGCCAATGTTTCCTCACGCCGTCACGTCCTCGTGCCGAAGGTTTACCCCAACGGAGCATCTGGGCCGAAGCGCTTGAGCAACATGTCCAGGAAGAGGCGTGCAGAGAGTGGGAGCTGCCTGCCATATGGATAGAGAGCGTAGAAGGTTGCTGGTGTCGGGCGTGCGGTGTGCAGCATTTGAACGAGCCGGCCGGCCGCCAGGTCGGCCGCGATAAGGAACCGCGGCAACAGGGCGAGGCCGACACCAGCCAACGCCGCCTCACGCACAACTTCGACGTGGTTGCAGGCAAGGTGCCACGGCACGGTGACAGTCTTTCCGCCCAGCGTCCACTGACGCTGCTCGGTATCGATGGAGAGACAGGTATGCCGCCGGAGGTCGTCGGGAAGCTGAGGCACGCCGCGTCGTGCGATATAATCCGGGTGGGCGCAAAGCACGCGCTCGACCGCACCGAGCCGGCGCGCAGTCAAGGTCGAATCCTCCAGCGCGCCCATACGGATCGCGAGGTCGAAGCCCTCCTCGATCAGGTTCACCCGGCGGTCCAGCAGCCGCAGCTCCACCCTGACGTCGGGATAGGCGGCCATGTACTCGGCCACCAGCGGCGCGAGATAGCGCGCGCCGAACCCGACCGTCGCGGTGATGCGCAGCAGCCCCCGTGGCGCCTGGACGACTTGCGACACGGCCCGCTCAGCCGCTTCCGCCTCCGCGATGATAGCGACGCAGCGTGCATAGTACTCGGCACCCGCCTGGGTTAGCTTGATCG
>CAWIUA010000050.1:0-57275 GCA_963839135.1 uncultured Alphaproteobacteria bacterium
CAGGTATCTGGCGCGGCTCGTGACGGTCCTCGAACTATCCCGGGAACAGCCACCCTACCGCCCCATCACCCCGCCCGCGACCGCCCGCGCTCCCCGTCCCTTGCTCCACGAGCAGCCCGAACGCCCGGCTCAGCGCGTCAACCTGGTCGTCCTTCGCGCCTCCCGGAAAGTCCGCCAACTCCTCCAGGAAGCCCGGTGCCCAAGTTGCATCCAGCACGCTGACATTCCCCGCGTTCACCTGCGCTGCCACCGGCTGCGCCCGTCGCGTTTTCGACCCCGTCTCCGGCGTCGCCACCACGCGGTGCCCTGCTACTGCCCGCGCCAGCCACCCGACCTGCGCCCGCCCGGCCTGCCCAGGGTCCTGCGGCAGCGCGATCACCACGCCCGGCCCGTCGCGCTCCGCCGTCCGTCGGACCAGTGCTTCGACCGCCGCCGGCTCCGCCCGCGCCCGCACAACGTCCGCCACCAGGAACCCGCCCTCCGCTCGGCGCACTAATCGCAGCCCCACGGTCCAGTCCGCCCCGGCCCCGCTGCTCGCCGCCAAGTCCCACGCCCGCACGCCCCCAGGTTCCGCCTGCTGCGCCATGACGATCCGCCCGATCCGGAACAGCCCGCCGTCCGCCGCCCGCGGCACCTGCTGAAGCAGCCGCGCCGCGAACGCTCGCTCCCCCAGGATCGCCTGCTTCCGCAGCAGCGCCTCGCGCCCCTCCCACTCGGGCCACAGCGCCTCGCCCTCCGCCCGGCCCAGCGGGTCGCCGGGGCTCCGCCAGCGCCGGCAGCCGCACCACGCGCCACGCATCCGGCGATGCGAGCAGCCGCCCGCCCAGATCGTCCGGATGCCACCGCGTCATCACGACGACCGCCCGCCCCCCCGGCTTCAGCCGAGTCACCGCATCCGATCGCCACCAATCCCAAACGGCATCGCGCGCCTCGCGCCGCTCCGCCTCCGCCTGGTTCCGCACCGGGTCATCCACGAGCAGCAGATCGCCCGTCGCCCCGCGACCGCCCCGCGCACCCCGGTCGCGAAATACCCCCCGCCGCTCTCCAACCCGAACCGCTGCGCCGCCCGGCTCCCCGGGTCGAGCGCGATCCCGAGCCGCGCCCCATGCGCTGCAACAAGCCCGCGCACCCCCAGTCCGAAATGCCGGGCCAGCGCCTGCGTGTGCGACACCGCGAGCACCTGCGCCCGCGGATGACGCGCCAGGAACCAGGGCGGAAATACCAGGCTAGCGTAGGTGCTCTTCGCGTGCCCCGGCGGTAGCAGCAGCATGAGCCTGTCCACCCGCCCCGCGCTGACCGCCGCAAGCTCCTTGAGCAGCAGGCGGTGATGCCGCGCCGGCTCTTGCCCCTGCGGCGCGAGCGCGAACCGCGCCCAGCCCGCGAGGCTACGCCTGGTCCTTCGTCTCAGCCTCCATTCCCCATCCTTTTCCATAGGCATCGAGCTCGGCATCGGTGAGCTGAACTCAGGTCCGGGTTGTAGCGTTTGGAGGCGGCGGCACGCGCACGGACGTAAGGCGCCGCGGCGCACGCGAGCGCTGCGGCCCCTTCCTCGTCTCCAGCGTTCCGTTTGCGCTGCATCACAGCGAGCAGGACTTGCACCGGGGTGAGCTGTTCCATCTTGTCCAGGGGAAAGCGCCGTCCGCGTGCGGGACCGCCATTGTGACCGAACTGGTATGGTTTCCTGGGGCACCTGGGCAAGTGCTATTTTCGTTCGTCCAAACCCGACGAACGCCTCCCAATGTCCAGAGTATCAAGCTGAACGACGCGACCATCGCCCATGTCGAGATCGTAACCTTCGTAGTCCCATCGCAGCCTTCGTAGTCCCATTGCATTATAGGGTCGGAGGGCCCAACGGCGCGAAAACGCACGCTTAGCCCGATACGGCCAATTGGCGGTGTCGGGCTGAGGCGGCGGAACGGGTGGCGGGCGAAGCTGGCGCGTCCCCGCCAAGAGACGTCGCCATGGTCAGCCTGCCGCCTCGCTTCGCCGTGGTCCCCTAAGCCTTTGCACCCCTGTTCCGCTGCCGGAGGTGGCGGCATGCTGAAGTGCTGCTGCTCGGCGCCATTCTGGTGCCCGACCCACGCACGGTTGCGCGTGTTCTGCGCCGTGCCGGCCTCTTGGGCGAGCGCCGCTTCGTCAACGACCACCGCGTGCTGACCGTGCAGCTTGGTGCCCGCGGGCGGCGTCGCGCAGCTTACTCGGGCTGTTACTGGCCGCCTTTGTCCCTGCCGGTCCGGTGGTGATCGGCGTGGACGACACCATCGAGCGCCGGCGCGGCAAGCGCGCTGCTGCCCAGGGCATCGACCGTGATCCGGCGCGCTCCAGTTACGGCCACTGCGTCAAGGCGAGTGGCCTCTGTTGGCTGAGCCTGATGCTCTTGGCCCCGGTCCCCTGGGCCGGGCGGGTGTGGGCGCTGCCGTTCGTGACCGCCCTTGCTCCCTCAGAACGCTACTGCCGCGAGCGCGGCCGGCGGCACAAGAAGCTGACCGACTGGGCACGGCAACTCGTCTTGCAGACCCGCCGCTGGCTGCCCGGACGGGCATTGGTCTTGGTCGGCGACAACAGCTTGCCCTCGAGCTTGACCCCATACGCGCTAACTTAGTTTGACATCTGGCCGGAGGTCCGGCGGATGAAGGGCATGAGCGAGCATTATGGACCCGTGGATTGGGATGGGCTGATCGCCCGGCTGGGATTCGGGCAAGAGCTGGACGAAAGCGCGAAGGCAGCCGGGGTGCCGCGGCGTGGGCTCGGCAGCCGATTTGCTGCGCCTGCGCCTTGCCTACGTGCTGGGCGGCCTCTCGCTGCGCCTGCTGGCGGCCTGGGCCGAGGAGCGCGCGGTGGCGTCGCTGTCCGACGTGGCCCTGCTCAAGCGCCTGCGGGCGAGCGCCGATTGGATGGGCGAGTTGGTCGCCGAGGTGCTGGCCGAGCGGCACCCGGAAGCCCTGGCGGGCGTGGGCGCGCCGCGGCGGCTGGCGGTGGACGCCACCGCGGTGACGCCGCCCGGCAACAAGCGCGAGCACTGGCTGGTGCACACCGTGTTCGATCTCACTGCGCTGCGGGTCTGCGCCGTGGCGGCCGCCGCCAAGCCGAGTGCCTCGCGCGCGGCGGCCCGCAGCCGGGAGAACTGCGCATCGCGGATCGCCGGCACGCCAAGGTCGAGGACCTGGCCCAGCTCGTCCAGAGCGGCGCGGACTGCCTGGTCCGTCTGCCCGCGAGCCACCCGCGCCTGCTCGACGCACAAGGCCAGGTTCTCGACCGCCTCGCGCTGTGCCGCGAGGCGGCCAGGGCGGGCGTCTTGGACCGCGCCGTCACGGCCCAGTCGGCCAAATCGCCGGCCGCGGCAAGCGCCCGCCTGGTCATCCTGCCCTTGCCCGGCGACGCTGCCGTCAAGGCCCGGCGCGCAGCGCGGCGCAACGCCCGGCATTGGGGGTATGACGCTAGCGACGCGGGCGTGGAGATGGCAGGCCACCTCATGCTCCTGACCACTCTGCCCGCGGACGCGTGGCCACCCGAGCGGGTCGGCGCGACCTACCGCCTGCGATGGCAGATCGAGCTCGCCTTCAAACGGATGAAGTCCATCGTCGGCCTGGAAGACCTCAGGGCCAAGGACCCCGGCCTGGCCCGGTTGTGGATCAACACCGCCCTTCTGGCTTCCCTGCTCACCGAAAGCGCGCCGCCGGCCCTCGATCCCGAGGCGCCGGCCTCTCTCCCCTGGGCCGCCTGAGTTGACCAACCCTGCCGGTCTGGCGCCTGGCCCGCCTGCTGGTCCTCAATCTCACGCTGGTCGTGCTCGGTGCCGGGCGCGCGCAATCTGCCGCCGTCAAACCGCTCCACCGCCTGCGCGAACCGCCCCGGCGAAGACGGGCCTATGCCCATCGCCAGCTAAGTTAGCGCGCATGGTCCCGGAGAGGGGGACCCGCTGCAGCGCTTGCCTCCGGGCTGAACGGTATGCGGGGCGCCAGCTTGGCTGGACAGCCTGATTACACGGGGAGCCGATGGGAGGCGGGCCGGACTGCAGGATACGGAGACTCTATGGACATCGTCGGCATTGATCTCAGCACGGCCAAGGTTGACGCCGCTGTTCTGGTCGGCAAGCGAGCCAAGCACGCAACCTTCTCCAACACCGAAGCTGGTTTCGAACAGTGCCTGGCCTGGCTGGCCAAGCATCGGCCCGACCCAACCACGCCCTTGCACGTCTGCATGGAGGCGACCGGCAACTGGGGCCTGGAGCTTGCCGATACCCTGCACAGCCGCGGCATCCGGGTCAGCGTCGTTAACCCGGCCCGCATCAAGGCTTACCGCGAGAGCGAACTGGCGCGCAACAAGACCGACAAGCTCGACGCGGCGCTCATCGCGCGCTTCTGCCGCGCTCACGTGCCGTTCGCCTGGACGCCGCCGCTGCCCCACCTGCGCGAGCTGCGCGAGCTCGTCCGCCGCTGCGACGCGCTCAAGGCCGCTCGCGTGCAGGAACTCAACCGCCAGCAGGCCGGCTTCGCCTCGCCTGCGGTGGCACGCTCCATCGCCGCCCACCTCGCGTGGCTCGAGGAGCAGATCGCGGCCGTCACCATAGTCACCATAGAGGTGCGCACGCTGGTCACCGCCGATCCCGCGCTGGCCCGCAACCTCGCGCTCCTGCGCAGCATCACCGGCTTCGGCGAGACCTCAGCCACCATCGTGCTGGCCGAGCTGCTCAACATCGCAGAGTTCACCCCGAAGGCCCTGGCCGCCTTCGTCGGCCTCGCGCCGAGCGAGCACAGCTCCGGCACCCCGGTGCGCAGGCCAGGGGTGCGCAGGCCAGGCACGATGAGCCGTATCGGAGCCGAGCGGCTGCGCAGTGCGCTCTACATGTGCGCGCTCAGCGCCAAGCGGACCAACACGGCACTCGCCGCCTTCGTCGAGCGCATGACCGCCGCCGGCAAGCCACCCAAAATCATCCTCGTCGCCGCCGCTCGCAAGCTGCTGGTCTACGCTCATGCCGTCGTCAGGACGCCGAACCCGTTCGATCCCTCCCCGGAGGCCCCTTCGGACTTGACCCGCAACACGGTAGCTCCGGGGGATCGCTGCGCGATGGTGAGCGGCAACTCGGAAGCCGAGCACTTCTGGACCGAGTTCCTGCGCGGCCTTGCCCGGCGCGGCCTGAGGGGCGTCAAGCTGGTCATCTCCGACGCGCACGAGGGGCTGAAGGCGGGGCTGAAGGCCGGCACGGCGCGCGTGCTCGGCGCCACTGCCCAGCGGTGCAAGGTTCACTTCCAGAGAAACGCCATGGCGCACGCGGGCAAGGCCCAGCGCCGGATCGTCTCGGCCTGGATCGGCACCGCGTTCGCCGAGGCCGACCAAGCGAGCGCGCGCAGGCAGTGGCGGGCGGTTGCCGACCAGCTCCGCTCCCGCCTGCCCAAGTTCGCGACCTTGATGGACGGCGCCGAGGAGGACGTGTTGGCCTACATGAGTTTCCCGACCGCGCACCGGGCCAAGATCAGCTCGACCAACCCGCTGGAACGCGTCAACGGCGAGATCAAGCGCCGATCAGACGTGGTCGCCATCTTCCCGAACGAAGCGGCCATCATCAGGCTGGTCGGCGCCCTGCTGCTGGAGCAGAACGATGAGTGGGCCGTCAAGCTGCCCGCCGTGGCAGCCTGACCCCCGCCAGCCCACCCCATCCAGGGCACGCCCGGCGCGACGCTACTACACCACACATTGGGACACGATCCCTACTCGTGCTCGGCGCGACCACGCTGACCCTCTACGCGCGCACCCACGCTACGGCGGAGGCGGCCTGGCTCAAGGGCCTGCTCGAACGCCGCCCGGCGCGGCTCGCTGCTGTGGCCCAGGCCACCAAGACAGCGCGCATCGTCTGGGCACTGCTGGCCAGAGATGAAGCCTACCGCGCCCCGGTCGCAGCCCAGGCGGCCGCGTAGAGAACGCAGGAGGTGCGTCAGCTCTCGCCGCGGCTGACGGGTCGTGAGGGCGATGGTGGCGTGATGGCGAACCGGTCGAACCCGGGGCTTGGCAGAACCCGCGTAGTGTGCAGCGCTTCCGAGCGCGACAAGCTGATTGGGAGCCAGGCCGCGGATTGCATCAGGGCCAGCGGTCACGAGGGCCGCACCAACAGGCCGGACACATGACCGCATTCGACCGCGGCGCCCGACGTCAGGTTGTACTTGCGTCAACGGGACCCTCCACACAGGACACTGCCGATCCTGGAACCGAAGCGGAAAGCCTCGCTGGACAAGGGCTCGTTGGACACCGGGGCGCGGGCGCAGCTATTAGGAGGCCGCCAGAGGCGCCCAGCAGAGGTTTTCCCGGATGAACGTCACCACCTTTCCCCAGCCCGCAGCCGCGCTCGGGGACGCATTCGGCGCGCCGGGCGGGCGCGTCGTGCCGGTGATCCTTTCTGGCGGCTCGGGCACGCGGCTGTGGCCGGTCTCGCGCGAGAGCTTTCCCAAGCAGCTCTGGCCGCTGGTCTCGGATCACTCCATGCTGCAGGAGACCGCGCTGCGCGCCGTAGGCGAGGGGTTCGCGCCGCCGCTTGTGGTGTGCAACCAGGAGCACCGCTTCCTGATCGCCGAGCAGCTCCGGGGCGTGGGCATCGAGGGTGCCAGGATCGTGCTGGAGCCGATGGGGCGCAACTCGGCTCCGGCCATCGCCGTCGCCGCCCTGATCGCGGCCGAGCAGGACCCAAGCGCCGTGCTCTGGATGATGGCGGCGGACGCTGCCATCAGCGACACGGCGCGGCTGCGCGAAGTGCTGGACCTGGCAGTGGCCGCGGCGCGGGCCGGGCGTATCGTGCTGTTCGGGATGCATCCGCGCCGGGCGGAGACGGCGTACGGCTACATCGAGCTGGGCGAGACGCTGCAGGAGGTGCCCGGCGTACGCGCCGTCGCCCGGTTCGTCGAGAAGCCGAATGCCGCGCGCGCTGCCGAGCTGGTTGCCTCGGGCCGGCACCTCTGGAACAGCGGCATGTTCATCTTCACGGCGCAGACGCTCCTCGCCGAACTGGAGCTTCACGCCCCCGACGTGCTGGCGGCCGCGCGGCGCGCAGTCGAGGGACGCGTCCAGGACCTCGACTTCATCCGACTCGATGCGGACGCGTTCGCTGCCTGCCCGAGCATCTCGCTCGACTACGCAGTGGCCGAGCGCACCGACCGCGCCGCCGTCGTGCCGGCCGACCTCGGGTGGAGCGACGTAGGAAGCTGGGACGCGCTCTGGGAGCAGACGCCGAAGGACGGCCACGGCAACGCCGCCATCGGCGACGTGCTGCTGGAGGGCGCCTCCGGCTGCTACGCGCGGAGCGACGGCATCCTGACCGCCGTGGTCGGGCTGCAGGACGCCGTGGTGGTCGTGACCGAGGACGCGGTGCTGGCCATGCACCGCGACCGGGCGCAGGACGTGAAGCGCGTGGTGGATCGGCTCAAGGAGGCGAAGCGCCACGAGGCGGTGGCGCACAACCGCTGCTACCGCCCGTGGGGCTTCTACGAGAGCCTGATCCAAGGCGACCGCTTCCAGGTCAAGCGCATCGTGGTCAACCCGGGGCAGACACTGAGCCTGCAACGGCACTATCACCGTGCCGAGCACTGGGTCATCGTGCACGGGGTCGCCCTCGTCACGCGCGACAGCGAGCAGGTCATGGTGCGGGAGAACGAGAGCATCTACCTGCCACAGGGCTGCGTGCACCGGATGGAGAATCCCGGACGCATCCCGCTCACCTTGATCGAGGTGCAGAGCGGCAGCTACCTGGGCGAGGACGACATCGTGCGTCTCGAAGATACCTATGGGCGCAGCTGAGGCGGGAGGCCGGAGCTAGGCGTTGCCTCAGATCGTCCTCGACGTTCGCTGCCTGCAGGATCCGGACTTTGCCCGGCGCGGCATCGGGCGGCACGCGCTGGCGCTGCTGCGCGGCGCCCGCGCCAGCAGGCGGCTCGCGGGAGCAGGGCTCGTCGGGCTCCTCGATCCGCAGCTTCCCGAGCTGCTGCCCGAGGCGGAAGCCTTGCTCGACCGGGTTCGGACCACCGCCTACACCGGCGCCCTGACCCGGCGCACGGCCTTCGTGCAGCTCTCGCCGATGACGCACGACCCGCTCTTCGTCGCGCGGCTGCTGCACGGCAAGGCGCCGATCAAGGCCGCCGCAGTCTATGACTTCATTCCGCTCGACGCGCCGGATCGCTATCTCGCCGACCCTTCGCTGCGCCTCGATTACGAGACGCGGCTGCGCTGGCTGCGATCCTACGATTTGTTCCTGCCCATCTCGGACGCGACCGCAGCACGCCTGCGGGCGCTGTCCGGCATCACCGCGGACCGGATCGCCGTGACCGGCGCGCCGCTTGATCCAGCCTTCATCGCGGAGGCGCCGGGCGTGGGACAGCACCTGCTCGTCGTCGGCGGCGAAGCGCGCAAGAATCCGGAATGCGCCGTCCGCGCCCACGCGCGCTCTGCCGCGATGCAGGGCCGCCAGATCCCCTTGATCGTCGTCGGCCAGGACGATCCGGCTTGGATCGCCGAGCAGCGCTACGCGGCGGCTCGGCTGGGAGGGCGGCCAGACCTGGTGCGGGCAGCGGCACACGTGCCCGAGCCAGAGCTGCTGCGGCTCTACCGCGACGCGCTCTGCGTCGTCGTCCCGTCGCGTGACGAGGGGTTCTCGCTGCCGGTGATCGAGGCCATGGCGTCCCAGGCGCCCGTGCTCGCCTCGCGCATCCCGGCGCACGAGGAGCTGCTGCGCGACCCGACCACGCTGTTCGGGCCGGATGACGATGAGGCGCTGGCCGCGCTGCTCGACCGGGCCGCCGATCCGGCCTGGCGCGAGGCCCAGGTCACGGCGAACGCAGGCACCTGGAGGCGCTTCGAGGCGGAGGCCGTGGCGGACCGCTTCTGGTCCGCGGTCGCGGAGCGGCTCGCGGGCGCGGAGGTGCCGGCGCTGCCGCGCGGAGCGAGGCCGCGCCTGGCCGTGCTCTCGCCGCTGCCGCCGGCGCGCTCGGGTGTCGCGGACTACACTTCGAGCATGTGCGCGGAGCTAGGCAAGCACGCGGAGATCGACCTCTTCACCGAGGCGCCGGGCGCGCCCTTGCCGCCGGGTGCGGCGAGCGTGGCGCCGCTCTCCGCCCTGCCGTTCCTCGACACGCGCTACGACCGGGTTGTCGGCGTCATGGGCAATTCCGACCACCACCTCGCCATCCTGCGCGGCCTGCTGCGCTACGGGGGAGCCGCGATCTGCCATGATGGGCGGCTGCTCGACGTATACAACGCCTGCCTCGGCCACGAGCGCGCCCGTCGGCTGGCCGGGGCGGAGCTGGGGCGGACGCTGGCGCCGGGCGAGCTGGACCCTTGGCTGACCGGCACGAGGCCGCCGGGCGCGCTGCTGTTCGGCGAGCTCGCCGAGGCCGCGGAGCCGCTGATGTTTCACGCGCGGGCGACGGTGCGCGAGGTGCGCCGCCGCTACGGCGTCGAGGCGCGGCACCTGCCGTTCTGCCTCTATCGCCCGTGGAACGCCGAGGCGCTCGGCCCGGCCGCCCGCGCCGCCGCGCGCGAGCGTCTCGGGCTGGCGCCCGGCACGGTGCTGCTCGCGACGCTGGGCTTCACCGCTCCGCCGAAGGCGCCGGAGGACGTGCTCTGGGCGCTGGAGCAGCTCCGGATTTGGGGCGTGCCGGCCCGGCTGCACTACGTCGGCCAGGCGCTCATGGATCTGACCCCGCTGCGGCAGCTCGCAGACGAGCTTGGCCTTGGGCAGCACGTCGATTTCGGCGGCGCCTACGTGGGCGAGCGGCACTATCGCGACACCTTGCTTGCGGCCGACCTCGCGATCCAGCTCCGCACGCTCGGGCCCGGCAGCGTGAGCGGCGCGCTCGCCGACTGCATCGCCGCCGGCCTGCCCGCGGTCGCCTCCGCGGCGCTCGTGGACGCGCTGGATGCGCCCGCTTACGTCCGCGCCGTGCCGGACGCGCCCAGCCCGGTGCTCGTCGCCGAGGCGGCGCTTGCCCTGCTCGACGAGACGCCGCGCCTGGGCACGGAAGCGGAGCGGCGCGCCTATGCCGCGAGCCACGGCTTTGACACCTACGCCGTGCGTTTGCTCGAAGCCTTGGGGCTCGACGCGTGATGACCGTGTTCCTCGACCTTACCCAGCTCATCGCCGATCCGGCGCGCACGGGCATCCAGCGCGCCGAGCGCGAGCTGATCCGGCACTGGCCCGGTCCCGCCGTGCTCGTCCCGTGCCGGCTCGACCCGTTCTACGGCGGGTTCCGGCGGCTTCCCGAGAGCCTGCTGGATGCCGTGCAGGCGGACATGCCGCCGGGCGGGGCCGAGCGGCGGCTCGCCCCCCATCTACGGCCTGGCCCGCCATTGCCGAAGGGCGCCCGCCTGCTCTGCGCGGAGCTGTTCGCCGATCCGAAACGGGCCGACGCTTATCTTGCGCTGCGCGACGCGGAGGTCGCCTGGCTCGTCTATGACTTCCTGCCCTGGCTGCACCCGGACTGGTTCGGGCCGGGCGGCCCGCGGACCTTGATGCCCTATCTGCGCGCGCTCCGCGCCGTGCCGCGCGTCGCCTTCATCAGCGAGCAGACGCGGGCGGACTACGGGCGCGTGATGCGGCGGGAGGCGCCCAAGGGCGGGGGCGGCCCGGTTGTACCGCTCGGCAGCGACGGGCTGCGGCTAGAGCGGCAGCACTTCTCGCCGGAGCGCCGCGGCTTCGTCTTCCTCGGCACGCTGGAGCCGCGCAAGAACGGGGCGCTCGTGCTGCGCGCCTTCGAGCGGCTCTGGGCGGAGGGATGCGATGCCCACCTCACGGTGATCGGCAAGTCGCACGCGCACGGCGCGGAGGAGGATGCGCTGCTCGCGCGCCTTGAGGACGAGCCGCGGCTGCGCGTGCTCGGCCGCGCTCCGGACGGCGCGGTGCGGACGGCGTTGCGCGAGGCGCGGGCGCTCGTGTTCCCGAGCGAGGGCGAAGGCTACGGCATCCCGCCCATGGAGGCGCTGCACGCCGGCATCCCGGTCGTGATCGCCGCCTCGCTGCCCGCCGCCCACGGCCTGCCCTCGCTCGGCCAGATCCGGCTCGACCCGGTTACCGAGGACGCGCTGCTGGCCGCCATTCGCCGCCTGCTCGACGATGCCGAAGCCGAGCAGCTGTGGCACGAGGCGGCGGCGCTGCGCGTGCCGACCTGGCGCGACTTCGCCGAGGCCGTGGCAGGCTGGGTTCAGGCGGGCTGACGCTGGCAGGCCTGTTCAGCGGCTTGTGCCGCTTCTCCCAATTGCCACCCCCATGGACACGGCATTTCAGGTCAGAGGAATGATAATGGGGGGCTGTATCGAGGCAACCTGGGGCGGGGACGACAGGCCGGCGGCGGCCGCGTTCACCTGAACCGACACGCTGCTTCCGGTGTAGGGCAGCGGATCTGTCGTATTCAGGAACGTCTTGGCGTCGAACTGCACGCCGTCAAGGTAGAGATTCCTGTCCGTGCTGGACGAGCCGCCATAGGCGTCGTTGAGGAAGGTGACCCCGACTTGGTGCGGGCCCGCGCCGAAGTTGCCCTGAACCACGTAGGCCTGGGACTGCCCCGCCGCATGTGAGGCGAATGCCGTCTGAGGGCTGCCGATCGTGTTGCCGTCCACCTGGATGGTGAACTGGGCATCGCCCTGGTAGGCATCCTCGCTGACGTCCAGCGTGAGGCTGTCCGGCGTCGGCGTCGGTGTGGGTGTGGGTGTGGGCGTCGGTGTGGGTGTGGGCGTGGGTGTGGGCGTGCCGCCGGAGACGCCGTAGGTCGCGGTGGCGCCGGTGGTATCCAGCGTCACGGTGTTGCCCGACACCTGGGTAGTGCCATTGCTGCCGGTGCCGGGCCCGGCATCGGCGCCGTCAAGCTTCACGTCCTGGACGTAGAGGTTGCGGTCGAGGGCCGACGAGCCGCCGTAGGCGTCGTTGAGGAAGCTGACCGCCACCGTGTGCGAGCCGGCGCCGAAGTTGCCGAGGAAGTTGAACACCTCGCTGTTGCCGGCGGCGTGCGAGGCGGTGACCGTGATCGGCGTCGGCGTGAGCAGGGTGCCGTCGATGCTGACGTTGGCCTGGGCATCGCCCTGGTAGGCGTCCTCGGAGAAGGTCAGGGTCAGCGTGTCCGCCCCCGAGCCGAAGGTGCCGCCCTGGGTCACCACCGGCGTCGGCGTGGGTGTGGGTGTGGGCGTCGGCGTGGGTGTGGGCGTCGGCGTGGGCGTGCCGCCGGAGACGCCGTAGGTCGCGGTGGCGCCGGTGGTATCCAGCGTCACGGTGTTGCCCGACACCTGGGTAGTGCCATTGCTGCCGGTGCCGGGCCCGGCATCGGCGCCGTCAAGCTTCACGTCCTGGACGTAGAGGTTGCGGTCGAGGGCCGACGAGCCGCCGTAGGCGTCGTTGAGGAAGCTGACCGCCACCGTGTGCGAGCCGGCGCCGAAGTTGCCGAGGAAGTTGAACACCTCGCTGTTGCCGGCGGCGTGCGAGGCGGTGACCGTGATCGGCGTCGGCGTGAGCAGGGTGCCGTCGATGCTGACGTTGGCCTGGGCATCGCCCTGGTAGGCGTCCTCGGAGAAGGTCAGGGTCAGCGTGTCCGCTCCCGAGCCGAAGGTGCCGCCCTGGGTCACCACCGGCGTCGGCGTCGGCGTGGGTGTGGGCGTCGGTGTGGGCGTCGGTGTGGGCGTCGGTGTGGGCGTCGGCGTGCCGCCGGAGACGCCGTAGGTCGCGGTGGCGCCGGTGGTATCCAGCGTCACGGTGTTGCCCGACACCTGGGTAGTGCCATTGCTGCCGGTGCCGGGCCCGGCATCGGCGCCGTCAAGCTTCACGTCCTGGACGTAGAGGTTGCGGTCGAGGGCCGACGAGCCGCCGTAGGCGTCGTTGAGGAAGCTGACCGCCACCGTGTGCGAGCCGGCGCCGAAGTTGCCGAGGAAGTTGAACACCTCGCTGTTGCCGGCGGCGTGCGAGGCGGTGACCGTGATCGGCGTCGGCGTGAGCAGGGTGCCGTCGATGCTGACGTTGGCCTGGGCATCGCCCTGGTAGGCGTCCTCGGAGAAGGTCAGGGTCAGCGTGTCCGCCCCCGAGCCGAAGGTGCCGCCCTGGGTCACCACCGGCGTCGGCGTGGGCGTGGGTGTGGGCGTGGGCGTCGGCGTGGGTGTGGGTGTCGGCGTGGGCGTCGGCGTGGGCGTGGGCGTCGGCGTTCCGAGTTCTACGAGGATGCCGTTCCCTCCATCCCCGACCGCCTGGAAGGCTCCCGCGCCGAGGGTGGTGGCCTGGAAGTCGAGGCTCGCATGTTGCGCGGCTCCATTCGCGATCTGCAGCAATCCTGTCGATGCGCTATACTGGAACGTCGCTCCGGCCGACCCGAATCCCTTAAGATCGATCACGTCACCGGTGCTGAAATCCTGGAGCTGCGGTCCCGCATAGGACGTGGTACCGACGTTGGTGCCGAAGGAGCCGAAGCTATCAACCGTGAGATCGCCGCTGCCCTGGAAGGCTATCTGCAGACTGGGGCAGAGGGCCGCCGCGACTTCCAGGGTCGAACCCGTGCCGATCTGGAACAGGCCAGTGCTGCTGGGATCAACCGCTGAGGAGATATCGAGTGAGCCGGACACGCTGATCGTGCCGTTGTTCACGACGCTCGCGATCGTGTTGGTGCCGCTTGCCGTCCAGGTGCCGCCGGCATCCACGGCGACAGCGCCGAAGTTGACGAACGAGACGCTATTGCCATTCTCGGCAGCGGTGCCGTTGCCGCCCAATAGCCCGGCAAGCGTGCCCGTGCCGCCGGCCAGCTCAAGCGTGTTGCTGGTCGCGCCAGACGCCCCTGCCACCGCGCCCTTGAAGAGTCCAGTCGGGTCCAGCACGAGCCTATTGGCACCGGTGCCCGAGAACTTGACGGCATCCGTGCCGCCCGAGATCGTTCCGCTGTTGGTGACCGTGCCCGAGCTGCCGTAGACCCCGACCCCGACGGCAGCTCCCGTGATAGTGCCGCCGCTGTTGTTGCTCACGGCGCCGCCGACGGCGAGATCGATGCCGATGCTGCCGGCAGTACCGATGCTGCCGCTGTTGGTGACCGACCCGGTGCCCCCCGTGAGGAAGACGCCGAAGCTGCTGCCGGTGATGGCGCCGCCCGCCGCGTTGGAGACGCTGCCGCCGCCCTCGATGTCGGCGCCGGCGCCCCCCGTCGCGCTGATCGCGCCGGCGTTGGACAGGGTGCCGCTCGCTGCGGCCATGAAGACGCCCGCGGTCACGCCCGAGATGGATGCGCTCGCCGTGTTGGAAACGCTGCCCCCGGCCTCCAGCGCGACCCCGTCGTTGCCGGCGATGCTGCCCTGGTTGGTGACCGCGCTCGCCGCATGGGTCGCGAAGACGCCGGCGCCGCTGCCGCTGATCGCGCCCCCAACGTTGTTGGTGACCGCGCCGCCGCCGCCGAGATCAACGCCCGAGCCGCCTGATGCGGTCGCGCCGATGCTGCCGGAGTTGGTGACGTTTCCAGTTCCTGCGGTTCCGACGTAAACGCCGTTGTGGCCGCCCGAGATGGAGCCGCCCGTTTGGTTCGTGACGCTGCCTCCCTGCCCGAGGGAGACGCCGTCATAGGTGCTGCCGGTGAGCTTGCCTGCGTTCGTGACGACGCCGGAACCGCCGGTGATGAAGACCCCGAACTGGTTGCCCGAGATGAGGCCGCCCGCGTTGTTCGCCACGGTGCCGCCCGCTTCGATGTCCGCGCCGGCCGCACCTGTGGCGCTCACGGTGCCGGAGTTCGTGAGGGTTCCGGCGACCGTGCTGAACGCCACGGCAGCGGTGTTCCCGAGAATGGTCCCGCTCGCGGCGTTGGTGACGCTGCCGCCGCCCGTGATGAGGACCCCGAGGTGGGTGGTGTTGCTGATCGTGCCGCTGTTGGAGACGCTGCCCGTCGCCCCCGTTATGAAGACGCCCGCGCCGCCCGTCCCCGCGCCCGTGATCGAGTCGCCCGTGCCGTTCGTGACGCTGCCGCCGGCGAAGAGAGCAACGCCGTCGTCCACCGTGGCGGTGATGACGGCCGAGTTCGAGACCGTGCCGAGGCCGCCCTGGATGATGACGCCGTCCTCTCCGCCGGTGATCGCGCTGAGGTTGGTTACGGCGCCGCCCTGACCGAGCGTGACGCCATAGGCTGCGGCGGAGATCGAGCCGCTGTTGGCGACGGTGGCGGCGCCGCCGGTGATGTCAATCCCCGCCCCGGAGGTGGCGCCGCCCCCGAGCGCGCCGGTTCCCGAGATGTGCCCTCCGGCCGCGTTCGTCACCGCGCCGCCCGCGGTGAGCAGGATTCCGTCCTTGCCCGAGATCGAGTTGCTGTTGGTGATGGTCCCGCTTCCGGCCAGCGAGAGTCCGAAGCCGGTCGAAGAGGTGATGGTTCCGCTGTTCCCGATCGTCCAGGCGGTGCCGGACGACCCGTCTATCGCGTCAGACCCGGCGCCAGTTGAGCTTACGGCACCGGTGGAGGTGATAGTTAGCGGATTGTCGGTCGTGGCTAGGACGAGAGGTCCGGTTACGCTGCTGGTAATCGTTCGAGCCATCGGCTTTTTTTCTCCGAGCGCATCGAACTTAACTCACCCTAGCACAGAGCGCCTCCTGACACGGCCTTTTCTCCTAGGCATAGGACAGTCGCAGTAGCCTAGGACCAAAGATGAGCAAGTTGCCGTCAGTGCCTGGCGAGCTTGATTCGATTGCGGCTCCAATCTGGTTTGTTTCTGCCATAAGACCGGCAAGTGCTTCTCCCGGTCAACCTGGTCAAACGATCTACACCACGGGTCGAAGCTCCCTGCTGACAGCACTGGCCCGCCTTCTTACCGCGCTGGCAGCCGAGGATGGCAGCCCAGGAATCGCGTATCCTCCGGCAGCGTCCTCTTTCATGAGCGGGCAGCGAGCCAGCCTGTTTGTCTGAGGGACACGCCGCCGTGTCCGCAGAGGCTCAGCCGCGTCCGCGCTCCAGCGCGACCGTCAACAGCCAACGCTCGGCCGCCGTGTCGCCTAGGCCAAGGCCATGACTTGGGCCCAGATGTCCGGCACGAAGCCTCCATGCCAGCGGCGGACGGCGAAGCCACCCTGCTCAGCGCTTCCTGCAACGCCTCGCGCACCGCGTCGCGCGCTGCCTCCTGCATCGCGCCCTGAGCGGCGCGGAGCGCGGCCAGTTCCCGGAGGGTATCCGCCGCGAAGAAACTGCGCACGCGCCAGAGTGCCGGGCGGGCGACGGGGCGGACGAGGCGCCAGACCGGGAGCGCCATGACCCGGCGCAGTGACCGGCGCTGCGTCCCAGGTATCGCTGCGGGGAACTGGGACACGGCAAGGGATGGCGCGGGGGAAAGCGGGACGGCCGCCGCGGCCACGGTCTCCAGCGGCCCCACGGCTGCTGGCTCCGCCTCGTCGCTCGCGAGCGCGCGCGCCTCATCCAGCGCAGACCGCAGCGCCGCGGCTTCCTGCTGGGCCGCCTCGAGACGCCACGCCGCGGCCTCCGCGGCATCGGCTGCCGCCTCGCGCAGGGCTGCCAACTCGCGTTCCCGCTGTGCAAGGCGGCCGCGAAGGAGAATGAGATCGTCGTCGAGCTGGGACAGGGACATGCAGTTCCCGCGGAAGGCATGGGTGGTGGACGCGGCTTGCTGCCTAAGCTAACCCACTCGGGCTGCAAGGACTAGATGAGTAAATACAGATGCTGACAGCCCTCGTCACCGGCATCACTGGGCAGGACGGCGCCTATCTCTCGCAGCTCTTGCTGGAGAAGGGATACCGCGTCGTCGGGCTGCTGCGCCGCTCCGCAAGTTCCGACGTGATCGGAGAACGGCTGCGCTGGCTCGGCATCCTCGACCGGGTGGAGCTGCAGGACGGCAACCTCTCGGACCTTTCCAGCCTGATCCGCGCCATGGAGGCGGTGCGGCCTGACGAGGTGTACAATCTCGCCGCCCAGAGCTTCGTCGCGGCAAGCTGGCAGCAGCCGCTGCTGACCGGGGCGATCACCGGGCTGGGGGCGGCCAACGTGCTTGAGTCGCTGCGTATCGCGGCCCCGAAGGCGCGGTTCTATCAGGCCAGCAGCTCGGAGATGTTCGGCCTCATCCAGGAGCCGCGGCAGGGCGAGCGGACGCCCTTCTACCCGCGCAGCCCCTACGCCGCCGCCAAGCTCTACGCGCACTGGATGACGGTCAACTATCGCGAGAGCTTCGGCCTGCACGCCAGCAGCGGCATCCTGTTCAACCACGAGAGCCCGCTGCGCGGCATCGAGTTCGTCACGCGCAAGGTGACGGACGGCGTGGCGCGCATCAAGCTCGGCCTCGCCGACACGCTGCATCTCGGAAACCTCGATGCCAAGCGCGACTGGGGCCATGCGCGCGATTACGTGCGCGCCATGTGGATGATGCTACAGCAGGACACGGCGGACGACTACGTGATCGCCACGGGCGAGACGCACAGCATCCGCGACCTCTGCGAGCTGGCCTTCGGGCACGCTGGCCTGCAATGGCAGGAGCACGTCCGCGTCGCGGACAACCTCAAGCGCCCGGCAGAGGTGGACGTGCTGCTCGGCGACGCCAGCAAGGCGCGGGGGCGGCTCGGCTGGGCGCCAGAGGTCAAGCTCGACGCGCTGATCGCCGAGATGGTCGAGGCCGACTTGGCGCGGCATCGCGCCCGGATGCGTTGATACGGCGGTGACGCCCCCGCCCTCACCGCGGCGCATCCTGGTAACGGGCGCGAGCGGCTTCGTCGGCCGCCATCTGCTGCCCGCGCTCGCCGAGCGGTTTCCCGGCGCCGAGGTGGTGCCGGCGGCCGCCGACCTCGCCGACCAGGCTTCGGTCGAAGCGGAGGTCCGGCAGGTGCTGCCGGACGGGTGCGTCCACCTCGCCGCCATCGCCGCCGTCGCCGCGGCGCGGGAGGATCCGGACCACGCCTGGCGCGTGAACCTCGGCGGCACGCTCGCGCTCGCCCGTGCGATCCTCCGGCACGCCCCGCAGTGCGCGCTCGTGTTTGCGTCGAGCGCGGATGCGTACGGCGAGAGCTTCCGCGCGGGCACGCCGCTCGACGAGGGCGCACCGCTGGCGCCCCTTAACTCGTATTCGGCGACCAAGGCCGCCGCCGATCTCGCGCTCGGCGCCATGGTGCCGGAGGGCCTGCGCGCCGTGCGCGTGCGCGCCTTCAATCACACGGGGCCGGGCCAGACGGCGGCCTTCGTGGTGCCTGCCTTCGCGCGGCAGGCGGCGCGCATTGCGGCAGGCCTGCAGCCGCCAGTATTGAACGTCGGT
This sequence comes from uncultured Alphaproteobacteria bacterium, assembly GCA_963839135.1. Taxonomy (GTDB): domain Bacteria; phylum Pseudomonadota; class Alphaproteobacteria; order Acetobacterales; family Acetobacteraceae; genus CAWKEH01. The sequence continues at coordinate 18,220 of CAWIUA010000050.1, forward strand.
AATCTCGAGCCGAGGCGCGACTTCCTCGACGTGCGCGACGTCTGCGCTTCCTACGCGCTCTGCCTCGCGAGAACGGATGCGCTGCCACCCGGCGCGATCGTCAATATCGCGTCCGGCACGGCCCGGCGCATCGGCGACGTGCTCGACGCGGTGCTGCGCGAGGCGGGCGTCGAGGCGCGGATCGAGACCAGCGCCGCGCGCCTGCGCCCGGCCGACCTCCCCATGGCGCAGGGCGACGCCGGGCGGGCGCGCCAGGTGCTGGGTTGGGTGCCGCGTGTTCCCTGGGCCGAGACGCTCCGCGACGTGGTCGCGGACTGGCGGGACCGCGTCGCGGCCGGGGAGTGACGCAGCAGCGGGTCCGCGGAAGGCTATTGCGGCTGCTGCGCGTCCGCCGCGGCGGGCGCCTGGCTGACCGCGAAGCCGGCGGGCAGCTTGAAGAGCGCCGGGTTCTGCGGGCCGTAGGCGACGCGCTGAGCCTGGATCAGCACCACCCGGCCGCGCATGGCGCGCAGCAGAACGCCGTCGCTCGTCAGGCACGCCAGGGTGTCCTGGCCTTGGCTGTCCGCCGCCTCCCACTGCGTGCAGGGGATGCCTGCGACCTGGTCCGTGCCGCGGCGCACGAAGTTCGCGCCGCCGGGCTGGCCGGGGAGCGGCCCGGCCTTCGCCGCCATCTCCAGGATGCTCCGCTGCGGGTCGCTCACCAGGTAGATCTCGCGGTTGCGGTAATTCACGAGCATCCACAGGCCCGGTGAGGGCGAGTCCACGCGCATGAGCTGGTCCTTCACGTCCCAGCGCAGCCGCTGCTGGAGCGTCTGGCCACCTTGGTCGGCCTGGTAGAGCACGTCCACGTCCCGCGTGGGCACGATGAGCGGCGCATCGGCGGCACGCGCAACGGGAGCGAGGAAGGGCGTGAGCAGGACGATGGCGAGTGCTGCGCGCTTCATCGGGTGATCCCCATGGTTCCGATGCCCTTCGGCAGCGAGAGCTGCATGAAGCCGGGCGGCGTGTGGAACAAGGCGTCCGGCTGGGGGCCGTAGTCAATGCTCTTGGCCACGAAGCGCCCCTCCTCGCCGTCCCAGGTGCCGTTCCCGCGCAGCGGCACGCCATCCGACGTGATGCAGAGCGTGCCCGAGCCGTGCGGAGCCTGCACGGCGTAGTCCGTGCAGTCATGGCCTGCAACGTGCTCCGTTCCGCCACGCTGGAAGCGCGCTCCGGACAACATCATGCTGCCCGTGACGCGCTTGCCGAGCGGCAGGACGAGGGCGGTATGCGATCCCGCATCGAGGATCTCCGCCTTGCCCTCGGCAAGGTTCACGATGGCCGCTTGCGGCTGCCCCTCCGCGCTGATGTGCAAGCGCCGGCCGGCCGCGTCCCAGGCGAGCTGCAGGTCGCCCGGCGCGCCGCCCGGCAGCGCGTCGGCCGCCACGCCCGAGACTTGGTAGGTCACGCCTACGTCGCGCGACGGCAACGTCGGCGGCCGCTGCTCGTCGGCGAAGGCGGGGGCGAACGGCGGGGGCGAGAGTGGGTGCGACGGCGCTGGCGAGCAGGGCGAGCGCGGCGGCCTGGGCGGTTCGGGAGGGCTTCATCACGCCGAGCATGTAAGCGTGCTCGCCCGTGCTGTCCATGAAACCGCTCGGGCCCCAGCGCTATCCGGCTGCCCGCATCGCGCGGATCGTCTCTTCAAGCAGGCTGTGCGAGGGAGCGGCATACCACGCCGCGTCCCGCTCGACGGCGGCGGCGAGCCGCGCCCGGTAGGCGTCGCGCGAGATCTCCTCGGCGCCGAACTGGGCGAGGTGCGCCGTCAGGAACTGCGTGTCGAGCAGCCGGAAATCCCCCAGCCGCAGCCGCGCGACGAGATGCACGAGCGCCACTTTCGAGGCGTCGCGCGCCTGGCTGAACATGCTCTCCCCGAAGAACACGCCGCCGAGAGAGACGCCATACAGCCCGCCGACGAGCTTGCCTCTCGTGCGAGTCTCGACCGAGTGCGCGTGCCCGGACGCGAAGAGCGCTGCGAACAGGCGCTCGATCTCCTGGTTGATCCAGGTATCCTCGCGGCCCGGTGCCGCGGCGGCGCAGCCGGCGACCACGCCCGCGAAATCCTGGTCGCTCGTGACCTCATACGTGCCCGAGAGCACCGTGCGCGCGAGCCGGCGCGGCAGGTGGAAGCGCTCCAGCGGCAGCACGCCACGGCGTTCCGGATCGAGCCAATAGAGGCGCTGGCCGCGCCTCGTCTCTGCCATGGGGAACAATCCCACGCGATACGCCCGCAGCATCAGCTCGGGCGTGATCTCAATCCGGCGTCGCGACATGGCTCGCAGCATGGACGAGTCTAGGGGGCACTGCCAATCACTCTGTGGAGGTATGCGAAACGAAGCGCTCTAGCCAGTGAATGTCATACTTCCCGGCCTGGAACCCGGGATCGTCCACGATCCGGCGGTGCAGCGGCAGGGTGGTCTTGATCCCGACTACCGCGAATTCCTCGATCGCCCGGCGCAGCCGCGCGATGCTGCCCGCCCGCGTCGGCGCGTGCACGATCAGCTTCGCGACCAGGCTGTCGTAGTAGGGCGGCACGCGGTAGCCGGCGTAGAGCGCCGAATCCACGCGAACGCCGAGGCCGCCCGGCGCGTGGTAGATCGAGACCAGCCCGGGGGTCGGCATGAAGGTCTCCGGGTCCTCGGCATTGATCCGGCACTCGATGCTGTGCCCTTCGAAGCGCACTTCGTGCTGCCCATAGCCAAGCTCCTGGCCCGCGGCCACGCGAATCTGCTCGCGCACCAGGTCCACGCCGCAGACCATCTCGGTGACGGGATGCTCGACCTGCAGCCGCGTGTTCATCTCGATGAAGGCGAACTGCCCATCCTGCCAGAGGAACTCCAGGGTCCCCGCGCCGCGGTAGCCGAGCTTGGCGAGCGCGGACGTGACCACGCCGCCCAGCCTGTCGCGCGCCGCGGGCGTGAGCGCCGGGCTGCCGGCCTCCTCCAGGATCTTCTGGTGGCGCCGCTGCAGGCTGCAGTCGCGCTCGCCGAAATGCACGACGTTACCGTGCGCGTCCGCGAGCACCTGCAGCTCGATGTGGCGCGGGTGGTCGAGGTATTTCTCGATGTAGACGGCGTCGTTGCCGAAGGCGGCGCGTGCCTCGCCGCGGGCAGCCTGCCAGGATTCCTCCATCTCGCCGGGCCCGTGCGCGACCCTCATGCCGCGCCCGCCGCCGCCGGAAGCGGCCTTGATGAGCACTGGATAGCCGATCTGCGCCGCGACCTGGAGCGCCTCGGCAAGGTCGTGCACCGCGCCGTCCGAGCCCGGCACGAGCGGCACGCCGAGCGAGGCCATCGCCGACTTGGCCGCGATCTTGTCGCCCATCACGCGGATATGATCGGAGGTCGGGCCGATGAAGGCGAGGCCGTGGGCCTCGACCATCTCGGCGAACTCGGCGTTCTCGGAGAGGAAGCCGTAGCCGGGGTGGATGGCGTCGGCGCCAGTGATGATGGCCGCGGAGAGGAGTGCCGCTTTGTTGAGATAGCTGTCGCGGGCGGGAGGCGGTCCGATGCACACGCTCTCATCGGCGAGGCGGACGTGCATGGCGTCGGCGTCCGCGGTGCTGTGAACGGCAACTGTGGGGATGCCCAGCTCGCGGCAGGCGCGCTGGACCCGGAGCGCGATCTCCCCGCGGTTGGCGATGAGGACTTTCTGGAACACAGCAGCCTACAGGAGGCCGCGGGCGTGCATGTATTGGACCAGCGCCCACAGCCCGATCAGCAACGTCACGGTGGCGCCGATCACCGCCGGCATCTGCCACCAGCTCGGCAGCTCGGCGATGATCTGGCCAGCCAACACGTCCATCTTGGCTTCGAGACGAACAACGGCCTGCTCCACCCCGCGGAGGCTGACATCAATGCCGTCGAGCCGCGTATCCATGCGGTCAGGCCGATTATTCATGCGGTCGAGCCGAGCCTCAATCCGGGGAACCGCCTCCTCGAGCCAGGCCATGCGCACATCCATGCCCGGAGAATCGGACGGCGCGCCAGCGGAATCAACTGGTCCGTCCACTACCCAATAACGACCAGCGGCTGACCATACTCGACCGGCTCGCCGCTCGCGACGAGCACGTGCGTGACCGTGCCCGAGCGCGGCGCCTTGATCTGGTTGAACGTCTTCATCGCCTCGATCAGCATGACCGTCTGCCCGGCCTGCACCGCCTGGCCAGCCTGCACGTAAGGCGGTGCGGTGGGATCGGGCGAGAGATAGGCGACGCCCACCATGGGGCTCGTCACCGTGCCGGGGTCGTCCAGGAAGTCGTCGGCACCATCGGCCGCCTTGACGGCCTCGGCAGGGTCCGGGGCAGGTGGGGGCGGCGCGGCGTAGGCAACGGGCGCGGCGACGGCCGGCGCCGGGGCGCGGACGACACGCAGGCGCCGGTCCTTGTCGCTGATCTCGATCTCGGTCAGCCCAGTCTCGGTCAGGATCCTGGCCAGCTCGCGGATCGCCTCGGAGTTGAAGGGAGCACGGCCGCTCATCGGACCCATCATCGCTCATCCAGTATCGCGGCCATGGCCTGCAGCGCAAAGGCGTAGCCACGCACGCCTAGCCCCGCAATGACGCCTACCGCGACGCGGGAAACGTACGAGTGATGCCGGAACTCCTCGCGACGGTGAATGTTCGAGATGTGGACCTCTATGACCGGAAGCTCGGTGGTGAGCAGGGCATCCATCAACGCAACCGAGGTATGGGTGTAGGCGGCCGGGTTGATGACGATGCCATCCGCCCGTCCGCGGCACTCTTGGACCCAACCGACCAGCTCGCCCTCGCCGTTGGTCTGGCGGAAGTCGATGGCGAGATCCAGCCCTTCCGCCACCTCGGCACACATCGTCTCAACGTCGTCAAGCGTTGCAGCGCCGTAAACCTCCGGCTGGCGCAGGCCGAGCAAGTTGAGGTTCGGGCCGTTGAGCACGGCGATGAGCGGCGGGGTTGCCATGGGGCCGGGCGCCTAGCATGGCTCGGGCGCTTCGTCCAATCTAAGTGGGGGCCTCCGCTGCAGTCTCTCACGTGATGTATATAATCCCGGTCGTCTCTTCGTGCCTACGCTGCTCGTCGAGAGCGTGGGCGAGGTCCTGCTCGGCCTTTTCCGCTCGCTGCTCCTGCGCGAGCGCGCGTGACTTCGCCTGGTCCAGTGCCGAGGTTAGCTGCGCGACCTTCTCCTGAAGCTTTTGCGCCTCGCCCCTCGCTGCCGCGGCTGCGGCTTTCTGAGCCGCCGCGCCTTCCTGCTCCGCCCTGTCCGCCCGTCGCCGCTGGGCGGCCATCTCGGCTTTCGCGCTGGCAGCCTCGGCCGACATCGCCGCCGCTTCCCCGCGGGCTGCCTCAGCGCCGGACGCTAGGCGAGCGGCCTGCTCCCGGAGGTGCCGCGCCTCGGCCTGGGCAGCGGCGGCTTTGTTGTGGGCCTGCTGCGCCGCCGCGCTCTGCGCAGCGGTCTGGGCCTGGAGGTCGGCGGCTCGCTGGTCCGCCGCTTGACGGTCGCGTTCGCGTTGCGCCTCGGCCGCCTGGATCCGCTTCTCCGCGCGCACGATCTCGGTCTGGGCAGAGGTCAAGGCCTCGCGCATCCGCTCCATGCTGCCGAGGGCCTTGCTCAAGGCCGATTCAGTGGCGGCGACGGACGCGCTCGCAGCGCCCAGCTGCTCCTGCATCGCGCCGTGCTCCGCTTCGAGCCGGTCGAACTCCGCCTTGTAGCGCTCATGAACGAGAGCGTCGGCGTGGCCGAACATCGCACGTATCAGGCCGTCGTAATGGGCCGCGAGCTCGCTGCGGCCACGATCTGCCAACTCGACAAGCTCCGGCGGCAGCATGCCAGGCGCGGCATCCGCGGTCGCGAGCGTCGCCACTCCGCGGTGAGACTGCCACACCTCGATGAGGTGGTCAGGCCTCCCCTTGTCGCCCAGGGCGCGCCTGAGTGTCCAGCCATTCACCGGGTGTCCCTGGGATTCGAGCTGCTGGCCAGCTTCGATGATGTTGTCGGTCTGAATCTCGGCGAGCCGCATCGGAGTCCCTACGCTCTGTAGTGGCGGACCCTAGCATATCGCTGCCTGACGCCGCTGCTAAGGCCGATCAGAGCGCGGCCGGCCAGGCGATCGCTGTTGGTTTCCCTCGCGCGTTGGCACGCCGGGCGTCTGCCGATTGCTCGGATCGCGTGGTCATCAACGATAGCCGTAGAAGCCATGATGATGGTGGTGGTGATGGTGGTGATGATGGTGGTGATGATGATAGTAGCGGGGATAGTAGCCATACGGAGTGCCGTAGGGCGGATAGGGAGCGGCGTAGGGCGGGTATGGGGCACCGTAAGGACTGCCGTATCCGTAGTAATAGGCTTGAGCCATCTGAACGCCCTCCGGAGCATCGGCCTGATGTCTCTGCGCGCGTGCTGCCTCGTCGGCCTGCAGCAGCGCGAGGGCATCCGGGATCGGCTCGAGCAGATCGGCATAGGACGAGGCTTGCAGCGCTTCCGCTATGCCTCGCGCAGGATTGGCCGAGCCGTGCGTCGAGCCGAGGGTAGCCACCCCCGCAACTGCTCCGAGCAATCCGGCGGCTGCCTTGTCCATATGCTCTCTCCATTCGACCTAGTTGAATTTGAAAGCCTGCGCCTGCGGCCTTTTTGTGGCCAACGGCGCCCGCCCGCCCACGCTTCGCCGTGGAGCGGACTACAGCCCCAGCTCCGTCAGCCCTGGGTGCTCCTCCGGCCGCGGTCCGGCCGGCCAGCGGAACTTGCGGTCGTCCTCGCGCATCGGCACGTCGTTGATGCTCGCCTCGCGCCGGCGCATCAGGCCGCTCGCGTCGAACTCCCACTGCTCGTTGCCGTAGCTCCGGTACCAGCCGCCGCTGTCGTCGTGCCACTCGTAGGCGAAGCGCACGGCGATGCGGTCCTCGTGGAAGGCCCACAGCTCCTTGATCAGCCGGTAGTCGAGCTCCCGCGCCCATTTGCGCCGCAGGAAGGCGACGATGGCCTCGCGCCCGGCGAAGAACTCGGCGCGGTTCCGCCACCGGCTGTCCTCCGTGTAGGCGCCCGCGACACGCTCCGGATCGCGCGTGTTCCAGGCGTCCTCTGCGGTACGCACCTTCTGGACCGCGGTCGCGGCCGTGAACGGCGGCAGCGGCGGGCGTGTCGGCATCGGCCTCTCCATCGGCACCTGATCTGGGGCTCGCAATGGTCGCTTGCCCCGGCCTGAACGCTCCGCCATATGCCCGGGATGCTTGAGATCACGCTTAACGGCGAGAAGCAGAGCTTCGCCGCGCCGATCACGGTCGAGGCGCTGCTCGACGCGCTCCGCCTCGACCGGCGCAAGGTGGCGGTGGAACGCAACGAGGAGATCGTGCCGCGCTCGCGCTACGGCGAGACTCAGCTCGCGCCGGGCGACGCGCTCGAGATCGTTCACTTCATCGGGGGAGGCTAGCGCCATGGACCAGATCGTCCAGCAGGAGGCGGCAGACGACACCTGGCAGGTGGCCGGCCGCGTGTTCCGCTCGCGCCTGATCGTCGGCACGGGCAAGTACAAGAGCTTGGAAGAGACGGCTGCCGCTATCGAGGCGTCCGGCGCGGAGATGGTCACGGTGGCCGTGCGCCGGGTGAACTTGTCGGACCCGGGCGCCCCCATGCTGCAGGACTACGTCGATCCCCGGCGCTACACCTACCTCCCCAACACCGCCGGCTGCCACACGGCCAAGGACGCCATCCGCACGCTGCGGCTCGCGCGCGAGGCCGGGGGCTGGAACCTGGTCAAGCTGGAAGTGCTGGGGCCGCCGCCGCACCTCTACCCGGACATGCCAGGCACCTTCGAGGCGGCGGAGGCGCTGATCCGCGACGGTTTCGAGGTCATGGTCTATTGCGCCGACGATCCGCTCGCCGCCAAGCGGCTGGAGGAGTTGGGCTGCGTCGCGATCATGCCGCTGGGAGCGCCCATCGGCTCGGGCCTGGGCGTGCAGAACCCGGCGATGCTCAGCCTCATCATCGAGCAGGCGCAGGTACCCGTGCTGGTGGACGCGGGAGTGGGCACGGCGTCGGACGCGGCCATCGCGATGGAGATCGGCTGCGACGCGGTGCTGCTCAACTCGGCCATTGCGCACGCGGGCGACCCGGTGCTGATGGCCCGCGCCATGCGCGCTGCGGTCGAGGCCGGGCGCCTCGCCCGGCGCGCGGGACGGATGCCGCGGCGCATGGGCGCCGACCCGTCGAGCCCGCTCACGGGGCTGATCCGCTGATACCAAGCTCCTCCGATCTGAACCCATATGCCCACTCGCGCAGGCCGAGGAACATGATGCGCCAGGGCTTCTCGACGGGCTTGTTCCATATATTGCAACGGTGGTCCAGCAAGTCCTCGTAGCATCTGAAGATCCGGTTCGAGAGCCAGTTGTCGCGCATAAACTGCGAGGCGTTCTCCTGTGAGTTCAACTAAGGGCACTTCGCGCGCAACATCATGGAAGTGATGTTGCCGGGCGCGGCGAGCTTGGCAGAGGTGTGCCACCCGGCCTGGTCGACCAAGAGAGCGGTATGCCGTCCTGGTGCGACCTGTGCCGAGATGACGGCCAGGTGCAGCGCCATCGGCTCGGTGTTGCAGCGGGGCAGGACGACCCCTGTCGCCTTGCCCTTTTTGGGGCAGATGGCGCCGAAGATGTAGGTCGAAGCTGTGCGCTGATCCTGTGAAGCTGCGGGCCGGGTGCCGCGCTGGGCCCAGCGCCTGGTGATAGTGTTCTTCTGGCCGACGCGGGCTTCCTCGGCGAACCAGACCTCGACGTTGCCGGACTCGCAAGGCTGCCTCCGGAACTCCCTCAGGAGTCAGCCTTTTCGGGACCTGGCACTGCCAATCTTCTTGGCCGAACATGCGATTTCCCTTGTCGGATCAAATCGAAGAGCCAGATATCTCTCAATTAATCCCCGGTATTCGGGGACGTCGGCGAAACCGGGGGGAATGGTCATGAGGGTTGCTCACGCGACTGCCATGCTCGGGACGATCGTTGCCGTGCTCGGGCCGCTACCACTATCCGCGCAGACCAGCGCTTCCCCACCAAGCGCAGAGCCCGATGCGTTACAGGTTCCAGCGCGTTCGATCCCGGTGCCGGACACAGTCAGCCCGGAGATGCAGGCGATCATTCGCGCGCCCTACAATCCTTTGTGGAACATCACGCCCAAGACGCCCGACGAATGGAAGGCGATCAACGAAAAGTTCAGTGCCCCAACTCTCAAGGCCCTACCCGAGCTTCGCGAGCGCCTCGGCGTCTCAGTCCAGCCCACCACGATTGCCGGCGTGCACGCTTACATCGTCACGCCGAAATCGATCCGGTCCGAAAACCGCAATCGCGTGCTCATCCATGTCCACGGCGGTGGCTACTCACTCTTTCCCGGTGAAGCTGGCACGAGAGAAGCAATCCTCCTTGCCGGGTTCGGCGGTTTCAGGGTGGTTTCGGTAGACTATCGCATGCCGCCCGACTTTCCCTATCCGGCTGCGGTCGACGACGCCATGGCCGTCTATCGCGCGACTCTGAAGACAACGAAGCCGGGCAACATCGGCGTCTTCGGCACTTCGGCTGGCGGCGGCTTGGCACTCGTCATGGTGCTGCGCGCCAAGGCAGAACACCTGCCGTTGCCAGGCGCCATAGCGCCGGGCACGCCGTGGTCCGATCTGACGGACACCGGCGACAGCTACCGAACCAACGAGTATTTGGACAATTTCAACCCGTCCTACAATGGTCTCCTTCGTGCGATGGCTCTGCTTTACGCCAGCGGCCATGACCTGAAGGATCCGATGCTGTCGCCGGTCTACGGCGATATGCAGGGCTTCCCGCCGACGCTTCTTAACACGGGCACCCGTGATCTCTTCCTCAGCAACACCGTGCGTGTGTTCCGCAAGCTTCGGGACGCCGGCGTGGACGCGGAGTTGCAGGTCTGGGAAGGACAGTCACATGCAGAATATTACCGAGATATCAATGCACCGGAGACGAAGCAATACGAAGCAGAACTTGTTCACTTCTTCGACCGGCATCTCACCAATGACGACAACAGTTAGATGCTGCAATGGAGAGGACCACCCGTAAGCGTCTACTTGGTTAATCCAGATTAAATACGTGGCGTTAGCGGCTAGCAGCAGATCCGCGTTGTGCGCGGGCTCGCACACTTCCGAATGTCTGACAGTTTATGCACGACAACTGGCTCTCGAACCGGATCTTCAGATGCTACGAGGACTTGCTGCACCACCGTCGCAATATATGGAACAAGCCCGTCGAGAAGCCCTGGCGCATCATGTTCCTCGGCCTGCGCGAGTGGGCATATGGGTTCAGATCGAAGGAGCTTGATATATCATCCTGGTCCGCAGCCAGTGTTGAACAGGGCGCCCGTACGTCCGTGCGGACGCAATCAGTGTTGAATGTGCTACAAGACGCGGCGGCACGATCATCTCGTATCGTTTCAAGAAGTGAAAAGGGGCGAAATTATAGCTGGAGCATGTTCATCTGAGCGGCGGCGTCACGTATAAAGAAGCTGTAGGAATGTTCACTGTGGTTCGCGGTAACTTTACGGGTTGATCTTCGGAACGGATAAGTGCCCTATCGGTTGGACGGCAACAACCGCGAGGACACGACGTGATCCAATCCGCCCGCCTCCTTCCTTTGGCCGCCACCATGCTGCTCGCGACCACGCCTGGCCCGCTGCACGCCCAGGGCGCGCGCTGGGTCGAAACTGGCGAGGCAAGCTGGTACGGCGGTGGCTTCGCCGGTCAGCGCACGTCGAGCGGCGAGCGCTTCGATCCGAACGCCATGACCGCCGCCCACACCACGCTGCCGCTCGGCAGCCGCGTCCGCGTCACCCGGCAGGACACGGGCGCCTTCATCATCGTGAGCGTCAATGACCGCCTGCCGCCGCACAGGCACCGCATCATCGATCTGTCGCGGGGTGCTGCCGTGCGCCTCGGCATTGCCCGGCGCGGCGTTGCCCTGGTTACGCTGACGCCTGCCCGCCCCGGCGACGTCGAGGAGGTGGCCGAGGCGCCTGACGAGCGGTTCCGCCGGCCGTCACGCCACTGAACGGGCCGGGCTACTCCTCGGCGACGTGGTCCGCCACGTAGGCCCCGCGCTTGCCGATCGGCTTCGGCGGCCCTTCCGTGCTGTCGAGCACGGTCTGCATTTCCAGCTCGGCGTTCAGCTCCGCGCCGAGCAGCACCACGTAGATGGTGACCCAGAACCACATCATCACGCCCGCCACGGCGGCGAGTGGGCCATACGTCGTGTCATAGTGGGCGAGCCGCGTCACGTAGAGCGAGAACAGGACTGACGCCGCGAGCCACAGCACCGACGCGACCAGCGAGCCCGGCGTCACCCACCGCCATCGCGCCTGCTTCCGGCACGGCCCGTAGCGGTAGAGGAAGCTCAGCCCCACCATCAGGAACAGCACCAGCGTCCCGACGCTCGCCGCCTGGATCAGCGTCTGCTGCGGAGCTGACGATTCCAGGAAAGCGAGGACCGTCGGCGTGCCGAGCAGCACCAGCAGGCCTAGCACCACGCCCAGCATCGCGCAGAACGTGATCGCGAATGTCTCGACCTGGTAGCGCAGGATGCTGCGCCGCTCGACTTCCTCGTACGCGATGTTGAGTGCGGCGATGATGCCCTTCGTGCCGGTGACCGCGCTCCACAGCGTGACGGCCGTGCTGAGCACGAGGCCCGATCCCAGCGTCGTGCTGGGCTGGGAGACGAGCATGTGGATGCGCTGGGAGATGAGGGTGTAAACGACGGGCGGCAGCACCTCGCGCAAGGTCGCGAGCTGCGGCTCCACGGTCGCCGGGTCGAACATCAGCCCGTAGAGGAAGATGAGCGTCGTCAGCGCCGGGAACAGCGCGAGCGTCGCGTAGAAGGCGCAGCCGGCCGCGACGAGCGCGACGCGGTCCGTGACCATCTTCAGCCCAACCCGCCGGAGCACCGCCTTCCAGCCGAGCCAGGGCATCTCGGCCGGCGACGCGGCGTGCCGCCCGAGCCGCTCCGCATCGGGGTGATTAGCGATGCGCTCCGCGAGCGCCGGCCCGGCGGCGTCGTACCGCGGCGGCGGCTGGTCGGGGTCCGGAAAGGGATGGGTGGTCACGGCTGGGTGTGCTCCCTCTAGCGGATCCCGCCAGGCAGGCCAGGTCCTCGCAACGCTGCCTTGCCACAGTATCAGGGGAACGCCCTTGCGCGCGACAGACCGTTCTCTTATCTACGTCCCTACGCAGCAACGCACGTGCCTCTGGCCCCAAGAGGGGGTTTACGCAACGACGTCAAGCGTTCTGGCACGTCTTTGGTCGCTGGTTCGTTAGACCGTCCTTGTAACCCTGATGCCTGAGGAGCGTGGCGCGATGACGCCCAAGGTGACTCGTTTTCTGGCCGATCTCCCGGCCACGCCTTGCCTCGTCCTCGACGTAGATCGAGTCGCGCAGAATTACCGTGCGCTCGCCACGGCGCTGCCGCACGCGCAGATCTACTACGCGGTGAAGGCGAACCCGGCCGCCCCGATCCTGCAGCGCCTCGTGTCGCTGGGCAGCCGGTTCGACGCGGCCTCGTTCGAGGAGATCACGCTGTGTCTCGCCGCGGGCGCGGCGCCCGAGATCATCTCCTACGGCAATACGATCAAGAAGGCGGATGCGATCCGCCGGGCGTTCGCGGCCGGCGTGACCATGTTCGCCTTCGACTCAGGCGAGGAGCTGGAGAAGCTCGCGCGCCATGCGCCTGGCAGCCGCGTCTATTGCCGCGTGCTGGTCGAGAACGACGGCGCCGAGTGGCCGCTCTCGCGCAAGTTCGGCACCTCCGCGGCTCGCGCCGTGGAGCTGATGATCCGCGCGCGCGACCTCGGCCTCGATCCCTACGGCCTGAGCTTCCACGTCGGCTCCCAGCAGACGAGCACGGCCGCGTTCGAGGCCGCGATCGGTAAGACGGCCATGCTGTTCACCGACCTCGCGAGCGCCGGCATCCAGATCCGGATGCTGAACGTCGGCGGCGGCTTCCCGACCCGCTACCGCGACGCGGTGCCGGAGATCGGCGACTTCGCGAATGCCATCATGCACGCCATGACCGAGCATTTCGGCAACGCGCTCCCCGAGCTGCTCGTCGAGCCGGGCCGCTTCATGGTGGGCGACGCGGGCGTGATCTGCTCCGAGGTCGTGCTCGTCGCGCGCAAGGGGCCGGACGACCCGGTGCGCTGGGTCTATCTCGACATCGGGCGCTTCGGCGGCCTTGCCGAGACCGAAGGCGAGGCCGTGAAGTATCCTATCACGACGGACCGCGACGGCGATGCGACCGGTCCGGTCACGATCGCCGGGCCGTCCTGCGACAGCGTGGACACGCTTTACGAGCGCTCCAACTACCGGCTTCCGCTCTCGCTGCGGAGCGGCGACCGCGTGCTGCTGCACGCGACGGGCGCCTACGTGACGACCTACGCGAGCCAGGGCTTCAACGGCTACGCTCCGCTTGCGGAGCACTACCTCTAGCGCTTGCGCCTCCCTCCTGAGCCGATAAGGTCCGCGCCCAGCCGCTCAGGAGGGTGCCGTGTCAGACATGCTCATCGAGGCCGCCGATGGCGGCCGCTTCTCGGCCTACATCGCCCGGCCCCGGCCCAGCGCCCAAGCAAGAGCAAGGCGCCTACCAGGGCGAGACCACTGGCGCTGTCGTGCTGATTCAGGAGATTTTCGGCGTCAACCAAGCCATGCGCGACGCCGCCGACTGGGTAGCTGATCTCGGCTTCATCGCCGTCTGCCCCGACCTGTTCTGGCGCATCCGGCCCGGCGTTGACCTGACGGACAAGACGCAGGCCGAGTGGCAGGAGGCGTTCGCCCTGATGAACGCCTTCGACCAGGACAAGGGCGTCGAGGACATCATCGCAACACTCGCGGCCGCGCGCTGGATCTCGGGCGGCAACGGCCGCGCGGGCACGATGGGCTACTGCCTCGGCGGCCGGCTCGCGGTGATGACGGCGCTGCGCGCCGACGCCGACGTGAACGTGTCCTACTACGGCGTCGGCCTCGACCAGTTCGCGGGCGAGCTGGACAAGGTAAGCAAGCCTCTGCTGCTGCACATCGCGGAGCGGGACGAGTTCTTCCCGGCCGAGGGGCGCGCGCGCCTGCTCGCCGCGGCAGAGGGGTACCCCGCCATCCGTGCCTGGACCTACCCCGGTGCTGATCACGCCTTCGCCCGGGTGGGCGGCACCCATTGGCAGGGCCGCGCCGCCGCCATCGCGAACGGGCGCAGCGCCGAGGCGCTCATCCAGGCGCTCGCGTAGATTGGAGGGCGCCGGCTCAAGACACGACCCGCCAATTTCTGCAATCAACTGGATAGACAATCGCCTTTCAAATTTGCGACATCGAGTGGCGTGGACCCTAGCCGACGTATCCAGGCCAGCATCCGGCGCGCATGATCGTCCTTCCTGCGCCACGGTCGCCTCAAAGCTGAGCCGCTCCCGGCGCCGAGCGCGGGTGCCAGAGAGGCGGATGGCTATGCGCAAGGTGCTCGTCGTGGACGACGGGGTCGGCGTCACCGAGATTCTGGAGAGCATCCTCGTGGATGCGGGCTATCGGGTCGCGACCGCTACGAGCGGAGAGGAGGCCGTGCGGCAGGTCGCCGCCGACGTGCCTGACGTCATCGTCCTCGACGCCAGGATGCCGGGCCGGGACGGACCGAGCCTATTGCACACGTTGCGGCTCAATCCGTCCTGGGCGGCGATTCCGGTTGTCGCAATGAGTTCCCTGCCCGAGGAGGCCGTCATCGTGCCGGACGGCGGTTTTGCCGCATTCCTCCGCAAGCCGTTCCGGGTCTCGTCCGTCCTCGCGGCCTTGCAGCACGCGTTGCGCCGGAGCGGTTGACCTCCGGCGGACGTGCTGTGGCTTGACCAGCCTCGTCGCCGCGGTGCTGGATCAAGGGAGTCATGTCGGATTCCGGCTTCATTCCCTTGGGCGCGCTTGTCCTGCTGCTGGTCAGTGCGGCCGTGGGATCCATTGTGCAGTCGCTGCTGCCAGAGCACCACCGTTCCCGTGAGACGATCGAGGCGGTCCGCACCGCCATTGTGATGGTCGTGACCTTCGCCGCCGTCGTGCTCGGGCTGCTGACGAGCTCGGCGAGCGACGCCTTCAACCAGGTTGACTCTCGGCTGCGCGGCTACTCGACGGTGCTCATCCAACTCGACGAGGGGCTGCGCGAATACGGGGCCGAGGCAGCTCCCTTGCGGCAGGATCTGCGGCGCTACACCGCGGCGGCGATCGCCGATACCTGGCGGCAGGAGCCGCCGCCGCCCGGTGATTACTATCCGAGAAACATGCCCGCCGCGCCGTCTGGCGACCTGGAGAACAAGAGGCTGGGCGACATGCTTCAGCACATCGAGCTTGCCCTGCGGCGTATGGACCCGACAGACCCATTCCATCGAGGCCTCGCCGAGGCGAACCTGAAGACGGCGGACAGGCTGCTCGACCTGCGCTGGCAGTTGATCCAGTCGGTGCAGGGCGGGATCTCGCTCCCGTTCCTCGCGGTGCTGCTGCTGTGGCTCGTGGTGGTGTTCCTGTGCCTTGGGCTGAGCTCCCCGCGCAACGCCCTGACCTACACGATCACTGGGCTCTGCGCCGTCATGCTCGTCTCGGCCGTGTTCCTCCTGCTGGAGCTGGAGTATCCGTTCACGGGATTCATCACCGTCTCCAGCGCGCCGCTGCGCGACGCCCTGCAGCACATGGGCCAGTGACGCGCCGCAGAACCGCCGCGTCGAGGTCATCCTGCGCTGACGCGCGGCCAGTCCCTCACGTCAGTTGACGACCTGGACGGCCGCCGTCGAGGGCAATTCGCTCTCGTTCTTGTTGAGGTTGAGGAGCTGGTTGACGAGAGTCAGGATCTCCAGCGTGCGGTCCTCGCAGCGCGAGTCCGTCTTCTGCCTGCGGGCATCCGGCGAGGTCGGCGAGGCGGCGACGCCGGCCGTGGACGTAGTAGTTCCGGCCGTCATAGGGCACGGCGAAGCGCGACGTCGCCGGGTCATCTGGCGAGATCTCGAAGCGGAGCGGGCGCAGGTGCGGCGGGACGCGCAGCATCCGGCCGAGGAACTCGATCATGCCATCCACTGACCGGAAGTGCAGGACGGTATAGGATCGCGATGCCCGCGACGCTTCGTAGTCGGCATAGACCTCGCTCTTGACGCAGGCGGTGGGGTCCACGCTCTCCGACACGGTGGACGCCGCGTTGCCGACGGTGTTTCGGGCGATTCGAACGACCTGATAGGTGCGCGTGCTCTCGACCGCTCCGCCCTGGTTGCGGATCGTCACGTCGAGGCCGCTTTGCCCCGGCGGCGCTGCCTGGGTGCTGACGCAGAACGCGACGTTGTTTGACACCGTGTAGAAGCGGTAGGTCCTCGAACCGGTCCCGCCGACCGCCCGCAGCGTGAGGTTCGGGTTGCTCGCGACGCCGCTGAAGTCGCGCAGCGTCGGGGCCGTTTTCCTGGCGCCGATCACGAAGGGCGGCCCGTAGGGCAGGAGCAGCTTGTAGGCGTTCAGGAACAGGTAGGGGTGCGTCCAGGCCCTGATCTTGGCATCGAAGTAGCGCTCTCCCGTGATGCTGGAGCGCAGGCCGCAATCGGGCGCCACCGCCTCACAGGGGATGTTGTAGTAGGGCGTGATGCTCGCGCGGCCGTTCTCGTAATGAACGTCCTCGATCTTGTCCACGAACAGCTCGAGCAGCGTGTAGGGCGGGATCGCGCGGTTCAGGTAGTATTGGAACACCCTGATATCGAGCGGCTCGTTGATGCCTTTGGTAAACCCCTGCGTGTTCAGCGGCGCGATGTCGAAGGACGGGTTCACCTGCACGTAGGCGCCGGGCGCGACGAGGCTGCGGCCGGTCCAGTTCTTATAGTCGCCCACCCCGAGCGGAGCCTGAAGCGAGGCCTGCGCCTGCAAGGAGCCGCGCAGGTGCGAGATGTCGCTGTAATAGGTCGGCACGCCGTCGCGCGCGCGCAGGATGTTGGTGACGAGGATGCTGTTGGTCTCCGACTCAGCCGCCTTGTTCGACGCGATCGCCTCGCCGCTGACGTAGCGGGCGGTGCAGCCGCCGCAGAGGAGGAGGCCCAGCATGGCGAGCAAGGCCGGGTGGAACCCGGTCCGGCGTCCCTCGGCGCGGGTGCCGCTCTCGGCCATGCCGTCCTCAGAACAGCGCGATCAGGGCGATGCCGCCGCACATCAGCGCGGCACCGAGGACACGCCAGATGTTGGCGTGGTGGACCGGCATGCCGAACAGGCCGAACTGGTCGATGACGATGGACATGATGAGGTTCGCGGTGATGGTCAGCCCGGCGAAGGCGCCGGCGCCGACCTTGTTCACGAACAGCAGCCCGGCGATCACCGCGAACGCGCCGATCAGGCCGCCCAGCGGCGCCCACCAGGGCATCTGGCTCACGCCCTCGGCCGTGGGCATCGGGCGCGGCAGGCAGAGCCAGACAACGGCGAGGAAGAACACGACCGGGAGGAAGGAGACCACGCTGGAGAGCCAGGGGTTCGTCAGCGAGACTCGCAGCTTGCCGTTCATCGGCGGCCCCCACGCCTGCAGGACGCCGCAGATGACGATGATAGGATAGAGCCAGACCGCGCTTATGCCTTCCACGATGTCGTCCTTCCAGGTTGGGTCAGGTCAGCCGGTGACGAACAGCGCTGCGATCGCCAGCACGAGCGCGGGCGGCATCACGACGAGGCCGAGCTTCAGGAACGTCCAGGCGCCGACATGCTGCCCGTCCCGCCGCAGCGCCGTGAGCCAGAGGATGGTCGCGAGCGATCCCGTGACCGACAGGTTCGGCCCAAGATCCACGCCCACCAGCACGGCGCCGCGCACGGTCTCGGGCACCTTCGCGATCCCGACCACGCGCCCTGCGACCAGCCCAGCCGGCAGATTGTTCACGAGGTTGCACCCGACCGCGAGGATCACTCCCGACGCCCACGCCGCGAGCGTGGCCGAGCGCTGCACGAGGTCGTGGAGGAGCGCCGCGAGATCGGTCACGACGCCCGTCTTCTCCAGAGCCTCCACCAAGACGAAGAGTCCCGCGACCAAGGGCAGCACGCCCCAGGAGATGTCCTTCAGCACGCTCCAGGGACCGCATCGCGCGCGGATCAGCACCAGGATCGCCGTGGCGGCGCCCGCGGCGAAGGTCGGGAGACCGAGCTGGATGTCGAATGCCGAGGCGGCAATCAGCACGACCGCGGTGCCGATGATACCGTAGGCGGCCATCCGCCCGGCGGCGGACAGTTCGGGCACGTCCAGGTCGGCGGAGACCGTCTGCCGCAGCCGCTTGCGCTGGGTGAGGCGCAGCGCGGCGTAGGTTGCGACGATGGAGACCGCCGAGGGCAGCGCGAAGCGCGGCAGCCACTGCAGCAACGGCGGCATGTGGCTGCCGTAGATGACCAGGTTGGCCGGGTTGGAGATGGGCAGCACGAAGCTCGCCGCGTTGGCGATGAAGGCGCAGGTGAAGAGATAAGGCAGCGGGTCCTCCGCTTCCGCGGCCCTCGCCACCGCGGCGACGGCGGGCGTCAGCACCACCGCGGTCGCGTCGTTGGACAGGAACGTGGTCACGATCGTGCCGACGACGAAGATCAGCATGAACAGCCGGGCCGCGGACCCTCGCGCGAGGCGCGCGGCGCGGGCGGCGAGCCAGTCGAACAGGCCCTGCTGCCGGGCCAGCTCGGAGAGCAGCATCATCCCGGTGAGGAAGAGATAGACGTCGAGGCCCTTCTCCACCCCGATAAGCGCGTCGGGGATGGAGAGCAGGCCGAGAGCAACGAGCAGGGCGGCACCTGCCACGGCCCAGATGAACTCGGGCCAGGAGAACGGGCGGACGATGACGCCTGCCGTCGCCGCGGCGGCGATGCCCCAGGTCGCCCAGAGGACACCTTGGGGCGGGATGGCGAGCGCACCGATCACGCGGCCGCCCCGGCGGGCTGTGCCTCGGGCGGGGATTCGGGCTGGGCCTGCGGCCGGGTCTCCGGCATCAGGAGGGCAAAGAACAGGAGCGCGCAGAGGGCGATCCCGGCGAGCACGAGGAAGCCCGTCGCGTAGCCGAACAACTGCACGGCATACTCGCCCACCACGTTGCTGAGGCCTGCGCCGATGCCGACGCAGAGCGCCACCAGGCCCTGCGCGAGGTTGAACCGCCCGGTGCCCCGCATCAGGTCGGAGGCGATGAGGATCGCGGCCACTCCGAAAACGCCCGCGGCCACGCCGTCGAGCACCTGGATAGCCACGACGCCGTAGGGACTCGTGGTGAACGAGAACAGCACGCCGCGCACGGGCAGCAAGGCATAGGCGACCAGGAAGATGGGCTTGCGCCCGATGCCGCGCGCCGTTGCGCGCCCGACCGCCCAGGCCACGCCGACCATGACGAGCTGTGCCACGATGATGCAGGCCGACAGCGCGAGCGCGGCCTCGTCGGGGTGTGCGCGCGCGAGCACTTGCCCGGCCATGGGCAGCATCGCGGCATTGCCGAAGTGGAACAGAATCACGGCGCCGAGAAAGACGAGCAGCTCGCGGCACTTGAGCACGGCGCGGATCGGTATCGGCTCTGCCCGGCCGGTTGAATCCTTTCGCGTCTCGCCGCCGCGCGCCAGCGCGTGGTCGATCTCACGCGGGTTGATGAGCAAGGTGGAGAGCGCGCTCAGGGCGGCGAAGGCGCAGATGAGATAGAAGATCCAGACGATCCCGACGAAGGAGCCGAGCGTGCCGGCCAGCGCCGCGGCGACGAAGTTGCCGCCGTGGTTGAAGGACTGGTTGCGGCTGATCGTGGCGTCGAACCGCGCCCGGCCGGCGAGGCCGAGGGCCAGCGCTGCCAAGGTCGGCGGCACGAGCGCCGCCGCGGCGCCGATCACCAGCTGCGCGCCGACCACCGTGGGCAGGTGGGGGAACCACGCGATCACGAGGCACGCTGCCGCGATCAGCAGTCCCGAGGCGGCGGCGATCAGCCGCTTCGCCCGCGTCGCGTCCACGAGCAGCCCGGCCGGGATTTGGCAGGCCGCCGACGCGATCGAGCTTGCCGCCATCGCGACCCCGATGCTGCCGGGCTGCCATCGCAGGCCGGCCAGGAACACGGTGAGGTAAGGGCCGAGGCCGCCCTGCACGTCGGCCATCAGGAAGTTGAGCGCGTCGAGGCCGCGGAGGCTGCGGCGCGAGGGATGCTTGCCGGCCTCCACGTCGGTCCCGGCGTTCTCGGTTGCCACCTGCTGCATGAATCTCTCTCCGGCCGCTGGTCCCGGCCGTTGGAGAGCGCAAACGACGTGCCATGAGCGAAGTTGCTGGCCCGCCACGGTTATCGTGCTGGCGCCGGGCACGCTGGCGTCCGCGATCCGGACACCCGCGTCCGGGTTGATGACGGCCGCTTGCCGCCTCGACGTTGTGAAGGCTCAGTTCCCAGGCACCGGCTTGAGATCGGACGGCCGATGGGCTCGCAGCGGACCCGGAAGCGCCTTGTCAGCCTTGGCCTCGAGCCGCTCCTCGTGGCGGCGGAAATAGAACCAGCCCGCGATGAGGAGGATGCAGACGATGACGAAGATCGCGATCCCGCCCCATTCAAGGACGGACCTCGAAGCCTGCCCGAGGCCCCAGGCGCCGAGTCCCCAGATGCAGATCCAGACCAGGATCGCGGCCGCGTTGGTTGGGGCGAACTCTCGCCAGGGCATCGCGTCCGCCCCGGCCAGGAACGCTTCCCAGGCACGTAAGAGCATGACGAAGCGGCCGACGAAGACGATCGGGCGGCCGTGGCGCAGAAAAAGGTATTGGATGAACTTCACCCGTCGCTCGTTCAGCCGGATGTAGTGGCCGTGACGGCGAAGAAGACCGAAGCCGTATCGATGGCCGACAAGGAACGCGAAGTTATCGCCGAGGACGGCGCCGCAGAAGGCGGCGAAGAGCACCAGGACAATGCTGAGCTTACCGGTTCCGCCAGCGTAGATCGAAGCGAGTATCAACGTCGTCTCGCCGGGCACGAAGAACAGCCCGAAGCCTTCCATCGCCGTCGCCAGGAACACGGCGAGGTAGCCCCAGTGCGCGATGAGGTGATTCAGGGTGTTGCCGAAGATGGACACGCACGCACCTCATGGAGATGCGAAGCACAGGGGCATCGCTATAGTCATTGAACCGTCGGCGGCATCCCAAGTTTCACCCGCGCCAGCCGGCCGGCGGTCGCAAACCGGCGAGGATCTCTTCCCTACTCCGGCGGCACCGGGTCGCACGCGGCGGCGGTCGCACGGGCCAGCACCACCATGCGACGCGCCGCGACGCCGGCCGCGGCGGCGTCGCCGAGCACGTGGGCGAGGATCGGCGCACCTAGCACCGCCTGCATCGCCGCGTTGGCCGCCGCCTCGGTGCCTGCGACCAAGGTGGCCGCGAGCGCCGTTCGCCGCAGCAGCGCGAGCGTGCCGAGCAGGCCGGGGCGCACGCCGTAGAGCGCCGCCACTTGCCGCACCAGCCGAACGCCGCGCCACCCCACCAGCACCGCGTCGAGCGAGGGCGACGGCACGGCCGCGACCCCGGCGGCGACCTGCACGGCCGCGCGCGCGCCGAGCTGGCCCGCCCGCGCCCGCAGCGCCGCGGAGGGCCCGGCGCGCAGCAGGGCGAGCGCAGCGTCCGGGTCGTTGACGGCCTTCAGTGCCGGCAGCAGCTCGTCACCGCCCGGCACGTGCGCGGCCCAGGCACGTGCCGCCGCCATGACTTGGTGAGCATCGCCGGAGGCGAGCGCCGTCCGCCGCGCGTCCACGGAGCGCAGCGCGAAGAGGGCGCGCAGCTCCCGCCATAGCCCGGCGCCGAGCAGGCCGAACCCGGCGACGCCGACACCCACGGTCGCCCAACCGAGCCAGGCCGCGCGCGCGAACTGGTCCGCCGCGAAGCCGGCCAGGCCGAGCGCCACGACACCGAGGAGCAGCACGAGGCTGCCCGCCAGCAGCAGCTTGCCCGTGTGTGCCCCGGCGTCCTGCGGGTCGCCTAATCCCAGCTCCGGTGGCAAGACGGCGGGAAGACCGGGCTCGAGGCGCAGCGCCGCCGCGTCCACCACCTCGATGCGCGGGCCAAGCTCACGCGTCACAGCACGTCCCCCAACAAGAACACGAGCAGCTCGTCGAGATTGAGCTGGGGCACGCCGCCGCGCCCGCCATCGGGCAGCCGCTTCGGCTCGAACTCAGGCAGGCTGTAGAACGGATGCGCCCAGAAATCAGGGCCGGGCGGCTCGGGCGGCACCTCGCCGGGGTAGCTGAGCACGAGCCCCTGGCCCGCGATGCGCCCGCGCACGGCGGAGACCGCCCTTCCCTCCAGCGTCCAGGTTGCGTCCTCGGTGCAGGCGACGCTCGCGATCGCGAAGTGGGCGGTTGGCAGGCCGCCCTGCGCGCCCGGCCCGGTCAGCGCGCGCAGCAGGCTCGCGAGGTTGCCGCGCTGGCGGCTGCCAACATGATCGCTCTTGGTCGCGGCGAAGGCGACCCGGCCGACGCCGGGCGGCGGCAGGCGAAGGCTCGCGAGTGTCAGGAGCCACTCGGCCCAGCTCTGGCGCTGGGCGAGCGCCGCGGCCGACGCCCCGAGCGCGGCGCGCGCATCCGCGAAGGCGTCCGGCCCGGCATGCAGCGCCGAGAGCAGGTCGGCGAGCACCACGAGCCGGTCCACCCGGCCGAACAAGGGGGAGACCAGGCTTTCGCGCACGGCGTCCAGGTAAGAAGCGAAGCGCCGGGCGAGCAGCCCGCCGAGGCCACTCCCAAGGCCGCTGGCGACGCGCGTGGGGAAGAACACCATCCACGGTGGCTCCGGGCCGGGCGCGGGCATGAGAAAGCGGCCCGGCTGTATAAAGCTCAGCCCGGAGTCGTCGCGAAGGCGGCGCAGCGCCTCGCGATAGAGGAGATGCCCGGCCGCGGCCAGCCGCTCGTCCGCCGCCGCCGCGGCGGGCAGGCCGGTGGCGAAGGCGAGGAACTCGCGGGCCTCGGTCCGCCCCTCCAGCCGGCGCAGCGCGGCCTCGGCCCATGTGGAATAGCTCTCGCGCAATAGCGGCAGGTCGAGCAGCCACTCGCCAGGGTAGTCCAGCACCTCCAGCCGCACCTGCTGGGTCGGCAGCGCCGACGCGAAGCCGCCGCGGCCCAGGGCCAGGTCGAGTGCGAGCAGCGAGACGGCGTCGGTACGGGCTGGCCAGCGCGGCGGGTCGGCGGCAAGGGCTGCGAGATGGGCTGCCGTGTCGAAGCGGGGCACGTCGTCCGCACCGCTCGGCGCCAGCGTCACGCGGAAGGATCTCCCGCGCAGCGACTGCGCGAGGCGGGGCAGCGCCGGGCGGCCCGCGCCCATCGCGAGCAGGTTCGCCGCGAGCGAGGTCAGGAACGCGGTCTTGCCCGCCCGCGCGAGGCCGGTCAGCCCTACTCGGATCGTGCGCGGCGCGAGGCTGCGCGCCGCGGCGACGGCGTCGTCGAGAAGGGCCAGAGGGCGAAGACTCAGGGCCGCTCGATCAGCTCGATCTTATAGCCGTCCGGGTCCTCGACGAAGGCGATCACAGTCGTGCCGAACTTCACCGGGCCAGGCTCGCGCGTTACCTTGCCGCCCGCTTGGCGCACACGCTCGCAGGCTTCCTTGATGTCCGGCATGCCCACGGCGAGGTGGCCGAAGCCGGAGCCGATGTCGTAGGGCTGCTCCTGGTCCCAGTTGTAGGTGAGTTCCACGACGGCGTGGCTCTTCTCGTCGCCGTAGCCGACGAACGACAAGGTGTAGCGACCGCCCGGCACCTCGTTGCGGCGCAGCTCCTTCATGCCCAGGGGGCCGGTGTAGAACTTCACGCTCCGGTCCAGGTCGCGGACGCGGATCATGGTGTGCAGCATACGTGAATCGCTCATGGGCTTCCTTCCCTCGATGCGCCGGGCTCTACGCCCAGCAGGAACAGGCCGGTCGCGTCGGCGGCTTCAACGCAGGCCGGGCGGTCGTGCAGCAAGGTGCCGCCCGCCTCGAACGCGACACCGCGCAGCCCAGCGGCGGCGGCGGCGCGAATCGTGTCCGGGCCGATCGCCGGCAGGTCCGCCCGCCGATCCTGGCCCGGCTTGACGAGCTTGACCAGAACCCCGCCCGGCCCTGGCCGCGCGAGCCCGCCCGCCCGCGCCAGCATGGCGTCGGTGCCCTCGATGGCCTCGACGGCGAGCACGATCCCCTGCTGCACCACGCACGCCTGGCCAACGTCAGCCGCTCCTAAGGCGCGCAGAACCGCCTGACCGCGGGTCACGTCGTCCATCGCCTGCGCATCGGGCGCCACGGTGCCGAGCAGACCGGCGGGGCCGACCGCCTCGCGCAGCACCTCGTGTGCGCCCAGCACGCGGAATCCCTCCTCGCTGAGCACGCGCACCACGGCCGCGAGCAGCCCGTCATCGCCGGTGAAGGCGGCGCGGCCGATGCGCGCGAGCAAGCGCGCGCCCTCGGCATCGGGACGGATGTCCAGGATCGAGGGGCGCTGCACCGGGCCGACCAGGACCACGTCGCGGCAGTTATTCCCGCGCAAGAGGCCGAGAATTTGCCCGGCGGCCCCCATCCGCGCCGTCGCGTGCGGGAAAGCGCCGATCACGGCGGGCTCGGCGAATCCTTGCAGCGCCACCACGAACACCGGCCGTCCCGCCGCTTGCGCCGCCGCGGCGACCCGCCCTGGGAACGGGCCGCCTCCCGCCAGGATGCCGAGCGGGCTGGCCATGCTCAGGCCGCCTCGTCCTCGGCCTCGGCGGCGAGCTGGGCGCGGATCAAGCCGCGACGGCTCGGCGCCTCGGCGAATTCCAGCACCTCGGCAACCAGGGGATCGCTGCCCCAGCGCACCCGCACCTCGGCCAGCCGGGCGGCGAACACGCCGGGCGATGCCCCGAACAGGTGGCGCACCGCCGCGCGCAGCCGGTGCAGCTCCGCCCGATCCACGCCGCGCCGCTTCAGCCCAACCACGTTGAGCCCGGCGAGCCGCGCGCGGTTGCCGAAAACGCTGCCGAACGGAATCACGTCGCTCTCCACGCCCGACACGCCGCCCACCATCGCGCCGCGCCCGATGCGCACGAACTGGTGAAGCGCGGACGATCCGCCGATCACCGCGCCCGGCCCGATCAGCACGTGGCCGCCCATGACGACGTTGTTCGCGATCACCACGCCGTCGCCGATCTCGCAGTCATGGGCGATGTGGACGACCGCCATCAGCAAGCAGCCCGCGCCGACGCGCGTGAGGCCGCTGCCCGTGACGGTGCCACGATGGATCGTGCAATGCTCGCGGACTTGGGTTCGGGGACCGATCTCGCAGAGCGTCGGCTCGCCCTTGTATTTCAGGTCCTGCGGCGCGAGGCCGACCGTTGCGAACGGGTAGATGACGCAGCCCTCGCCGACGCGCGTGCGGCCGTCCACGACGACGTGGGATACGAGCCGCACGCCGTCCTCCAGCACGGTCTCTGGTCCGACCACGCAGAACGGCCCGATCTCGACGCCCGCGCCGAGCTGGGCGCCCGGCTCGACCAGGGCTGTGGGATGGACGCAGGTCGTCATGCGGCGGGGTTCGGTTGCTTCCAGGTCGGCGCGAAGATTACGGCGCGGGCGCGGCCCGGCCAATTCACCCTTCGTGTCCCAATTCGTCGCGTCTCAATTCTTTGCGCTCGGGCCGGTCCGCCTACTTCTGCATGATCATGGCGGCGTATCTCGCCTCGGCGACCGATACCCCGTCCACGCGCGCGGTCGCGCCGAACTTCCAGACGTGGCCCCGGTTGCGCTCGGCGTTGACGTGGATACGCAGCTGGTCGCCCGGAATCACGGGACGGCGGAACTTCGCGTTCTCAATGGTCATGAAATAGACCAGCTTGCCCATCGCGCCGGCGCCGAGGGTCCGGACGACGAGCACGGCCGAGGTCTGCGCCATGCTCTCGATGATGAGCACACCGGGCATGACGGGGTGGTTCGGGAAGTGCCCTTGGAAGAAGTTCTCGTTGGCCGTCACGTTCTTGATGCCCACGGCCGAGCGCCCCACGACGAGGTCAACGACGCGGTCCACCAGCAGGAACGGATACCGATGCGGGATGAGGTCGAGGATGCCGGCGATGTCGATGGTCTCGGCGACATCGGAGGGCGCGGGCGCAGTGCCGTCCATGGCGTCAGGCATCCTCGCCCAAGGACGCGCCAGACCGCCGCCGGGTAAGGCGGCGGAGCGTAGCGACGCCGCGGAAGAACTCGCGCACGGGCTGCGCCGGGCTGCCGACCACGTCCGCGCCCGCCGTCACGTCAGCCATGACGCCGGCCTGAGCGCCGATACGCGCCCGGTCCCCGATCCGCAGATGTCCCGTCAACCCGGCCTGCGCCGCGATCACGACGAAGTCTCCCAGCGTGGTTGAGCCTGAGATGCCGGCCTGCGCCACCACTACGCAACACCGGCCGAGCCGGGCGTTGTGCCCGATCTGTACCAGGTTGTCGAGGCGGGACCCCCGTCCGATCACGGTGTCCTGTGCGGAGCCGCGATCAATCGTCGAATTGGCGCCGACCTCGACATCGTCCTCTAGGATCACGCGGCCCAGCTGGGGTACGGTGAGGAAGCCGTCTGCCGTGGTTGCGAAGCCGAAGCCTTCCTGGCCGATCCGGGCGCCGGGATAGACGTGCACGCGGTCGCCGAGGATGGCGTGGGACAGGCTGGCGTTGGCGCCCACCCGGCAGTCGGCGCCGAGCACGACGCGCTCGCCGACCGTGGCCCCGGCGCCGATGCGGCAGCGTAGCCCGATCTCGGCACCCTCGCCCACGACCGCGAGAGGGCCGATCTCCGCGGACGCATCCACGGACGCGCTCTCCGCGATCACGGCCGATGGATGCCGCCCTGGATGCGCCGGCGGCTCAGGATGGAAGAGTGCTGCGACACGGGCCCAGCCGGCATAGGGGTCGTCCAGCACGACAGCGGCAGATCCGGGCGGAAGCTGGCCCGCGAATTCCGGGCGCACGAGCACGGCGCCGGCGCGCGTACCCGCGAGCAGCCCGGCGTAGCGCTTGTTGTCGAGAAAGCTCACCTGCGCCGGGCCGGCAAGCTGCAGGGGCGCGATGCCGCGCAGCATCGCCGCCGGGTCGCCGTGCGCCTCGCCGCGCGCCGCCTCGGCGACGCGGGCGAGCGCGTGCGGCCCGGTGCGCTGGAAGAACCGCGCGTCGCCCGCGACGGACGGTTCCGCCTCGGCCATGCGCTAGGGCCGGACCGCGGCGGCCGGGCTGCTGGCCGTGCTCGACGCGGCGGGCGCCTGGCTGGCTTGCGGGATGCCCTGAGACGCGGTTGCGGGCGGGGCCGCGGGTGCGGTGCTGGAGAGCTGATCGGGCGGCTGCTCCTGCGGGACCACGATGTTCACGCCTTCGGCCGGGATCATGACTTGGCTCAGGACCTTGTTGAGCTGCTCGGTGACCTGCGGGGTGATGTCGAACTCGTTGGTGTTGAGCGCAACCTGTGCGCGTTGCAGCACGAGGTTGATGCCGCGGCTCTCCGCGACCTGGCGGATGACGCCGACGAGCGTCCGCTCGATCTGGGCAAGCGCAAACTGGCCGGCCTCCTCGATCTGGCGGTTGCGGTCGCGGAACTGGCGCTGCGCGTTGGTGATCCGGGCCTGCAGCTCGGTTTCGCGGGCGCGAAGCTGCTCCTGGCTGAGGCCGCTGCGCGGATTGCTGAGCTGCTGCTGCAGCTCGCGCCAGGCCGTCTGCTCCCGCTGCGCGTCCTCGTTCAGCCGCTCGCGCCGCTTGTTGATAACTTGCTGGACCTGCTGCGCCGCCGCGGACGCCCGCATGATCTCGGGTACGCCGAGGACACCGATGACCGCGGCCGGCGGCGCCTGGCCTTTCGCCAGGGGCGGCAGGGTCGGAACGGGCGGCAGCGTGAGCTGAACCGGCGGCGTCTCGACGGGAGCCGGCAGCGGCGGCGGGATGTATGCCGGGGCCGGTGCGGCTGCGGACCGCGGTGCGGACCGCGGCGCGGCCGCCGGGGGACGCGCAGCGGGCGGGATGAAATACCCCGGGTTCTGCTGCGCGCGCGCGGGCGATCCGAGCAGCGGCACCGCAGCCAGGAGGGTGAGGCCAGAGGCGATGAGGGTGGGGAGCGGGAGAGGGCGCAAGCTAGAACCTCGTTCCAAAACCGAAGCGGAAGAACTGGGTCTGGTCGTAAGGTCGTTTGACGACGGCCTGTGCCAGGTCAATGTTAATGAGGCCGAACGGCGAGTTCCACGAGACGCCGACGCCGACGCCGACCCGCGGGGTGCCGTAGTTGGTGACGCTCTGCACCAGGCCGCCGGTGTTCAGGCCGTTCACGCCCGTGAGGCCGCCGATATCCACGAAGGTGCGCCCGGAGATGCCGAGGTCGGGCGATATCGGCAATGGGAAGCGCAGCTCCGTGCTCTGCGTCCAGATGAAGGTGCCGCCGAGCGAGTTGGCGCTGGTGTAGGTGGCGTTCGGGATGGCGTGCGGGCCGGCGCCGCCGTCCAGGAAGCCGCGCAGATTGTCGCCGCCGAGGAAGAAGCGGTCAATGATCAGCTGCCGCCCGCCAAGGTTTTCCAGGTAGCCGGCACCGCCGGAGATCGCGATGCTCCAGTCGGCGTCGCCGGTGAGGGATTCGAGCGGGATGAAGTAGGTGCTGTCGATCTTGGAGCGGACGTAGTGCACGTCGCCGCCGAGACCGGCGAAGTCGTTGCCGACACGCACCACGAAGCCCGAATGCGGGTCCGTGATGCTGTCGCGGTAGTCGAACGTGAGCGTCTGGCTGACCTGGCTCAGGAGGCTGGCTCCTGACTCGTTGAGCACGTAGATGCTGGCGCCGCTCAGAACGTCGTAAACGTCGCGATCAACGATCGAGTAGCCGAACGACTGGGCGACGTGCTCGTTGAACTGGTAGCCGAGCCGGAACGTGCCGCCAGTGCGCCGCTCGCTGTAGAGCGCGATGTTCTGGTTGTTGTTGTCGATGCGGAAGATGTCGGTGCCGGCGACGAGATTGCGGTCGAGGAAATACGGGTCCGTGACCGAGAGCGTGATGTTGCTCTCGCGCTGGGCCAGCGTGCCTTGCAGGCTCGCGTCGATGCCGGTGCCGATCAGGTTCTTCTCATGCAGCCCGGCGTTGACCAGCGCGCCCGCGTCGGTGCTGTAGCCGCCGCCGAGCGTGATCTCCCCGGTGCTCTTCTCCTGCACGTTCGCGGTGATCACGGCGCGGTCGGACGCGGATCCCTCGCTCGGGGTCAGGGTCACGTTGGTGAAGTAGCCGAGGTCCTTGAGGCGTTCCTGGGTGCGGCGGACCGCGTCGGCATTGAACGGGTCGCCCTCGGCGAAGCGGAACTCGCGGCGGATCACTCTGTCCTGAGTGCGCGTGTTGCCCACGATATCGATCCGCTCGATGAAGACGCGCGGCGCGGGGGACACGTCGAACACGAGATCGACGAGATGCTTCTCCCGGTCGCGGGCGATGCGCGGCTTCACGTCGACGAAGGCGTAGCCCCGGTTCTGCGCCGCCGTGGTGATCGCCTTGACGATCTTGTCAACCTTCTCGCCGTCGTAGGTGTCGCCCGGCGAAATGGTCACGAAGGGCATGAGCGTGCTGCCGGGCAGCTTGGGCACCTTGCTGTCCACGCTCACCTTGCCGATCTTGTAGCGCTCGCCCTCGTGGATGATGAACGTCACGAAGAAGCTGCGCCGGTCCGGCGACAGCTCGCTCGTCGCCGCTGTAACCTCTACGTCGGCATAGCCGTTCTTCAGGTAGAACCGCCGGAGCAGCTCCTCATCGTATTTTAAGCGCTCGGGATCGTATTCGTCCGAGGTCGAGAGGATGCGGTAGAACGCCTGCTCGCGGCTCGCGATGACCTCGCGCAGCCGGCTCTCGCTGAAGGCGTGGTTGCCGACGAAGACGATCCGGCTGATCAGGGTCGTCGGCCCTTCGTTGATCTTGAAGACCACGTCCACGCGGTTGTCGCTGCGCCGGATGACCTGCGGCTCGACCGTCGCCGCGTAGCGGGCGGCGGCGGCGTACTTGTTAAGGATACGCTGCCGGTCGGCCTCGGCGAGCTGCGGCGTGAACACGGCGCGCTGGCGCAGCGTGATCGCGGAGCGAAGCTGCGCGTCATCGAGCTTGTGGTTGCCCTCGAAAGCGATGTTGTTGACGATCGGGTTCTCGACGATGTGGACGATCAGCGTGTCGCCCTGCCGCTGCAGGCTGACATCCTTGAACAGGCCGGTCGCGTAGAGGGTCTTAAGGCTGTGGTCGAGGCGCTCGGGATCGAACGGATCGCCGGGCGCCACCAGCATGTACGACAGGATCGTGCCAGTCTCGATTCGCTGGTTGCCCTCAACCTTGATCGCGCGGATCGTCCCTGGAGCCGTGAGGCGGGTAGCAGCATCTTGCACGCCGCCGGCGCGTGGCGCCGAAGCTCTCTGCGCGCCGCTTGGCGCGGCGACGGGCCGCGTGACCTGCCGCCCTTGCGCGCGAGCCGGCCCGGCGCTCGCGACGGGAAGCAGGCAGGCCGTTGCGAGCAAGGCGGTGCGGGTAGGCTTCAAGCGGCGTTCCCCCCAAGACAGGCGCCGCGATCACGCGGCCGGCACCGCTATAGGCGTCAGTGCAGGCGCCGCCAAGCCCGCGCTGCTCACTTCGTTTATCCGTTTCGCCCGGTAAGCCAGTGCATCACCCCGAGATGTGCGAGGTCGTTCCATGTCGCGAACACGAACAGCCCGGCGAGCAGCGCGAATCCGGCGCGGAATCCAAGCTCCTGCGCCCGCGGCGGCAGCGGCCGGCCGCGCAGCGCCTCGAATGCGTAGAAGAGCAGGTGCCCGCCATCGAGGATCGGGATCGGGAACAGGTTGATGAGGCCGAGGTTCACCGAGAGCACGGCGATGAAGCCGATCAGCGAGGCGACACCCAGCTCCGCGACCTTGCCCGAGAGCTGGGCGATGCGCAGTGGGCCGCCGATGTCGCCCGTGCCGCGCGAGCCGCCGATCATCTGCGCGATGCCGACCACGGTCTGGCGCGTGACGTCCCAGGTCTGCGCGATCCCGTCCGGGATGGCCCGCAGCGGCGACACGTGCTCATACGCCACGGCCCCGCCCTCGATGCCGAGCACGCCGACGCGGCTGCCGTCCTCGTCGCGGCTGCCAACGGTGATCGGTATGGCGAGCGCCTGCCCGGCGCGCTCGACCCTGACCGTGATCGCCTGGTCCGGCCTCGCGCCGACCTCGGCCTGCACGTCCTGGAAGCGCCGGACCGGGACCGTGCCGATCGCCGTGATGCGGTCGCCCGGGTGCAGCCCGGCGTGCGCGGCTGGACTGCCAGGGAGCACCCCGCTCACGACCGGCGTGGTGACCGGGCGCCCGAGCGTCGCGAAGAGCGCTGCGAACAGCGCGGCGGCGAGCACGAAGTTGGCGATCGGCCCGGCGGCTACGACGATGGCCCGGCTGCCGACGCCCTTCTCCTGGAAGGTGCGCCCTGGGAGCCAGCGCGCCCGCACCTCGGGCGGCGCGTCTTCTGGCCGCTCCTGCCCGTGCAGCTTGACGTAGCCGCCGAGCGGGATCCAAGCGAGCTTCCAGACCGTGCCGCGCCGGTCCGTCCACTGCGCGAGCGCCTGGCCGAAGCCGATCGAGAACGCCTCCACGTGAACCCCGCGCCAGCGCGCCGCGAGGTAGTGGCCCAGCTCGTGGACGAAGACGAGCACGCCGAGCACGACCGCGAAGGCGGCGAGGCTGCGGGCAAAATCGGTCAGATGGAGCATCGCACGGTCCTTGTTAGGCAGCCCAGCTACGCAGCCTGGGCAGCGAGCGAGGCTGCCAAGCGGCGGGCAGCAGCATCCAGGTCCAGGACCGCCTCCAGCGACGCCGCCTCGGGGGCGCCAAGCCGGTCCAGGACGGACGCCACCACGTCAGCGATGGCGGTGAAGCCGAGACGACGGCCGAGGAAGCGATCCACCGCGACCTCGTTCGCCGCCGATAGGATTGTGGGAGCGCCGCCCCCCGCGCGCAAGGCGTCGCGCGCGAGGCGCAGCGCCGGGAAGCGCGCCTCGTCCGGCACCTCGAAGTCGAGCCGGGCGAGCCGGGCGAGATCGAGCCGGGGCGAGGCGGTGGCGATTCGACCGGGCCAGGCCAGGGCATGGGCGATAGGGATGCGCATGTCCGGACTGCCGAGCTGGGCGAGCACGCTGCCGTCCCGCCAGCAAACCATGCCGTGAATCACGCTTTGCGGGTGAACGAGCACGTCTATGCGCGCCTCGGGCAGGGCGAAGAGCCGCGACGCCTCGATCAGCTCCAGGCCCTTATTCATCATGGTCGCGCTGTCGATCGTGATCTTGGCGCCCATGGACCAGATCGGATGGCGCAGCGCAGCCTCGGGCGTCGCGCGCGCCATCTCCTCGCGGCTCGCGGTGCGGAATGGACCGCCGGAGGCGGTGAGCACGATCCGCTCCACGGCGTCCCGGTTGCCCTCGGCGAGCGCCTGGAATACGGCGTTGTGCTCGCTGTCCACCGGCAGCAGCGTCGCGCCCGCCTGCTCGACGGCGCGCAGCATGACATCGCCCGCGCAGACCAGCGCCTCCTTGTTCGCCAGCGCCACCGCGCCGCCCCGCTGGATCGCGGCGAGGGTTGCCGGCAGCCCGGCCGCGCCCATGATCGCGGCCATGGTCCAGTCCGCAGGCAGGGCGGCCGCGGCGGCCACGGCCTCCGCCCCGGCCGCGGCCTCAATGCCCGTGCCGGCCAGCGCCTCGCGCAGCTCGGGATACGCCGCCGCGTCGCCGAGCACGGCCAGCTCCGCGCCGAGCTGCTGCGCCTGCTCGGCCAGGCGCCTTGCATTCCGGCCGCCGACGAGGGCGCGCACCCGATAGCGAGCAGGATCGGCGAGCAGTAGATCGACCGTACTCGTGCCAACGCTGCCGGTGCTGCCCAGGAGAGTGACGGTCCTCACGGCCAAAGCAAGCGTCCTTGTCCAAGAATCAAGCTGAGCAGGGCCGCAGCGGGCGCCGCAGCGAGCAATCCGTCAAGCCGGTCCAGCAACCCGCCGTGCCCAGGGATCAGCCGGCCGGAGTCCTTTACCCCGAAGCGGCGCTTCGCCCAGCTCTCCAGGAGGTCCCCGGCCTGGGACGCGACCCCGAGCAGTCCGGCGGCGGCTGCCGCCCGGCCCGGCGATGCGGCACCTAGCAGCGCCGCCGCGGCCGCCCCGACGAGCGCCGCCGCCGCCAGGCCGCCGAGCGCGCCGGACCACGTCTTCGACGGGGAGATCTCTGGTGCGAGCCGCGGACCGCCGACCAGCCGCCCCGCCGCGTAGGCACCCACGTCGCTCGCCCAGACCAGCAGGATCAGGAACAGCACGCTTGCGCGCCCTGCCTGCCCATCTTCCCGCAGCCAGATCAGCGCGACGCCTGCGACGCCGACGTAGGGCACGCCCAAGGCGAGCACGCCCCGCCCGCTCGCAGCCCAGGTGAGCAGGGCGCCGCCGACCAGGAGCAGCAGCGCCCAGCCATCATGGTCCGCGACGGCCACCGCGCCTGCGGCCAGCACGGCGAGCAGTACGAGCGCGCCCGGCCAGGCGAGCGGACGGCAACCGCACAGCGCGACCCACTCCCAAGCGAGGCCTGAAGCGCCGACCGTGAGCAGCACGATCCAGGGCACCGCCCCGAGCCAGATGCAGAGCAGCGCGAGCGGCGCGAGCACGGCCGCCGAGATCACGCGCGTGCGCAGATCTTCCCACGCGGCTGGTTTGCCGCTAGCCAGGGCGGGCACCGAAGCGCCGTTGCCTTTGGCTGAACTCGGCGAGCGCGGCCTGGAAGTGCTCCTCGGCGAAATCGGGCCAGAGCACGTCGAGGAACACCAGCTCGGCATAGGCGGACTGCCAGAGCAGGAAGTTGGAGATCCGGCGCTCGCCCGAGGTGCGTATGACCAGGTCGGGGTCCGGCATTCCGCAGGTCCAGAGGTGCCGGGCGAAGCCTGCTTCGTCCAGCGCCGCGGGATCGAGCCTGCCGTCGCGGGCGGCCGCGGCGACGGCGCGGGCAGCCGCCACGATCTCGTCGCGGCCGCCATAGCTGAGCGCAACGTTGAGGTTGAGCCGGCCATTGGCCGCCGTGCGCTGCTCGGCGCGGGCGAGCTCCTCGCGGATGTCGTCATCGAAGCGCGCGCGGTCGCCGAGCGTGCGCAGCCGCACGCCCTCGCGCTCCAGCGACGCCAGCTCGTGGCGCAGGTAGTGGCGCAGCAGGCCCGTGAGGTCGAGCACCTCGGACGCCGGGCGGCGCCAGTTCTCGCTGCTGAAGGCGTAGATGGTGAGCCAGCTGACGCCGTGATCCACGGCCGCCTGGATCGCGCGGCGCACCGCCTGGGCGCCGGCCCGGTGCCCGGCGGCGCGGGGCAGGCCGCGCGCTGCAGCCCAGCGGCCGTTACCGTCCATGATGATCGCCACGTGTGCCGGCACCGTGCCTGATGGCCATGCCGCGACGGCCTGCGCGCTCGCTGTTGCCACGCCTCTCCCCTCGCCTCCGCCAAGCGCTAGACCTGACGGATCTCCTTGTCCTTCTCCGCCAGGCTCTCGTCGATACGCTTGATAAACTGGTCCGTGAGTTTCTGCACTTCCTCGGCCCAATCCTTGCTCTGGTCCTCGCTAGCGTGGCCTTTCTTCTCGGCCGCCTTGATCTGGTCCATGCCGTCGCGCCGCACGCCGCGCACGGCGACGCGGGCGCTCTCGGCGTAGCGCCCGGCGGCCTTGGCCAACTCCGCCCGGCGCTCGGCGGTGAGCTGCGGGATCGGCACGCGCACGGTTTGCCCGTCGGTGGCGGGGTTCAGGCCGAGGCCGGAATCGCGGATCGCGCGCTCGACGGCGCCGACGAGGGAGCGGTCCCAGACCTGCACGGTGATCAGCCGCGGCTCTGGCACGCCGATGGTGCCGACCTGGGTGATCGGCACCTCGGTGCCGTAGGCCTCGACGCGCACTGGCTCCAGCAGCGCCGGGCTGGCGCGGCCGGTGCGCAGGCCGCCGAAATCGCGGCGCAGCGTCTCCATCGCGCTGTCCATCCGCCGGGTCAGATCCGTTCTCAGGGAGGGAAGATCGTTTGCCACGGCTCGCTCCTAGCTTGGAACCTCTTGAGGCTCGAAGATGCGGGTGAAGCGCCCCTCGCCGCGCACCACGCGCGCGAAGGCACCGGGCGCGTGTATATTGAACACGATAATGGGCAAGCCGTTCTCGCGGGCGAGGCTGATCGCCGCCGCGTCCATGACCTGCAGGTCGCGGGAGAGCACGTCGAGGTAGGTCAGCTCCGGGTAGCGCTCGGCGCCCGCTACCTTGCGCGGATCGGCGGAATAGACGCCGTCCACCTGCGTGCCCTTGAGCAGCGCGTCGCAGTTCATCTCGGCGGCACGGAGTGCTGCGGCAGTATCCGTGGTGAAGAACGGGTTGCCGGTGCCGGCGGCGAAGATGACGACGCGACCCTTCTCCATGTGCCGCTCGGCGCGGCGACGGATGTAGGGCTCGCAGACGCTGCTCATGGGAATGGCCGACTGCACCCGCGTCGGGACTCCTAGACGCTCCAGCGCGCTCTGCATGGCGAGCGCGTTCATCACGGTGGCGAGCATCCCCATGTAGTCAGCCTGGGCGCGGTCCATGCCGCGGGCGGCCGCCGAGACGCCGCGGAAGATGTTGCCGCCGCCGATGACGAGGCAGACCTCCACGTCCATGCGCACCACGTCGCCCACATCCTGCGCGATGCGGGCGGCCATCTCGGTGTCGAGGCCATACTCGCGGCTCCCCATCAATGCCTCGCCGGAGACTTTCAGAAGGACGCGCTTGTAACAGGGTTGGTCGGTCATGAGCGTCCTTGGGGCGTCCTGGCGTGGCGCACGGGCAGAGAGGCGGGCGCACCCTAAGGGCACCGGCTGGCCCCTACAAGCGGCGGCGATAACTCGAGGACGGCGCCGCGAGCAGGCGAGGGTCTTGCGCCGTATTGTAACCATGACAACTATACACGCATGGAACTCGCCGACGACCCCTGCCGCAGCTTCGGATTCCGCCTTTGGCATCTCAAGCACGCCTGGTCCCGGCGGCTGGAGGCGGAGCTGGCGCCACTCGGCCTGACCTACCTGCAATTCGTCATGCTCCGCGCCGCGGATCGGCTGGCGCGGCTCGGCGAGCGGCCGAGCCAGGCGCGGCTGGCGGAAGTGCTCGCCACAGACCGCATGTTGGTCAGCAAAGTTCTGCGGCTGCTTACGCAGAAGGGCTTGATCGTCCGGCCTATTCATCCCGAGGACGCGCGCGCTGTTGAAGTCGTGATCACCGAGGCCGGGCGGCAGGCACTGCTGGCGGCGCGGCCGATCGCGCAGGCGGCGCAGGACGGCGTTCTTCGGGCGGCTGGGCCCGGAGCGCCTCGCCGAGTTCGACACGATGCTCGATGAGTTGCTCGCCGCGGAGGGATGCGCACTGTTTGCTCGCCCGATTGTAACCATGACGACAGAGGGCGCCGCCTGATGGACGGATCGCAACCGGTCGCGCTGGCAAGGGACGAGGCGACCGTCCTCGGTACGGCGAGCGATGCGAAGCCGCGCCGGCACGCGATGCGGCGGGCGCTTCTGGCCATCCTCGCGCTCGGGGTGCTGGCGGCTTTCGGCTGGTTCGGGCTCGACTGGTGGCGCAACGGGCGTTTCCTCGAGAGCACCGACGACGCTTACCTCGCGTCGGACGCCGTGGCGGTGGCGCCGCGCGTGGCGGGGCAGGTGGCGGAGGTGCTGGTCGGCGACAACCAGCGGGTCGCGCCGGGGACGCTCCTCGCGCGCCTCGACGACCGCGATTACGCGGCGGCGCTGGCGTCGGCGCGGGCGGACTTGCAGTCGGCGCAGGCGGACCAGCGGGTGATCGCGGCGCAGGCGGCGCAGGTCGGCGCGCAGGTGGCAGAGGCGCAGGCCGACGTCGCCGCCGCGGACGCCGCGGCTGGCTTCGCGACGGCGGAGGCGAAGCGCTACGCCGACCTGGAGCGAACGGGATTCGGCACCGTGCAGCGGGCGCAGAGCACGCAGGCCGACATTGCCTCCCGTCAGGCGGGGCAAGCCAGGGCGCGGGCGGCTTTGCGCTCGGCCGAGGAGCAGCGGGACGTGCTCGCCGCCCAGGCAGCCCGCGCGGATGCGCAGGCGGCACGGGCGGAGGCGGCTGTGCGCCAGGCCGCGCTCAACCTGGCCTACACGCGTGTCACCGCACCCTTCGCGGGCGCGGTCGGGGACCGGCAGGTGCGCGTCGGCCAGTATGTTCAGCCCGGCACACGGCTGCTCACCCTCGTGCCGGTGGATCAGGCAGTCTATGCCCTGGCCAACTTCAAGGAGACGCAGCTCGCGCGGCTGCGGCCGGGAGAGAAGGTAAGGGTCGCGGTCGATATGCTTCCAGGCGTGGTGCTCGACGGCGTGGTGGACAGCTTGGCGCCGGGATCGGGGGCGCAGTTCGCCCTGCTGCCGCCCGAGAACGCGACGGGCAACTTCACGAAGATCGTCCAGCGCGTGCCGGTGCGCATCGCGTTGCGCAGCGTGCCACAGGCGGTGCTGCCGCGGCTGCGGCCGGGCCTGAGCGTCACCGCCACTGCGGACACGCGTACGGCACCCGATCCGGCACCATGAGCGCGACGCTCGCGCCGCCCGTCGCCGCCGTCGCGCTCGGGAGCAAACGCGACTGGATCGCGTTCCTGGGAGCGGCGCTCGGGGCGTTCATGGCGGTGCTGGACATCCAGATCACCAACTCCAGCCTCGCCGACATCCAGGGAAGCCTAGGCGCCTCGCTGGACGAGGGAAGCTGGATCAGCACCGGCTACCTCATCGCCGAGATCATCGTCATCCCGCTCACAGGCTGGCTCGGGAGCGTGTTCGGCCTCAAGCGCTACATGCTGGCGAACGCAGCGCTGTTCCTCGTGTTCAGCGTGCTGTGCGGGACGGCGACGAGCCTCGGCCAGATGATCCTGTTCCGGGTGGGCCAGGGCTTCACGGGCGGCGTGCTGATCCCGACCGCGTTCACGATCATGCTGCTGCGCATCCCGCTAGCCCAGCGGCCGATCGCGGGCGCGCTGTTCGGCATCAGCGTTACGTTTGCGCCGGCGATCGGGCCGACGGTGGGCGGCTGGCTGACCGATGCTTACTCCTGGCACTACATCTTCTGGCTGAACCTGCTGCCGGGGGCGGTGCTCATCGCGATGGTGGGCTACGGGCTGGATTCGGCGCCGATGCAGCTCCGCCGGCTTCTCAAGGGCGACTGGTGGGGCATCCTGCTCATGGCCGCCGGCCTCGGCTGCCTCGAATACGTGCTTGAGGAGGGGCAGCGGAGGGATTGGTTCGGTGACGAGAGCATCCGGACCTGCGCGTGGATCGCGGCCGTATCGCTGATCCTGTTCCTGGTCGTGGAGCTGACTCACCGAGAGCCGTTCCTGGACCTGCGGCTGCTGCGCGTCCGCTCACTGGGGACGGCGTGCGTCATCAATTTCTGCTCGGGGCTGGCGCTCTACGGCACGGTCTACCTGATGCCGCTCTATCTAACCCGCGTCCAGGGCTACGACGCCTTGCAGATCGGCGAGGTGCAGATGTGGATGGGGCTGCCGCAACTCCTGATCCTGCCCTTGCAGCCGATCGTGATGCGCCGGTTCGACTCGCGCCTCGTGGTGGGCTTCGGGCTCTCGCTGTTCGCGGCGAGCTGCCTGATGAACGCTTTTCTCACGCCTGATACCGCGATTGACCAGCTCAAATGGTCGCAGCTCGTGCGCGCCCTGGGGCAGCCGTTCATCATCTCGCCCCTGTCGCAGATGGCGACCGTCGGTATCCCGCCGCGCCAGGCGGGGCAGGCGAGCGCGCTGTTCAACATGATGCGCAACCTGGGCGGCTCGGTGGGGATCGCAGCGCTTGGCACGGTCGTGGACCAGCGCGAGCACTTCCATTTCAGCGTGCTGGCGGAGCGGATGAGCGCGAATCTGCCCAGCCTCGCGGAGCGGCTGCACGCGATGGCGGGCGAGCTCGGTAGCCCGGAGCGGTCCGTGGCGGCGCTGGCAAACACTGTGCGGCGGCAAGCCTACGTGATGGCGTACGCGGACGGCTTCGCCATCATCGGCGTGGTGTTGCTGGCAAGCTTGCTA
>CAWIUA010000051.1:0-41215 GCA_963839135.1 uncultured Alphaproteobacteria bacterium
GATGGTAGCGGCGGGCGGATTTGAACCACCGACCAAGGGATTATGATTCCCCTGCTCTACCGCTGAGCTACGCCGCCATCCGCCCGGCACATGCCTCCGCCTGGGCACGGAGTCAACCGCTCGGCAGCTTGCGCCCTGCCGCCGCGGCCCCAACATCGCCGTGGCAAGAGGGGAATCCGCGCCTTGGACACGATCACGCCTACGAGTCAGGACGACGCCCCGGCCAGCACGGCGCCGCCGACACCTGAGGAGGCGGAGGCCGCGCTTCGCACCCTGATCCGCTACATCGGCGACGACCCGGCGCGCGAGGGATTGCGGGACACGCCGGCGCGCGTGGTTCGCTCTTACGCTGAGCTGTTCGCCGGCTACGGCACGGACCCGGTCGCACTGCTCGAGCGCACCTTCGCCGAGGTGGACGGCTATGACGAGATGGTGCTGCTGCGCGACATCCGGCTCGAGAGCTACTGCGAGCACCACATGGTGCCCATCATCGGGCGCTGCCACATCGCTTATTTCCCGCGTCGCCGCGTGGTGGGCATCAGCAAGCTTGCCCGGCTCGTGGATGCCTTCGCCAAGCGCTTGCAGATTCAAGAGCGGCTGACAGCGCAGATCGCGGACACGATCGACCGCGTGCTTGCCCCGCGCGGCGTCGCCGTCGTCATTGAGGCGGGACACCAGTGCATGACCACGCGCGGCGTCCACAAGCCCGGCGTGAGCATGGTGACGAGCCGCCTGCTCGGGGTTTTCCGCGACGACGCGAACACGCGGCGTGAGTTCCTGACGATGATCTCGAGCCGCGCGCCGGGCAGCCAGGACGAGCGCTAGCGGCAGTTCTCCAAGGAGGCGGGCGCGCAGGCACCCGTCCGCGGCGGGTGCGCCAGCGTGTCGGACGGAAGCCCGGCAGCGGCAGGTGAAACGCCCTGCGGCACCAGGCCCGGCGCCAGCACCTGCTCCGCAGCCGGCGACGGGCGTTGCGGCACCTCCTTCGCCAGCCCCACCGCCCAGCGGCAAGCCCCGGCCTTGCCGGCAAGAAGCACGCCCGCGAAGGCATCGTCGGCGAAGCGGCCGTTAATCCAGCCCACGCTCAGGTAGCGCATCGCCACGTGCCCGTCCGGCGCGACGTTCCCTTCGAACGGCAGATTGACGCCGAAGGTCGCGTGGCCGTTCGCGACCAGCATGGTCCTGGTCAGCCCATACGGCGTGGCGCCGCAGGCGGGCTGGTTACTAGGATCGGGCGCCAGCGTGCCTGCGTAGGCGCCGTCGTAGGTCGAGACGATCGGAACCGGGCGCGGCGTTCCGAGGCCTGGTGGGGCGGTGCCCGCGAGGTCGGAGGGCACGCCGGGCACAATTCGCGCAGCGCCGTTCGTGCAGCCGACTACTAACGCGCAGCTCGCAATCAAGGCAAATCCTCGCCGCGGAGTCGGCGTATATCCACGGGACCGCTGCACCACATCACACCTCTGAGCGCATCCGGACCAGCACACTACTCGTGCTCGACTTTCCAGGCGAACGTCTTTTAACTGAGTGAACGATGACGTCATTGAGATGCGATTCGCGGTGGCGGTGCGCGATGGTTGGCGCAGGAAGCGCGCTGGCGCTGGTCTTCGCCGTGCCATGCGGGGCGCAGAGCTTCGAGGCCGCGCTCGCCCAAGCGTATCTCTACAACCCGCAGCTTGCGTCGAGCCGTGCCGCGCTGCGCCAGTCGGACGAGGGCGTGCCTCGCGCCCTCTCTGGCTGGCGCCCGAGCGTGTCGGTGCTCGGCGAGGTCGGCAAATCGGTCGTCTCCGACAGCCTCTCCGCCGTGAACCCGCAGCATCGTGTCCCCCAGGATACGGCACTGACGCTGTCGCAGCCCCTGTACACCGGCGGCCGGGTCTCGTCGCAGGTGCAGCAGGCCAAGGCGCAAGTCCTCGCCCAGCGCGCCCAGCTGCGCAACACGGAAGCCATCGTCCTGCTCGCGGCCGGCACCGCCTACCTCGACGTCGCGCGCGACCAGCGCGTCGTCGGGCTGAACCGTGCCAATACGGCGCTGCTCGACCGCACGCTGCACGCCGCTGAGCAGCAATACGCCGCCGGTGACATCACGCTGGCCGACGTGGCGCAGGCCCGTGCGCGCGACGCCGACGGGCGCGCGCAGCTCGCCATGGCCGAGGCGCAGCTCGGCGCATCACGCGCCAGCTACGAGCAGCAGGTCGGCTCGCTGCCGGGGAACCTTGCCATGCCGCGCCTCGGCCTGAAGCTGCCGCGCTCGCGCGAGGCCGCCGCTGCGCAGGCGACCGCGGGCAACTTCGCGGTCCGCGCCGCCCGGGAAACCTTCGCGGCCAGCGAAGCGGCCGTCGGCGTCGCCGAGGCCGGCCTGCGGCCCAACCTTTCGTTCTTGGGCCAGCTCTCCCGCCTCAAGGAGACGGATGTGCAGCAGTTCCATGAGCGCGACAACATCGCTGAGGCCGACCTCGTGCTCAACGTGCCGCTCTACCAGGGCGGCGGCGTCAGCGCCCAGGTCCGGGCGGCCAAGGAGGGCGCGAACCAGAGCCGCTTGCAGATCGACGTGTCGCTTCGGGACGCTCGCCGCGAGGCGCTGTCGGCCTGGGACATGCTGGCGGCAACTGCCGTGCA
Organism: uncultured Alphaproteobacteria bacterium; assembly: GCA_963839135.1. Lineage (GTDB taxonomy): Bacteria > Pseudomonadota > Alphaproteobacteria > Acetobacterales > Acetobacteraceae > CAWKEH01. The sequence continues at coordinate 2,617 of CAWIUA010000051.1, forward strand.
GGTGAGCGCGGCACGCAGCTCAGTCGCGGCTAACGAGGTCGCGACCCGCGGCGTCGTGCGCCAGCAGAGCGTCGGCGCCCGCACCCTGCTCGACGTCCTGAACGCGCAGCAGGAGCTGTTCTCGGCGAATGTCAGGCTCGTCACGGCAGAGCACGACCAGTTCACCGCCGCGCTGCAGATCCTCAACGCGGTTGGCGGCCTCGGGGTGGAGGAGCTTCACCTGCCGGTGACCATCTACGACCCGGTGCGTCACTATAACGAGGTGCGCGGCCGCTGGTATGGCACGACGCCGTCGCCATGATGCGGGCGCGCTACGCGGCTGGCGGGGGGGGGGAGGGGGAGGCGAAGCGGCGTGAGGGGGGGTGCAGCGGGAGTGGGGAGGGGAAAGGGAGAGGGGGGGTGGATCACCGGAACCGCCATCTTTACGTGAAGTTGACTACACGGCCGATGAGGCTTCCCTAAGCTCCCATTGGGCACCGACGGTCCCGGACAGTTGCGTCGCTTCCGTCTCGTGACCTCTACAACCAGCGAGGGCATGAGGATGTGCCTGCTATGTGCCGCTGCGTTGGACGGCCGCGACCTGGCGCGGCGTGCCCATGTGCTCCAACTCTTGGCGCTCATCGAGGATCCCGGAACGCTTCCGGCTGACGCGGCGCTTCGCCTTGCTCAGGAGATCCTGATGCTGACTCGAACCGACAATTCCAGACTTCGGTGCGATCGCGTGCTTCTGGCAGGAACCGATATCGAGGACACTGCCGACAGGAGGCTGTCATGACCGCAGATGCCGCCAAGCTCACGCCCCAGAGCGTCCTGCCCTGCCCGTCCGATGATCTGCTTTCCGAGCTCGAAGAGAAGTACAAGGACATCCACGCTCACCCCGAGTTGTCGATGCAGGAGCACCGGACCGCAGGCATCGCCGCTGGCTGGTTGCGGCAGCAAGGTTACGAGGTGACCGAGGGGGTCGGCGGCACCGGTGTCGTCGGGCTGCTGCGCAACGGGGACGGCGCGACGGTGCTGCTGCGCGCCGACATGGATGCGCTGCCAATCCAGGAGAGCACGGGTCTGCCCTACGCCAGCCGGGAAAGCGGCACAGACCGCTTCGGCCAGGCCACCTCCATCGCGCATTCCTGCGGGCACGACATGCACGTGGCCTGGCTGATGGGTGCGACGCGGATCCTGGCCGAGAACCGCGACAAGTGGCGCGGGACAGTGATGGCGGTGTTCCAGCCCGGCGAGGAGACCGCGCAGGGTGCGCGGGCGATGATCGCGGACGGGATGGTCAAGCGCTTCCCGAAGCCGGACGTGACGCTCGGCCAGCACGTGATGCCGCTCAGCGCCGGGCAGATCGGCTGGCGCACCGGCACCATGCTGTCGGCCGGGGACAGCTGGGAGGTGACCTTGTTCGGCCGCGGCGCTCACGGCTCGATGCCGCAGAAGAGCATCGATCCCGTGGTGATGGCCGCCGCCGCCGTGATGCGCTTGCAGACGGTGGTGTCGCGCGAGGTTGCGATGACGGACGGTGCCGTGGTCACGGTCGGCACCCTCCGCGCGGGCATGAGCGAGAACGTCATCCCGGACCGGGCTCTGCTCCGGCTCAATGTCCGCACCTTCAAGGATCAGGTGCGCACCCGCGTGCTGGCCGCGATCAAGCGTATATTGGAGGCAGAGGCTGCCGCCTCGGGCGCGCCGAAGCCGCCTGACTACTCGGTGCTGAGCGAATATCCACTGACCCGCAACGACGAGGCCGCGACGCGAAAGGTTGTAGCCGCGCTGAAGCGCCATTTCGGCACGGACAGGGTGCACGAGATCGAACCCGCGACGGCCAGCGAAGATTTCAGCCTGTTCGGTGCTGCCTGGAACGTGCCCGCGGTGTTTTGGGTGGTCGGCGGCATCGACCCGGACAAGTACGCGGCTGCCGAGAAGGCCGGTAGGCTGGACGAGATTCCAGCCAATCATGCTCCGGACTTCGCCCCGGTGATGAACCCTACCCTGCGCACCGGCATCGAGGCGATGCTCGCCGCCGCAGGCGCTTGGCTGGCGTCCGGAGAGGCGATGCCTTGACGAACATGAACCCGACGGTCCTGCTGGTCAGTGTGCTTGACCCAGTGGGGACGCTTGTGTTCGCGATGAGTGGGGCAGCGCGTGGCGTGGAACAGAGCATGGACCTGTTTGGGGTCCTGGTGCTTGCCTACGTCACTTCCGTATCGGGCGGCATCACGCGAGATGTTTTGATCGGTGCTGTCCCACCCGAGTCGATTACAAGCTGGCACAACCTCGCCCTCGCCATGGCGGGTGGGCTGTTCGTCTTCTGCTCGTTTCGGCTGTTCGACCGGTTGCAGCACCCGGTTCTGTTCTTCGACGCGATCGGGCTCGGGCTGTTCGCGGTAGCGGGAACTCAAAAAGCCTTGAACCACGGCATAGACTGGCCGATGGCGGCCGTTCTGGGCCTGGTCAGCGGCATCGGCGGCGGCATGGTGCGCGATATTCTGACGACGCGGGCGCCGACGGTACTGTACTCCGAACTCTACGCGGTGGCTGCGTTGGCGGGCGCGCTGGTGGTCGTCGCGGGAAGCGCGCTCAGGCTGCCGCCAGCCGCTGTCGGTTGGGGCGGTGTCGTGATCTGCGTCTTCCTGCGTCTCATGGCGATCTACCGGGGCTGGAAATTGCCCATCGCTTCGAAGGGACGATAGAAGTCCAGCCTGCGCCAGGATGTTGCAGCGATGATTGGGAGATGTCCATGCCAAATACCGAGATCCTGATCTGCGCAAACGGCCCCGGTCTCCTTGAGAGTAGGCTTAATATTGCTCTCCAGGTTGCCGCCGAGCTCAAGTCTCATATAGAAGTGGTCTTCTTTCGGGCAGCCCAGGATCCGGCGACTGTCCCCAGGTATGCACCTGCTTTCAATTATTCTCCAGACCACGACCTTGCCCAGTCCGTTTGGGACAAGGAATTCGACCAGGTGGTTCGTGCGAAAGCTATCTACGATCGATGGATAGCTTCGAGCGATGCCGCGCCGGTTAGGCCGCCGGAGGCTGCCGGCATCCACACTGCGAGCTGGTCGGAGGTGGCCGGCAGTGCCGCAGACTTGTTCCCTTCCTATGCCCGAGCCTGCGACCTCATCGTTGCTGGCGGTCCCGGCGAGGATGCCTCTTCGTCAGCCCTCGGTGACGAGATCAGCGCAATGGCTCTGCTGTCGTCGGGGCGGATGACGCTCCTCGCGCCCCATACCGCGCATCTGGAGGGTGACATCTTTCGGAGCGTGCTCATCGCCTGGGATGACAACGCCGCCGTCTCGCGCACGATTGCCCAGGCCATGCCGCTGATCGCGGCCGCCAGGGAGGTTAGGGTGTTCACCGGCGATGTCTCACCGGAGAGCGTGACGCCCTGCAATGAGATCCTGGCCTACTTCAGGCGCAAGGGCGTCCACCCGAGCGTCGTGAGATCGGTGCCCGTCCTGCGCACCGTGCGCGAGACGCTCGTCCAGCAAGCACGAGAGCTGGAAGCGTCGCTGATCATCATGGGGGCATACAAGCACAACCGCACCCGCGAGATCCTGCTCGGCGGCACGACACGCTACGTCATCCAGCACGCCGGCTGTGCCGTTCTGATGACGCATTAACGGCACGGCAATGCCGCCGGGCGCTATTCAGCGGGCTGCGGCTCGGGACGGCGCTTCCTTGCTCTCTCTTGCTTGGGACGTCGCGCAACTGGCGCCGGCCCCATGAACAGCAGCAGCACGATGCCGGCGATCATGATCATGGCGATCCAGCCATACGCGTCGGCGTAGGCCATTACGAAAGCCTGGCGATGAACCTCCGAGGATAGCCCGGACAGCCCGCCCGCCGCCGATTCGCGCTGCACCGTCCCGAAGGCACCGGTCGTGGCATCGCTTGCGATGATGTTGGAGTGGACGCGCTGGCGCACCGTCACGATGCCGCCGAGGATAGCAGTGCCGATGCTGCCGGCGAGCACACGTATGACGTTGAAGAGCGTGCTTCCGGAAATGGCGTCCTGCGGCTGCATGACCGACGTGACGCAGAGCAGCAGGCTCACCAGCACCAAGGGATACCCGCAAGCGGCGATGATCTGCGAGGGCAGGAACTCGGCCTCCACCCAGTCCGAGGTAAGGTAGGTGGCGAGCCGGTCGGCTATCACCACGAGCAGGAAGCCCACCGCCGCGATCACGCGCGCGTCCACGTAGTGCAGGAGCCAGGCCGTGAGCGGGGCGAGCACGACGACCGGGATCGTTGCCCAGAGCAGGATCACCCCGATCTGCAACTCGCGAAAGTCGCGGATTTGGGTCCCGTATTGCGGCAGCACGTAGGCTGCGCCCTGCACGGCGAAAAAGAACATGACGATGATCAGCAGCCCCAGGGTCAGGTTCCGCCGCTTGAGGAGCCGCAACTCGATAAGCGGATGCTCGACGGACAGCTCCTGCCAGATGAATAGGAGAAGGAACGTCGCGGAGACGACGAACAGGGTGTCGATCAGGGTGGAGCTGAACCAGTCGTATTGCTGGCCGGCGACCAACGCTGCGAGCAGCGTGGTGCTGAACACGGTGAAGAAGAACATGCCGAAGTAGTCGGCGCCCTTCGTGAAGCCTTCGAGCTTCAATTTCTCGACCGGCAGGCCTGTCATGACCAGGACGAAGGCGACTGGGTTCAGCACCAGGCATGTCCAGAAGATCGTCTGCCAGCCGAGGTATTCCTTCAGGTAGCCGCCGATGATCTCGCCGGTGAGCGGGCTCAGGCACACGACCATCGCGTAGGCGGCGAAGCCCCAGAGCCGCCCCTGATCCGGCGGCAACGTGCGCAGCAGCACCGTGAATAACATCGGCACGAGCGCGCCGCCGCCGACGCCGTGCAGGAACACGACCACGAGCAGCCCAACATAGCTGGTCATCCTCGGTGCCGTCACAGCGGCGAGCAGTTGCACGACGAGGAAGAAGGCCACGATGCGGCGCGGCGAGAAGATCGTGGACAGCCAGGCCGTGAGCACCACGATCGCAACCGAACCGCAGTTGAATGCGACCGTCACCCACAATCCCTCATCCTGCCCAAGGCTGAGACCTCCGTAGAGGTCCACCCGCGCGAACGTGGTGTCGTATTGGTTGAGGTATGACGACAGTGCCGCGAGCAGCACACCGAGGAGGCCGAGCAGCATGCGCGGCGTCGGCGACGGAGGAGGCGCCTGCTTCGGCTTGCCGTCCGGCCCCGTTGGCGGCGGCGGCGGGGACGGCGGGTAAAGCGCTGCGAGGAAGCGGTTCACGGGTTCGCCTGCGTGCCGGGCTCGGTGGCCACGTTCACCACCGTCTCGACCGACAACCCCGGCAGCAAACGTCCTTCGAGCGAGTGGCCAGGAGTGCCGAGCTCGTCGAGCGTGATCTTCACCGGGATGCGCTGCTCGATGAAGGTGAAGCTGCCCACCGCCCGGTCGGGCGGCGTTGGGCTGCCGTTCGCTTCGCTGGTCGGCTCGAAGCTCTGCACGTGGCCGTGGAGCACGACCCCAGGGTAAGCATCCACCCTCACCGTCGCGGGCTGTCCGGCGCGCATGCCCTTCACCTGCACCTCGCGGAAGTTGGCGACCGCCCAGACCTGGTTGAGCGGCACGAGCGTGATCACTTGGGTTCCGGGCGAGAGGTATTGTCCCTTGAAGGCGAGCCGCTGCCCGACCACGCCGTCGTCCGGCGCGGTGATGCGGGTATAGCCCAAGTTGATCTTGGCCTGCCCGAGCGCCGCCCGGCGCTGGTCGAGCGTCGCGCGAGCCAGGGCGAGCTGAGCCTGCAGCACCTTGATTTGCGCCCCTTGCGCGCCGACCGCGTCCTGATTGCCGCTGAGCTGGGCTTTCAGGCGCTGCTCCTGCGCCGCCGCCGCCTCATACGCGCGCGGCAGCCCGGACTCCGTGCCGAGGAGTGCTGCCTGCCGCGCGCGCTCCAGCCGCGCCCGCTCCAGGTTCGCCGCCGCCTCTTGCACCGAGGCGGCGGCGGTGCCGACCCGGGCCTGCTGGCTCGCGACCTGCGCCTGCGCCACGGCGATGCCCGCCTCAGCGGACGCAACCTGTGCCTGCGCAGCGTTCACCCGCGCTTGGTAGTCGTCCTGCTCGATGAGGTAGAGAAGGTCGCCTTTGTGCACGGCTTGATAGTCGGTGACGGCCACCTCGCCCACATAGCCAGCGACCCGTGCTTGCAGCCGCGTCGGATTGCCGCGGAGCTGGGCGTCATCGGTGCCCCGGCGATTAGTCTCCCAGACGATCGCGTTCCAGTCGATCAAGAACGCCGCCGCCGCCAGCATCGCGATCACGGCGATGATGGCGCGAACGACGACAGCCGTCAGCGCGCCCGACTTGTCAGTCTTGCTTTGCTCGTCCTGACCATCCTTCCTGTCCTGCTTCTGGTCTGCGCTGTCTTGGCTGTCTCTGTCTGATTGCCGTCGGCCTGTGCGCCGGTTTGGCCGGTCGCGTCCCGCTGTATCTCGTTCTGGCCGCTCACCGGATGTGCCTCGGGTTGCGCGCCGCGCCGCCGTCAGTCGTGACGATGGCGTCCACCGACATGCCGGGCCGGACCTGGCCGAGCAGGGGGCTGCCGTTCCAGTCAATCGCGATCTTCACGGGCACGCGCTGGACGACCTTGGTGTAGTTGCCCGTGGTGTTGTCCGGGGTCACCTGGCTGAATTGCGCGCCCGTCGCGGGCGAGATGCCGGCGACGTGGCCGTCGAGCACCGTGCCGGGAAAACTGTCCACGCGCAGACGCGCCGGCTGGCCCACCTTGATGTTCGTGATCTGCCGCTCGGTGAAGTTGGCCTTTACCCAGACGGTGTCGAGCGGCGTCTCCTCGACCACCACCGCGCCGGTGTCGAGCAGCGAGCCGACGCGCACTTGGCGCGGTCCCAGCACACCGTCCACCGGCGCCCTGATCTTTGTCCAACCGAGCGTGATCCTGGCGAGCGCCGTTTCCGCCGCGCGCGCACTCAGTTCGGCCCGCGCCTGCTGCTCCTGGGCGGCAAGCACGTCCGCCTGACGATGCTGCGCCTCAAGCGAGGCTTGCGCGCCGGCGATTTGGGCGACGTTCACGCGCTCTGCGGCGACGGCCGCGTCAACTTGGCGTTGCGAGCCGACGGCGGTGGGCGCGAGAGCGCGCTGCCGCCTTGCGTCGGGAATGGTCTGCACGAGGCCGGCACGCTCCGCGTCGAGCGCAGCCGCAGCGCTCGCGACCTCCAGCTCCAGCTCGCGCCGGCGCTCGATGATGGCGTCGAGGTTCGCCTGCGCCTCCGGTTCCTGTGCTTCCGCCTGATTCGCCTGTGCCTGGTAGGTTCCGGGGTCGATCTCGGCGATCAGATCGCCAGCGCGCACGAACTGGTTGTCGGTGATCGGCAGGCGGCTCACGTATCCCTGGACATGGGCGCTGAGCGGCCTGGTATCGCCGGCGACGTAGGCGTCGATCGTTTCCGGGTTGAGGCGCCGATACCCTGGGCTGTCCCACGACAGCAGCCAGATGCCCGCGACCACGACGAGCGCGACGCAGGTAAGGAAGATGATACGGCTCTCATTGCGACCTCAGCACCGGGCCGGAACGCTCTACTGGCGCCCGTGTGCCCGTTTCGAGTCCGGCTGGCAAATATCTGCGTGAGACGGATGCATCCCGCGGCGCAGGGGGCCGTTCTTCTCTCGGGAGGTTGCGATGCCGGACGGAGAGTCGCCTTGGTTCGCCGACCGCCGCGACGCGGGTCGCCGGCTCGCGGCGGCGCTGCGCCACCTGAAGGGCGAGGCGCCCGTAATCTTGGCCCTGCCGCGGGGCGGCGTGCCGGTCGGCTACGAGGTCGCGCGAGCGTTTGACGCGCCGCTGGACATCCTGATCGTTCGCAAGGTCGGCGCACCCGGCAATCCCGAGTTCGGCCTCGGCGCCGTGGTGGACGGGCCGGAGATGACGGCGGTGCTGGACGAGTCGCTCGTGCGGCTGGTGGCGCCCCCGCCGGGCTACGTCGAGGCGGCGATCCGCCGCGAGGAGGGCGAGATCGCCCGGCGCCGCGCCCTCTACGCGCCCGCTCGCCCGCGCGTCCCACTGGCCGGGCGCTGCGCGGTGGTGGTGGACGATGGGGTCGCCACGGGCGGCACGGCGCGCGCGGCGCTGCGCGCGCTCCGGCTGCAGAACCCGGCCCGGCGAGTGCTTGCTGCCCCCATCGCCTCGCCGGAGGCCGCGGAGGCATTAAGCTTGGAAGCGGACGAGACGGTGTTCCTTGCCACACCCGCCGATTTCGGGGCCGTGGGCGCCTTCTACGGCGATTTTCATCAAACCGAGGACAGCGAGGTGATACGGCTGCTGCGCGAGGCCGGCGAGCGTACCGGCCCGGCCTGACCAGGACCTACGCGGCCGGCTTCCCGATCACCTTCCGCAGCGCGGCCGCCACATCCGGCTTCGACCAGTCAACCGCCCCCTCGACGCGCTGGCGCTCGCGGCCCTCGGCGTCGAGGATCACCGTCGTCGGGATGCCCCGTGCGCCGATCGCCCGCGCCGCGGCGCCATCGGCGTCGAGCAGCACGGGCAAGCTGCGGATGTTCTTTTCCTTGTAGAACGCCTCGACCGCGGGAGCGCCCGCCCGGTCGGACGAGAGCGGGAGGACGGCGATGCGGTCGTCGCCCACCGCGCGCGCAAGCTGGTCGAGCGCGGGCATCTCCTTGATGCACGGCTCGCACCAGGTCGCCCAGAAGTTCAGCACGACGCCTCGCCCGGTATAGGCAGCGAGCGTCTTCGTCTCGCCGGACGCCGTCGTGAAATCGAAGGCCGGGAGCTTGGACCCCGGCGGCCCGTGCTGCAGGGCGTAGAGATCGAGCGGCAGCATGTCATTGGCTTGCGCACTCGCTCGTTTGCGTGCGAGCACCCCCAGGATTACGGTCCCGCCCGCCGCGAGCGCGGCCCGTCGCGTCAGCTTCACCATGGTGCCTCGCATGGACCAAGTTCCCAACCCGCGCAATCCCGAGCACCGTCACGACGCGGCGAACAAGCAGTGGGGCGGCCGTTTCGCGGCGGGGCCGGCCGCGGTCATGCAGGAGATCAACGCCTCCATCGGCTTCGACAGGCGACTCTGGCGTCAGGACATCAGGGGCAGCCTCGCGCACGCCGCGATGCTCGCGCGCGTCGGCGTCCTGAGCGGCGAGGACGAGAAGGCGATCCGCGGCGGCCTTGAAGGCATTGCCGCCGAGATCGAGGCCGGACGCTTCCCGTTCGAGGATGCGCTGGAAGACATCCACATGAACATCGAGGCGCGGCTGACCGAGCGCATCGGCGACGCCGGGCGGCGGCTGCATACCGGGCGGTCGCGCAACGACCAGGTCGCGACCGATGTCCGCCTCTGGGTGCGCGACGCGCTCGACGGCTTGGACGCACAGGCGGCGGACCTGATGCGGGCGCTGGCCGGGCGCGCGGCCGAGTTCGCCGCCGATCCGATGCCGGGCTTCACGCACCTGCAGGCAGCGCAGCCCGTGACCTTTGGGCACCACCTGCTCGCCTACGTCGAGATGCTCGCGCGCGACCGCGGGCGGCTGGCCGACTGCCGGCGCCGGCTCAACGAATGCCCCTTGGGAGCGGCGGCGCTCGCGGGCACGAGCTTTCCCGTGGACCGCGATATGACGGCGCAGGCACTCGGGTTCGACCGCCCCGCCGCCAACTCCCTCGACGCGGTAAGCGATCGCGATTTCGCCTTGGAGTTCCTCGGGGCCTGCGCCATCTGCGCCGCCCATCTCTCGCGCTTCGCCGAGGAGATCGTGATCTGGTCGAGCGCGCCGTTCGGCTTCGTCCGCCTCTCCGACGCCTTCACGACGGGCAGCAGCATCATGCCGCAGAAGCGCAACCCAGATGCCGCGGAGCTGGTCCGCGCCAAGACGGGGCGCGTGACGGGCGCGCTCGTGGCCTTGCTGACCGTGATCAAGGGCCTGCCGCTTTCCTACGCGAAGGACATGCAAGAGGACAAGGAGCCGGTGTTCGACGCGGCCGACGCCCTGGCCCTGAGCCTGGCCGCGATGGCGGGTATGGCGCGGGACATGCAGCCCGATCTCGCCAGGATGCGGGCGCTGGCTGGCTCCGGCTTCGCTACCGCCACCGATCTCGCGGACTGGCTCGTGCGCGAGCTGCGCATGCCGTTCCGCACGGCGCACCACGTCACCGGCCGCCTCGTCGCGAAGGCAGAGGCGAAGGTAACGGACCTCGCCGGGCTGACGCTCGCGGAGATGCAGGAGGTGGAGCCGGGGATCACCGAGGCGGTGTTCGGCGTGCTCACGGTGGACGCCTCGGTGGCGTCGCGCACTAGCTACGGCGGCACCGCGCCCGCGAACGTGGCCGATCAGGCGCGGCGCTGGCTGGAGCGGCTGGCGTGAGGGTGGCGGCGCTCCTGCTCCTGGCGCTGCTGGCGCTAGCCGCGTGCGGCAAGCGCGGCCACCCTGCCGCGCCGGGTCCGGCGAGCGAGATCACGTATCCGAAGACGTATCCTACGCAATGAAATTGCACTCACATTGGTCGGTTGCGGATGCTTTGCTAGTGTCTGCTATCACTGATTCTGAGGGCGTTGCGCTGTGGCCAGCCTGCTCATTCGCAACGTGGACGACGTTCTCCATGCCCGCCTCAAAGAGGCCGCCGCCCGCCACCATCGCTCTCTAGAAGAGGAGGCGCGCGAGCTGCTCCGCACGGCCGTTGCCCGCCAGGACGAACCACGAAACGAGGAGAGTCTAACCGACATCGCCCGACGTCTCTTCGGACCTGAGCACGGTGTGGACCTCGATATTCCACCGCGCGATGCGAACTCAGGATCGACCGCCGCTTGATTTCTCTGACCCCGAATGGGACGTTCCAGACTCGGCAGAATGATCCTGCTCGACACCAACGTGGTTTCGGAGCTGATGCGTCCCGCCCCGCATCCAGCGGTAGCCGCTTACTTCCGCGCGCAGCACTTGCTCGACGTGTTCCTGCCGGCCGTCTGTGAGGGTGAGGTCCGTTACGGCATTGCCCGCATGCCAGCCGGCCGCCGACGCGACGATCTCGCGGCGGCCTTCCGCACCTTTCTCGACCAGGGCTTTGGTGCACGCGTGATAGCCTATGACAGCGCTATGCGCGGCCGGCTACGCTGCTGTGCGCACCTCCCGCGAAAGAGCAGGTCGACCGGTCAGAATTCCCGATCTCCAGATCGCGGGCACTGCACTCGCCCATGGCGCCGCAGTCGTCACCCGCAACGTGACCGACTTCGAGGGTTGCGGCATCGTGGTCATCAACCCGTGGGAGCAAGAGACCTGACGCCGGACGCTGGTGCCGCCCGCCAAGCAGCCGTATCTGGTCCGCATGGCCGAACCCGTTCCCCTCGCCTCCGACACCGACCCGACCGCCGCCGAGCTGGTCGCAGCGCGCCCGCATCTCCGTTATGACGCCATGGACGGCCTCCTCGTCGAGGACGTGCCGCTGAACGCCGTCGCGGACGCGCTCGGCACCCCGACCTGGGTGCTCTCTGCGGGCGCGCTGCGCGGCCGGCTTGGCCGGCTGCAAGGCGCTCTCGCCGGACTGGACGCGCGGGTCCACTACGCGGTCAAGGCCAACGATCACATCGCCGTCCTGCGGCTCATGGCAGCGGGCGGCGCGGGCGCCGACGTCGTGAGCGGCGGGGAGCTGCGGCGCGCGCTACTCGCGGGCATCGCACCCGGCGACATCGTGTTCTCCGGCGTCGGCAAGACAATGGACGAGCTGCGCTTCGCCCTCGCGAGCGGGATCGGGCAGGTCAATGCCGAGAGCGCGGAGGAGCTGGAGATGCTCGCCGCCGCGTCCGCCGACACGGGATGCGCGGCCCGCACCGCGCTCCGCGTCAACCCGGACGTGGATGCCCGTACTCACGCGAAGATCACCACGGGACGTGCTGAGAACAAGTTCGGCATCGCTTACGCCGACGCGCCCGCGCTTTACGCCCGCGCCGCCGGCCTGCCTGGCGTCGAGCCGGTCGGCCTCGCCGTCCACATCGGCAGCCAGATCCTCGGCATGGCGCCCTTCCGCGCCGCTTATGCCCGGCTTGCGGACCTGGTCCGCGCGCTGCGGGCGCAGGGGCATCAGGTGAGACACGCTGGATTGCGGCGGCGGTCTTGGTATCCCCTACCGCGACGAGCTTGCCCCGACGCCGGAAGCCCTTGCGGGCGCGATCCGCGGGGCGCTCGGCGAGCTCGGGGTAAGGCTCGCCGTGGAACCGGGGCGCTGGCTCGCCGGGCCGGCCGGGCTGCTGCTCGCCTCCGTCATCCTCACTAAGCGCACGGGCGCGCGCCGGTTCGCCGTCCTGGACGCCGCCATGAACGACCTGCTGCGCCCGGCGATGTATGAGGCCTGGCACGGCGTCGTCCCCGTCTCCGCCGTCGATGCGCTGGCGCCGGTGCAGCCCACGGACCTGGTCGGCCCCGTCTGCGAGACAGGGGACACGTTCGCTCGACTTCGCCGCCTTCCCCCACTGGCTCCGAACGCGCGGGTGGCGATCCTCGACGCGGGTGCGTATGGTAGCGTGATGAGCAGCACCTACAATGCGCGTCCGCTAGCAGCGCAAGCGCTCGTGGCGGGTGCGCGTTGGGCGGTGATCCGCGAGCGCCAGCCCGTCGAGGCTCTCTGGGCCGGCGAGAGCGTGCCGGACTGGCTCGGATGAGCGACACGCCCCGCGCTGCTCCCGGTCTCCAGCGCAAGCGGGCGCTCGCGCGTCAGGTGCTCCTGTTCGAGCGGGCCTGGCCGGCCCTCTGGCCGCCGCTCGGCGTGATCGGCCTTTACGTTGCCTTCGGCCTGCTCGACGGCCCCGCATCGCTGCCGCCCTGGCCGCGGACGGTGCTGGCGCTTGCCGTGCTCGTCTGCGCGGGCATACTGGCGTGGCGCGGTCTGCGCTGGGTGCGGATGCCGGGCACGGCGGACGCGGATCGGCGCTTGGAGCGGGATTCCGGGCTGCGCCACCGGCCGCTCGCCGCCCTCCAGGATCGCCCCGTACTGGATGACCCGGCGACGGAGACGCTGTGGCAGGCGCACCTCGCCCGCATCGCCGCCCAGGTCGGCCGGCTGCGCGTCGCAGCCCCGCGGCCCGGCCTGGCGGCGCGCGATCCGCGGGCCGTCCGGGGCGGGCTGCTGGTGCTGCTCGCCGCGGCGCTGGTCGTCGCGGGCGCCGATGCGCCGGCTCGGCTCGGACGCGCGGCCTGGCCCGGCATCCCAGCCGGAACGCCGGGCGTACCGGCTGAGGTCCACGCCTGGGCGACCCCGCCCGCCTACACAGGCTTGCCGCCCGTTCTGCTGCGCCCTGACACCCAGGCGATCTCGGTGCCGGTCGGCTCGCACCTCACTGTCAGCGTCACGGGCGTGCAGGGCACGCCGGTGCTCGCGCTGGGATCGGCCTCGGCGCCGTTCAAGGCGCTCGATGCGGGGAGCTGGCAAGCCGAGCAGGACCTGCACGATGGCGGGCACCTCACCATTCGCGGGAAGGGGCAGGAGCTGGCGGCGTGGCAGGTGAGCCTGATCCCCGACTTGCCGCCCACGGCCGCGTTCACCGCGGCGCCGGGCGTGGCGCCAGGTCCCGTCGCCGTGGGGTCCGCGGGCAGTATCCGCCTGCCTTGGAAGACCGGAGACGATTACGGCGTCGTCTCGTTGCAGGCCGAGCTGCGGCTGCACGACCGGCCGGATGCCGCGCCGCTCATTCTCCCGATCCCGCTCGACGGTTCTCCGCGCAGCGCCCATGGCGCCTTGACGCAGGACCTCACGAGCCATCCCTGGGCCGGCCTGCCGGTGATCGCGCACCTGATCGCGAAGGATGCCATCGGCCAAACCGGGCACAGCGACGATGCGGAGCTGACATTGCCCGAGCGCCAGTTCCACAACCCCGTCGCGGCGGCGGTCGCGGCGGTGCGCAAGGCGCTCAGCCTGCACCCGGAGGAGCGGGCCGGAGCGGCAGCGTCACTCGACGCAATCGCCGGCGCACCCGAGGCGTTCGACAGCTCGGCCGCGGTGTTCCTCAACCTGGAGGGCGCCGCATCCTTGCTGCGGCAAGGGCGGGCGCCGGACACGGTGCCGCAGGCCCAGGCGCGGCTCTGGCAGCTCGCCCTCGCGCTGGAAGAGGGCGACGCGGAACGGACGGAGAAGGCGCTCGCCGCGGCGGAGAAGGCGCTGCAGGACGCCCTCCAGAAGACTCAACCGCAGGACAAGGCCGCGCAGACGGAACTGGACAAGAAGATACGCGCCCTGGAAGACGCCTTGCGCCGGCACCTGCAGGCGCTCGCCGAGCAAGCGCTGCGGAACGGGGTGAAGCCGCCGTCCGGCGCGCAGGCGCCAGGGCAGCAGGGAGTGAAGCAGGAGCTCAATCGCCTGCTCCAGCAGATGCGCGACGCTGCGCGCGAGGGCCGGCTCGACGAGGCGAAGCAGCGCCTGGCCCAGCTCGAGCAGATGCTGCAGCAGATGCAGGCCGCCAAGCCCGGCTCGAACGCGCAGCGCCAAGCCGCCGAAGCCCGGCAGCAGCAGGGCCGCGAGCAGATGGGCGCGGTGCGGGATATGGTGCAGCGCGAGGGCGCCCTGCTCGACCGGACGCAGCAGCGCGTGAGGCCGCCCAGCAATCCGTTCGTGCCCGACAAGCCCAGCAGCGGCCAGGAGCAGGACCGCACGGCGGACGCCCGCCGGCAGCAGGCGCTTCGCCTCGCCCTTGGTGAGCTGATGCAGCAGTTCGGTGACCTCACGGGCAAGGTGCCGCAGCCGCTGAGCGACGCCGACGTTGCGATGCGCGGTGCGGCTAAGTCGCTCGGCGAAGGGCAGGACGAAGCGGCGCAGACCGCGGAACGCCGGGCGATCGAGGCGTTGCAGCGCGGCAGCCAGTCCATGAGCCAGCAAATGGCGCAGATGGGCATCCAGGTCGCACCCGGCGGCGGCCAGGACGGCCAGCAAGGCGACCAGCCGGGCCAGGACGGCGGAAGCCCCGGCGACGGCCGCGATGCCATGGACAACGGTCAGGACAACCCCGGCCCGCCCGGCCAGCACACGCGGCGCGACCCGCTCGGCCGCCCGGTGGACGAGGACGCCACCGGCTCCCTGGAAGGCGGCGACGTACAGGTTCCCGACCAGGCGCAAGCCGGCCGCGCCCGCGCGATCCAGGAGGAGCTGCGCCGCCGCAACTCGGAGCGCACCCGGCCGCAGCGGGAACTCGATTACTTCCAACGGCTGCTCAAGCCGTTCTAAGGTCGCACGGAGAACCAAGGCCGGCGAGAAAATATGCCGGGACACCACAGGGAGGGATCGATGAGCAACGACCTAAAACAAGCTGCCGACGCTGTCTTGAACGGTGTCGTGACGTCCGACCCCCGCGTGCCGGGCGTCGTCGCTATGGCGACGGATCGCCGCAACAACATCTATGAGGGCGCGTTCGGCAAGCGTCGGCTCGACCAGGACGCCGACATGACGACCAACTCGGTATTCGCGATCTTCTCGACCACGAAGGCGATCACCGGCACCGCTGCGCTGCAGCTCGTGGAGGAGGGCAAGCTCGACCTCGACGCGCCGGCCAAGACCTATGCTCCCGATATCGGCACGCTGCAGGTGGTCGAAGGCTTCGACGACAAAGGCAACCCGAAGCTGCGCGCCCCCAAGCGCGACATCACCACGCGGATGCTCCTGCTGCACACGGCCGGCTTCGGCTACGACTTCTTCAACGAGCAGTATAACCGGCTCGCGAGCGAGAAGGGTCAGCCGAGCGTCGTCACCTCCTCCAGGAAGTCGCTGATGACGCCCCTGCTGTTCGATCCGGGGGAGAAGTGGGAATACGGCTCCAACATCGACTGGGCGGGCCAGGTGGTCGAGAGCGATCACCGGCAAGCGGCTCGGCGAAGTGATGCAGGAGCGCATCTTCGCGCCGCTAGGCATGAAGGATACGAGCTTCACCGTGACGCCTTCGATGCGCCAGCGCCTCGCCGGCGTGCATCAGCGCAATGCTGACGGCTCGCTGACGCCGACCGACTTCGAGCTACCCGCGGAGCCGGAGGTGCACATGGGCGGCCACGGGCTCTACGCGACCGTGGGTGACTACATGCGGTTCATCCGCATGTGGCTCAACGACGGCAACGGGGAGAACGGCCGCGTCCTGAAAGCCGAGACAGTCAAGATGGCCGAGAAGAATGGCCTCGGAGACAAGAAGATCAAGATGCTGCCGGGTGTCATCTCGGCGCTCTCGAACGACGCCGAGTTCTTCCCTGGGCTGTCGAAGTCCTGGGCCCTGACGTTCATGGTCAATGACGAGAAGGCCCCCACTGGGCGTCCGGCCGGGGCACTCGGTTGGGCGGGCCTCGCCAACCTGTTCTACTGGATCGACCGGCAGAATGGAATCGGCGGCTTCTGGGCGACGCAGATCCTCCCGTTCGCGGACGCCACGTCGTTCACCGGCTACATGAACTTCGAGACCGCGGTCTATCAGAGCATGGCGATGAAGCAGGCGGCCTGAGAGCCACGCCCCGCACGCGTCAGAAGTTGAGCACCGCCGTCTCGGCCATCACGGCTTCCGGCGTGCGGTGGCGGGCCGCCGCACGCCGCTCCTCCTCGGTGCGGCGCTGCGCCTGCATGTAGGCGCCGAGATGCCGGGCACGCTGCATGACGCGTTGCCCGGCCGGCAGCCGTACCGCCTCGTAGCGGCGCAGCGCCGTCTCGACCTGGTCCTCGTCGCGTAACGCCAGCGCTAGCGCCTGGGCGTCCTCGGCGGCTTTGGTGACGCCTGCGCCGACATGGGGCCGTACGACGAACGCGGCATCACCGACCAAGGCGACGCGGCCGGCGGCAAGGCGCGGGAACTCGAGGTCGTAAATCGGTTGCAGGAAGGGTTGCCGGGTCGCTTGAACGATCTGCGCGAACTGGGGTGCTACGATCCGGGCTGCTGCGCCACGCATCTCGTCCACGATCTCGGGCCGGACCAGCGGCGGCGGGATCGAGAGTGCGTGCGTGCGGCCAGAGGCATCCGTGAGCAGGTCTGGCAGCTCGGTCGCCTCGTCGGCCGGGCGATACCACACTAGATTGTAGCGCCGGTGGCCGGGGTGCAGATCGTCGCCCTGGCCGGCGATGGGATAGCCGAGCATCTGCTCGCCCGGCGGCAGGCAGAACGCGAAATCGGCGAAGATCGCCGACCGCGCCGGCTCCGGGACTTCCGACTCTGGGATCAACCCCCGCCACGCGACGTAGCCCGCGTAGATCAAAGGCACATCGCCCACGATCTGCTCGCGCACGGAAGAGCGCAGGCCGTCGGCGCCGACCAGCAGGTCGCCCTCGGCACTGCTGCCGTTGGCGAAGCGGGCGACCACGCGGCGCCCGTCCTGCTCGATTGCGCGCAAATCCTTGCCCGGCGCGTAGCTCTCGTCCGGCAGGGCGGCGCGCAGCATCCGGAACAGCCGGTCCCAGGAGGTCATCGTCTGCGGCCAGTGGAGCGTGCCGACGACCGTGCCATTCCGGTCCAGAGTCAGCCTGCGCGTCACCCGCACCCCAAGTTCGGCCGCCGGGTCTAAGCCGCCGTCTTGTGCGATCCGCCAGAGCTCGGGATGCGTGACGATGCCAGCGCCACGGCCGGACAGCGCCTCGCCCGCGCGCTCGAATATGCGCACCTCCCAGCCGTAGCGCCGCAGCAGCAGGGCGGTGAACAAGCCACCCATCGAGCCGCCGACGATGAGCGCGCGCCCTGGCTTCATCCGGCGCGCACGCCGCGGTATTCCCGGAAAACTCCCAGCGCGGTCGCGCAGGCGACTTTCGCGAAGCCGGCTCGTCCGAGTTGCTCGAGGATGGTCTCCGGGGTGACGCAGCCCTCGATCGTCTCCCAGTAATATTGCATCAGTGTCGCCGTCCGCCGTCCCGGCATAGCCACCCGGCACGCCCACGGCACAGCGCGTCCGAACCAGGCTCGCGCCAGCGCCTGGGCGAGGCGCCCGTCCGGCTGCGCGATCTCCAGCAGCAGCACCGCGCCGCCTGGACGCAGCACGCGGCGGAACTCCTGGAACGCGGTGCCGAGGTCGGTGACATGGCGCAGCGCGTAGCCCAAGGTCACCAGGTCCACGGACGCATCCGCCACGGGAAGCGCTTCCGCCCGGCCTTGGACGAGCAAGGCAGGCACGCCTTGGCGCCGGGCTTCGGCGAGCATACCGAGGCTCAAATCCACCCCCGTCACGCTGCCGCCGGGGGCCGCGAGCCGTGCTGCCTCGCGCGCCAGCAGGCCGGTGCCGACAGCCACGTCGAGCACGGCCATGTCCGGCCGCAGCCCGGCGCGCCGCAGCGCCTGCCGCCGATACCAGGCGCCCGAGCCAAGGGAGAGCACCTGGTTGGCCCGGTCGTAGTCCGCCGCCGTCGCGTCGAAGAGCGCGCGCACGAACGGCGCGCGGGACTCGGCGTCGCCATACCACGGCTGCAGGACGGGGTGCGGCCGCACCGGGTCGCCGGAAGCGCTCATGATCTGCCCATGGTTGGCCGGGTCCGCACGAGATGCTAGCTTCCCATCCTTAGCAGCCTGCCATGCATGAGTGAACGCCACCCGCGCGAGGGCCTCCTAGGCCCGGCGCAACCTCCGCTGGCCAAGGATCGCGCGCGGCCTGGCCGGGGCGGCTGGGTGGCGGGCCTGCGGCACGCTTTCGGTTTCGTTTACGAGTATGCGGCGTTCTACGGGTTCCTGCTGCTGCTCGGCATCGGGTTCCTGGGATGGGGCTTGATCGGGGCCGTGCTGAGCCGGGTGCTGCCGAGGCACGTGGCCGCGCCGCTCGGGCAGGCGGTGATCGGCGGCGCTTTCCGCTTCTACATCCGCCTCCTGCACGTGCTCGGCCTGATGCGCGCCGACCTCGCAGCACTCGACGCCCTGCGCGACGCGCGCGGCCTGGTGGTGGCGCCCAACCATCCGTCCCTGCTCGACATCCTGCTCATCGCCTCCCGCCTGCCGCGGGCGGTGTGCATCACGAAGGCCCAGCTCTGGGACAACCCGTTCCTGGGCGGCGGCGCGCGGATGGCCGGCTACATCCGCAACGACGCGCCGCTGCCCCTGGTGCGCCGCGCGGCGGCGGAGGTGCGGGGCGGCGCCAATCTGCTGATCTTCCCGGAAGGCACGCGCACCGTCGCGGGACCGGTCAACCCGTTCAAGCCCGGCTTCGCCCTGATCGCGCGCGCGGCCGACGCCCGCATACAGGCGGCGTTCATCGAGTCCGAGACGCCCTACCTGCGCAAGGGCTGGACGCTCCTGCGGAAGCCCCGATTCCCGCTGGTCTATCGCGTCCGGCTCGGCCCTCGCCTGCCTGTAGAAGGCAGCACCGACGCCTTCACGCAGGAGCTGGAAGCCCTCTACAGGGTCGAGCTCGCCACGCCTGCGGCTCCCTACCCCACATGAGCGCGAAGCCTTTCAGGGTGCTGGGCGGAACACCAGGATCGCGGCACTGGATCCCGGCTTGCCTGTAGCAGGGGCCGCGACGAACAGCCGGTCGAACTCGGGTACGAATAGGGAAGTCCGCGCGCCGGGCGCACTCTCGACACGTGCGAGAGCGTGCCCGCCTGCCGCGTTCTGCTGCACGACCGCGACCGCGCCCTGGCCGCAGCTGACGTAGAAACGTCGGCGCTTCGCGTCGAAGAACACGTCGTCGGCGTCGCCGCAGGTGGCGACGCTGGCCATCACGGCGCCGGCTCTCGTGTCCAGCAGGACGAGCCGCGGGGGGCTGCGGAACACCGTCGCGAGCACGGCGCCTGCTGCGTCGAGCGCCATGGGGAAGTTCGCGCGCAAGCCCGGCACGGTCCAGCGCGCGACCCGGTCCCCGGACGCAAGGTCCACGACCGCGACCTGCCCCGCCGCGTCGGGCAGGTTCACGTAAGCGCGTCCGGCGTTCGGATCGACTTGGAAGCCTTCGGGATGAACGGGCAGCCCGATGCGACGCGTGACGGAGCGGGTCACCGGGTCCAGGACGGCGAGGCCCCCACCACCGTAGCCCACGACGAAGCGGCCGGTCTCGGCGTCGAGGCGGACGTCGTCGGCATCGTCGCCCAAGCTCGCCACCCCCACGGGTGAGAGGCCGTCGGCTTGGAACAGCCTGACCGAGCCGTCGCCGGCGCACGCAACGGCTATGAGATCGGCCTTCGGGGCGTAGCCGATGCCCTGCGGCTCGTTCAGCCCGCTGAGGCGACGGACAACGTTGCCGGCGGCGAGGTCGATCACAGCGACAGTGCCGTTGCCGAGCTCCGCCACGAGCAGCCGCCCGCGCCAGAGATCCACGGCCATGTGATCAATGCGGCCCGCGACGCCTGCGAGTGGGATCGTGCGCTCCAGAATCAGGAGATGATCCGGCTCGGCTGCCCAGCTTTTGCCGGTCGGCGCCCAAGGGACAGGTAGCAGGAGGGCGGCGGCGACCTCGCGACGGGTAATCGTCATGAACGCTCCCTGTTTCTTGGTTCCTCAACACGTTGATTTCGTCGAGGGCGATGCCCTACAGATCATGTCCTGCACGAGCGGAGACCAGGATTCTTCGAAGGATGGCACGGTCAGGCGTGAGCAGGCGAGCAGCCATGACGCGAAACCTGCCAAGCCCGGCAGCGCCATCTTCGACGGCCTTGCCACTCGCCGCGGCAAGGCATGCAGATCGCACGCACGTCGTCGTTATTCCCTCCTACAACACCGGGCCGCGCGTGCTGGACACGGTGGCGGAGGCACGCAGCGCGTGGGCGCCGGTCTGGGTGGTCGTGGACGGCAGCACGGACGGCACGGGCGAGAAGCTGGGCCGGATGGAAGCGGGTGACGCCGGGCTGCGCGTGCTCCCGCTCGCGCGCAACGGCGGCAAAGGCGCCGCCGTGCTGCACGCGCTGCGCCTGGCGGACCAGGAAGGGTTCACGCACGCGCTCGTCATGGACGCCGACGGGCAGCACCCGGCGGCAAGCATCCCGCGATTCATGGCCGCGTCGGCCGCGTCGCCCGGCGCGATGATCCTGGGGGTGCCCCGCTTCGGCACCGACGCGCCCGCGCTGCGGGTGCGGGGGCGACGTGTGTCGAATTGGTGGGCGGGGCTGGAGACGCTCTGGGAAGGAGTGGCGGACAGCCTATTCGGCTTCCGCGTCTATCCCGTCCGGCCGCTCCTGCGCGTCATGGCGCGCACGCGCTGGATGCGCCGCTATGACTTCGACGCCGAGGCAGCTGTGCGGCTGTGCTGGCTGGGAACCGGGATCGTGAACCTGCCTGCCCCGGTGCGCTATTTGCGCGCCGATGAGGGCGGCGTCTCCCACTTCCGCTACGGGCGCGACAATGCGCTGCTCACGTGGATGCATGTGCGGCTGATGCTGGGCTTCCTCGCGCGGTTGCCGCTGCTGCTGGCGCGGCGGGTGCGGCGAGGGGCACTGCCCGCAGCCCACCCGTAGACAGCGCCGCGAGCAGGTCCGGCACAACCTCCAGAATCACGGGCTTTCCCGCCGGGGTGCGGGCCGAGCGACCGTCGTGGAGCATCAGCACGTCGCCCGGCCGAAGCCCGCGCAGCAGGCGGCGCAGTACGCGGGCCGGATCACCGCAGCGTGTGTCGAAGCCGCGCCGCGCCCAGGAGGCGTGGAGCAGGCCGAGGCCAGCCAGCACCGGATCGAGCAGTGGACTGCGCAGCCCGATGGGTGCGCGCATGAAGCGGGGCGGGCGGCCCGCAAGCGACGTGAGCACGGCCTGCGCCTCCGCCAGCTCCCGCCGCATCCCGCGCGGTCCCAGGCAGGCGAAGAGAACTGGGTGGCGCAGGGTGTGGTTCTCGACGCTGTGGCCGCGCCGGGCGATGTCGCGGACCAGGCCGGGATGCGCGCGCGCCCGCTCCCCGATCAGGAAGAAGCTCGCCTTCGCGCCATGCAGATCGAGCAGGTCGAGCAGCGCAGGCGTGACCTCCGGATCGGGTCCGTCGTCGAACGTCAGCACCACCCGGCCGTCGCGTTCGCCGGGCGGCAGGCGTACCAGCGTCCGGCCCACGACTTGGCTGCGGGGCCACAAGCCGAACAAGGCAAGCAGCACGTGGCTGCCGGCCACGGCGGCGAGCGCGTAAGGCCAGCCCGCAGGCCACGCGAGCGCGAGGCCCGGAGCCGCCAAATGGACGATGACGGCGGCGCGGATGGCGGGCCGGGGCGTCCAGGACGCCATAGCCTATGGCCCGATCCCGCCCGCGCGCACGGCGCGCACGAGCGCCGCAAAGGGCACGTGCTCGTGTCCGCGGAAGCGCAGGCGGCGCACGCCGTATTCGGCCCCGAACATCACCGCGACAAGCACCACGTCGAGCACGTTGACGAGCATCGACCACGCCGCCGCGGGAGCAAGCAGCAGCAGCAGGAGCGACGCGAGAAGCTGGCCCGCGAAGAACAGGCACCAGGCACCGGTGACGGCGCGCGTGTAGCCGGCCATGCCGGGGTGAAAGCCGGGGTCGAGCCGCTCCGCGAGCTGGGTTACGAGCGGCGTCCGGCCTGGCAGCAGCGTGGCGCCGAACAGGGCCAGCAAGCCGCCAAACAGCGCCAGGTGCGACAGCCCAGCGATGGCCAGCAGGCCCCGCCCCAGCAGGCCCTGCCCCGCCGCTATGGCCCAGAGCGTCGCGAGGGGCGCCGCCGCGGTAATGCCGACGAGCAGCAGCGTCCTGGCGCGGCCGAGCTTGCCGCTGCGGACGGGTCTGGGTGCGCCGGATAGGGGACAGGATTGCTCCATACCTGGAACCTAGCTGGCCTTCCCGTGATTGCTAGTGGTGCGATGCTGACAGATGGTTCCCACCATCTGTCAGCTGAATCAGACCATTAGTGGTCAAGGGCTGACGTTCGTTGGCGGCGGGCGAGCATCCACGTCCCATACGGTGCTGTTGTGAAAGGACCTCATGATGAGCGAGTTCGCGATGTGGCGTCGGCTGGATGCGCCCGGTCATGACGCGGCTCTTCTCGTGCGAAGCGACAGCGGCTGGTCGCTGCGCGGCACCGCGGTATTCAAGCATCATGCGGGGCCGGCCTGTATCACCTACTCCGTTGAGATCGATGCGTCCTGGAGGACCAGGCGCGGGAGAGTGCAGGGTTTCCTCGGCGGCAGGACCCTGGACTACGCCATCAGCCGCGAAGCTGACGGCTGGTATCTGGACGGCGCTTTGGTCGGCGGCCTGGAGCATCTTTGGGATCTCGACTACGGCTTCACCCCCGCTACGAACCTGCAGCAGCTGCGCAGGATCGCCGTCGTGCCGGGCGAAGCGGCCGATTTTCCCGTTGCGTGGTTCGATATCGACGCGACAACGCTGATCGAATTGCCGCAGCGCTATGAACGCCGTGGCGAAACGACGTATCTGTATCGGGCGCCGACCATCCCTTACGAGGGTGTCCTTGACCTGGCCCCGAATGGGTTCGTGGCGGCCTACCCGCATTTGTGGCGCATGGAGGCGTGAGCTGATCGCGCCACCCGCCGCACCTCGCCATTCGTCGGAAGCTCTGCGAGGTTTGCGCGGTCTTCACGAGTTGGTTAGTCTTGGGCCGCATTATACCACTTTGCCTGCTGGGAACGCCGCCTTGGATACCTTGCGCGATCAGGATCTTCCCGCCGCGGCCCAAAATGATCTCGAGCGGGACGTCGCCGCGCTGATCGTGTCCACGCTGCAGCTTGAAGTGGCGCCGGGCGACATCCCGGCGAACGGCCGCTTGTTCGGCGAAGGGCTGGGCCTTGACTCCATCGACGCGCTGGAGCTGGCGCTCGCCATCTCCAGGCGCTACGGGTTCGAGTTGCGGTCCGACGACGAGCGCAATCACCAGATCTTCGCCTCCTTGCGCAACCTCGCCCGGCACGTCGGCCAGAACCGGACGCGCTGATGTCATCCGCGCCAGCCGCCCGGCTGGTGGAGCGTCCGCCGGGTGCCGCGCTGTTCCGCGGCCCAGGAGGCACCCTGGTCACAGCCGAGATGTTCCTGCGCGCGGCGCACCGTTTGGCCGGCGGCCTCGGCGGCGCGAAGGGCGACAGCACGCCGGTTCTGAATCTCTGCGCCGACCGCTGCTTGTTTGCCCTCGCCTTCGCGGCGGCGTTGCTGCGCGGCCGGCCTTGCGTGCTCGTGGGCGCGGATCAGCCCGGCGCGCCCAGCGTGCTCGCCGCCCGGTTCCCAGGAGCTTGGGCCGTCGCGGAGGCAGGCCGCTTGCCCGCTGGGATCGAGGGGCAGGAGATAGCGCTCCTCGCCGCCGACGCGGCTGGAGCATCGCCGCCTAACCCTGAGCTGCCCGGCGACCGGCTTGCGGCCTGGGCGCTTACCTCCGGCAGCACGGGGGAGCCGACCGCCCACGCGAAGCTCTGGGGCGCTCTGGCGGAGCGGTCGCGCGCCGCGGGCGAGCGGTTCGAGCTTGATGAGTCGCAGCCTGCGACGGTCGTCGGCACGGTGCCGCCGCAGCACATGTACGGCTTCGAGACGACGGTGCTGCTGCCGCTGCACGCCGCCACGTCAAGCTGGTGCGGCGCCGCGTTCTTCCCCGCCGACGTGCGCGCCGCGCTCGCGGCCGCGCCCGTTCCCGCATTGCTCGTGACCACGCCCTTGCAGCTTCGCGGCCTGCTCGAAGGAAGCCTTCTCCAGGGCGGGGCGCCGCCGCTCGCCGCCGTCATCTCCGCGACCGCCCCGCTGGACACCGCGATGGCTGCCAGGGCGGAGCAGGCCTGGGATGTGCAGGTGCTGGAGATCTACGGCGCCACTGAAGCGGGATCGCTCGCAAGCCGGCGCACCACGAAGGGCGACGGTTGGCTGCCCTATCCCGGCGTCCACGTCGTGCAGGGAGGCGAGACGGCGGTCGCAACGGCCGCCGGCATGGCGCCGCAGCCGCTTGCCGACTGCATCGAGCCGCTCGGGGATGGGCGGTTCCGCCTGCTCGGACGCCGTGCGGACCTAGTCAAGCTGGGCGGCCGGCGGGCGTCGCTCGCGGGACTCACTCGTATCCTCTGCGGGCTGGACGGCGTGCTGGACGGCGCTTTCGCGGTGCCGGACGACCTGGATTGGCGGGCGTCGGCACGGCTTCTCGCGTTCGCCGTGGCGCCGGATCGCTCGGCAGAGAGCATTCTGGAGGAGCTGCGCTGCAAGGTGGACGCCGTGTTCTTGCCGCGCCGGGTGATCCGTGTGGAGCGGCTGCCGCGAAACGCCGTCGGCAAGCTGCCTCACGATGCTCTGCTTGCGGTTGCCGAGCAGGACAGCGCCGCGGGCTGATAGGGCATCTTCTGTTGCCCGGTGGGATTGCCGCCCGATAGACTAGTCGTAACAACTGGTCAGGATCCGGCCGAAATGCGCGAAATCCAGGCGTCGGACGCGAAAACACATCTACCGCAACTCCTCGACGAGGTGGAGCGCGGGGAGACTATCGTGATCACCCGCCACGGCCGGCCTATTGCCCGTCTGGTGCCTGAGGCGCATCGCCGCCGGGCGGAAATCGATCAGGCGATCTCCAATCTCCAGGCGATGCGCCGACGTGCGACGACCAAGCTCACGCTCGATGAGATTCTGTCCTCGCGGCATGAAGGCCACCGATACTGATGCCTTTCGTTCTCGACGCCTCTGTTACCCTCTGCTGGGCATTCGCCGATGAGGAGCATCCTGTGGCTGCGGCTGCGCTGGACCTCCTCCACCAGCACGAAGCGCATGTCCCCAGCCTGTGGTGGTTCGAGGTCCGCAATATTCTAATCGTTAATGAAAGGCGGAGGCGGCTGAGCGAGGCAGAAACCTCGGCCTTCCTACGCAACCTGACTCAGCTCGCCATCAACGTGCATCGTGCTCTGGTGGAAGCAGCGCTGCTGATCCTTGCCCGCCAGCATCGACTGACGGTCTATGACGCAGCATACCTGGAGCTGGCGCAGCGGGAAGACATGCCGCTCGCCACTCTCGATGTCGCTTTGCAAGGTGCGGCCGTCCAGGCTGGCGTCCGGCTGCTCTCGAAGGCAGCATGAGCCCTGCCGGCCAGTTCACGATCGCGCCCGATCACCCGTGCTTGCCGGGGCACTTCCCAGGACGGCCGGTCGTGCCCGGCGTCGTGCTGCTCGACGAGGCGCTGGCGCTGCTGCTCGCGGCGGCGCCGGGCCTGCGTGTCGCAGGCTTGCCCGCCGTCCGCTTCCTGCGGCCCGTGCTGCCCGGCGAGACCGTAACTGTATTGCATGAGGCGCCAGTGGCACCCGGCCGCGTGAGCTTCGCCTGCCGCGTCGCGGGGCAGGACGCGGTGCGCGGTGCCGCACTGCTCGCTGGCGGTCGCCAGGCGTGAGCGAGTTCAGCTGGTCACGGGAGCGGGAACGCGGCAGCGCCTGGCTGCTGCGGGTGATGTTCCTCATCACGTTCGGCATAGGATGGCAGGCCGGGCGAGCATTGCTGTTGCCGATCACGGCTTGGTTCCTCGCGACCTCGCCGCGCGGGCGGGCGGCATCGCGCGAGTATCTGGGCCGTGTTCTGGGCCGTGAGGCGAGCGCGTGGGACGTGGCGCGGCATTTCTACACCTTCGCCTGCGCCATCTTGGACCGGTTATTCCTAGTCACGGGCCGGACACGCCGGTTCCGCATCGCGGTCTCGGGGCTGGAGCACGTACAGGCGGTGCTCGCGAGCGGCCAGGGCTGCGTGCTGCTGGGGGCGCACCTCGGCAGCTTCGAGGTGCTTCGGGCCTTGGCGGCGTCCGCGCCCGTGCCGGTCCGGCCACTCATGTTCCGCCGCAACGCCGGCGCGCTGACCTGGGCGCTGGATCGGCTGGACCCCAGCATGCGCGAGGCCATCATCGAGATCGGCGACGCGGCGAGCCTGCTGCGTGCGCGCGAGGCGGTGGAGCGGGGCGAGATCGTGGCACTGCTCGCGGACCGCGCGCCGGACGGGCAGCGCAGGGTGGAAGCGCCATTCCTTGGCCGACCGGCGCTCTTCCCGGCGGGGCCGTTCATCCTCGCCGCGACACTGGGCGTGCCGACGGTGCTGTTTCACGCGGTCCGCACAGGGCCGCGCTGTTATCACGTTGAATTCGAACCCTTTGCGGATCGCGTGGTGCTGGGCCGACCGAGCCGGGAGGCGGATCTACGGGCGTGGGCCACCCGTTACGCAGCCGCGCTGGAGCAAGCGTGTCTTGCCCATCCCTACAACTGGTTCAACTTCTTCCCGTTCTGGGAGAGGTCGTCGAATGCTGGCTACGCTGCAAGCTCCGCGCCGACTCGCGCTGCTGTCGCTGGTGCTGCTGCCGGCGCCGTCCGTGGCGGCGGGGCGCGGCAAGGACCCTCCGCCGCCCCTTCCTAGCCAGACGCTCGACCTCGGGGCGCTGATGGCACGGCTGGCCGCTGTGCCGGAGCGCCGCGCGCGCTTCGAGGAGGAGAAGCGCCTCGCTGTGCTCGACGAGCCGCAGCGCACGACGGGACGCCTTCTCTATCAGCGGCCGGACCGGCTGGAGAGGATCACGGACGGGCCTGACTCCGAAAAGGTCGTCGTGGACGGCGACCGCCTAGTATTGACCGAGCGCCAGGAGCCGCCCCGCGTAGTGGACCTGGCTACGCAGCCGGAGCTGCGCGCCCTCGTGGACGCGGTGCGCGGCCCGCTCTCCGGCGATCTGGGAGCCTTGCAGCGCAGCTTCGCCGTGACCGCCTCCGGAACGCCGGCCGACTGGCGGCTGCTGCTCCGGCCCACCGATCCGGGCGCGGCGAAGCTGCTGGCGAATGTCGAGGTCAGCGGCGAGGGCAACGCGCCGCGGGAGGTTGTCGTCACGCAGGCGGATGGGGATGAGGACCGCCTCCTGATCGAGCCGCTACCCTGACGGCGCCCGTCCGATTCCGGTCTGCCAGCCGCAGCGTGCCCGTCCTGGCGGCGCTCGCCGGGGCAGCGATGCTGCTCGTCCTCGTGCTCGCGCTGGCGAGGGTGCGGACGAGCATGGCGGACTTCCTGCCACAAGGCCGCACGCAGGCGGCGAAGCTGATGCTGCAGGAGTTGCGGGACGGCGCGGGTGCCGCGCTGATCCTGGTGGGCGTGGAAGGGGCGCCGCCTGCGGAGCTGGCGCGGATCACCCGCGAGATGGCCGACAGGCTGACCCGCACCGGGCTGTTCGCCCAGATCGCCGCCGGGGAGGCTGATTTCACCGGGCAGGAGGACTTCTTCTTCACCCGGCGATACCTGCTCTCGCCCGCGACGACGAAAGCGGCGTTAGAGGAGCCGGCGCTGCGAACGGATCTGGAGCGGCTCCTGCGCCAGCTTCGCGGCGCAGCGTCGCCGCTCGCCGTTCGTTACGGCGTGGCCGACCCGCCGGATGCGTTCCTGGCCTGGGTCAAGGGCTTGGCCGGGACGAGCCGGCTGCGCGTCGTGGACGGCGCCTGGTTCGCGCCGGACCGCGAACGCGCGCTCCTCCTCGCCCGCACGAAGGCGGGCGGCCTGGACGTGCCGGCGCAGGAGGCGGCGTCGGACGCCATTGAGGCCGCATTCAAGGCCACGAACCATGGCCCTTCGGCCGGCGCCGCACGTTTGCTCGTCGCCGGCCCGGCCCGCTTCGCGCGCGACGCGGCCCACGCGATCCGGCGCGACGTGGAGCTGATCTCAATACTGTCCACGCTGCTCGTTGCAGCGCTTCTGGTCTGGCGGTTCCGCTCGCCACTGGTGATGGCGGCGATCGCGGCACCGGTCGTGCTCAGCGTAGCGGTGGCAGTCATCGTCGTGCAGCTCGGGTTCGGCGCCGTGCACGGCGTGGCGCTCGGGTTCGGCATCAGCATGTTGGGCGTGTCGCTGGACTACCCGGTGCTGCTGATCGGCCACCGCAAGCGGGGTGAGCGGCCGGCGGCCACGCGGGCGCGGATCGGCCCGGCGTTCCGGCTCGCCGTGGCGACGGCGGTGCTGGGCCTCGGCGGGATGCTGTTCTCGGGGTTTCCCGGCCTCGCGCAGCTCGGCGCGTTCTCGGCGGCCGGGCTGCTGGCGACCGCGGCGGCAACCTGGTGGCTGCTGCCACCGCTGGTCGTCGCGGCGGACCTGGCGCCCGTCGCGGCGGGCGATCCGCATTGGCTCGCCCGCGTGGAAGGCCTGCGGCGCTGGCGGGCGTGGGGCTTGGCGCCAGTCGCGGCCAGCGCGCTCTTCCTGGCACTCGTCGGACCGCGATGGGAGGACGATCTCGCGAATCTCAGCCCGGTGCCCGAAACCTCGCGCGCGCTGGACGCGGAGCTGCGGGGCGCCTTGGGTGCCGCGGAGGCGGCGCAGGTGCTGTTCGTCGAGGGGCCGGACGCCGAGACGGTGCTGCGGCGGCAGGAGGCGCTGCTGCCGCGCTTGCAGGCGTTGCAGGCGTCGGGCGCGATGGCCGGGTTCCAGGCCGCAGCGACGCTGCTGCCCAGCGCCGCGGTGCAGGAGGCGCGCCGTGCGGCGCTGCCCGACGCGGACACGCTCGCCCGGCGGCTGGACGAGGCGCGGGCCGGCTTGCCGTTCCGCCCGGCGGCGTTCCGCCCGTTCCTCGACGCCGTGGCCGCAACGCGAAGCATGGCGCCGGTGCGGCTGGCGGACCTCGCTGAGACCGCGCTCGCGGCGCGGCTGGAGCCGCTGCTCTATGAGCACGGCGGGCAGTGGCACGGTCCCGTTCTGCTGCAGGATGTGCGCGATCCGGCGCGCGTCGCGGCGGCGCTATCGAATGCGGGACCCGGCACGACGTACGTGGGCACGCGCGCCGAGCTGGGCCGCATCCTGGCGGGCTACACGGCGCAGGCGTGGAAGTGGCTCGGGCTGGGCGTGCTGGCGATCCTGGCCGTGCTGGCGGCCGGGCTGCGCGACGTGCGCCGGGTCGCCCGGGTGTTCGGCGCCGTGGCGGCGGCGGTGCTGTGCACGGTTGCGGTGCTGACCCTGCTGGGCGAGCGGCTGTCGCTGGTCCACGTCGTAGCACTTCAGCTTGTCGCGGGCGTGGGGCTGGATTACGCGCTGTTCTTCGCCCGGCGGCAGCTTGACGACGAGGAACGCGCCCGCACCTTGCGCACGTTGACCACCTGCAATGCGATGACGCTGCTCTCCTTCGGCCTCCTCCTGCTCTGCCGGACGCCCGTGCTGCACAGCATCGGCGCGACGGTGGCGATCGGGGCGGCGCTCGCCATGGTGTTCGCGTTCCTGTTCGCCGGGCCGAGAACGGCGTGACGGACCCGCTCCGCATCACGGCCAGCACCGCCGTCAGCGCGCTCGGCGTGGGCTCGGCGGCGCATCTCGAGTCCTTGCGCGCGCGCCGGGGCGGGCTGCGGCCCAACGATTTCGAGGCGGGGACGGGTGGCTGGATCGGCCGGGTCGAGGGCGTCGAGGCGCACGGCCTGCCGCCTGAGCTCGCCGCCTTCGACTGCCGCAACAACCGGCTCGCCCACATGGCGCTGCACGCCGACGGGTTCCTGGGCGCGGCCCTTGCGGCGCGGGAGCAATATGGCGCGGACCGGGTCGCGGTCGTGCTCGGTACCAGCACGTCCGGGGTGCAGGCGGGCGAGGACGCCTACCGCGCGCGCGATCCGGCGACGGGGGCGCTACCCGCCGCCTTTGACCACGCTGGGACGCAGGACATGTTCTCGCTCGGGCGCTTCGTGCGGGCGGCGCTGGGGCTGCGCGGGCCGGCGCTGGTGGTGTCCACGGCCTGCGCCAGCAGCGCGCGGACCTTCGCGGATGCGGCGCACCTGATTGCGGCCGGCGTGTGCGACGCGGCCGTGGTGGGAGGCGCGGATAGCCTGTGCCGCATGACGCTGCAGGGCTTCGCGTCCTTGGAGCTGATCTCGCCCGGCCCTTGCCGCCCGTGCGATGCGGCGCGGGCCGGCATCTCCGTTGGCGAGGCCGCAGGCTTCGCGCTGCTGGAGCGCGCGGGGGCGCCTCGGCGGGGCGCCGGGCCGATGATGCAGCTCCTCGGCTGGGGTGCGACGAGCGACGCGCATCACATGAGCGCGCCCCATCCGCAGGGCGCGGGCGCGATCGGCTCGATGCGGACGGCGCTGCGCCGTGCAGGGATCGCTCCGGACGAGGTGGACTGGATCAACCTGCACGGCACCGGGACGCGCGCGAACGACGCCATGGAGGACCTGGCGGTGGCCGAGGTGTTCGGCGATGCCGTGCCGTGCAGCAGCACGAAGGGCTGGACGGGGCACATGTTGGGCGCTTGCGGCATCGTGGAGGCCGTGATCGCCGGGCAGTGCATGGCGGAGGGCTTCGTCGCGGGCTGCCTAGGCGTGGAGATGCCGGATCCGGCCTTCCGCGCGCGCGTCGCGGTGGCGAACGTGACGCGGCCAGTGCGCCGGGTGGTCAGCAACTCCTTCGGCTTCGGCGGTGTGAACTGCAGCCTGGTGCTTGGAATTGAGGCTTGACGCTGCGGGCGCGCGTCGCCGCCGCCGCGCTGTGGGGGCCGGGGCTCGAAGGGTGGGAAGCCAGCCTGCCCGTGCTGCGCGGCGAGGCGCCGTATGAGCCGCGCCCGTCACCCGCACCGCCTCCCCTGCTGCTGCCGCCGGCGGAGCGGCGCCGCACCGGGCCGGTCGCGCGGCTGGCGCTCGCCGTGGCGAGCGAGGCAGCCTCACGCAGCGGAGTACCGCCCGCGTCGCTGCGGGCCGTGTTCGGAAGCAGCAACGGGGACGGCCCGGTGGTGGGCGGCATCCTGGAGGCGCTGGCGCCGGGCGATCAGCCGCGCTTGGTCTCGCCCACCCAGTTCCACCTCTCCGTGCACAACGCTGCCGCGGGGCTTTGGTCCATCGCCACAGGGAATTCGGAGCCCGCGACGTGCCTGGGTTGCCACGATGCGACGTGGGGAGCCTGCCTGCTCGCGGCGATGGCGGATTTGGCCGCGGAGGGCCGGCCCGTGCTGGTCTGCGCCTACGACCATCCCTTGCCGCCGCCGCTGGACGCAAAGCGCCCGACCGCCGCGCCGTTCGGTGCCGGCCTGGTGCTCCTCAGCGATTTGTCGGAGCGGGGCGCGCTCGCCCGGATCGCCGTGCGCCACCGGCCCGCCCCGGTGCCCGCCGAGGCCGTGGAACCGCGGGAGGAAGGACTGCGCCCGCTGGCGCGCGGCAACCCAGCGGCGCAAGCTCTCCGGCTTCTGGAAAGCTTGGCGCGCGGCGAGGCGGCTTCGTGCCCAGCGCCGTATCTCGACGGCCGCCTCGAGGTGCAGGTAGCGCCATGCTAGCTCGATCCGAGATCGCGGCGCTGGTGCCGCACGCGGGCGCTATGTGCCTGCTTCACCGGGTGCTGGCCTGGACCGCGGACGAAATCCTGTGCGCCGCCCGCTCGCACCTCGACCCGGCGAACCCGCTGCGCCGGGCGGATCGCCTGGCCGCGCTCTGCGGCCTCGAATACGCCTTGCAGGCGGCGGCGCTGCACGGCGCCTTGCGCGACGGGCGGCCGGCGCCGGCCGGTTACGCGGCCTCGCTGCGCGCTGTAGCGCTCTACGCCGACCGGCTCGATGACCCGGCGCATGGCGAGTTGCGTATCGCCGCGACATTGGAGCAGGCGGAACGCGGTGGGCTGCTCTACACGCTGCGCGTCGCCGCCGAGAGTGGCGCGCCCTTGGTGGAGGGCAGGGCAGCCATTGCCTTGCCGCGCCCTGAGTGAGGCGGGCCCTGGTTACGGGCGGGGCGAGCACGCTCGGCGAGGCGATCTGCCGCCGCCTGGCGGCCGATGGGCTGCACGTGCTGGTCCATGCCCACGCCGGGTCAGCGCGGGCAGAGGCGCTGGCGGCGGCGATCCGCGGCGGCGGCGGCTCTGCCGAGGCCATCCTCTTCGACCTCTCCGATTTCGCGGCGGCCGCGGCGGCGCTGGCGCCAGTGCTGGACGCTGGCGTGCCGCAAGTGGTCGTCCACAACGCCGGCACGCACGACGACGTGCCGTTCGCCGGCATGGCGGAGGCGCAGTGGCGCGGCGTGCTGGACGTGTCGCTGGGCGGGTTCTACGCCGTGCTGCGTCCCCTGATCCTGCCGCTCATCGGCACACGCTGGGGACGGATCGTCGCCGTGTCCTCGGTCTCCGCACTGATGGGCAACCGCGGCCAGGTCGCTTATGCCGCGGCGAAGGCCGGGCTGATAGGGGCGGTGAAGTCGCTCGCGCGCGAGGTGGCGAGCCGCGGCGTGACAGTGAACGCCGTCGCACCCGGCATTATCGCCTCGCCTGCCGTGGACGCGGTGATGAGCGGGGCACGGATCACGGAGTTGGTGCCGATGCGCCGGGCGGGGCGGCCGGAAGAGGTGGCGGAGCTGATCGCGTTCCTCGCGTCCGACCGGGCCGGCTACATCACAGGGCAGGTGGTCTCGATCAACGGCGGCATGGCTTGACCGAACTCGCGCCGGACGGGCATCACCCGGACGTGAGAAGATGATGCCCTATTCGCTCGAGTGTGATGTGCTGGTCATCGGCGGCGGTCCCGCCGGGTCCACAGCGGCGGCGCTTTTAGCGGAGGCGGGGCGTGACGTGCTGCTCGTCGAGAAGAGCGCGCATCCGCGCTTCCACATCGGCGAGAGTTTGCTGCCGCGCAACGCCGCCATCCTGAAGCGGCTCGGGATGCTCGGCGCGGTGCAGGCGATGGGTGTCCACAAGCCCGGCGCCGAGTTCGTCTCGGACCGCACGGGCCGCAGCACCGCCTTTGCGTTCCGCCACGCGCTGAACCCGGCTTACACCCATGCCTGGCAGGTGCAGCGCGCCGAGTTCGACGCCGCGCTATTCGCGAACGCCGCCCGTCGCGGCGCGCGGACGATGGAGCGCACCCGCGTCGCGAGCGTCGGCTTAGTGCCGCACGGCGGGCGATCGGAGGCCACGGCCGTAGGGCCGGACGGCGAGGTGCTTATCCGGCCGCGCTTCGTGCTCGATGCCTCCGGGCGTGACACATTCCTCGCGGGCAAGCTGCGCCTGAAAGACGCCGACAAGCGGAACGGCACCGCCGCGGTGTATGCACACTTCCGCGGCGCGGCGCGGCGTGAAGGGGAGCTGGAGGGTTACATCAGCATTCATCTGGCCGAGGATGGCTGGTTCTGGCTGATCCCGCTGCCGGGCGATGTGATGAGCGTCGGCTTCGTCGCGAACCAGTCGGCCTGGAAGGGTCGGCCAGGCCGTGCACAGGATTTTTTCCTGGACCGCATCGCGGCCAGCCCTACCGTGTGCGCCCGCATGGCAGGGGCGGAGCTGGCGTCGGGGATCGTGAGCACGGGCAATTACAGCTACCGTGCGCGCCGCGGGCACGGGGACGGCTTCCTGATGATCGGGGATGCCTACGGGTTCGTGGATCCGATGTTCTCGACGGGTGTGCTGATGGCCATGACGGCCGGCGAGCTGGGCGCCGAGGCCGCGGATGCGTGGCTCGATGACCCGCGGCGCGGCCGTGCGCTGTGCGCCCGTGCCGGGCGCGACCTCGCACGCGGCATGGACCGCATCAACTGGCTGATCTACCGCATCAACGATCCCGTGCTGCGCTCGCTGTTCATGGCGCCGCGTAACGCGCTGGGCATGCGAGATGGCCTCGTCAACCTGCTGGCCGGCAATCTTCGCGGGGAATGGCGCGCGGTGCTGCCTGTGCTGGCGTTCAAGACGGTGTATCACGCGGCGAGCCTGCTGCACCGCGCCGGCCTCGGCCCGGACGTGCCGGAGACCTATCCGCCAACAGCGACGGGGTAAGAGGACTGCGCGATGCTCTTGAGCGAGAGGCGCTGGCGCGGGCAGCGCGGCGCTACCGGGCCTGCCCGCGCTTCAGCCGCCACTACGTTGCCAGCAAGCTGCGTCGCGACCCGGTCCACTGGGACGTGCTGGCGATGGCGGCACGGGAGCCGTTCGGCGACGTCGTGGACCTGGGATGCGGCCGCGGCCAGCTCGGGGTCGCGTTGCTGGCGGCGGAACTGGCCCGATCCGTTCTCGGCGTGGACCGGGCCGGGCCGGCGCTCGCGGACGCGCGCCGGGCCGGGGCAGGGCTGCCATTCGCGGTGCAGCAGGCGGACTTGGCGGAGCATCCAGGTGTGCCTGCCTGCGACACGGTCCTGCTGGTGGACGTGCTCTACCAACTCGGCGCAGGGCCGGCCTCGACCCTGCTGCGCGCGGCGGCCTTATCGGCGCGGGAGCGGGTGATCGTGCGCACGCTGGACCCTGGGCTGGGCTGGCGCAGCGGCATCGCCACCGCGCTGGAATGGGCGGCGCAGGGTTGGTGGCCGCACGCCGGGCGCCGGGTGGAGCCGCTCGACGTGGCGGCGGTGATAGCGGTGCTGCAGGAGCACGGGTTCGTCGCGAGCGCCGCGCCGTGCTGGCGTGGAACGCCGTTCGCGAACGTGCTGATCGCGGCGCGGCGCGGCGGCTGAGGCGCCGCGTCTTACCGCTGCGCGACCTGGGTGGCCATGGCGTGGATCAGCGCGCCGACGTCGCCGCCATTGCGCGACAGGAAGGACGCGTAGTCGTTGCGCTGGGTGAGGCGCAGGCTCACGCCCTCCGCGGCGACATCGGCGATGCGGAGACCGCCGTCATCGGCGTGGGTCACGAGCCAGGTGACCTTGTTCGGCGGGTTGTCGCCCCGCTTCACGGTCGTGGGAACGTAGATGCCGTCCGGTCGGACGTCGGGGCGCCCGGTCGTGACGCTCGTCGTGCCTTCCTGGTAGTCGCCCAGGCGCCCGGCAACGCCGTTGGCCAGCACGATGCGGAACAGGCGCACGTATTCAGACCGCTGCGCCGGCGTCGCCGCCTGCCAGTAGCGGCCGAGGCAGAAGCGGGCGATCCCGTCCACGTCCACGGTGCGGTCGAGGAACGGGAGCAGGCGCTGGCGCTTCTCCGCCGTGCTCTCGGCACCGCTGACGACGCGGGCCAGCTGGCTCCCGGCGTTCTGGATGAAGGCGGCGGCGGCCTGCGGAGAGGCAGCCTGCATCTGCGCCTGAGCGCTCGCCAGAGGCGCTGCGGCGAGAGCGGCCAGCACGAACAGGCGGCGCGGCAGTCCTGGTCCAGTCACGATCGCTTTCCCTCCTTGCACTTCGTGTCCCGCGGACGCCGATACAGCGCCGGGTGGAACCGGGTTGCAAGGCGCATAGGTCTGGCCGATGGTCAACCAGCCCGCGGCCGCTTTCGGCTTGCTGGCGGGCACCTGATCGGAGATGCCGAATGTCCCAAGCCGTTGCCTCCCCTGCCCCGCAGACGCATACGCTGCCCTATGAGGAGCGCTTGGATCGGCTGGCCGAGGTCGCCGTACGCGTGGGCCTCGGGCTGGCGCCGGGGCAGGAATTGGTCATGACAGCGCCCGTGGGTGCGCTGCCGCTCGTCCGCCGCATCACCGAGCACGCCTACCGGGCTGGCGCCTCGCTCGTGACACCGCTGTTCTCGGACGATAAGTCGGCGCTGATGCGGTTCGAACATGCGCCGGAGGCGGCGTTCGACACGGCGCCGGGCTGGCTGTTCGACGGCATGGCCGCGGCGTTCCGCGGGGGTGCTGCGCGGCTCGCCATCGCTGGCGAGGATCCGGCGCTGCTTGCCGGGCAGGATCCGGACAAGGTCGCGCGCGCCAACCGCGCCCGCTCGGCGGCGTACCGGCCCGCGCTGGATCTGATCACCGGCTTCGCGATGAACTGGACCATCGTGTCGTATGCCACGCCCGCGTGGGCGCGCATGGTCTTCCCGGATCTCGCCGAGGACGAGGCGGTGGCGCGGCTGTGGGACGCGATCTTCGCGGCCTCGCGCGTGGACGCGCCCGACCCGGTCGCCGCGTGGGGCGCGCACAACGCCGCCCTGGAGGCCCGCACCCGGCGGCTGAACGCGAGCCGGTTCGGCGCGATCCATTTCCGCGGGCCGGGCACCGATTTGCGGGTCGGGCTCGCCGACGGGCACGCCTGGATCGGCGGCGCCGAGCGGACGAAGAACGGCCTGGTCTGCAACCCGAACATCCCCACGGAAGAAGTGTTCACCACGCCGCACGCGCTCCGCGTCGAGGGCACGGTGCAGAGCACCAAGCCGCTGAGCTACCAGGGCACGCTCATCCAGGACATCCGGGTGCGGTTCGAGGCCGGGCGCATCGTCGATGCTGCCGCGCGCACAGGGGAGGAGGTGCTCACCCGCGTGCTCGACACCGACGAGGGGGCAAAGGCCTGGGCGAGGTCGCGCTCGTGCCCAACTCGTCGCCGATCGCGGCGAGCGGGCTGCTGTTGTGCAACACCTTGTTCGACGAGAACGCGGCCAGCCACATCGCGCTCGGCCAAGCCTACAAGACGTGCTTTGAGGGCGGCGAGGCGATGGGCGAGGCGGACCTCGCCGCGCGGGGTGCCAATCAGAGCCTTATCCACATCGACTGGATGATCGGCTCGGGCAAGATTGACGTGGACGGCATCGGCCAGGACGGGGCGGCCGAGCCGCTGATGCGGGCGGGGGAGTGGGTCTGAGCTGGCGCGCGGCTGCTATTGCGGCTGCTCGCCGCCGCTGGGGGCGATCGGCATCCGCAGCGTGAAGCCGGCGCTTGGCATAAGGCGGCGGTTCTCGTCGCTCTCGACCAATTCTCCCTGGTTGAGAGCGTCGCCGCGGTAGGCGTCGTGCCGCCTGAACAGGCTCGGAGAGAGCTGGGCGCCGCCGCCCTCGGCCCGGCTCGGGGCGGCGACGTCGGGGTCCGGGAGGGGCGCCGGCTCGTAGACCGGGCCGGCCTGCTTCGACGACGTTGGCGCGCGTGCGGGCGCCTGCGTCGTGAACGGGTAATCGGGTGATACCTGCAGGCTGAAGGTCTGCGGCGGCGATGCCGCAGCGAGGAAGGGCGCCGTGAACAGCAGGATCCGCGTCTTCATGGTTACAAGGCCTCCCCACCAGGCAGCGGCCGCGTGCCGCGCGGGTCCGCTGCGGCGTTGCCGCTAGGTGCGCCGAGTGGCCCGTTACCGACCCGGCGCCAAGCACTTAATGACCAGTGCACGGACGGGAAGGCGATTTCGTCCCAGGGGATCGCCTCCCACCCGAACAAACGCACATCCAAGCTCTCGATGCCTGCCTCGAAGCGGGGCAGGCCAGAAGCGAACCGGGCGCGATAGATCACCTGCACCTGGCCAATTCGGCTGAGGCTGAAGAGCGCCAGAACGCCATCCCACTCGATGTCCGCGCCGGCTTCCTCGGCGGCCTCGCGCCGGGCGCCTTCCTCGCAGGTCTCGCCCAGTTCCAGATAGCCGGCCGGCAGGGTCCAGTAGCCGCGCCGCGGCTCGATCGCCCGGCGGCACATCAGCACCTCGCCCGCGTGCAACACGACGCTGCCGACGACGACTTTCGGATTCTCGTAGGACACGAAGCCGCACTGCGTGCAGACAGCACGCTCGTGTGTGTCTCCGGGCACCGCGCGACGCTCGAAGTGCGGCATGGCGCCCAGCGTGCCGGGCGTCGCGCGCCGGAGCAAGTGCCCGGCGCGAGAGTTGATCGGATTTAGACGGCGAGGTTGAGCAGCGAGCCGCGGGGCAGGGGTCCCTTGGGCGGGGCGCCGGGAAGCGGCCCGGCCGGTGCTTGCGGCTGCGCGCCGGGCTGCTCCGCGCCGCCGCGGAGCAGCCGCGCGGGCTGAACGCCGCCAGCAGCGCCGACCGGGCTGCGGTTGAGCGGCGCCGTCGCCGTGGCACCGGAGAAGGCCGAGAGCGAGTTCGCTGAGATCATGCACAGCAGGCTACGGCGCGCAGTTTATGATCCGGTTAACAAGCGCGACGTGGTTCGCGCTCGGCGCGCCGTCAAGACCCCACGGTCTCCGGGCCGAATGGGG
>CAWIUA010000052.1:0-74419 GCA_963839135.1 uncultured Alphaproteobacteria bacterium
GGCGATCTCGACGGCTTCCTCGGGCATGACTTCGCCTCCCTTGCCGGACCGTGCCGCCCGGCGTTCGCTCCGTTTCCTGCCGCGCCACGCGCGCAGCTGCGCGGGCAGCCCGAACAGGCCGCCACGCAAGAACAGCACCGTCCCAAGCATGATCCCTGCAATCAGGATCAGCCGGACCGGCCCAAGGCCGATGAACACATTGTCGAGCACCACGACGATCAGCGTGCCGACCACCGCGCCCTCCGTGGTGCCGATCCCGCCGATGACGATCATCGCCAACAGAAGCAGCAATTGATCGAGCGTGAACAGCGACGGCGAGGCGCCGTGCAGCAGCGTCGCGTAGAACGCACCGATGCCGCCGAGAGCCGCCGAGGAAATCAGGAACACCTGTACGTGCACGGCGCGGTAGTCGATGCCCAGAGCCTCGGCGAATGCCTCCTGCCTCTCCGGTGCCGCGCGCAACAGCCGTCCGAGGCGGCGACCATGGATCGCAGCATATAGCGCCAGCGCGCCGAGCATCATGCGAGCCGGCATAGAAACCGAGTACGATGCCGTGCCACTCGGACATGCTGTCCGGCACGAATCGTCGGCGCCGAACAGCCCATTGGTGGCAGCGCCAAGCGGCTGCGACTGGACGACATAGACACGGCACAGTTCCGTGATGCCGACCGTCAGCAGCGCGTAGTAGAATCCCTGGAGGCGTATCGCAGGGATTGTTATGATGACGCCGAATACGAGGCCGAACAACGGCCCGACCAGCCACATCGCCCAGAATGGAAAACCGCCGTAAACGGAGAGCGCAGCGGTGCCGTAGGCACCGGCGCCGACAGTAGCGAGGCTGGCGAGCGAGAAGATGCCCGCCGTGCCGATCTGCAGCATCCAGACGATGTTGATGGCCGCGAACATCTCGAACGTTGTCGCGGCCGCGACGAAGGAGTTATTGCCGAACAGGGGAGGCCCGACCGCGAGCACGGCGAGAGCGACCAGCCAGAGGATCGGCCGCCAGTCTGCCAGGCGATGCTCGGCAGCGAGCGTCAGCGGGTTGTACGTGTCTCAAGCGCAAGCAGCGGCCGCCGGCTGAACGGCAGGCGCCAGCGCCGCCGCGCCCTCCCGCCTTGCGCCCGCAGCACCGGCAACATGCGCCGGCGCCCGACGAGCTTGACGGCCGCAGGCACGCCTATCGGCCTGAACATGGCCGGTGGCGCAGAGCGCAGGCTGGCGGCGACGGGCCTGTCGTCCGGCACTCGCTACTCCCGCGCGTGCTCGATCATGCCGGCGATCCCGCGCGGGCGCACCAGCAGGACGGCAATGATGAACAGGAACTGCGTGATGAGCACATACTGTCCGCCGAGGCTGACGGCGGTCACGGACTGATCAGCGCGATCAGAATCGCGGCGATCAGCGAGCCGGAAACGCTGCCGAGCCCGCCGGCCAGAGCCACCACCATGCCCTTCACCAGCGGCGTCGTGCCGGCGAACGGGCTGACGAAGTAGTTTTGCGACAGCAGCACCGCGGCCAGCCCTGCCATCGCGCCGGTCACCATCATCACGGACATGGCGGTCGAGCGAAGCCCCACGCCGACCAAGGCGGCCCCTTCCGGATTCTGCATCATCGCGCGGATCTCCAATCCCCGCCGGCTGCGCTTCATCCAGAGCAGCGTCGCCAGTAGCAGGATCGCGGAGCAGACGATGGCGCCGACCTTCTCGCGGCTTGCAACGGCCGTGCCGATATGAAAGCTGCCGTAGCCGAAGATCTTGGGCAGCGCCTTGACGCGCGGCCCGAATACCCAAAGCAGGCCCTGCGCGCCCAGCAGGCTGATGGCGAGCGTCGCGATCAGGCTTCGCAGCGGGAAGTTTGGCTTGTCGTAGAGCGGGATGAAGGCGATCGCCCCGATCAGCGCGCCAGCCAGCGCACCGGTGAGGATGCCGCCCGCGACCACGGCAATGCCGTTGGTGCTGATGGTCTGCGCAACCATCCAAGCGCCGTACCCGGACACGGCGAAGGTGAACCCCTGCGCCATGTTGATCATGCCGAGGCTCGACCAGATGATCGAGATGCCGAGCGCGAGTAGCCCGTAGATGGAAGCGAGCGAGATGGTCGTCAGCGCGAGGTAGTAGGGGTCCATCGGGTCAGCCCGGCATCGGAGCGCCAGGCGCGTGCGGCGCGCCGTGTGCCTGGTGCGCGCCGACCGCCATCGCCCCGCCTTTCAGCTTGCCGGCATGCAGGCCGATCAGCCGCGTCACCTTGCCTTCGAGCAGCGAGATGTTCTGCTCGGCGATTACCATCGCGCCGTCCGCAAGCTCGATCTTCATCAGCGCCTCGACGAGACCCTTGCTGATCTTCGGCGCGAGGCCGAGCGATGGTTCGTCGATCAGCAGCAGCCTGGCGTCGTCCATCAGCCCGCGCCCGAGACTCACCATCCGCCGTTCGCCGCCCGAGAGCCTGCCCACCGGCTGGTCCAGCAGCTTTTCCAGCGGCGGAAAGATCCTCAGCACCCGCTCGCGGCGCTTCTTGCGTTCGCGCCAGGCACGCGGGGTAAAGGCGCCGCTATCCAGATGGTCGGCGACCGTGAGGCCGTGAAACAGCGCGTCGCCCTGCGGCATCAGGGCGAGGCCCATGCGCACGATGCGGTGCGTGAAGCGTCCCGGCCCCTGGCTCCGCGTGCCGCCGATCTCAACCCCGCTGAGCTTGATTGAGCCGCGCTGCCAATCCGTCAGCCCGGCGATCGCGCGCAGCAGCGTCGATTTGCCGTGGCCGTTTAGCCCAACGATGCCGACCCGCTCGCCGGCGCGCACGCTCATGTCGATGCTGTGCAGCACGCGCAGCGGCCCATAGCCGGCGGAAAGCTCGGTGACACGGAGCACGTCCGTCATGCGGCGTCCGCCTCGAAGTAAGCGGCGCGCACGCGCGGATCCTCGAATACCGTGTCTGGGTCGCCCTCGGCGATCAGCTTGCCGAGATCGAGCACGACGACGCGGTCCGCGATGGCCGAGAGCAGCTCCAAGCGATGCTCGACCAGCATCACGCCGATGTTCATCTCGTTGGCGAAGTGGCGGATGATGCCGTCCAGCTCGTCGATCTCGGCGTTGATCAGGCCGGCCGCCGGCTCGTCCAGCAGCATTACGCGCGGCCGGCGCATCAGGAGGCAGGCAAGCAGCAGCTTGCGGCGGTTGAGCGTCTCCAGCCCGCCCGCCAGGCCCGAAATCGGAACGCGCAGCCCGACCTTCTCAGCCGCCCATTCCGCTTGGAACGCTGAGAGATACGGGGTGTGTGATTGGCGTGCGGCGTGGAACACATCGCCTACGGTCAGCGCCGCCGGCACTACCGGCGACTGGTAGGTGCGGCCAAGGCCCAGCCGCGCGCGCGCGTGCAGCCGCAACCCGGTGATGTCCCGGCCGTCCAGCAGCACGCGCCCGCGATCCGGCCGGTAGCGGCCCGAGAGAACCTCGAACAGCGTCGTCTTGCCGGCGCCGTTCGGACCAACGACACCAAGGATCTCGCCAGCACGCAGGCCAAGCGAGACGCTGTCGAGGATGATACGGCCGCCGAGGCGGATCGCGATATCGTCGCAGGCAAACAGGGCCGAAGTGGGACGCGGCGTCATCGCCTCCCACCTCGCGCCGTCTCAGCCACCGGTCAGGCCCAGGGAAACGCGCGGAACTTCGATTCCGCCAGCAATGATGGGGCGATGATCTTGTGCGTCCCGTCCTGCACCTGGAAGTAGAGCTGCGCCATGCCCTTGTTCAGGTCTTCCGTCTGCAGCGGGTAGTGCAACGCGGCCTGATATTCGTTGTTGAGCGACACGGCGCCATCGACGCCGCGATACGGATGCGCGCGGATGTAGTCGCACACGGCCTTAAAGTCGCTCGGGTCCGCGTTGTTCCAGGCATTGGCCAGGATGTGCACCGTGTCGTAAGCGGAGCCGTTGTAGCACAGGCCGATCACGCCAGGATGCTTCGCCGCATACGCCTTGCGGAAGGCAGCGCCCTGCGCGTCGTTGTAAACGCCGAGCACGGTGGACCAGACGAAGCCCTCCGCCGCCGGCCCGGCGATGTTCAGGAACTCCGGCTGCGACGGGCCATACTGGATATAGACGAGCGCACCTTTGACCGGATCGGCCACGAAGTTCTGACAGAATGCCGCTTCCTCCGCGCCCACCCAGTAGTCCAGCATGATCGTGCCGGCGCCTTCCTCCTTGATGGCCTGGATAACCGGTCCCCAGTCCTGCACAGGGAACTGGATGTCGGTGATCTTGGCAAGCTTGAACTTCGTGCTCGGCAGCGTGCTGACCACTTCCTGCGCGATGACCATGTTGTATTGGTTCTGCTCGCGTATTATGTGGACCTTCTCGTTGGTCGGCGTCCAGGCGCCCGCCGCGGCGAGGTTGGTCAGGAAGCGCGGGAACATGCGCCCGTAATAGATCTCGGGAGGATCGACTTCGAAATAGTTCCAGTACTTGCCTCGATGCTTCATCGCGAAGGTGATCAGCTCGATGTTCGTGTCGCCCGAGAGATAGGGGGCCTTGTAGTCGCCGAGTGCTTCCAGCGCTGGAATGCGGATCAGCGTGAAGGCGCAGCCGATGGCGTGCGGCTTGCTGTCCGCCACCTTGCGGAAGGCCGCCTGCGTGCCCTCCGGCGTGAGCAGATCGATGTCCTGCAGCTCGATTTTGATCGGGCGCCCCTTGATGCCGCCCGCGCCGTTGATCTCGTCCACCGCCATCTGCGCGCCGTTGATGTAATCGCGGTGGTCGGCGACGCCGGCCTGGCCGGTCTGCGCGGCCACGATGGCGAAGCGGATCGGATCGTCGCTGGCGGCGAAGGCAGACGAGACGATCGGCGCAGCGAACGGTGCGGCAAGTGCGGCGCCGACTCCCCTGATGACGCTGCGGCGGTCGATGGAGCGGTTGCGATCCGTCATGGTTCTCCCCCGGTCTTCGTACAGTTAGTGCGTGGCCCGTCCCATCATGCACAGCAGCTGTGTGCTGACCTGGCCGGCGGGATGTCGAGCGTCGGGTTGCGATCGAAAAAGCCGAACGGCTGCAGCATGAAGCCGCAATGCATGGATGGCTGCACTGGGTAGTCCTCGGGCCGCACCACGTGATGGTGGCCGAAGGTGTGCCAGACGGTGATCGGCCGGTCCGTCACCGGCCGGTCCTGCGCCGTCCAGGCCGGCAGTCCCTGGCCCGGCGCGCTCTGGTTCACGTAGTCACCCGCCGGCCAGCGCTCGTCCGCGCGCGTCGGCGTCACCCAGATGTCGTGCGTAACGAAGCCGGCCCGCTGGCCAACCTGGCTCGCAGGAGGCGCCGGCGTGCGCAGCGCGCTGTGCGTGGCCAGCTTATAGCCGGGATGGTGGCCGAGCGAAGTGATGCGGTCGCGGTTGACAATCTTCCAGAAGCGCAGCCGCGAGGGATCGCTGCGCCGCCGCGCCGCCAGTTCTGTCTCCAGCGGCACCTCCAGGATGGAGAGTGCGTTGTGCCACGGGTTATCCGGGCCGGGCGGATCGGCGACCGTATCGACTTCGATCACCGTGTTGTTCGGCCCGTCCACGGCCATGTCGAGCCGGACGTTGAAGACATGCTGGTGCACGTGCCCGACAACCCCTGGCGCGATGCGCGTACCGCGCCCGACCTCGCCGCTCTGCGTCAGGCCTGCGGTGTTTACGATCCCCGTCAGCTGGACGTTGAGCTCGATCGTGCCGTCAAGATAGAGATGCCAGTAGAATCCGTACTCGTAGTTGCCGACCGTGGCGATGAAGGAGATCACCAGGCGCCGTGCACGCCGCACGTCAACCTGATCGGTGCGCCAATCGGTGTGCTTCCACAATACACCATGATCCTCCTCGTGTAGGCAGATCGCGTTCTCGATCACCTGCGCGCTTCCGTCGATGCGGTTCACTACGGCGTCGAAGTAGTGGATCGTGCCGAGGCAGTCGCAGCCGAGCTTGAGACTGTTGGCCAGCACGCCGATGCCGTATTCGCCGCAGTCGAAGGCGTTCTTGCGCGGATGCACGCCGCCGGAA
The DNA here is from genome assembly GCA_963839135.1 of uncultured Alphaproteobacteria bacterium. Taxonomy (GTDB): domain Bacteria; phylum Pseudomonadota; class Alphaproteobacteria; order Acetobacterales; family Acetobacteraceae; genus CAWKEH01. The sequence goes on from CAWIUA010000052.1 coordinate 6,019, forward strand.
TGGCCGTAAGGGACGACCATCTCGGCGAGGCTTGCCCGCTTCAGCACGCTGCGCACGGCATCGCCGTCGCGGATCGCCAGGTCGTGCAGGACCAAGCCCTCGCGCGGAGTGAAGCCGACGCGGAAGGACCAGCCGCACCATTCCACCGCCCATCCGCCGACCGTGAAGCTTGGCCCCTCGGGCTGCAGGATCTCGATCGGCTTCAGGCCCTGCCGCCAGGTCTTCTGCGCACTCGCGGTATAGTTGCTCTCCGCCAACGGCACCGGGACGACTCCGTGGTCATCGACGCGCAGCACCTCGCCGGTGTTGATGTCCACCAGTGCAGTCAACCCCTCGATCGGGTGGGCATAGTGGTTGTCGCCGGGGTAGTTCCGTACCCAGCTGATCGTCTGGATCAGCCGATGCCCGACTTCGTCGCGATGGCCGAAAACGCCGCAGGACCAAGGATCGCTGCACACAAGTGATAGGTCGGTGATGCCCCGTTTGGCCAGGCCCTCAATGAAGCGTGGGTCGGTCTTTGCGATAGCCTCGGCTAACAGGAACTCTTCGGGCGCAATGCGCGGCTTGGCACCGGGGCGTTCGCGCCAGCTCTCCATCGTACCCCCCGAGAGCGACACCACGGCTTCGAACAGGCTGCCGCCCGCAATGTCATAGGTGGCCACGAAGGCGCGACGGTCCTTGGGGCCCGCACCCTCCGCCTCCTGCAAGACGATCGTCTCGAAGCGCATCCCGGGGCCGAGGTCGTGCGCTGCCCGCACGATCGCCGCGGCCCTGGTGATTTCGGCGGGCGACAGCGGGTCGAGCTTATGCCGTGTCGCGGCGAGGTCGCTCAGAATGCTGTCCATTTCGGTCGCCTCCTGCGCGATGATCGCCTGGGTCAGGCGTGGATCGGCGGTCGCCGGCGGCGCCACGGTATCTCCTGCTCCAGCACCGTCGCAACCGCGAGCAGGGTGGCTTCGTCGCCGGACCGGCTGACCAGCTGCACTCCCATAGGCAGCCCATCGACCGACCAGTGCAGCGGCAGCGACAGCGCCGGCAGCCCGGAGAGGTTGAAGGGGAACATGAACACCGCGTCGGTCCACTTGGCATTATAACGGTCCAGGTCCGGCTCGTCCATGTTCCAGTAGCCGAGCGGACGCGGCTTCTGCGTCAGCGTCGGCGTCAGATACACGTCGTAGGGCAGCAGGTCGGCCGCGATCTCACGGGAAAGCACTCGCAGTGCGTTCACGTCCCGCGCGTGCTCGACAGCCGAGATCGACCGGCCGCGCTGGATGATCGCCCAAGTGGTCGGCTCGACATCGGCCTCGGTGACGGGGCGACCGACTGACGCCTCGAGTTGCTCGAACAGCAGCGCGGATTCCACCGGCGTCATATGCGTGTAAGTGCGCCACGCAGCGCCCGCATCGAGCGTCATGTCATGCTCCTCGACGGCGTGGCCCAGGCCCTCCAGAACGCGCGCGGTGCGCTTGACCGCTTCGACGGCCTCCGGGTCGATCGCGCCGCCGTCCGGCGGCGTCACCGTGAAGCCGATGCGCAGGTCGTGGGGGGCTCGCGTCGCCAGCTCCTGCCACAGGGCCGGGGGCGCGGGCGGCGTATAGGGATCGCCGGGCAACGCGCCGGCCAGCGCATCCAGATACGCCGCCGTGTCGCGCACCGTGCGGGACACGCACAGGAAATAGGCGCCCCCGTACCAATAGTCCCCGAACGGCGCGAGCGTGACCCGGCCGCGCGACGGCTTCAGCCCGACCACGCCGCAGCAGGACGCTGGCACGCGGATCGAGCCGGCGCCGTCGCTCGCCTCTGCCATTGGCACCAATCCCGCCGCGACCGCCGCCGCCGCGCCGCCGCTCGATCCGCCCGGCGTCACGTCGCTTCGCCACGGGTTATGCGTCGGGCCATACAGCCGCGGCTCCGTCGTGATGGCCCAGCCGTTCTCGGGCGCATTCGATTTGCCGACTAGCACGAACCCTGCCGCCTTGATCCGTCGCGTCGCCTCGGAGTCCACCAGCGCGCGCAGATTCCGCATCCAGGCGCAGGAATTTGTCAGCGGCGCGCCCTCCCACATGGAGGCGAGTTCCTTCAGGAGATACGGCACGCCGGCGAACAACGCGCTGCCTGGAACACCGGCCGCCGCTTGGGCGCGCGCCATGTCGTCCAGTCGGTGGACGACGCTGTTCAGCGTGGGGTCGATGCGCTCGATGGCGTCGATGGCGGCCTCGACGAGTTCCGCCGCCGTCACCTGCTTGCTGCGCACGAGAGCGCCGAGAGCGAGACCGTCGCTTTCGGCATAAAGACGCGCCACATCCTCCGGCACAGCCGCCATCCGACCCCTTCCGTTGTGTAACGACGAAGGTGAACCGCAAGCCTTCTGGACGCTACGGAGTGTGCTCCACGGCGTCAAGAAGACTCGGCGAAGACTGGCGTTTCTGGTGTCGCCTGATACTGTGAAGGAGAGATACCTCCAGGGAGGGGACAATGGCGGGCAATCTACGCGTGCTGGTCGTCGGCCTGGGCAACATGGGGCTGTCGCACGCCCGCGCTTATCACGCGCTCGAGGGCTTCGAGGTGGCCGGGCTGTGTGCCCGCTCGATCTCCATGCGACACGATCTGCCGTCGGCATGGAGCAGCGTGCCACGCTTCGCGGATTTCACCACCGCGGTGGCCGAACTGCGACCCGATGTCGTTTCCATCAACACATACCCGGACACGCATGCCGCCTACGCCCTGAGCGCCATCGAGGCCGGCGCCCACGTGTTCGTCGAGAAACCCGTGGCCGAGACCGTCGAAGACGCGCAGCGCGTGGTGGATGCCGCCGTCGCGCACCGGCGTAAGCTGGTTGTCGGCTATATCCTGCGGGTGCACCCGTCCTGGACGAAATTCGTGGAGTTGGCCCGGACGCTCGGCAAGCCGCTGGCGATGCGGATGAACCTGAACCAGCAGTCGATCGGCGCAGCCTGGAACTGGCATCGCACGCTGATGCAAAGCCTGCCGCCAATCGTCGATTGCGGCGTTCATTACGTAGACGTCATGTGTCAGATGACGCAGTCGCGGCCCGTGCGCGTGCACGGCATCGGTGCGCATCTATCCGATGAAGTGAAGACCTACAACTACGGTCACCTGCACGTGGAGTTCGAGGACGGCTCGGTCGGATGGTATGAGGCCGGCTGGGGGCCGATGATGAGCGAGGTCGCATTTTTCGTGAAGGACGTGGTCGGGCCCAAGGGTGCGGTCAGCATCGTGATGCCGGAGCAGGGCAGCAGTGCCGCGAAGGGTGCCGCTGAAACCACCTCCGCCGACATCGATACGCATACCAAGACGAGCGTGATCCGACTGCACCACGCCGAATTGAACCCCGACAATTCCCTCAAGCAGCCGGACGAGGTGTTCCGCATGGACGACGAGCCGGGTCACGATGAGCTGTGCGCGCGCGAGCAGGCATACCTGCTGCGGGCGATCCGCAAGGACCTGGACCTGACGGACCACATGCAGGACGCGGTGAACAGCCTGCGCATTGTCCTGGCGGCTGACGAGAGCATCCGTACCAAGAGCGTCGTGACGCTGTAACAGGGCCGGATTTGGCGTGGTTCAGAATCTGCTCGTATGGGATGACACAGGCGTGCGGAGACGACCTGGTTGTGTCAGGAACTCGTGCCAGCAAGTATCGCCGACGCACTCGAATGCGCGGCAGCGTCGATCAGGCCGTTTCCAGGATGCCCAGCACGGTCACGGTCCGGCGGAGGAAGAGCACTCTGCGACGGAGGGCGGGAACAAGCTGGTTGCGGCGGGTGCGAGGACGAAGGTAGTTGCGCAGTTCATCGTAAGCTCGACAGAACCGCGCCGCTGATCGAGGGCACTTGAACCCGCGCATCGGCCGGTAGCGGCCTTTCAAGCCCCGGTGGTCCTGCTCCAGCCTATTATCGAGGTAGCGGCTGGTTCGGTGTCGCACCCCTTTGCCCAGCCCGGTGCGGATGGCGCAGGGGTAGCTGTCGTGGCCGTCCGTCGTGACCCGGTCAGGCGTGATGCCGGTGACGATCTTGGCCGAGCGGAAGAACGCCTTCGCTGCCTTCATGTCACGGTGGTCGCTGAACAGCACGTCCACGAGCGCGCCCGAGCTGTCGATGGCGTGATAGACATAGCACAAGCGCCCATCGACCTTAAGGTAGGTCTCAGCGACATACCAACTCCGGCCCGCCCTGCCGCGACGCTCGCGAGGCAGCTCCTCGGCCAGCGCGGTGGCCGCCGTCCGGCCTACCTCCGCTCCCGCCTCCGGCGGTTGCGACGGCAGGCCGGATGCCGCCGCTCCTACATCACCACCCGGGACACGACCCAGCGCAGCGCACGATGCCGTCCGCTGCCAGGTCAGGTCCGCGCCGTATCCAGTCCGCGACCTCGGCCTCCTGCTCGGCCGAGAGCCGCGGCTTGGTCCCGCCGCCATGGCGGTTGCTCAAGCCGTCAACTCCGGCCGCGTTGTAGCGGTGGACCCAGTTGCGCAAGGTTTGCCGTTCCATGCTCGCCGCCCTTGCTGCGGCCTCTCGCGTGTGGCCGTCCAGCACCAGCGCGAGTGCCAGCCGCCGCCGTGCTACGGCCGTATCCGCCGCTTGCGCCGCCTTTCGGCGCAGTTGCGCTGCTGTGTGCTCTGTGCGCGTGATCGCAGCCGTCATGCCCGCCTCCATCGTGCAGGCACACCAAATCACCTCAGCCCGAACCGAACCTACTCACATTCGAGTCAGAGCAGAGAGCCGCTGGTATTACTTTCCCCAAATCTTTCGATAAACCTGCTCATACCCATTCTGCGGGTCGAAGATGTCGTGCGGGCCGCCGTCCCGGTTGATGTTCGCCTTGATGAACAGGTGCGGCGGCGCCACGTAACCGCTCGGTTGCGCGCCCGCGAACGCGCGGTTCAGCTCGTCCACCTCCTGCCAGCCGTGCAGGCGCAGCGGCTCCGCCACCGTGGCCACCTGATACTCGCCCGAGCGTATGCGCTGGAACGCCGGGCCGGAGCCGTCGCCGGCCGAGATCGCGTGCGGCGCGCCGTCGCCCGGCACGCCCGCCGATTGCAGCGACGGCGCCATGAAGTCGAACGTCAGGTCGTTGATCGAAAGCGCATACGTCCATTTCGAGCCGTAGCGCTGCAGCAGCGAGGTGGTGAGCTGCGGCATCCGGCTGGCGGCATCGGCGAGCGGCGTATCCTGCACGCTCAGCAAGGTGCAGGTGGGGCATTGCTTGATGACCACGGCCATGGCGTCGGACTTCGCGATGGCGATCTTGTAGGCGCTGTCGGTGAAGATGATCGCACCCGCCTTGCCGTTGGAATCCGCCACGGCGTAGCTCGCCGCCGCCTTCGCCACCTCCAGCGGGTCCGTGGTGATGTTCGTGAACACCCCGTATTCCGGCATCGGCCCCGGCTTCGGCCCGGAGTGCCAGCCCACGACCTTGATCCCGGCCTTCACCGCCGGCTCGATCGCGCTCGCCTGCTCCGCGGCGTCGATCGCGTCAAGCACGATCCCGTCCGCCTTCAGCGCGATGGCCTGCGCGATGCCGGCGGCGCGGGCGTTCACCGAGCCCTGGCCGTCGATGCCGCGCACCTCCCAGCCCAGGATCTTGCCGGCTTCCTCGATCCCCTCGCCTACGCCGCGCGCGCCGCCGTTACGCTGGTCGGCGGAGACATAGACGATCAGCTTGCGCCCGACCGCTTTCGGCCCCGTCGTCGGTCCGTCCCACGTAGTCACGGGCGCCGTGACCTTACCGATGTAGTCCTTCGCGGCCTGCACCGCGTCCTCGGCCCGCGCCGCGCCCCCGAGCACCAGCATCCCGGCCGAGCCGAGCAGAACCGCTTTCAGCCCAATTCGTGTCAGCACCGCGTTTCCCCCCAAGTCTCTCTTCCAAGAACGTTCATTCCACAACCCTAGCTCTCCGAACCGCCGAGCGGCGCCGCTGCGCGTAGCCGGCGAGACCGATGGCGACGATCAGCGTCGCACCGTTGAACAGCGGCTCGACGAAGAAGGCCGCACCGAACTGCTGGATGCCGGAGATGCCGACCGCCAGGATCAGCACGCCGATCAGCGTGCCCCACACGTTCACCCGGCCCGGCTTGATCGTCGTCGAGCCGAGGAAGGCGCCCACCAGCGCCGGCAGCAGGTATTCCAGCCCCACGCTCGCCTGCCCGATGCGCAGCTTCGCCGCCAGCAGCACGCCGGTGAAGGCGGTCAGCACCCCGGAGGCGACGAACACGCCGATCACGTAGGCGCGCACCGGGATGCCGTTCAGCGCCGCCGCCTTCGGGTTGGCCCCGATGGCGTAGAGGTGCCGCCCGAGCGGCAGGCGCTCGGTGACAAGCCAGAGCACGATGGCGACGCCGATGACGTAGAAGAAGCCGATCGGCAGCCCGGCGATCCAGGTCGCATTGATCGCCGTGAAGCCGTGGGGCAGCGCCCCCATGATCTGCCGCCCGCCCGTGTGCCACATGGCGAGCGCGTAGAGGATGGTGCCGGTGCCGAGCGTCGCGATGAAGCTGTCGATCTGCGCCACCTCCACCAGCAGCCCATTCACCAGCCCGCAGACCAGCCCGCCCAGCAGCGTGAGCGCCACCGCCAGCGGCCACGGCACGCCGTAGGTGACCTGCAGCGAGATCGCCGCGACGTGCCAGAGCACGATGCCGTAGCCCACGGTGAGGTCGATGCGCCCGGCGGTCATGGGCAGCATGGCGGAGAGCGAGAGCAGCGCGATCACCGCCTTGTCGCTCAGGATGGAGCGGGCGTTGAGCGCGGTCGGGAACGTGTCCGGCAGCAGCAGGGAGAACAGCAGGATCAGCAGCACGGTCAGGATCGGCAAGCCATAGACCGGCAGCAGGCGGCGAACCCTCTCGCCCGGCCCCATGCGGGCCAGCTCCGACCGCGTGGGCTCGAGCGCGTTGGACTGGAGCGATTGCATAGGTCAGCCCCCCGCGACCGCGGCTTCGGTCCAGCTAGGACCGGAACCCTCGAACCCCGCGCTGCCGGGTCCCAGGCTGGCGGACGCCGCCGCGAGCAGCGCGTTCACGGACAGCTCCCTGGACGGCAGCTCCGCGACCGCCCGGCCGCGGTCGAACACCAGGGCGCGATGACAAACATTCGCGATCTCCTCGAAATCGGTGGAGACGATCAGGATCGCTGCCCCAGCCTGCAGCGCGACGTTGAACAGGCGGTAGATCTCGGCCTTCGCGCCGACATCCACCCCGGCGGTCGGATCCTCGAACACGTAGACCTTGCCGCGCAGGTGCAGCCAGCGTCCCACGACCACCTTCTGCTGGTTGCCGCCCGAGAGCGCTTCCACCGGCATCGCGGGATTGTTCGGCCGCAGCCCGACCCGCACACCCAACTCCCATGCGTTGCGCGCCTCGCCGCCGGGCGCGAGATAGGCGAGGGGCGACACGCCGGCCGCCACCGGGTTGAGATACATGTTCTCCCGCACCGACAAGCCCGGCACGATGGACCCTTCCGTGCGGTCGCCCCAGACCAGCTCGACGCCGGCGGCCATCGCCTCCTTGGGCGAGCGCGGCGCGAGCGGCGCGCCGTCGAGCATCATGCGCCCATCGGTCGGCGGCTCCAGCCCGAACAGGGCGCGTCCCACCAGCTCCTGCCCGGCGCCGCGCAGCCCGACCAGCCCGACCACCTCGCCGCCGTGCACCGCGAGATCGACGGGACCGACCCAGCCGATGCGCAGCCGCTGCAGCGCGAGGCGCGGCTGGCCAGCGACTTCGACGGGGCGGCGGAACACCTGGGACGGCTCGCGCCCGACGATGAGCAGGATGGCCTCCTCGGCCGTGGTCTCGGCCACGAGCCGGTCGCCGACCACGCGCCCGTCGCGCAGCACGACCATGCGGTCCGCGATCTCGAACACCTCGTCGAGCCGGTGCGAGACGTAGATCATCGCCACACCCCGCGCGCGCAGCCGGCGCAGGCAGGCGAACAGCCGCGCCACCTCGTCGGCCGGCAGGCTCGCGGTCGGCTCGTCCAGCACGAGCAACGACGCGTCGGTCGCCAAGGCACGGCTGATCGCGACGAGGGACTTCTCCGTGCGGCTCAGCGACTGCACGCGCGCGTCAGGATCGATGTTCGCGCCCAGCGTCTCGAGCGCCTGCGCCGCCCGCGCCCGCGCCGCCCCCCAGTCCACGAAGCCCAGCCTCCGCGGGTAGCCGAGGGCGAGGCAGATATTCTCCGCCACCGTCATCCACTCGATCAGCCCGAGATCCTGATGGATGAACGCGATGGGCAGGCGCCGGAGCGCCGCGGTAGCGTCGTGCCCCTCGAACCGGACCTCGCCCTCGTCCAGCGTGTGAACCCCGGCGAGGACCTTGATCAGCGTTGACTTGCCCGCGCCGTTCTCGCCGAGCAGGGCGACGATCTCGCCCCGCCCCACGTGCAGGCTGACCCGGTCGAGCGCGCGGGTGCCGCCGAACTGCTTGGAAGCGCCGCTCACCTCCAGCAGCCGGGCGTCGGCGCTGGGAGCGGAGCCTGGACTGCCGTGAACGGCCTCGCCCACCTGCTTCTCCCCCGTCCGCGCCTTCTTGGGTGACGCCAGCTCGGTCGGCTGGGCGCAGCTTCGCTGCCAGGAGACAACACTCTCCTCGCCCGTGCAAGGCTCCCGTGATCGTCAGAGCAGATCATGCCTGACCGCCTCCGGTCAGAAGCCAATTCTTGAGCCTTCCTCCGACGCGCTCGACGCGGTTGGGATGACCGTAGCTCAGCTTGCCGGGCGCGCCGCCATCCCGTCGGTCATGTTGACCGGCGGGCTCAGGATGACCTTGTCGCCCGGCTTCAGCCCGGCCCGCACCTCCACCTGCGCGCCGTCGTCGGCTTGCACGTTGAGGTCGCGGAACTCGAACCCGCCCGTCCTCCAGCACCGCGGCCGACAGCCCGTCCTTGTTGAAGATGACCGCCTCGGACGGGATCATGATCACCGGCTGCAGCCGTGGCTCCTGCAGGTGAACGATGCCGTAGAGCCCGGCGGTCAGCGCGCCGTCCGCGTTCTCCACATCCACCTCGGTCAGCAGCGTTCGCGTATTGGCGGCGAGCGCGCTGGCGTTCCGCGCGACACGGCCGCGGAACGCCCGGCCCGGCAGCTCCGGCACCGTCACGGTCGCGTCCTCACCATCCTTCAGGCCGAATATTCGTCCTGCGGCACATGGACCTGGACGCGCAGCACGTTGGTGCGCGCGATATCGAAGAGCGGCGTGCCGCTCGCGGCGTCGGCAGTGACGAGGCTGCCGGTGTCGATGCGCCGGCCGGTGATTACGCCGTCGAACGGCGCCGTCACCCTCTCAAAGCCCGTCCGCTCCTCGACCCGGTTCACCTGCGCCTGCTGCACCTCGACGGTGGCGCGGGCGACATTCACCGCTGCGATCTGGGATGCGAAGTTCAGCCGGGTCTGGTCGCCATTCTGCCGGCTGTCCCAGCCTTCCCCGACCAGCTTCGACGTCCGGGCGTTGGTGACTTGAGCGAGGCTCTGGTTGGCCTGCGGCTGCACGACCGCCGCCCGCATCTGGGCGAACTGGGCGCGGGCCTGGGCAAGCTGCTGGTCCAGGTCGGGCGCGGCAATCACCGCCAGCACGTCGCCCTTACGGACCTTGGACCCGATATCCACGTTGCGGTCGCCTATGTAGCCGGTCGCCCGCGCGTAGATCGTCGCAGCGTCGAACGCTTCCATGTTGCCCGGCAGTTTAACGATCCGCGGCCCGGTCTCGGCCTTCGCGTCCATGACCCGCACAACGGGCACCGCGCTTCTCTGCGCCTCAAGTGCCGCCGACGCATCGGCCGCGCGCTCGAAATGACCCCAGGCACCGACGCCGATCATGGCCGCCATGACGAGGACCGCGCCGACCCCGAGCAGGCGGGCTGCGCGGCGGCGGCGGTCGCGCGCCGGGTCCTCAGGGGCCTGGCTCTGCCCGCCATCGATATGGACCTCACCCTCGGAGCGGATAACATTCATGACGGCATCCGCTGGTGGGTCGAGCCGGCCGGGACGGCGATGCGGGACGTCCGCCGCTCGAACCGGCCGATGACGGAGTCATGGTGTTGATGGTTTGCCCGAGGGCCGAGAGCACCGCGGGGGACGTGAGGATGGAGAGCGGGATCGAGACCATCACCACGAGCGTCGAGCGCCACGACCCCAGGAACACCAGGATCATCAGCGCCGCCAGCCCGGCAGCGATCGCGCCCTCGCGCAGCACGCTCTGGATCGCGTTCTGCACGAAGACTGCCTGATCGAACAGCAGGCGGATCTGCATGCGGGGGGGATCGGGCAGCGCCGCCTTGACCCGCTTGACCACGTCGAGCGTCGAGGCGTCACCGTTCTTGATGATGGTGAGCAGCACGCCGCGCCGCCCCTCAGTCCGCACGATGTTCTGCTGCACCGCCCAGCCGTCGCGCACGTGCGCGACGTCGGAAAGATAGACCGTAGTTCCGCCCACCTGCTTGATCGGTAGCTGATTGGGCGCGGCGAGGGACTGCGCGGTGGCATTCACCCGAACGATGAACTGCTTGTCGCCCAGCTTGGCGCCGCCCGACGGCAGGGTGAGACGCTGCGCATTCACCGCGCTCACGACGTCGTTCGGCGTGAGGCCGTGCGCGCGCAGGCTGTCCGGGTCGAGATCGACCGCGATCTGGCGATACTTGCCACCGTAGGGTGTCGGCAGGATGATGCCGGGGGTGGGGCCAGTTGCTGGCGCATCTGGTAGATGCCGCAATCTTAGAGCTGCTGCTCGTGCAGCCGGTCCGAGGTTAGGCTGAGTGCAGCACCGGCACCGAGGACGGGTTGTACTGGACGATAACCGGTGATTGGACGCCTGGCGGCATCAGGGCGCGGATCGAGTTGCTGGCCGAGACGATCTGCGACACCGCCAGGTCAATGTTGACGCTCGGCTGAAAGAAGATCTTCTCGACTGAGACACCGGAAAGCGTCTGGCTCTCGATATTGCGGATGTCGTTGACGTTAGAGCTGATTGAATACTCCGAGTAGGTCGTGATCCGCTGCTCTATCTCCTCCGGCGTGAGGCCGGTGTACTGCCAGATCACCGTCACGACCGGGATCTTGATCGCCGGGAAGATGTCCTTGGGCGTGATCAGCACCGCGCTGCCGCCGAGGAACAGCATCAGGGCGGCGAGCACGTAGAAGGCGAGCACGTAGAACGTGTGCGGGAACCGGAGCGCGAAGCGGACAATTCCCATGGGTTGCGGAATTCCCCAGGCGGCAGATCGGGTAGGCAGGACGGGAGCCGCGATCGGCGAAGCGTCGCGGCTGATCCCGTCCCCGCCAGTATCAGTAGGACGTTGCGCCCGCAGTCAAATGTTTAGCAACCGACCCGGCTCTGCAACCGGCGCGAGATCGCCTAGATGCGGCTGCTGCGTGAAATCTCTAGGCAGGCTGCGGCCCGGTGCGCGGCGTCCCGTTCACGCACGAACTCGGGGTCAAACACGGCGTGGATTTGCCCCCGGCTCAGCCCGATGTCGGCCAAGTCGCGATCGGACATCCCGGCCAGCTGGTCGAGCACGGACTGGCGCTCGCGTATGCCGCCGACCCAATCGGTCACGCCGCGCAACAGGCGCGAGAAGGCGCCGCGCCGCCGCCTCGGCAGCCGCGTGCCAGATCCCCCGAAATACTCGCGGTAGGCAACGCCGACCGCAGCGGGCGTCGTGAACCAGTTCGCATGAGGGCTGAGACGATGGATGGTCATAATGATGATCCCTCCTGAGGGTTCGCGTGGGGCGGCGACCTCGAGCCGCCGTCCCACGCGTTATGCAAAGGGTTGCGCGTCAGCCACGGGGCTTGCCGTCCGGGGCCTGCGCCGTCTGGACGACCCGGCTCGACCTCGCGGCGGCCTGAGCTGCGAAGTAGCGCTGCACGGACTGTTGCTGGGCATACGCGACGGTGCCCTGCTCGAAGCCGCGCGGCAGGGAGTTGGCCGTCTCGACCCCGCCCTGGCTGCCGGTCATCGGCACCGTGTCGGAACCGCCGGCGGTCACCACCTCGGACGCGCGGCCGGCGAGGTTGGGATACGCTTGCGAGCCGGTGTCGGCGTAGGTCTGCGGGTTGACGACGGTGATGCCGGCTGCGTGGAACGGGAACGGGTTGCCGTTGCCGACGCCGGCGGCGCCGCCGGATGCGGCCTGAGCGGTGGCCGCGGCGAGGCTGAACGCCGCCGCGGCGGCGAGTAGGGTAGTCTTCATCATGTCTCTCCTGAGCGGGAGCGCCGCCATGCGGCTCGCTCCTCGCTTTCGCACGGCGCCTGTTCCAAGGCGGAACGCTGCCGTCGCGCCTATACCTGGCACCGCCGCCCGTGCGCCGGAATGCGCGGCGGCGGAACAACACTTATGTGCGCCAGTATGGGACCGTGATGCCGTCCGAGCGCACCCGCCGCGCGCCCAGCGTGCTCAGACCGCGGGCACAATCAGGGCAACATGGGTCTAGCGCGCCAGGTCCCGCACGGTCTTGATCGCGGCGCTCGGCTCCAGTTGCCGCCAGGAGACCAGCTCAACGTGGGCTAGCGCGATCCGCCCGTCCTGTGCGACGACGTACGTCGCGGCCATCGGGGTGCGCCAGTCCCCGGTGCCGTTGATGCGCGGCAGGTCGTGGCCGAGCCGCTTGAATAAGGGACGGAGCACGTCCGGATGCTCATAGGCGACGCCATATTGGTCCGCGACCAGGTTCCCTGCATCCGATAGGACGGGGTACGCGAGCAGATCGCGCTCGGCGGTCCGGCTGCAGGCTCGGGCCGGCTGCGGCGAGATCGCCAGCAGGTCGCCGCCCGCGTCGTGCAGGTCCGATAAGGCGTCCTGCCAGGCGCGGAGCGTCAGCGCGCAGAACGGGCACCAGCCGCCGCGGCTGAAGACGACGACCACGGGGCCGAGCGCCAGCCGCTCGGCGAGGTGGACAGGGCGGCCGTGCTGGTCGGGTAGGCGGAAGTCCGGCGCCCTGGCACCCGCCTGCAAGGCGGTAGCAGTGGTGTCGGACGATGCTCCACGCTCCTCGGCCCAGCGCAGGGCCTCGACATCGGACGGGCTCATGCGTTGCAGCATCGCCCGATGGAACGCCTCGAGCTTCTCCGACAGCGACGGGCTGTTCGCGCTCATTGTTTTGCCTCCCCAGAGCCGACAGGCAACGCTCGCCGTATGCCGGCGTTGCGAGCCACTCTTTCGGGTCAGCATATGCCTCCTGCCGCGGACGATGATAATCTCGCCTGAGCGGTGACACCGATGCGCACAGGTATGAAATCGTGGACCTGCTGGCCGCCTTCCGCATCTTCGTTCGAGTCGCCGAGGCCGGGTCGTTCTCGGCAGTGGCGCGCGAGGTCGGCGCGACACAGCCGGCCGTCTCGCGCCAGGTCTCCGCCTTGGAGGAGCATCTCGGCGCGCGGCTGATCCAGCGCACCACGCGCAGCCTCGCTCTCACCGAGGATGGGCGCGACCTGCTCGGTCACGCCCGGCGCGTCCTGGACTGCGTCGAGGAGGCCGAAACGGCAGTAGGACGGCGCCAGGGCGCGCCGACCGGGCTGGTCCGGCTCGCGACCCCCGCGAGCTTCGGCCGCCTCCACGTCGCACCCCGGATGCGCCGTCTGCTCGACCGCTACCCCGAGCTGAGCATCGAGCTGCACATGTCCGACGCGGTTTCTGACCTCGTCGCGGACGGCATCGACCTCGCCATCCGAGGCGGCGCGGTGACCGAAGCGAGCCTCATCGCCCGGCGCATCGGCTCTTCGGCGCGGCACGTCCTCGCCTCGGGCGACTATCTTGAGCGCCACGGCGAGCCGACGCATCCGCACGAGCTCGCTGGGCACTCCTGCATCGTGTTCCTTAACAGCGCGAATCCTCACGAGTGGAGCTTCAACGGGCCGGATGGCGCCGTGGCCGTTCCGGTCAGCGGGCGCTTCCGCACGGACAGCAGCGAGGCGCTGCGCGCGGCCGTGCTGGCCGGGGTCGGCTTCGCGCTCTTCTCGACCTGGGCCTTCCCCGAGGAACTCGCGACCGGTCAGGTGCGAACCGTGCTGCACGAGTTCCAGGCCGAGCGCGTACCGGTCCACGCCGTCTATCCGTCACGACGCAACCTCGCGCCGCGCACCCGCGCAGTCATCGACTTCCTCGCAGACGAGTTCCGGCTCGACCCGGCGATCTCGTCCTACGGCGAATAGGAACTCGGGTGGCAAGTCCTCTCGATTATGACGCAGGACGGAATGTAAGATGCGGACGTGAGGTCGCGCATTGGGGTGAGAGCATCGCTGCATGTTGCGCGTGACGGGGGAGGGCGACAGCGGCCATGACCGCGCTGACAATCATGCTCATCCGGCATGCAGAGAAGCCCGATGACCCCGGCTTAGGACCGGGCCTCACGGCGCTCGGCAAAGCGGACAGCCACTCGCTCGTCATCCGCGGTTGGCAGCGGGCAGGGGCGTGGGCGACGAGACGGCGCTGGTCGCGGAGCTCAGGCAACAGGTGCGAATCGTCCTCGTCTGCTGGGAGCACAAGAAGATCGTTGATGCCATCCTGCCCGCGTTCCCCGATGGGCAGGCTCTGCCAGGGTTGCCGACCAGGTGGAAGCGTGACCGGTTCGACGTCGTGCTGCGCTTCGACCGGCCGGAACCCGAGGCACCTTGGAGCTTCCGTCAGCTCTTCCCGAAGCTGCTCAGCGGCGACCGCGATGTGCTGCTGCACGACTGACCGCGCCAGGACAGCCGTCATCATGCCGTCGCGCTGACCCAGCTGTCGGTAGGGCCGGCCGTACGCTGTCCTCGCGCAGGTTTCAGCGTTGCAGGAGAGGAGGGCTAGCCGCCCGGCGCTGCTCCCATCCTGCGCGCTCCAGCTCGGGAACCGTGTCCTCGGCCTGGGGATAGCCGAGGCAGAGATAGCCGACGAAGGTCCAGTCCGGGCACAAATCGAGGATCTGGGTCACTCGGGCCGCGTCCAATATCGAGACCCAGCCGAGGCCCAAGCCCGCGGCGCGGGCGGCGAGCCAGAGCGTGTGCACGGCCATGACGGCCGAGTAGGCAATCGTCTCCGGCATCGTCCGGCAGCCAAGGCCGTGGCCCTGCTCGGTCGTCGGGTCTGCGAAAACGGCGATGTGGCAGGGCGCCTGATCGAGGCCCGCGAGCTTCAGGCGCGCGTACAGCCCGGCGCGATCCGCGGGCTGGGATGCGAGCGCGTCCGCGTTGCAGGCGGCGAAGTTCGCCCGGATCGCCTCTCGGCGCCCCGGCTCGTCCACCGTGACAAAGCGCCAGGGTTGGCTGAGCCCGACCGACGGAGCGAGGCACGCCGCCTGAAGCAAGCTCTTCAGCAGGGCCGGGGCGACTGGGTCGGACCGGAAGCTGCGCACGTCTCGCCGCCACCGGAGCAGGTCGAGAAGACGCTCCTGGAAAGCTTCGTCGAAGACCGGCCCGATGCTCACGACCGCTGCCAGTTCCGGCTCGCCGGCGGTTGGCCGGAGGCTGTATCCAGCATCTCGTGAAGCTCCTGCTCGTCCGCCACGCCGCGCCCGACATCCCGCCCGGCTTCTGCTACGGCCGCCTCGATGTGCCTCTGCATCCGGCGGCCATGGACGCCGTTAGGAACGTCGCAGCCAGCCTGTCGCGGCCCAGCGAGATCGCGCGCGTGCGGACCAGCCCGGCGCGACGCTGCCGCGCGCTCGCCGAGGCGCTCGGGCAGCTCTGCGGCGTAGCGCCCACCGTGGACGCCCGCTTGCAGGAGCTGGATTTCGGCGCGTGGGAGGGACTGCCCTGGGACGAGGTGCCGCGCGCCGACCTCGACGCGTGGGCGGCGTCGCCGTTGCTCTTCGCCCCGCCAGGCGGAGAGAGGGGCGCCGCGCTGGTTGCGCGCGTGCGCGCCGTCCACGACGAGCTTCGCCTCGCCCGCGAGGACTGCGTGATCGTGTCGCACGGCGGCCCGCTGAAGGTGCTCGCGGCCCTTCTCAGGGGCGAGGCGCCGGACCTGCTGGCGCCGGCGCCGGCGCTCGGCTCCGCGGTGGCATTCGTGCTCTGACACGCTACGAGACATGCCAGGCTGCTGCGAGCAGCGTGAGGACCACACACTCGACCACGACCGCGCAGGCGCCGAGCACGTCCCCAGTGTAGCCCCCAATTTGGCGGCGCGTGAGGGCGGCCAGCGCCAGAGCCGCCAGCCCACCCGCCGCGACCGCGCCGAGGGCCAGTCTCAAGGGCAGCAGCGCGACCGCGACCGCGGCGGCAAGGGCAGGTCCCATGGCAGTGCGCGCCGGGCGGCGCTCGCGCAAGGCGGCCGCCAGCCCGTCCGGACGCGCGGGCGGAAGCGCGAGCAGCAGGAGACCGATGCCGCCGCGCGCCAGAGCGCCGGCCGCGACGAGGGCTGGCGCAACTCTGCCCGGCTGCACCAGGGCGGAAACGCTCACGACACGGATCGCGACCGAGAGGAGGAGTGCCAGAGCTCCGAAGCTGCCGATCCGGCTGTCGCGCATGATCTCCAACTTCCGCTCTGGCGAGCGCCCCCCGCCGAAGCCGTCCGCCATGTCGGCGAGCCCGTCCTCGTGCAGCGCCCCGGTCGCCAGCAGCAGCGCCGCCAACGTCCAGACCGCCGCGAGCGCCGGAGTCATTCCGATCCGGGCGCAGAGCAAATAGGCCAGGGCACCGATGCCGCCAACGGCCGCGCCCACCACCGGATAGGCCCAGATGCAGAACGCCTGGTCGGGCGGCACCCTGTTGCCTGCGAACCACCCAACCGGGAGCCGGGTCAGCAGCATGAAGGCCGCCGCGAGCTCGGCCCTCAGCACCGGTCCTGGACGCCGGCTTCGGCGAAGGTCGCCATGCCGACGTGGCAGGCGAGCGCGGCCCTTAGGATCGGGATGGCCAGTGCGGCCCCGGACGCCTCGCCCAGCCGCATGTCGAGATCGAGGAGCGGTCTCTGGCCCAGCACCTCCGCCAGCGCGCGATGCCCGGCTTCGGCCGAGACATGGGCGACGAGGGCGTGGTCCAGGCCGCTCGGCGCCAGACGGGCCAGGGGCGCCGCCGCGGCGGTGCAGACGAAGCCGTCCAGCAGGACCGGGACGCGGCGGACGCGCGCGGCCAGGGTGGCGCCCAGGATCGCGGCCAGTTCCCGCCCGCCCAGGGCCGCCGCCGCAAGCAGCGGATCGTGCAGTAGCGAAGCGTGCCGGGCTAGGGCGGCATCCACCACCGCCCGCTTGTGTGCGAGCCCGGTGTCGTCGAGTCCCGTGCCGCGCCCTGCCCAGCGCGCCCCGTCGCCGCCGAAGAGGGCAGCGGCGAGCGCCGCGGCAGAGGTGGTGTTGCCGATCCCCATGTCGCCCAGGGCGAGCAGCTCCGTCCCCGGTGCAACGGCCTCGTATCCGGTTGCTACGGCTTCGAGGAAGGCTGCCTCGTCCATGGCCGGCTCCGCCGCGAGGTCGCGGGTGGGCGCGTCGAGGTCCAAGGCGATCACGCGCAGCACCGCGCCGGCCGTCGCGGCGAGCTGGTTGATGGCGGCGCCTCCGTGGGCGAAGTTGGCCACCATCTGCGCCGTGACCTCGGGCGGATAGGGGGAGACGCCCCGCTCGACGACGCCGTGGTTGCCGGCGAACACGAGGATTTCGACCCGGTCCAGCGCCGGCGTCTCGCGCCCTTGCCAGCGGGCGAGCCAGGCCGTCAGCTCCTCCAGCCGGCCGAGGCTGCCGGGTGGCTTGGTGAGCTGGACCTGGCGCGCGCGCACCGCCTCCGCCGCGGCCTCGTCGCCGGGCGGGAGGTCGAGGCAGGCGGCGCGCAACGCGTCTATCGTGTCGAACGGACGGGTCATGGGAGGGACACCACGGGTGCGATGGCGTGGAAGAACGAGCCGGTCACGTGGCCGCGCCGTCCGCCGGCTGGGCCGAGCACGCAGCCGCTCGCGTCCGACAAGACGGCCAGCGGCGGATCGTTGCCAGCGTCCGTCGTGCTTGCGTAGTGGAACTCGTGTCCCCGAACGGCGGCGCCGGGCGGTCCGAGGGGCGATGGGGCGAGCAGCCGCGCCTCGCGATAGCCAAGGTGCAGGCGGCGGCGCGCGAAGCTGGTCGCGTGCCCTAGCAGGCCCAGCATCGCGTGGCGCCCCCCCTCGGCGTCCTCCAACCCGGCGCCGAGGACCATGTGGCCGCCGCACTCGCCATGAACGGGCCGCGTCTCGGCGAACCGGGCGATGCCGGCTCGAAAACGCGACACCGTGGCGAGCCGGGCGGCGTGCAGCTCGGGGTAGCCGCCCGGCAGCCAGCAGGAGTCGCAGTCCTCAGGCGCCGCCTCGTCGGCTAGCGGCGAGAACGGCACGATCTCGGCCCCGGCCTCGCGCCAAGCAGCCACTAGATGCGGATAGATGAAGCTGAACGCGTCGTCCCGCGCAAGCGCGACCCGCTGCCCCGGTGGCGGCAGGAACGAAGCCGCCGCCGGGGCGAGCGAGAGCGGCGTGGCCAGGCCCAGGATCGCGTCGAGGTCGAGTTGGCGCTCGGCGAGGTCGGCGAGTTGCGTGATCAGCTCGAGCAGTCGCCCGAATTGCTCCCCCGCCTGAACCAGCCCGAGATGGCGCTCCGGCAGCGCGACCGCGGTATCGCGCGGCAGGCTGCCCAGCACGGGCAAGGGCAGGGCGGCGATGGCACGGGCGATGCCGTCGCGGTGCCGCTCGCTGCCGACCCGGTTCAGCACCACGCCGCCAATGCGCACCGCCGGGTCGTGCACGGCGAACCCCCGCGCCACCGCCGCCGCCGTCTGCGACTGGCCGGACACGTCGAGGACGAGCAGCACGGGCAGGCGATAGCGCGCCGCCAAATCCGCCGCTGAGCCGGTGCGCCCAGGCGCGGCCTCGACGCCGTCGAACAGTCCCATCGCGGACTCGATCAGGACCAGCCGGGCCTCCCCGGCCACCGTTGCCGCGACCGCGTCGAGTTGCTCGGGCGCCATGGCCCAGGCATCCAGGTTCGGGCAGGGCGCACCAGAGGCGGCGGCGTGGAAGGCGGGGTCGATGTAGTCCGGCCCCGACTTGGCCACGCGCACCGCAACGCCGCGCCGCCGCAGCGCCGCGGCGACGGCTAGCGTCACTGTCGTCTTGCCCGAGCCGGAGCGCGGAGCGGCGACGATCAGGCCGCGTGCTGCGTCCGGGGAGGCTGGGCAGGCGATCATGGCAATGACATTTCGTGACAGGGGCGAGCCGCCCCGATATAGCGCGCACCGTGGAAGGGGAACGCCCGCTGCGCCGGGGCTGGACCACCGGCACGTGCGCCACGGCGGCTGCCAAGGCGGCCTACGCCGCGCTGCTCGGGGGCGAGTTTCCCGATCCCGTCGAGATCACCCTGCCTCGCGGCGAGCGCATCGCCTTCGCGCTCGCCGAGACCTCGCGCAGCGGAGACACGGCGAGCGCGGGCGTGGTCAAGGACGCCGGCGACGACCCCGACGTGACCCATGGCGCGCTGGTGCGGGCGACGGTCGGCCGCGCGCCGCCGGGTGCCGGCGTCGTCTTCCGCGCCGGGCCGGGCGTGGGCACGGTCACGCGGCCCGGCCTGCCGCTGCCGCCCGGCGAGCCGGCGATCAACCCGGTCCCGCGCCAAATGATCCGTGCGGCCATCGCCGAGATCGCCGACTTGTTCGACGTGGTCGGCGATGCGGTCGTGGAGATCGCCATTCCCGGCGGCGAGGCCATCGCCCGGCAGACGCTCAACGCGCGCCTGGGCATCGTCGGCGGTCTCTCGGTCCTCGGCACGACGGGCGTTGTGGTGCCCTACTCCTGCGCCGCCTGGATTGACACCATTCATCGCGGCATTGACGTGGCCCGCGCCATGGGCATCGAGCACGTCGCCGGCGCGACAGGGAGCACGTCCGAGGCCGCCGTGCAGGCGCTGCACGGGCTGCCGGAAGTCGCGCTGATCGAGATGGGCGATTTCGCGGGCGGGATGCTGAAATACCTGCGTGCCCATCCGGTGCCGCGCGTCACCGTCGCGGGCGGCGTCGCCAAGATGACCAAGCTGGGCCAGGGGCGGCTCGACCTGCATTCCAAGCGCGGCGGGGCCGACCTGCCAGGCCTCGCCGCACTGGCTCGAGGAGCGCGGCGCCTCGGCATGTCTCGCCCAAGGGATCGCCGGCGCTAACACGGTGGCCGGAGGCCTTCGCGCTCGCCGCTGCCGACGGGCTGCCGCTCGGCGACGCGGTCGCAGCCGCCGCCTGGGACGTGGCGGCGCAGGTTCTCCGCCCGGGCGCGACCGAGCTGGAGATCGTCGTATTCGACCGCGCCGGCGTCCTGGTCGGCCGGGCGCCCTTCGCCCCCGTTCACGCTGCTTCCTCCGGCGGCCGGAACCTGCGCCGGTAGCCGGGATCGTAGAGGGCGCTCTCCCGGAAGCCCTCGGCGTCGAGCGCGCGGCCGACGAGCACCACCGCCGTCCGCTCGACCGATCCCTCCTGGGCGACCACGCCCAGGATGGTGGCGAGCGTCCCGCGCAGCACGCGCTGGTCCGGCCAGGAGGCGCGCACGACGACCGCGACCGGGCAGTCCGCGCCGTAGAGCGGCAGCAGCTCCGCCACGATCCGGTCGAGCGCGTGGGAAGCGAGGTGGACCGCGAGCGTGGCGCCCGTCGCGCCGAACGCCGCGAGCGTCTCGCCCGGCGGCATGGCGGAGGCGCGGCCGGAAACGCGGGTCAGCACCAGGCTCTGCGCGACCTCGGGCACGGTCAGCTCCCGCCCCAGCACCGCCGCTGCAGCGGCGAAGGCTGGCACGCCGGGCGTGAGCGTGTACGGGATGCCGCGCCGCTCCAGCCGGCGCACCTGCTCGGCGACGGCGCTGTAGATCGAGAGGTCCCCGGAGTGCAGCCGCGCCACGTCCAGGCCGCGCGCGTGAGCCGCGACATACTCCGCCTCGATCTCGTCGAGCGAGAGCGGCGCGGTATCCACGATCCGCGCGCCGGGCGGGCAGTGGGCCAGCATCTCCGGCGGCACGATGGAGCCGGCGTAGAGGCAAACGGGGCAGCGCGCCAGCAGGTCGCGCCCGCGCAGCGTGATCAGGTCCGCGGCCCCAGGGCCGGCGCCGATGAAGTGGACGGTCATGGTGCGGCCTCCTCGGCGGCGGCCAGGGCGCAGGTCGCGCGCGCCCCCGCGATGCGGGGCAGGAGCAGCCGCCCGCCCGCGCCGGCCGCTGCCAAGGCGCTGCCCTCGGCGACCGAGGCGACGCCTGTGGCCCGCGCGGCCGCCTCCGACCGCGTCGGGCAGCGCGGCTGCGCCGCCGCGAGCGCGGCGGGCTCCACGAGCAGCAGCGGCACGGCCAGGAGATGCGCGGCCTCCCGCAGGCCGGGTTCGCCCCGCTTAAAGGCGGGGGCTGCGAGAGCGGCGGGGCGGCTCCCCGCCCGCGCGCAGGCCTCCTGCACAAGGACCACGATCTCCCCGGCCGGGCAGTTGGCGCGGCATCCGATCCCGGCGATGACGCGCACGCCCGTCACGGCTTCACCGCCGCCCACTGCACCACAGGCATGGCTGGGCGGAACGCGCGCATGGTGCCCACCACGTCCAGCCGCTCCACGGCGAGCCGCGTCAGCGTGCCGCCGAGCCGGGCCTGGGCGTCGAACAGCCGCGTCTGCGTGTCGAGCGCCACCGCGTTCGCGACGAGACGCCCGCCGGGGCGCAGCGCGCGCCAGGCTGCGTCCAGCACGCCAGCACCCTGCGCGCCGCCGCCGATGAACACGGCGTCCGGTGCGGGCAGGCCCGCCAGCGCGTCGGGCGCCTCGCCCGCTATCACCCGCACCGCGACAGCGCCCAAGGCCAGCGCGTTGCGCCCGGCGCGCGCCGCGCGGTCGGGCCGGGCCTCGATGGCGGCGGCGCGGTTCGCGGGATGGCGCAGCGCCCACTCGATCGCGACCGATCCGGACCCGCAGCCCACGTCCCAGAGCAGCTCCCCCGCGCACGGCGCGAGAGCGGCGAGCGTCACCGCCCGGACCTCCCGTTTCGTGATCTGCCCGTCGTGCTCGAAAAGCTCGTCCGGCAGCCCACCCGTCAGCGGCAGGACGCGGGCGCCCGGCGCCGCCGCGACCTCAATCCCCACCAAGTTGAGCGTCCCCACATCGCCCGGCGGTCCGGACTCCGCCGTGCAGGTCAGCACGCGCTCGCGCGGGCCGCCCAGCGCTTCGAGCACGTGGAGCACGGAGGGACCGAACCCGTTGCGGCACAGCAGCGCGGCGAGCGCCCCCGGCGTGGCCGCGTCGGCGGACAAGGCGAGAAGGCGCGCGCCGGGTTGTAGGAACGGCAGGACCGCCTCCAGAGGCCGCCCGCAGAACGAGAGCGTGGCGACGTCCTGCATCGCCCAGCCCAGGCGCGCGCACGCCAGCGAGAAGGCGGACGGCGCGGGCAGGCACAGGGTCTCCGCCGCGGGCACGATAGGCCCGAGCGTGCCGCCGACGCCGTAGAAGTGGGGATCGCCGGAGGCGAGCACGGCGACGGGCTGCCCGCGCCGGGCCAGGATGGCGGTAAAGGCGGCGCTCATTGGGCTGGGCCACGCCAGGCGCTCGCCGCGGATCAGGGAGTCGGCGAGTGCGAGGTGCCGCGCCCCGCCCACGACCAGCGCCGCCCCTTCCACGAGCGCGCGCGCTTGCGGCGTCAGGCCCTCGACGCCGTCCTCGCCAATCCCCAGGATGGCGAGCCACGGCCGCGGCAGGGGCATGACAGCGGCGGCGCTCATGGCTGGGGGGATCTCGGCGAGAGATGAACGTGCTGATCCTCGGCGGTACCACGGAGGCCTCCGCGCTGGCGCGCGCCCTGGCCGGGGATCGCCGCTTCCGCGCGACGCTGTCGCTCGCCGGGCGCACGCGGCAGCCCTTGCCGCAGCCGCTCCCGTGCCGCGTGGGCGGCTTCGGCGGCGTCGAGGGTCTTGCGGCCTTCCTGTCCGAGCAACAGATCGGCGCGCTGATCGATGCGACCCACCCCTTCGCCGCGCAGATGAGCCGGCACGCGGCCGAGGCCGCGCGTCTCGCGGGCACGCCTCTGCTCGCGGTCAGCCGTCCCGCCTGGCAGGACGAGGCCGGCGACCGGTGGTTGCCCGTGCCGGACATGGACGCCGCCGCGCGAGCGCTCGGGCGGGCGGCGCGGCGCGTGTTCCTGACCGTGGGCCAGAAGGACCTGGCCCCTTTCGCCGCCGCACCCTGGCACAGCTACGTGGTCCGGTCCGTTGACCCCCCGCCGCCGGAGACCTTGCCGCCCCAGGCGGAGGTGATCACCGCCCGCGGCCCCTTCGCCGAGCCCGACGAGCGCCGCTTGCTGGCGGAGCGCCGGATCGAGGTGCTGGTGACCAAGAACTCCGGCGGCGAGGCGACGCGGCCCAAGCTCGCCGCCGCGCGCGCGCTGGGCCTGCCCGTCGTGATGGTCGCGCGCCCCGAACCCGCCGCCCGGCGTCGAGCGCGTTGCGACCGCGGCCGAGGCCGTGGCGTGGCTTGAGCGTCAGCATGGGGCGACCGCGCTCCGCGGCGCGTAGAGCCAGGGCCGGCCGCCGGAGGGCCGTTCGATGCAGCGCGTCGCCGCGGAACCGATCAGCACCAGCGTCCGCATGTCCGCGCGAGCGGGATCGGCCTCGGCCAGCGTCGCGATCTCGACTCGCTCCTCGGGGCGGCTCACGGCGGTCGCGAACACGACCGGCACCGTCCCGGGCAGGATCGGCCGCAGCACGTCGAACGCGGCGCCGAGCTGCCAAGGCCGGGCGCGGGAGAGCGGGTTGTAGAGCGCGATCACGAAGCCGGCCTCGGCGGCGGCGGCGAGGCGCCGGGTGACGACCGTCCAGGGTTTCAGGTTGTCGGAGAGCGAGATGGCGCAGAAATCGTGGCCGAGCGGCGCGCCGACGCGCGCGGCGGCGGCGAACATGGCGGAGATGCCCGGGATCACCTCCGGGTCGAGCCGCCGCCAGGCCGGCTCGCCCGCCTCCATCGCCTCGAACACGGTGCTCGCCATCGCGAACACCCCGGAATCGCCCGACGACACGACGGCGACGTGCCGCCCCGATGCGGCGAGCGCGAGGGCGTGGCGCGCCCGCGCCAGCTCCTCGCGGTTGTCCGAGCCGTGCCGCCGCTGGTCCGGGCGAAGGGGCGGCACGCGGTCGAGGTATGGCGCGTAACCCACCAGGTCGGTTGCCGCTGCGATCGCGGCCACGGCCTGCGGCGTCTGCATCGCCGCAGCGCCCGGCCCCAGCCCCACGATGGCGAGCCGTCCGGTCATCGCTGCCTCTGCCGCCCTGGGACCAGGACCAGGGAGAAATACGGCGCCGGCTCGCCGTCCAGTTCGGCCACGGGCAGGATGCGCTCACCCTCCATCGTGCCCCGCTCGACGTAGATCGCACGCTCGGCGCGCCCGGCGCGCCGCAGGGCGGCCCGGATCTTCGGCAGGTTGCGGCCGACCTTCATGATCACCGCTGCGTCGCAGGCCGCAAGCCGCTCGGTCAGCCGGTCCTCGTCCAGCGTGCCCGGCAGCACGGCGAGCACGTCGTCGCCGTGGGTGATCGGCAGGCGCGCGCGCGTCCAGCAGCCGCTCATGCCGGTCACGCCCGGCACGATTTCGCTGCGGAACGCCCCCCCGAGCCGGTCGAACAGGTACATGGAGGAGCCGTAGAAGAACGGGTCGCCCTCGCAGAGCAGCGCCACGTCGAGGCCCGCCGCCAGCCGCGCGGCAACGCGCGCGGCGGAGTCCTCGTAGAAGGCGGCGATCTCGCCGACGTAGCGCGGGTCGTCCACGGGAAGCTCGGTGGTGAAGGGATACTCGAAGCGCAGCTCCTCGGCTGCTGGGCCGATGTGGGACGCGGCGATGCTGCGGGCGTGGCCGGTCCGGCCGCGCTTGGCGAAGAACGCGACCACCGGCGCGGCCCGGATGATGCGCGCGGCCTTCAAGGTCATCAGCTCGGGATCGCCCGGCCCCAGCCCGACCGTGTAGAGCGTGCCCTCCGTCATTCCGCCTCGCTCGCGAGCGCGTTGACTGCCGCCGCCGCCATGGCGCTGCCGCCCTTGCGGCCCTGCACGATCAGGAACGGCACGCGGCCGTCCGCGGCGAGCGCCGCCTTGGACTCCGCGGCGCCCACGAAGCCGACGGGCACGCCGATCACCGCGGCGGGGCGCTGGGGCGCCAGCATCGAGCAGTTCGAGCAACCGGAACAGCGCGGTCGGCGCGTTGCCGATGGCGACGAGCGCGCCTTCCATCCGCTCGCCCCACAGACCGAGGGCGGCGGCCGAGCGCGTGCTGCCAATCCGCCGGGCGATGCCGGGCACCTCGGGCGCGTCCAGCGTGCAGACCACTTCGTTCGCGGCGGGAAGCCGAGTGCGGGTGATGCCGTGCGCAACCATCTTCGAGTCGCACAGGATCGGCCGCCCAGCGAGCAGGGCTCGGCGCGCGGCCTCGGCGAAGGCGGGGTGGAAGCGCAGGTCGGCTGCTACCTCCACCATGCCGCAGGCGTGGATGACGCGCACGGCGACGCGGGCATCTGCGGCGGAGAAGCCGGACAAATCCGCCTCCGCCCGGATCGTGGCGAAGGACCGGGCGTAGATCGCTGCCCCGTCCCGCACGTAGTCGTAGCCCGGCCCGCTCACGCCGCCTGCTCCCCCGCGCCGGAGGAGGCGACCACCGCCTCGGCCATGGTCAGACCCTGCTCGGCCAGCGGGTCGGCGGCCCGGCCATGGCGGACGATGCCGTAGCGCCTCGCCATCGCCGACGAGGGTGATCGCGGCAGGCCCGGGATGGGCGCATCCCTTTGCGCAGCCCGAGACGTGGATCGGCCGGGGAGGCCCAGGGCAGCGAGGGCAGCGTCCGCGCGCGTGTCCACGGTGGCACTCGCGCAGGCGGGGTGACCTGGGCAGGCGACGACGTGGAGGCGCGGATCGGCCGGGTCAATGATCAGGCCCAGGCGCATCCCGGCCTCGCGCAGCACAGCCACCGCGCCCGTCCCGACGCCTGCGACCACAGCGCCCGCCATGGCGTCATGCGCAGGCTGCCGTCGCCGAACCGCTCCGCCGCGTCTGCGAGCGCCAAAAGGCCCGTGGCCCGCAATCGTCCCGAACAGCAGGCCGAACCCGAAGGCGCTCCTGTCCGCGCTCGGGTAGGGCAGTGGCCCGACGATTGAGCGTCTCGGCTTGGCGGCGGGCATCCGGACGCTGCCAAGCCCGCGGCGGCGAACACGGCGTCCGCTCCGACGGCCTCTACGAGCACTCTCATGCGCCGCGGCAGCGGTGTCGCGCGTGCGGCCAAGTTCAGGAACGCGTGCGCGAGCCGCATCGCTGCCGGGGCTGCGTGGGCCACGCCGACCACGGCGGCCAGCGTGGAGCCGTCCGCTGCTATCTCACACCGTTCATCGCTGAGTCGGAGAGTCACATCGGCGGCAACGCCCGCCAGCCCCAGCACCCCGCCGCCGTCGACTAGGAATCCGAACTTAGGAGGCAGCGCGCCGAGCCGCCCCTCCGTCGCCAGCGCGGCTTCCAGCCCCGCCGCGACTGGCGCCGCATGACGGCTCACGGCGGGGTCGTCGCCAGCGAGCGGCGAGGCGATGACGTTGCGGCGGCGCTCCGCGCCCGCGTCGGCGTCTCCGAGACCGGCGGCGACCATCGCGGACGCGAACGCCGCGGCCGACGCGTCCGACAGCCCGCGAACCTGCAGGGCAGCGCGCCCGGTCGCCTCGATCACGCCGTTGCCCCAGCGCGACGCTGCCGCCGCGAGCGTCCGGGCCGCGGACGCGGTCAGCATCGCGCCGGGCGGCTTCACCCGGACGAGCATCCCGTCCCCGGCCGCCATCGGCTCGAACAGGCTCGGGCACCTTCCCCGGGCCGCAGGACAATCGCTCACGAGGCGTCGCTCCCGATTATTGCGGCGACGGCGTTGCGCCTGCAACGCCAGAGGTCGCGGCGCAGCGCGTCCTGGAACCGCGCGGCCATGGCCGTGCGCGCCTCTGGGTTGGCCTCACGCAGGAAGCGGTCCACGGCCGGGTCGCCCAGGGTCGCGTCGAAGAGGAGATCGAACTGGCGGTCCAGGCGCTGCGGCAGGCAGGCGGCGAAGGCGTGCAGCCCATCCACGGCGCGGGCGATCTCGGCAGCGCCACGGTAGCCGTGGCGGGTCATGCCGGCGATCCAGGCCGGGTTCGCGGCGCGGCCCCGCACGACCAGGGCGACCTCCTCGGCGAGCGTGCGGACGCGCGGCGCCTCGGGCTGCGCCGTGTCGGTGTGATAGAGCGCGGGGGCGCGGCCCAGGCTGTCGGCCGCCGCCGCGAAGCCGCCCTCGTGGGCGGCCCACGTGGTGCTGTCCAGGAGGTCAGTCTCGCGGTGGTCCTGCTGGTGCACGAACGCATCCGCCGTCGCGATGCGCGTGGCGAAGCCCTCCCGGTCCGCCGTGCCGTCTAGACCCTTGCCGTAGGACGCCGCAGAAGCAGCGAGGT
This sequence comes from uncultured Alphaproteobacteria bacterium, assembly GCA_963839135.1. Classification (GTDB taxonomy): domain Bacteria; phylum Pseudomonadota; class Alphaproteobacteria; order Acetobacterales; family Acetobacteraceae; genus CAWKEH01. The sequence continues at coordinate 33,387 of CAWIUA010000052.1, forward strand.
AGGAGGCGCCCAGCGTGGCGCGGTCCTGCCAGAGACCGCGGTCGAGCAGCTCGGTGACGCCGGCGCCGTGCTCGCCCGGCGCCGGGCCATAGATGCGCGCCGTGGCATGGCGCAGCGCATCGCCGGCGAGGCCGTGGCAGGCAGCCGCGAGCGGGTTCCACTCGGCTGCCTCGTCGCGCGCGGCGACCGCGCACACGGCCGCATCGAACAAGGCGATCTGGGCGGCGAAGGCGTCGCGGAACAGGCCCGAGACGCGCAGGGTCACATCAACGCGTGGGCGGTCGAGCCGGGCGAGCGGCACCACCTCGATGCCGGTCACCCGGCCCGATCCCTCGTCCCAGGCCGGCCGGACGCCCAGCAGCAGCAGCGCCAGCGCCAGATCCTCGCCGCCCGTTCGCATGGTGGCGCTGCCCCAGAGATCGAGCACAATGGCGCGGGGGTAGTCGCCGTGGTCCTGCAGGTGGCGGCGCAGAAGTTCGGCGGCGGCCTTCTCGGCGAGTGCTGTCGCCGACGGCGTCGGAACCTGGCGCGGATCGGACGCGAACAGGTTGCGCCCGGTCGGCAGCACGTCGCCCCGGCCGCGCGTAGGGGCGCCCGCCGGGCCGGGAGCGACGAAGCGCCCGTCGAGCGCCGCGAGCAGCCCGGTCCGCTCGCCCGCCGCCGAGCCGTCCAGCGCGGCCTCCAGCGCCGTACCGTCCGCGCCGGGACAGGCCCGGCGGAGCGCGTCGAGCAGCGCCTGCCGCCGCTCCGGCGCCGGGGCCTGGCCGAAGACGTGCAGGCCGTCGCGGATCTGCAGATCCTTCAGGTCGCACAGGTAGGCGTCGAGCCGCGCGAGCGCGGTCGTCGTCCGGCAGGTCGGGACCGGCGCCGCTCTCGGCGAGCAGGCCGGCGAAGTCGGCGCGGCCCAGGATCTCTTGCCTGAGCAGGGAGGTGCGCCGCCGGTCCATGCCGTCGGCGGCGGCGTATTCGTCGATTAACCGTTCCAGCGCGGCGGCTTCGCCATATGCCGCGGCGGCCCGCAGCGGCGGCGTGAGGTGGCCGATGGTGACCGCCCCCAGCCGGCGCTTCGCCGCGGCGGCCTCGCCGGGGTTGTTGGCGATGAACGGGTAGATCACGGGCAAGCCGCCCAGCAGCAGCGTCGGGAAGCAGGAGGCGGACAGCGCCGCCGCCTTGCCGGGCAGCCACTCCAGCGTGCCGTGCGTGCCGAGGTGCAGCATCGCATGGACGCCGACGACGTGCCGCAGCCAGAGGTGGAAGGCGATGTAGGCGTGGCGCGGCGGGCGGTCCGGGTCGTGATACCCGGCCTTGCGGTCCACGACGGCGCCGCGGTCGGGCTGCACCGCGAGGATCAGGTTGCCGAACCGCGCATGGCGCAGGGTGAAGGCGCCGTCCTGCGCCGCCGGATCGTCTTCCGGCTCGCCCCAGGCCGCGAGCACGCGTTGCCGCGCCGCCTCGGGGAGGCTGGCGAACAGGCGGCGATACGCGGCGAGGCTGAGCATTGCGCGTGGGGCTTCGTGGGAGAGTGCCGCGACGAGGGAGGCAGTGTCGGGAGCCTCGCACCGATACAAGGCGTCGCGCAGCAGGCGCAGGATGGCGGCGAGGCTGGCGAAGGTGTCGAGCCCGACTGCGTGCGCAACTTGGCCGCCAATTCCGGGGTAGTCGGACAGCACGATGGCCAGGCGGCGTTCACCCGGCGGTGCTGTGGCGAGCCGCGCCCATCCGGCCGCGCGGTCGGCGGCGAGCGCGATCCCCTCCGGGTCGGGCTGGTGAATCGTGCGGGCGTATTCCAGCCCAGGGACTGCCGCCCCCTCGGCCTTGAACGAGACAGCGGTGGTCAGCAGCCGCCCGTCCAGCTCGGGCAATGCGACATGCATGGCGAGGTCGGTGGGCGACAGCCCGCGCGCCAACTCCGCCCACGCGTTCCGCGCCATCCCGGCCAGGACGACTTGCAGGACGGGAACGCCGGCCGCGTCGAGCGGCGAACCGGCATCGTCCTGGCGCGCGGAGAAGGCGGTGGCGTTCAGGACGACGCGCGGCTGCCAGGCGTGCAGCCGCTCGGCGACGAAGGCAGCGCATGCCGGATCCTTCAGACTCGCGGTGTAGAGCGCCCGCGTCGCGATGCCTCGCTCGGCCAGCGCCGCCGCCAGCGCCTCGATCGGCGCGATGTCGCCCGCTTGCAAGTGCGAGCGGTAGAACACGATCGCGGCGCTCGCCCAGGCTTCGCCGTCCGGCACGGCGCGCAGGGGGTGCTTTCCGGCACTGGGCAGCGTCAGGGCGGGCAGCGCCGGGTCGGAGCGCAGGCCCCCGAGATGGGCGGCGAGCAGCAGCGCGCGCCGCAGGTTCTCCGGCCCGCCTTGGGCGAGGCAGTCGCCCAGCCGCGCCAGTGCCTCGGGCGCGACCGTGGACAACGCGCACAGCGCCGGGTCGTCGCGTCCGTCGCCTGGCAGCACGGCCAGCGCGATCCCCTCGGCGCGGCACAGGGCGGCGACCTCCTCAGCGCCGTAGCCCCAGTATTCCAGCCCGCCCAGGAGCCGGATCACCACGCAGCGCGCCCGCGCGATCACCTGCTCGGCGTAGAGGTCCACCGACATGGGGTGGCGCAGCCGGGCGAGGCTGGCCAGGCGCAGGCTCGGCCGTTCCTCGGCCGCCATCGTCTGCCACGCCGCGGCTGCCGCGCCGAGGTCGCTGTCCGAGAACGAGAGGAGCACGAGATCGGCCGGCGACTGCCCGAGATCGGAGGCTGCCTCCTCGGCATCGAGCGAACGCGTCTCTCGGAAGAGCAGGTGCATTGGTCAGCCCGAGGCCGCGGCGACGGCCGCCGCGATGGCCGCACGGTCGAGGCCGGTGCGCCCGATCACCACGACGGCGCCGTTCCGCGCCTCACCCGAGCGCCAGGGACGATCGAACTCCTGCCGGAATCGCGCGCCCACGCCTTGGACGAGCAGGCGCATGGCCTTGCCCCGCACCGCCGCGAAGCCCTTCACCCGCAGCACGTCCTGCCGCTCGACGATCGCGCGCAGTCCGGCCAGCAACCCGTCCGGCTCGGCGATCTCCGGAAGCGGGACGACGAAGCTCTCGAAATCGTCATGCTCGTGCGCCCCGTCTTCCGCGTCGTGGTGGGACGGTCGCGAAGTCGAGGTCGGCCTCCACGGCGGCCTCCAGACCGAGCAGCACGGCGGGGTCGAGCCGCCCCGCGCTGGCCTGCACCACCTTCACCGCGCGCGCCGCCGCAGCGGCGACCTGCTCGCGAAGCCGGGCCATCTCCTCCGCGCCGAGCAGGTCGGCCTTGTTCAGCACGACCAGGTCGGCCGCCTGGAGCTGGTCCTCATAGACCTCGGCGAGCGGGTTATCGTGGTCGAGCGAGGGGTCGGCTGTGCGCTGCCGGGCGACTGCCTCCGGATCATCGGCGAAGCGGCCGGCGGCCACGGCCGGCGCGTCAACGACGGCCACCACGCCGTCCACGGTCACGCGCGAGCGGATCGCAGGCCAGTTGAACGCCTTGAGCAAGGGCTTGGGCAGGGCGAGGCCGCTAGTCTCGATCACGATGTGCTCGGGCGGCGCCGGGCGGTCGAGGAGGGCCTGCATCGCCGGCAGGAAGTCCTCGGCGACAGTGCAGCACAGGCAGCCGTTCGCCAGCTCCACGATGTCCTCGTCTGCGCACCCCTCGATGCCGCAGGCGCGCAGGACCTCGCCGTCTATGCCGAGCGCGCCGAACTCATTGACGATAACCGCGATGCGCCGCCCGCCCGCGTTGGCGAGGAGATGGCGCACGAGCGTCGTCTTGCCAGCGCCGAGGAAGCCGGTGACGACCGTGGCGGGAATCTTCGGGTGGCACTCATGGGGGTGGCACTCATGGAAGCTCCTGCGCGGGGAAGCGGCCGAGGACGGCGCGGGCGAGGGACGCCGGCCGCTTGGACGGCAGCACCGTGCCGGTCCGCGACAGGGCGTAGGCGGCGCCGTAGGTCAGCAGGTCGGCGGCGTTCCCGGCCGACAGGCCGCCGAGCAGGTAGCTCCACTTGCCGGGCGCCGAGATCGCCGCCGTGCAGCCGCGCTCGCAGCTCGCGAGGCAGGCGACGGGATGGAGCGCGACGGGCGAGTCCGCGGTCACGAGCCCGGCAAGGGCGTCGTGCAAATGCTGGCCGGGCGCCGTCTCACCCTCGGCGAGCGGCTGCCCGGCGCGGCAGGTCGTGCAGACGTGGAGGCGGGGAACGAGATCAGACACAAAGGCTACCCCTCGCGCGACGGCAACAGCGTGCAACTACGGAGCGCCAACCGTCCCCTAGCCGCCGGGCGGCTGAGGGGATCGGTGTCCGAAGACACCGCCGCCGCCGGGGCACCCCGCCCGGCCTCGCGGTTGTTCCCTGACGGCAGGTCTCCTGGCTCGCGGATCCGGCACGGCCCGCCTGCCTTCCCAGGTTGCCCCAAGGGCTCCCAGTGGCGTTGCGACGGGCCGCTCTCCGCTCACAGTTGCGGGGGCAGCCGCGGAGTAGGAGCGAGGCCCCGCACCGCATTCCCTATTCACCTTCCACGTGGAAGGACCGTCAGGTGTGCGGTATTACGCGCGTCCGGCCCACCGCGTCAAAGGTAGTCCTTCCCTGTCCTGCCTCACCCTCGTCCTGGGCGGTGCGCGCTCCGGCAAGAGTCGCCACGCCGAGACCCTCGTCACCGCTCATCCGCCGCCCTGGCTCTACGTCGCGACCGCGCAGGCGCTCGACGACGAGATGCGCACGCGCATCGCCACGCATCGCGCCGGACGGGATGCCAGATGGCGGACGGTGGAGGAGCCGCTCGACCTCGCTGCCGCGCTGAGCGAGGCGGACCGCCAGCCCGCGCTCGTGGACTGCCTTACCCTATGGCTGAGCAACCTCGTGCTGGGCGAACACGATGTCGCGGCAGCCGCGGACGCGCTGGACGCGGTGCTCGATGCGAGGACGGCGCCAACGGTGCTGGTGTCGAACGAGGTCGGCCTCGGTATCGTGCCCGACAACGCGCTGACCCGCCGCTTCCGCGACGAGGCGGGCCGTCTCAACCAGCGCGTGGCCGCGCGCGCCGACGCCGTGGTGCTCACGGTCGCCGGGATACCAGTGAGGATCAAGTGAGCGACACAGGCGAGGAGGCCGCCCGTCACCGCGCCAAGATGGCCCGGCGCAAAGAGGTGCAGGACGCCGAGGTGGCCGGCAAGACCATCGCAGAGAAGGGACTGCTGATGGTCCATACCGGGCCCGGCAAGGGCAAGAGCACCGCCGCGTTCGGCCTGGTGCTGCGCATGGTCGGCCATAGGCGCAGGACGGCGGTGGTGCAGTTCATCAAGGGCGCCTGGTCCACCGGCGAGCGGACCGTGCTGGAGCGGCTCGGCGGCGACCTCGTGCAGTGGCACACCATGGGTGAGGGCTTCACCTGGGAGACGCAGGATCGGGCGCGCGACGTGGCTGCCTGCCGCCGGGCATGGGATCGCGCTCTGGAGCTGATGCGGCAGCCCGGCCTCGCGCTTCTGGTGCTGGACGAGCTGAACGTAGCCTTGCGCTACGACTATCTCTCGACCGAGGAGGTCGTCGATGCGCTGCGCGCCCGGCCGCCATCGCTGCACGTGGTCGTCAGCGGGCGCAACGCCCGCCCGGCGCTGATCGAGGCCGCCGACCTCGTGACCGAGATGACGCTCGTGAAGCACCATTTCGCGGCGGGGGTGAAGGCGCAGGAGGGAATCGAGTTCTGACATGGCAGCGCGGGCGATCATGCTCCAGGGCACGGGATCGAGCGTCGGCAAGTCGGTGCTGGTCGCGGGCCTGGCGCGCGCCTGCCTGCGCCGCGGCATCAGGGCGCTGCCGTTCAAGCCGCAGAACATGTCCAACAACGCCGCCGTTGTCGCGGCGGCCGAGGGCGGTGTGGGCGGCGAGATCGGGCGCGCGCAGGCGTTGCAGGCCCGCGCCGTTTGTGCTGCACCGAGCGTGCACATGAACCCCGTGCTGCTGAAGCCGCAGAGCGACATCGGGGCGCAAATCGTGGTGCAGGGGCGCGTCTTCGCCGCTTCCGTCCGGGCGCGGGACTACCAGGCGCTCAAGCCGCGGCTGATGCCCTACGTGTTGGACAGCTTCGCGCGGCTCCGGGGCGAGGCCGAGATTGTGCTGGTCGAGGGCGCCGGCAGCGCCTCCGAGATCAACCTGCGGGTGGGCGACATCGCCAACATGGGCTTCGCTCGGGCCACAGACACGCCTGTCGTGATGGTCGGCGACATCGACCGCGGCGGCGTCATCGCGAGCCTGGTCGGCACGCGCGCCGTGCTCGACCCGGCGGACGCCGCCCTCATCCGCGGCTTCGTGGTGAACCGCATGAGGGGCGACCTCTCGCTGTTCGCGGACGGCATGGCCGAGATCGCCCGGCGGACGGGGTGGGAGGCGTTGGGCCTTGTGCCCCACTGCGAGCACGTCGCGCGCCTGCCCGCCGAGGACGTGGCGGACCTGGCCGACGCCGCGCGGACGCAGCCCGGCAGCGGCCGGGTGCGGATCGCGGTGCCTTTGCTGCCCTGCATCGCCAACTTCGACGATCTCGACCCGCTGCGGGCCGAGCCGGACGTGGACCTCGTGCTGCTGCCGCGCGGCGCGCCGCTGCCGGGCGATTGCGCGCTCGTGATCCTGCCGGGGTCGAAGGCCACGGCCGCCGACCTCGCGGCGCTGCGGGCCGAGGGATGGGACGGCGACATCGCGGCGCACGTGAGACGCGGCGGCCGGGTGCTGGGGCTCTGCGGCGGCTACCAGATGCTCGGGCAGCAGATCGCGGACCCGGACGGGATCGAGGGACCAGCGGGCGCGGTGTCCGGCCTCGGCTTGCTCGACCTGGACACGGTCCTGACCGGGGAGAAGCGCCTGGAGCGCGTTGCGGGCACGCTGGCGGCGGACGGGACACGGTTCACCGGCTACGAGATGCACATGGGCCGCACGACCGGCCCGGCGACGGCGCGCCCGTTCCTCCGCTTCGACGATGGCCGTCCGGACGGTGCTGTTTCCGCGTGCGGCCGGGTGGCGGGAACCTACGTGCACGGCCTGTTCGGATCGGACGCGGCGCGTGCCGTCTTGCTACGCCAGCTCGGCGCCGAGCCGGCCGCGCGTCGCCACGAGGCCGAAATCGAGGCGGCGCTGGACGCGCTCGCGGTGCACCTCGAGCAACACATGGACGTGGACAGGCTGCTCAGTCTGGCCCGCTAAGGGGGGCGACCGCCGCGAGCGCTACCGCCAGGGCAACCCATTCTATGGCGCAGGCCGTGCGATAGAGCGCGAGCGCCCGGCGCAAATCGGCCGGCGTCGCCGCCGCGCGCCCGTCGCCCATCCAGGCATCGTCCACCTGGACACGGCCGTAGGTCCGCGGGCCGGCGAGGCGCAGGCCGAGGGCGCCCGCCATGGCCGCCTCCGGCCAGCCCGCATTCGGCGAGCGATGACGTCCCGCGTCCCGCCGCACCGCCCGGAGCGCCGCGACGGGATCGGCGCCGGGCTGGATCAGCGCGGCGAGGACGAGCCACAGCGCGGCCAGGCGCGAGGCGGGCAGGTTGACGAGGTCGTCGAGCCGGGCTGCCGCCCAGCCGAACGCCTCGTGCCGCGGCGTGCGATGGCCGACCATGCTGTCGGCGGTGTTCACCGCCTTGAAGGCCACCATGCCCGGCAAGCCGAGCAGCACGCCCCAGAACGCCGGGCGCGACGACGCCGTCGGAGAAGTTCTCGGCCAGGCTCTCGATCGCCGCACGGACCACCCCGGCCGCGTCGAGGCTCTCCGGGTCGCGGCCCACGATGTGCGACACCGCGCGCCGCCCGGCCGCGAGGCCATCGCCCTCCAGCGCATCGGCGATGGCGCGCACGTGGGACCATAGGCTGCGCTGGGCTGGCAACGAAGCGGCCAGGATCGCGAGGACCGCGACGCCGCCCGCGTGGGGCAGCAGCGCCGCCTGCAGTGCCGCGGCCGGGCCGGCCGTCGCGAGCAGAAGTGCTGCGAGCGACACTGCGCCGAGCAGGCGCCGCCTGCCGGCCGGCCAAGTCGCCCGGTTCAGCCGTCGGTCGAGCCAGGCCAGCAGCGCGCCGATCCAGACCACGGGATGGCGGATGGCGCGGAACAGCGCGTCCGGGTAACCGAACACGGCTTCGACGGCGAGGGCGCCGGTAACGACGGTGAGGTTGAGCAAGAGGTGCAGGAGGGTAGCCGATGCAGGGCAGGACGGGCACGATGGCTAACACGGCACGCGACGGCGCAGCAGGGCCGGCCCGCCCTCACGGTGGCCGCCTGTCTGAGGCGCGGCGCCTGTTCCCGGGGGCGCCGGAACCCTGGGTGGACCTTTCGACGGGCATCAACCCGGTTCCCTACCCAATCCCAGCCCTCTCTGCCGACGCCTTTGCGCGCCTACCCGAACCGGAGGCGGCGGACGCTCTGCAAGCCGCTGCCGCGTGCTCCTACGGTGCCAGATGCCCAGCAATGGTGGCGGCAGCGCCCGGCACGCAGGTCCTGATCAGCCTGCTCCCGCGATTGCTTCCGCGGCGCGAGGTCGCCGTGCTCGGCCCGACCTATGCCGAGCACGCCGCGGCGTGGCAAGTTGCCGGAGCCCGCGTCACGGAGGTCACCCAGTTCGAGGAGCTGGAGCGCGCATCCTGTGCCGTGCTGTGCAATCCCAACAACCCGGACGGCCGGATCATGCCCCCGGCCGAGGTGCTGGCCCTCGCGAACCAACTAGCCCAGCGCGGCGGGCTGCTCGTGGTGGACGAGGCCTTCGCGGATTTCGAGAGCGGCGTCAGCCTCGTGCCGTTCCTGCCTCATCCGGCCATTGTGGTCCTGCGCTCCTTCGGCAAGTCGTACGGCCTTGCCGGACTGCGGCTCGGTTTCGCGCTCGCGGAAGAGAGGACGGCCGACCTGATCCGCGCAGCGCTCGGCCCCTGGGCTGTGTCTGGTCCTGCGGTCGACATCGGCCGCCGGGCGCTGCTGGATTCGGGCTGGGCCATCGGCGCTGCGGCCCGCCTTGAGCGCGACGCCCGGCAGCTTGACGTCTGCCTGGCCGCGGCGGGCCTGCGCGTCGTGGGAGGAACGCGGCTCTTCCGGCTAACCGAGGGAGCGCATGCCGCGGCGTTGTTCGAGACGCTCGGGGCGGCTGGCATCCTTGCGCGTCGCTTCCCGGCCCAGCCGCACTGGCTACGGTTCGGGATTCCAGGCCGGCAAGCCGACTGGGACCGCTTGCGCGCCGCGCTGCGCTGAACGTCGAGGCAGACCTCGCCGGTCCCGGCGTGATACTTACCAAGGCTAATGGTTACCGCTCCGTCCCTTGATCGCGGCCGGCCACACCGGCGACGCCCCGCGCGCAGAACGATATCCCCGACCGCGCACCTTGCCGCCATCAACCTCTTTGTAGGCGACATCCAGGGTGGATTGGGGCCGTTCCTTGCGACCTGGCTCGCACAAATTGGCCACTGGGACCCTGGTCGGATCGGCCTAGTTACGACCCTCGTCGGCCTCGGCACGCTGGTGCTCAACAGCCCGGCCGGCGCGCTCGCCGATCGGCTCGGAAAACCGCGCTTGCTTCTCGGCCTAGCCTGCGGGGCGATCCTGGTGGGCACGGTCCTGCTTCTCCTCGCCCGTAGCTTCCTCGCTGTGCTGGCGGCGCAGTTCGTCGCCGCCTCCGGCGGCACGCTGGTCGTGCCGGCGCTGACCTCGCTCACCCTGGGCATCGTGGGCAAGGCAGCTTTCCCGCGCCAGCAGGGCCGTAACCAAGCGTTCAATCACGTCGGCGTACTGACCGCAGCGCTTTTGGTCGGCGGCGGCACCCAGGTCCTGGGACCAGGCACCGCCTTCCTGGTTCTGGCCGCCATGGCGGTGGCCGCGATCGTTGCGGTCGCGACAACCCCCGCGAGCGCTTGGAACGGCCGTCGTGCCCATGGCTGGCAGGAGGACGAGCCGGACGAGGCGGACCGCAGCCACCCTGTGCTGGCCGTGCTCGCGAACCGCCGCCTGCTGCTGCTCGCGGCGGCGCTGGCCCTGTTCGCCCTGAGCAACGGGACGATGCTGTCGCTGCTCGTCCAGCATCTCGCAGCCATGGGCGCTGACGCGACCAGGTGGACGGCCATCTACGTGATCGTCGCGCAGTTGACGATGATCCCAGTGGCGCTTTGGGCCGGCTCGCTGGCCGACACGCGGGGCCGGCGCCACCTCCTGCTCATCGCCTGCGCCGCGCTCGTGGTGCGCGCGGTCATCTCGGCCATGGTCAGCGCGCCCGTCTGGCTGATCTCCGCCGAGGTGTTGGATGGTGTCGCGTCCGGGCTACTCGGCGTCGCGGTGCCGGTGCTGGTCGCCGACCTGACCTGGGGCAGTGGGCGGACCCAGACCGCGCTCGGCACGGTCAACGCGCTGCAGGGGATCGGCGGCGCGCTGTCGGGCGTAGTCGGCGGCCTGCTCGCGGACTGGCTCGGCTGGGCGGGCGCGTTCCTCGCCCTAGGGGCGCCCGCGGCCGCCGCGCTCGCCGTGGCGCTCTGGCTTGAGGAGACCCGGACCCTGGAGATGCCATACCGCCCCGACGCCGCTCCGGCGCCGGGCCAGTAACCGAGGCGGGCAACGCACGCGAAAGCGTGTTATCCGGCCGGCCGTGCAAGGCGGGTGCGCTGCGCGGTCGCGCTCGCCCGCGCCTGCCGCTGGGTGAGCGCGACCGCGCACAGCACGTCCAGCGCCGTGACAGCCAGCACGGATGCCGTGGCCGCAGCAGCTCCGCCGCGCCGGCGATTGCCCGGCCGCAGCGCCCAACCCAGCACCGCGAGGTCGAGGGCGTCGCCGCCCACCCGTGCCCAAAGCGGCGCCGGCTGGTCGGGGTAAGTCAACACTCCGATCCCCGCCGCGACCTCCCGTGCCCCGAAGGCGCGGACCAGCGCCGCGGACCGGGGAAGGCCGAGCAGCCGGATCAGAGGCTGCGACGCGATCAGCTCGACCATCCCCAGCACGAGGCTGAAGTACCCGAGGAACTTCGCCAACTGAATGTCGTTCATCCCGTCCTCTTCCCGCTCGTCGCGTCAGGCACCGCCGGTGCCGGGCTAGTTCTTGGCCTTTCTTGGCTCGGCCATACCGCGGTGCATCTCGGCCAGCACGCCGGCGGGCGCGACGTGGGCGATCGCCGCCTGCAGCTTGTTGTGCCAGCCCGCGACCACGTCGCCCTCGCCCTTCATCATCGCGTCGAACCCGGTCTTGGCCACCATCGCCGGGTCGTCCTTCTTCTGCGTGCCGACTTTGGTGTCCATCATGTCGGCGCGCTCGAAGAAATCCGTCTCGGTGGCGCCGGGCATGAGGCAGGTCACGGTGACGCCGCTGTCCTTCAGCTCATGGCGGAGTGCGAAGGAGAAGCTGTCCAGGAAGGCCTTGGTGCCGTTATAGACCGCCTGGTAGGTGCCGGGCAGGAACCCCGCAATGGAGCCGGTTATCAGGATGCGGCCGGTTCCCGCGGCGCGCATGTCGCGCCCAACCTTCTGCAGCAGCAGCAAGGTGCCCGTTATGTTGGTGTCCACCACGCGCCGCCACTCCTTCGGATCCTGATCGAGGAAGCCGCGGCCGAGGCCGCGCCCGGCATTGGCCAGCAACGCGTCTACCCTGCGCCCCCTGGCAGCAGCATAGAGCTTGTCCACGCCCTCCGGCCCGGAGAGATCGGCCTGCACCGCCTCCACGTTGATACCGTTCTGCTGGCGCAGCTCGGCCGCGGCGCGCTCGATCTCGGACTCGTCGGCGGCGATCAGCAGGTCGAAGCCGTTGTCGCGGCATTGCTTGGCCAGCTCATAGCCGATGCCGGTGGATGCGCCGGTCACGATGGCGAGGGGGCGAGTATCGGAAGCCATAGTCGCGTCTCCAATCGAAGTAGTCTCAGGGCTTGAGCACGACCTTGATGCAGCCGTCCTGCTTGTCGCGGAACGTCTTGTAGAGGTCGGGGCCGTCGGCGAGCGGCGCCTTGTGGGTGATGACGAAGGACGGGTCGATCTCGCCCTTCTCGATCCGCTGCATCAGGTTGGGCAGGTAGTGCTGCACCGGCGTCTGGGCCATCTTGAAGGTCAGGCCGCGGTTAATCGCGCTGCCCATCGGGATCTTGTCCACGAAGGCGCCATAGACGCCGACGATGGACACGATTCCGAAATTGCGCGTGTTGTTGATCGCCTGGCGCAGCACGTGCGGCCGGTCGGTCCCGGCGAACGCCGCGACCTTGAGCCGGTCCAGCATGGAGTCGAAGCTCGCCGAGGTGTGCGGCTCGGTGCCTACGGCGTCGATGCAGGCATCAGCACCCCGGCCATGGGTCAGCTCCTGGATGCGGTCGTGGACGTCTTCCTTCATGAAGTCGATGGTGATCGCGCCCGCGTCCGCCGCCATCTTGAGGCGCTCCGGCACGGTGTCTATGGCGATCACCCGCTCGGCGCCGAGCAGGAAGGCGCTGCGGATCGAGAACTGCGCGACCGGGCCGCAGCCGAATACCGCGATGGTCTCGCCACCTTTGATGTCGCAGAACTCGGCGCCCATGTAGCCCGTCGGGAAGATGTCCGACAGGAACAATACCTGCTCGTCGGAGAGGCCGTCCGGCACCTTGATCGGCCCGACATCGGCGTAGGGCACGCGGAGATACTCGGCCTGGCCGCCGGGGAACCCGCCCAGCAGGTGCGAGTAGCCGAACAGCCCGGCGGGCGAGTGGCCCCACAGCTTGGACGCCATCTCGGCGTTCGGGTTGGACCGCTCGCAGCCGGAAAAGTAGCCGCGCTGGCAAAAGAAGCACTCGCCGCAGGAGATGGTGAACGGCACCACGACGCGGTCGCCGACCTTCAGCTTCTTGTTCTCCGCGCCGACCTCGACGACCTCGCCCATGGTCTCGTGGCCGAGCACGTCGCCGCTCTTCATCGTGGGGATGACGCCGTCGTAGAGGTGCAGGTCGGAGCCGCAGATAGCGCAGGCCGTCACCTTGATGATGGCGTCGCGCGGATGCTCGATCTTGGGATCAGGGACGCTCTCGCAGCGTATGTCGCCTTTCCCGTGCCATGTTAATGCCTTCACGGACATATCCTTTTCGAGACGAAATGGGGGCGGCACCGGGCACCGCACGACGCCTGTCGGGCAAAGCTGGTTCCGGCCGCGATGGCTAACTCTGAGTTAACGCGACATCTCCGCACGGGTTTGGGGCCGTGGTGCGTCGGATGGGCGCTGCGCCCGCCACGAGTTCGTCACAAGCCTGCGCACGGCGTCTTCAGTCACAGTAGGTCCGCGATCCGGATCGGCGGGGTGCTGACCCACGTGCCCTTGGCGTGATGGACCGCGGTGGCGATGGCTGCATTCACGCCGACGGTGCCGCCCCACACCCTCGACCCGGCGCTTCATCTCCTGCGCGCCCTGGTCGTCCGGGTGATAGGTGACGCACAAATCCGCGTCCTCTTGCGCGAACGCTGCGGCGGCGGCCAAGCCGATCCCCGAGTTCGCGCCGGTGATGAGAGCGATCTTACCTTGCGGCGGCACGCGACCACTCCTCGACTCTGTAAAGTCGAGACTAACGGTGAGAAGTACCAGCCGTTGCCGCAGCACACCGCATCGTTATGCCCTGAGAATGCGGGCGGCCGCGGGACAGCGGTCGCCTGATCCGTCCAGCAATATCACTTCCGATCCCCGGTGCGGTCTCAGGCCGCCGCTGCGCCAGGATCGCCCAGAACGATGTCGATCATCAGATCGTTCCCGAGACTTCTCTAGAACCGCCTTCAGCTCGGCAGCCGCAAGCCCGTCCGGTAGTTGCAGGCGAGCAGCAGCATGGAACATCTGCTCCGCCGAGAACGAACCGCTCGTGACCATCGTGGTCAGTTCCACGATGTTGACCCGTCGCTCGGCGAGGACACGAGTGATGTCGCGCACGATGCCGGGCCGGTCGTGACCGACGAGCTCGAGCCGGAGCGCCTGGCCACTCCAGGCTGCTTCGGGGCCGGTCCGCTGGATCGTCAGGTGGAGATCGTCGCCCTCGAGGGCCTGCAACTCATCCGCGAAGGCGTTGACCTCAGAATCGGGCACGGTGACCAGGACGATGCCCGCGAACTGCCCGGCCAGCCGCGCCATCTGGCTTTCCAACCAGCTCCCGCCGAAGCGGGCAACTCTCTCTGAGAGGGCGCTTACCAGCCCTGGCCTGTCCGGCCCAACCAGCGTCAGAATGAGCGATACCATCGCAGCGTTCCCTCCCGATCAAGCCGGGCACCTTGCCGGCCGCGGTGTTCAGTGTCCTATCATCAGCGCTGCTGCGCGCCACCCCAGATCGGAATCGCCGCCGTGCTGTCTGATCACGATCCAGCCGACTGCCTCGCCGCCATCCTCGACAACATCGCGGACATCGAGGACTACACTGCCGGCCTTGAGCGCGACGTTTTCGCGGGCGACGGCTTGACGCGAGATGCCGTCGAGCGCTGCATCGAGCGCGTCTGCGAGGCTGTGTCCCGCCTCGGCCAGTGCGCTCCCGCGCTCGTGCGCGACCAGCCCTGGGGAGATATTGGCCACGTCAGGAACCAAATGCGCCGCGCCTGCCGTCCAATCGGTGCCGATCTCATATGGGAGATCGTCGGCCGAGAGGTGCAGGCGCTGAAGCTGTTCGCGGCACTGACGCTTGATCGCCTGGAAGCGGATGCGGGCGATGACTGATCAGGACTCCCGGCCCCTACTGGCGGGCGCTATAACCAATGCTGGAGACTAGCGAGGGTTTGAACGTGCCGAGGAAGAAGCAGCGCTCAGAGCATGAACTTAGTGCTCACAGAGAGGGCCGGAGCGCAGCCGAACAGGGCGGGGCGAGACATGACCGGCCGAATTATCACGATCCTCGGGATCGAGCGGCCTTCGACGACGGCTGGCCTGAGGGTGCAGATGGAATCGCTTGGGAAAATGCCCGTTTGACCTTTACTCCAGGGCGAAGTGGCGGCTCGGATATCTCAGGCTAGGACTCGGCATTGCAGGACCGAGCCACTCTCCGCATCCCGCCCCCCGCCTTCCTCGCCGACCCGGCGCTCCAGGCCGTCCTCGCCGCCCTCCCCGGCGCCCGGGTCGTCGGCGGCAGCGTGCGGGACGCGCTCGCCGGATTGCCGGTCGCAGATGTGGACCTGGCCACGCCCGAGCGCCCCGAGCAGGTCACGCGCCGTCTCGCCGACGCCGGGCTGCGCGCAGCACCTACGGGTCTCGACCACGGCACGGTGACCGCCGTCAGCGGCGGGCGCGGCTTCGAGGTCACGACGCTGCGCCGCGACGTAGAAACGGATGGGCGGCACGCCCACGTCGCCTGGACGAGCGACTGGCAGGAGGACGCAGCCCGGCGGGACTTCACCATCAACGCCATGTCCATGCGGCTCGGCGGGCCAGAGGGATGCCCAAAGGGATGTGATGTGTTCGACTACTTCGGCGGCGCGGATGACCTCGTGGCCGGCCGCGTGCGCTTCGTGGGCGAGGCATCGCGGCGCGTCGCCGAGGACTGCTTGCGCGTGCTCCGCTTCTTCCGTTTTCAGGCACGCTACGGACGCGGCGAGCCCGACCCGGAAGCCGTTGCCGCTGTGCGTGAGGGCGCGGCGGGGCTGGACCAGCTCTCGCCCGAACGCGTCTGGTCGGAACTCAAGCGCATCCTCGCAGCACCCAACCCGTCCGCGAGCATCGCGCTCATGGACGAGCTCGGCGTGCTCGCCCGCGCGCTGCCGGAGGGTGCCGCGCCCGCGCGCCTCTCCACCCTGGTCGCCGCGGGGGCGCCGGCGGACTCCCTGCTCCGCCTCGCCGCCTTGCTCGACGGCGATGCCGCCGCGCTTGCCGAGCGGCTTCGCCTATCGGGCGAGGAGCGCGACCGCTTAGGCGCGCTACGCCGCGGCCCCGTTCCCCAGCCGGAAATGGACGATTCCGATCTCCGCCGCCTGCTCGCGGACGAGCCGGCCGAGTTGCTCATCGGCCGCGTCTGGCTCGCGGGCGGCGCCGCGCCGGGCTGGGCCGAACTGCGCGCCCGGCTCGCGGCCCTGCCGCGCCCCGTCTTCCCCCTCGCGGGCCGTGACGCGCTCGCACTTGGCGCGAAGCCCGGCCCGGCCGTGGGCCGCGCCCTTGCCGTCGTGCGTGCGTGGTGGCTCGCGGGCGGCTGCGCCGCGGACCGGGATGCCTGCCTAGCCGAACTGGCACGCCGCCTCGCGCCCTGATAAGGGCGGCGCCATGGACGCCTCCCCCGACCGGCTCGCCGACATGCCGACCCGCGCCATGCTCGCCCGTCTCTGGCGCGAGCACGTCCGGCACTACCGCGGGCAAATCCTGCTCGTGCTGCTCCTGACGGCGGTAGTCGCCGGGCTGACAGCGCTCTACCCCGTCGTCATCAACCGCGCTTTCTCCCTGTTCGCGGCGAAGGACCACCGCATCCTCTACCAAATCCCGGCGCTCGTCATCGCCATCACCTCGGCCAAGGCGATGGCGCAGTATGGGCAGGCCGTGCTGGTGCAGCGGGTCGTGCTGCTCGTCATCCGCGAGGTGCAGGGGCGTCTGTTCAACCATCTCTCCCATGCCGACCTCGCCCAGATCGAGCGCGAGGCGCCGGCCCAGCTTGCCACGCGCTTTACTACCGACGCGGCCGTCATCCGCGAGGCGCTGACCCGCGCCGTCAAGGGCGTCTCCGACGCCTTGACCGTGATCGGCCTTGTCGTCTCGATGTTCTACCTGGATTGGGTGCTCAGCCTCATCAGTGCGCTGCTTTATCCGCTTGCCACCATGCCGATCCAGCGGCTCGGCAAGCGCATACGCCGAGCATCGGGCGGGATGCAGGAGCGCGTGGGCGAGACCGCTGCCCTGCTGAACGAGAGCTTCGCGCAGGCGCGTACCATACGGGCCTACGGCCTTGAAGGCGTGGAATCCCGGCGGGCCGAGGGCGCCTTCCGCGACCTTTACCGGGCGCTCATGCGCATGACGCGCTCGCGCTCCCGCGTTGATCCCCTGCTGGAGGTGCTGGGAGGCGGGGCCGTCGCGTGCGTAATCGGCTTCGCAGGCTGGCGCGCGTCGCAGGGCAACGGCACGGTCGGCAACTTCACGGGCTTTGTCGCCGCCCTTCTCATCGCTTCCCAGCCCTTGCGCGCGCTGGGCAGCCTCAACGCGGTGCTGCAGGAGGGCTTGGCCGGGCTCGCGCGCGTGTTCGGCGTGCTCGACGAGCGGGCACGGGTCGTAACACCGCCCGGCGCGCCGCCACTGCCGCGCGGCCAGGGCGAGGTCCGGTTCAATTCGGTCGGCTTCACCTACCCGGACGGGCGGGACGGGCTCGAACTCCCTCTCCTTCACCGCCGAGCCGGGCCTCACCGTGGCGCTTGTCGGCCCCTCGGGCGCCGGCAAGAGCACGGCGCTCGCGCTGATCCCGCGCCTCTACGATGCGACCCGCGGGCAAATCCTGGTGGACGGGGCGGATATCCGCAGCGTTGGCCTCGGCTCCCTGCGGGACGCGATGGCCTACGTGGGCCAGGACACGCTGCTCTTCGATGACACGGTCGCCGCGAACGTCCGCATGGGCCGGCTCGATGCGACCGAGGCCGAGGTCGAGATGGCAACCTACGACGCGGCCGCCGGGTTCGTCGCCGACCTTCCGGACGGCTTCGAGACGCGCGTTGGGCCGGGCGGCGCGCGGCTCTCGGGCGGGCAGCGCCAGCGCGTGGCGCTCGCCCGCGCGCTGCTGCGCAACCCGCGCATCCTGCTGCTCGACGAAGCCACGAGCGCGCTCGACGCGGAGAGCGAGGCCGCGGTGCAGCGCGCCCTCGCCCGGCTGCGCCAGGGTCGCACCACCATCATCGTCGCGCACCGCCTGTCCACGGTGCGCGACGCCGACCTGGTCGTGGCGATGAGCGAGGGCCGCGCGGTCGAGCAGGGCACGCACGCCGAGCTGCTGGCCCGTGGCGGCCTCTACGCCCGGCTCGTGCGCACCCAGGCGCTCGCGGCGTAGCCTACTTCGAAGCGGGTGCTTGCGGGCAGGGCGGGTGAACGCAGGAACCCCCAGTGCCCTGCACGGTGTCGGGCGGCGACGTCGAAGGCGCGCGCTGTGCGGCATCGGGAGCAGGCGCGCCAGTGCCGGGCGGGGCCGCCGGGGTCGCCCCGTGGGATGGCGGATTCACCAATTGCCTCTGCGGCATCAGGCTCGGCGCGGGCTGCGCAGGCACAGGCGGCTGCACGACCTGCTGGGCGATGGCAGGCACGGCGAGGAACGCGGCGAGGGCGGCCGCGAGCGGAAGCGTTCGCATGGGGGTCTCCTCCGGTCGTCCGGGCATCGCGCGCCACGCGTGGACCGGTGGCGCGCGTCTCCCGCCCAGATTCAGCCTCTGGCCGCCATCCTTACGCGGTGAGACGGTCTTCGCTTCACGCTATCAACGAACGGTGATGCGATCCTTGATAGTGTCGTAAACGTGCTGCGACAGGACATGCTTCGTGATCAGGTCCTGCGTCGAGGTGTAGGGCCTGTTGTCGATGATCTTCTTGAGGCGCGCCTTGCCGATCTGCGGCAGCGCATCGAGCTCGGACGGGGACGCCGTGTTGATGTTCACCAGCTGCCCGTTCGGTGCCGGCGACGCGGCGGTGCGCCGCGACGTCATGCCCGATGTCATGCCATTCGTGGCCGGCGGCGTCGTGGAGTAGGTGGTCGCGGGCCCGCGGGGATATAGTCTCGGCGAGGTCTGGCCCGGCACCGGCGCGTTCATTTGCTGCGCCAACGCCGGCGCGAGGGCCAGCATGGAGAGTGTGGCCGCGAGCGCGAGTGGTCTCCGCATGACGTGTTCTCCTCTTGGTTGTGAGACTCCACTATCACATGATCGCGCGGCCCGCGTCACGATCTGGCGTGCACGGGCTGGGACGCACGTTGACACGCCCCGACCCGGACGCGATACCGCCCGGCCGTCTCACGCAGGAGAAGCCCGCCGCCATGCCCGTCCACGCCTTCGTCTTCCCCGGCCAAGGGAGCCAGAGCGTCGGCATGGGCCGCGACCTCGCCGCGGCGTTCGCCCCCGCGCGCGAGGTGTTCGAGGAAGTGGATGACGCGCTGGAGCAGCGCCTCACCCGGCTCATGTTCGAGGGCCCGGCGGACGAGCTGACGCTCACCGAGAACGCCCAGCCCGCACTCATGGCCGTCTCGCTCGCGTCCCTCCGCGTGCTGGAGCGGGAAGGCGGCTTCCGCCTGCCGGACAAGGCGGTGCTCGCCGCCGGGCACTCCCTGGGCGAATACAGCGCGCTCGCCGCCGCAGGCGCCATGCCGCTCGCGGACACCGCCCGTCTCCTGCGCCTGCGCGGCCAGGCGATGCAGCGCGCCGTGCCAGCCGGCGACGGCGCCATGGCAGCACTTCTCGGCGCCGAGCTGGATCAGGCGCGCGCGATCTGCGAGCGGGCCGCCGTGCTCGTCCACGAGGACGGGACCGAGGAGCACCAGGTCGTCGAGCTGGCGAACGACAACGGCGGCGGCCAAGTCGTTATTTCCGGTGACAGGGCCGCGGTCGAGCGCGCGGTCGAGGCGGCGAAAGGGCAGGGGATCAGGCGCGCGATGCTGCTGCCCGTCTCGGCCCCGTTCCATTGCTCGCTGATGCGCCCGGCAGCGGACGCCATGGCCGAGGCGCTCGCGGAGGCGCCGCTGCGGGCCCCCGAGATCCCCATCGTCGCGAACGTCACCGCCGAGCGCGCCCAGGACCCGGACGAGATACGCCGCCTGCTCGTCGAGCAGGTCACAGGGCTGGTGCGTTGGCGCGAGAGCGTGCTGGCCTGCGTCGCCATGGGCGTGGACAGCTTCGTCGAGCTCGGCGCGGGCAAGGTGCTGAGCGGCCTCGTCCGCCGCATCGTGCCGGATGCGACCGCGGCCTCAGCCGGGACGCCGGGCGAGATCGAGGCGGTGCTCAAGCAGCTTTAGGCCAAGCACTTTCAAGGAGGGACAGGTGTTCCGTCTCGACGGCAAGGCGGCGCTGGTCACCGGCGCCTCGGGCGGCATCGGTGCCGCGATCGCGCGGACGCTGCACGCTCAGGGTGCGCGCGTTGCCCTCTCCGGGACGCGGCGGGGCGCGCTGGACGCGCTCGCGGCGGAGCTGGGGGAAGGTGCTGCCGTGTGCCCGGCCGACCTGCGCGATCCGGCGGCGCCCGACGCGCTGATCGCCGCCGCCGAGGCTGCCTGCGGCCCGCTCCACATCCTCGTCAACAACGCCGGACTGACGCGCGACGGATTGGCACTTCGCATGAAGGACGAGGATTTCGCACTGGTGCTCGACGTGGACCTCGCAGCACCCTTCCGCCTCGCGCGGGCGGCGCTGAAGGGGATGGTGCGGCGGCGCGCCGGGCGGATCGTCGGCATCGGCAGCGTCGTGGGCGCGACGGGTAACCCCGGCCAAGCCAATTACGCCGCCGCCAAGGCGGGCCTCACGGGACTCACCAAGGCGCTGGCGCAGGAAGTGGCGAGCCGCGGCATCACCGTGAACCTGGTGGCGCCGGGCTTCATCGAGACCGCGATGACGGAGGCGCTCGGCGAGGAGCAGCGCAAGGCCGCCGCGTCGCGCATCCCGCTCGGCCGGCTCGGCCGGCCCGAGGACGTGGCGGCGGCGGTGCTCTACCTCGCCTCGGACGAGGCGGCCTGGGTCACAGGCGCCGTGCTGCACGTCAACGGCGGGATGGCAATGCTGTAGGAAGCGGCCAGGAGCGCAGCCACGAGGCTCGTGCCGCGCGGCGCGCGGGAAATCTCTCGTAGCCTTGGTCCGCGGAACAAGCTCATTATCATGTCGCCTGGTGACTCGAGTGACCCTCGTATGCCAGCACCGAACGGGTCCGACTTTGGGACAACGAGCGTGATGCAATCCTGGGGACCTCGCCTCGGGGTCGGGGAGCATGTCCTGCTGGTCCAGCCGCGGCGCGTTCTCGGCGCTCTGACGTGCACGGCCGCTTCGGTCGCGTCGGCGATCACCGTGCAGGTGCTCGCGCCGCCCGGCAACGCGCCGACGCTGGCGGCGATGTATGGCGGGCTGGTTGCCTTCAACTTGCTGCTGTTCTTCCCGCCGGGCATGCTGACCGGGCGCCCGCTGCGCATTGTAGCGGCGCTGCTTGCGAATGTCGTGCCGCTCCCGCTGGCGCCGGTGCTGTATGGCATCAGCCCGGTGCTGGCAGATGCCGCCCTTGCCCTCGCCGCAGGTGTCTCGGTGCTGGCCCGCCCCTTGGGGCCTCCGCGCAGCGGATTCGTGCTGCTGGTCGCCCTCAATCTGCTGATTCCGCTGGTGCTGGGCGGCGCGCCGTCGCTCGTGCCGCTCGGCGCTCTCGCCGCGGTCAGCGGCACGGCCTTCGCCGCCGCCGCGGACGCGGTCACCGCGCTGCTGCTGCGGCGGGCACGCACCCCGGAATTCGAGCGGCGGCTGCTGCGGATGGAACTCGCCAGCTTCCTCGCCGACCTGCTACAGCTCTGGCGCTCCGGCGAGAGCTGGCCGCAGCCGTGCCTCTCGGCGCGCATCGCGCGGGTGCGTATGCTCCGCGACGAGATCGCGCCCGGCGGGCTGGGAGGCGCCGCGCTACCGCCGTTGGATGCGATGCTGGAAGGCGTCGGCCGCTGCGTCGCGGCGCTGCGCGTGCAGGCCGGCGCGATGCCTGCCGCAGCCGACGCGACTGTCGCGGCCTCGCTCGCGGCGCTCGCCGATGCCATCCGAGCGGACAAGGCAGGCAGCGCGGGTCAGGCGGTCGAGGCCGTGCGCCAGGCGGCCCTGCGCCGGCCCGGCCCAGGCGAGCCGGAGCCGCCCGCGCGGATGCTCGGCCTGGCGCTCCTGCTCTCGGACCTGGTCGAGGCCGCGATACCCCGGCTTGGCGCTTCGTCGGGCGCGGCATGATCCCGATGCGCATCCCGCGCTGGCCGCCCGCGATCCAGGCCGTGCAGGCCCGGCTGGCGCTGCAGTGCGTGGTCAGCCTGCTGATCGCGTTCGTCGTGATGCCGCTGCTGCCGTTACCCAAGCCTTACTGGCTCGCATTGACCGCCCTGATCGTCACTGCCAACAGTTTCGGCGAGACCGCATCGAAATCGCTGGAGCGCATCATCGGTACGGTCCTCGGCCTGCTCGCGGGCACGCTCATCTGGATCGCGGCATCGCACGTGCCGGCGGTGGCGGTCGCCATCATCGTCGGCTGTGTTTTCGCCATCTTCTACGAACGCGCCGCCCGCTACCGCATCGTCCTGTTCTGGCTCAGCCTGCTGCTGTCGCTGCTGTTCCATCTCGCCGACGCGTCTGATTTGTTCTATGTCGCGCGTCTGGCCGATACCCTGATCGGCACCGCGATCGCCGTCGTGGTGACGGTGGTCCTAATGCCCGTGCGGACCGGCGACGCAGTGCGCGAGCAGGTGACGGCGCTGCTCGATCTCGCGGCGGGGAAGATACGGCGCATGGCGTCCGTCCTGGCGCTGCCCGGCCCGCATGCACGCGACAGCGGCCTGGGCGAGCTCTCCGATGCCTCCGAGAAGCTCACGGGCCTGACCGCGGCCGAAGGATTGGAGGCGGTGCTGCTCCACCATGCCAGGGCCGAGGTGCGTCTGCGCACGTCCGCTATCGCGCAGATTGGCCGCTGCCTGCTGTATGCGGACCAGCTCGTGCCGCTGCTGCCGGGAGCGGAGACCGCGATCCCCGCCACCCTGAGCACGCTGGCCGCGAACATCGAACATGTCGCCCAGTCGCTCCGGCACGGGTCAGCCGTCCCGCGCCTTGGCGGTGGGCGCGACGGCGCGGTTCAGTTCCACGACAGCGTTGCCGCCGCGTATCGGGCGGGCCGGATCACGCTGGCCCAGTTCCAGGCCAGCCTGCGGCTTTACGAGGCGCTCGCGGATTTGACCGAGGCCACTGATCGCGTCGCGCAGTGCACGCCCGAAGCCGCGGTGAGGCCGTCTCGCGTGAGCGTCACGGCCGCGCCGGGCTGAACACGGTGCGCGCGTCGTCCCAAATGTGACCAGGAAGGTGGCCATGAAGCTCATCAGCGCGACCCCGAGCCCCTACGCCCGCAAGGTGCGCATCGCCCTCGCCGAGAAAGGGTTGCCGTTCGAGCTGCACACCGAGGTGCCCTGGAACGACGATACCAGCCTGCCGCAGCACAACCCGCTGGAGAAGCTGCCCGTCCTGATCCTCGACGACGGCACGACGCTCTACGAGAGCAGCTTCATCCTGGAGTGGATCGAGCGGAAGCACCCGGCGCCGCCGCTGCTGCCCAGCGATGACGACGGCATCCTCGCCCACAAGCAGCTCGACGCCCTCGCGACCGGCACGTGCGACGCGCTGGTGCTGATCTTCTTCGAGCGCATGCGGCCCGAGGCGCACCGGAGCCAGCCCTGGATGGACCGCCAGCTGCGCAAGGTGCGCAGCGGCGTCGCCGAGATCGCCCGGCGCCTAGATGGCCAAGACTACCTCGTCCGCGACCAATTCGGACTCGCCGACGTCTCCGCCGGCAGCCTGCTGGGTTGGATGGGGGTGCGCTTCCCCGAGTTCGACTGGCGGGCGGAGCACCCCAACCTCGGCCCCTTCATGGACCGGCTGATGCGGCGGCCCTCGTTCCAGGGAACCGTGCCCTATCCGCAGCAAATCACCAGCGCCGTGGTGTGACCCTGCTGCCACGCGGGTGACGGGACACAACCCATCTGGGATAGTCGACACTCCGCAAGGGAGAAGCCATCCCATGAAGCTGGTCAGCGTCGCCGCATGTGCGGCCCTCGTCGCAATCGCCGTGCCGCCCGTCCTGCGGGCTCATGCACGCGAGCCGCACCATACCGAGACGTGCACCCGGATTGATCCAGACCAGGTCGCGGCGCTGTTCGACCGCTGGAACGCCGCGCTCAAGACCGGGAACCCTGATACGGTGACGCGGGCGTACACCCCCGACGCGATCCTGATCCCGACTGTCTCGAACGAGCCTCGCGTCGGGTCCAACGCGATCCGCGCGTATTTCGTCGATTTCCTGAAGAAGCAGCCGCAAGGCACGATCGACCAGCGGATCATCCGCATCGGCTGCAATTTCGCCTTGGACGCCGGCACCTACACCTTCACGCTGAAAGGCGACCAGCCCGGCAGCACGACCCAGGTGCCGGCGCGCTACACCTTCCTCTACGAGCCGCGCGGAGGCCAATGGCTCATCGCACACCACCATTCATCGGCAATGCCGGAACCAGTGCCGGCGGCGCGACGATAGCACCCATAGCGGGCTGCCGCCCTCCTTGGCGGGCGCGTCAGAACCGTGCTAAGCGCCCCGGCCAGACCAACGGTCCCCCCATCACGCCCGCGCGGCAGTCACTAATCGAGGACGAGTCATGAGCGAGATCGCTGACAAGGTTAAGAAGATCGTGGTGGAGCACCTGGGCGTCGAGGATTCCAAGGTCACGCCCGAGGCGTCGTTCATAGACGATCTCGGTGCCGACAGCCTCGATACCGTCGAGCTGGTCATGGCGTTCGAGGAGGCGTTCGGCGTCGAGATCCCCGAGGATGCGGCTGAGAAGATCAGCACCGTCAAGGACGCCATCGACTACATCGAGAAGCAGAAGGCCGCCTGAGCGAGCGGCGCGGCCGAGGGATCGCAGGAATGGCCGAGATACGGCGCGTCGTCGTGACCGGCATGGGCATCGCCTGCCCGCTCGGCGTCGGCGTCGAGCCGGTCTGGAAGCGGCTCGTCGCCGGCGAGAGCGGCATCGGCGCGATCCAAGCCTTCGACACGCAGGACCTGCCCGCCAAGGTCGCTGGGCAGGTGCCCGCCGGCACGCGCGAGGACGGCAGGCTCGACTTGGCCGAGTGGATCCCGACCAAGGACCTCAAGAAAATGGACCGTTTCATCCACTTAGCGCTTGTCGCAGCGCAGGAAGCGGTGGAGGACAGCTTCTGGCAACCTGAGAGCGAGGACGATCGCTGCGTCACCGGCGTGATGATCGGCTCCGGCATCGGGGGCCTGGGCACCATCTACGACGCGAGCGTGCTCGTCCACGAGGGGCGTGCCCGGCGCCTCTCGCCCTTCTTCATCCCGAGCGCGCTCATCAATCTCGCCTCCGGCCACGTCAGCATCAAATATGGCTTCAAGGGCCCCAATCACTCAGCCGTGACCGCCTGCGCCACGGGAGTCCATGCCATCGGCGACGCCGCCCGGCTGATCGCTCTCGGCGACGCGGACGTGATGGTGGCCGGCGGCGCCGAGGCCGCGGTGAACGTGCTCGGCATCGCCGGGTTCTGCGCCTCGCGCGCGCTCAGCACCAACTTTAACGACCGTCCCAAGGCCGCCTCCCGCCCCTGGGACAAGGAGCGGGACGGGTTCGTCATGGGCGAGGGCGCGGGCGTCGTCGTGGTCGAGGAGCGGGAGCACGCGAAGCGCCGAGGCGCCAAGATCTACGCCGAAATCGCCGGCTATGGCATGAGCGGCGACGCGCATCACATCACCGCCCCTGCGGAGGGCCACGAAGGTGCATTCCGCGCCATGAAGGCGGCATTCCGCAACGGCGGCCTGCAGCCCGGCGACGTGCAGTACATCAATGCGCACGGCACTAGCACGCCCCTCGGCGACGATCTGGAGCTGGAAGCGGTCGAGCGCCTTTTCGGCGACGCGGCGAAGAGCGTGGCCATGTCCAGCACCAAGTCCGCGATCGGGCACCTGCTGGGTGCGGCCGGCGCGGTCGAGGCCATCTTCTCCATCCTCGCCATCCGCGACGGCGTCGCACCCCCGACCCTCAACCTCGACGAGCCCAGCCGCGACAGCCCGATTGACCGCGTTGCCCACGACGCGCAGGAGCGCAGGATCGACGTCGCGCTGAGCAACAGCTTCGGCTTCGGCGGCACGAACGCCAGCATCCTGTTCCGGCGCGCCGCCTAGGGATCGCCCCCATGCGCCGCCTGATCGGTGCGGCCTTCGCTCTCCTGGTCCTCGCCTTGCTCGTGGGCGGCGGCGCGCTGCTTGCGTGGCGTCGCTTCGACGCGCCCGGCCCCTTGCCGGCCGCCCGCGCCGTCGTCGTGCCGCGCGGCGGACTCGAGCCGGTGGCGGAGGCGCTGGCCGCGAACGGCATTGTCGCCAATCCCCTGGAGCTGCGCCTCGCCGCCCTCGCCACGCGCGGCGACGGCCCGCTCCACGCGGGCGAGCTCGACTTCCCGGCCCAAGCCAGCCTGCGTGAGGTCCTGCACGTCCTGCGCTTTGCCAAACCCGTGCAGCACAAGCTCACGATCCCGGACGGGCTGACGGCCGCGCAAGTGGCACTCCTCCTGGAGCACGGCGACGCGCTGACCGGCAACCCAGTGGTGCCTCCCGAAGGTGGCATGCTCCCCGAGACCTACCTCTACGACCGTGGCACGACCCGGACCGCTCTCGCGTCTCGCGCCGAGGCTGCCATGCACCGCGCCCTCGCCACCGCCTGGGCCAGGCGCACGCCGGGCCTGCCGCTCGCGACGCCCGAGCAGGCGCTCACGCTCGCCAGCCTCGTCGAGCAGGAGACGGCCCGGCCGGAGGAGCGTCCGCACGTCGCTTCCGTTTTCCTCAACCGCCTGCGCAGCGGCATGAAGCTGCAGAGCGACCCGACTGTGTCCTACGCCGTCACGGGCGGCTTGGGCGGGCTTGACCGGCCGCTGACCCGCGCCGACCTCGAGATCGACAGCCCCTACAACACCTACCGCTACGCCGGGCTGCCGCCCGGCCCGATCGCGATGCCGAGCCTCTCTGCCATCCAGGCCGTCATGCATCCGCTGACGACCGACGATCTCTACTTCGTGGCGGACGGCACGGGTGGGCACGCGTTCGCCCGCACCGAGGACGAGCATCGGCAGAACGTCACGCGCTGGCGGCAGATCGAGCGGGCACGCGAAACTCCCCGCTAACTTGCATCCCACCCAATCGCCCGGCGCAGGAAGGTATAGCCCAGCGCAATGAACGCCGCGCGCTCCCGGTTGTCCTTGCCGTAGCCGTGGCCGCCCGCGGCGGGCTCGTAGAACCAGGCGTCGTAGCCCATCGCCTGGAGCTTGGCCGCCATCTTGCGGGCGTGGCCCGGATGCACCCGGTCGTCCCGCCGCGTCGTGGCGATCAGGATCGGGGGATAGGACCGGCCCGGCGCCGCCTGGTGATACGCCGAGATCTCCTGCAGGAACGCCCAATCCGCCGGGTTGTCCGGGTCGCCGTATTCCTCGATCCAGCTCGCGCCGGCGAGCAGCTTCGTGTAGCGGCGCATGTCGAGCAGCGGGATCGTGCACAGCAGCGCACCGAACCGCTCCGGGTAGCGGGTCAGCATGTTGCCGATGAGCAGGCCGCCGTTCGAGCCGCCCTCGGCGGCGATGCGGGCCGGCCTGCGTCACGCCGCGGCGCACTAGGTCGGCCGCGACGGCAGCGAAGTCAGTCATGCGACAGCCGCTTGCGCTCGCGCCGCCCGGCCTCGTGCCAGGCCGGGCCGAACTCGCCGCCGCCGCGCAAATTGGCGACCACGCTCGTCCCGCCCCGCTCCAGCCACAGCTTGCCGATGCTCGCACGATAGACGGGCAGCTCCGAGACCTCGAAGCCGCCATATCCGTAGAGGTGAACCGGCGCATCACCGGTCTCGCCGGGCGGACCCGTCTGCACGTAGGGAATGCGGGTGCCGTCGGGCGAGATGGCCTCGTGCCGGGTGACGACGAGGCCCGAGGCGTCGAAGGCGGCGGGCTGTCGCTTGAGCATTTCCGGCGCGGCGAGGCCCGGCCGCGTCAGGAGCAGCGTGGGCGGGGTCAGCGGGTCCTGCACGGTCGCGAGCAGCTCGTCCGTCGAGCCGGCCTCCTCGTCATCGAGGCGCCAGACGCTCACGACCCCGATGCCGGGCAAGCCCTCCAGGCTCTCGCGCGCCCACCCCGCAGCCGACGGGGTGAGAACCTCCGTCACGGGCCGCAAATCGTCGAGGATCTGGACCACGAGCCGTCCACCGGCCCAGAGCGAGTATTGCAGCGCCCGGCGCTCGTCCGGCGTGAACAAGACCTCGAACCGGCGGTCGCCCGCGAGGAACGCAAGCAGCCCGATGCCGAGCAGCGACCCGGCGCGATAGGTGACGCCGCCGCTCGTCCACGGCGTGCGCAGGCGCACCGTGAGCCAGTCCTGATGCCAGGACGGCGACGCGTCCGTGGGCAGGTCGAGCCGCAGCCGCGGCCCGCCCTCATCGCCGAGCCAATAGATGGTGTCGAAGAAGCCAGGCTTCTCCGCGAACACCAGACGCCCCGGCTCGTCCCGGTCCACCTCGCCCCAGGCCGCCATGCTCTGCTCGCCCGTCTCGAACAGCACCGGCGCCGCGAGCGGGTCCGCACCGCGCCGCCACAGCCGGGCCGTGCGCGCGTAGCCGGCGCGGGTCGCCATGCCCTCGCCGAAGGCGCTGGAGAGCAGCAGCGTGTCGCGGTCCACCCAGTCCGCGCCGCCTTTCGCCTCTGGCAGCGCGAACCCGCCGGGCACGAACTCCCGCGACCACACGTCGAACTCCCGCAGCACCACGGCATCCCCGCCGCCACGGGACAGGCGCAGCATGGCGAGGTCGCGCGTCCCGGGCAGCACGTCGGCGCCGGACCAAACCCAGTCCTCGCCCTCCGCGGCCGCGAGCGCGTCGAGGTCGAGAACCGGGTCCCAGACGGGCGACTCCGTCTTGAAGCTCGCCAGCGTCGTACGCCGCCACAGGCCGCGCGGATGGGCCGCGTCGTGCCACATATTGTAGAGCCACTCGCCCCGGCGCGTGACGTAGGGGATGTTGTCCGGCCGATCGAAGATCGCGGCGAGCGCGTCCCGGTCGGCCTCGAAGCGCGGGCCACCGAAGCGAGCGAGCGTAGCCGCGTTCTGCGCCTCGACCCAAGCGAGGGCGCGAGCGCCGTCCACGTCCTCCAGCGAGAGCCAGGGATCGTCGTCGGGGGAGAGGGGAGTGGGGCGGGGATCAGGGGTGGACATGCTGGGCAGCCTTATAACCGGCACGCCAAGACCTATTATCACATACCCTCGCATTGACAGCATGATCCGGCACGGATGGACTACTTTCGTATGAACGAAGGTGCGCTATGGATCATGCTCATTGGGACGACAAGGTATGGAAACGCGCGAAGGAGGAATCAGAAACTCGGGTCCGCATTGGCTTCTTCGGACAACCAGGAGCTGGAAAATCGTCGTTAATCAATTCCCTTACCGGTCAGATCTCGCCAATGTTGGCGTTGGCACTGACATGACAGTCAATAAGAATAGTTACGAATGGAATGGTCTTTCACTCATAGATTTGCCAGGTTATGGCACAGCCAAGTTTCCCTCTGAAACATATTTTGAGCAGTTTGACGTTCCGAAGGGACAAACCGTGCATATCGCGGAAACACGGCACAGACCAGCGTTCGCAAGCTTGCCGAGCACGGTCTATGTCCTGCATAGGTGCGTTCCCGAAGTGCGATCTCAATTGGAGCGGGGTAAAACGCTTGACGACCTTCGCGACGAAGTCAAACATGACCTCGCGCGACAGGTCGGACAGTCGCACCCGATCCTATTCACGAGTTGCCTGACGCCGGAAGGGTTGGACGATCTCCAGAAGGCGATCCACGCGGCTACCCGGATCAAGCAGGATCGATTTGCCCGGGCAGCCAAAGCCTACTCGCGAGAGTTCTTGGAACAGAAGCGTGCCGCGTGCCGTAGGTTCAGCACGTATGTGGCCGCTGGTGCTTCGCTAGGCAATATGGTTGCGTTGCATGGCCCGCCAAAATGGCTGAGGTCGCAGCGCTGGGGACAACCGTTACGAAGAACACCACGGATTATGTGCGGAATATCTCACAGCTTAGAGACTAGCTACATTTGGACTCAAGCTCCGGCCGTCGTGCCAGTCGCGAAGGAGCTGCTTCAGCTCGTGACGAAAGAAGGCCTGCTCTGGTTCCTCGGTCGCTTCGCTGGCAATCTCGCGCTTGCCGAAGCCGCAAAGTGGGTTCTCTATGAGGGGTCGGCCGTGGCTGGCGGCGCGTCGTTCGTATTGATGCAGCAACTCGCGTTTTACGTGATCGATCGCTGTCACGAACTAGACCTCGCGCTTCTCGATACGCGGGTTGATGGCGAGGCTGCTATGGCATAGCCGTGCCGCCCGGCACAAGCACGCCGCGTTCCGCGGTCCGCACGTCGAGACATTTGTGGACATCGTCTGGGACGAGGCGAACCGCCTGGCCCATGAAGCAAAACGCTCCAAGCCACGCTTTGAGGCCGCTCGACATGCGGACTGGTCGCGCGTATTCAAGCGTAAGGACGTGGAGCATCACGAACGGCCAGACCGCTTCCAAGCCTTGGTAGAGCGCGACCTCGGCGTCGCCTATGCCGTCTATTTCGTGGTATATGCCAAGGTGGAACACCACCTTCACATCATCACCATCAGGCTCGGAAACAACCGAGCGACGAACTTCTTCTGCTAGGACCACTCCGCTTCCAAGGCGCTGCTTGGCGCGGGACCAAACCGTCCCAGCCGGTTGTGACACGGAGCAACACGCGCTGGTTGCAGTAGACTTTGACGCACGTGGCCGGCAGAGGCGGAGATCTGCTTCAGCGAGCATCGCACCGGAGCGACAGCCGAGTAACTCGCCGAGTTCGACCCGGCATCCTTCCGGTTCACGCAGCACCGCCGTATAAAACCGCTGTCCGTCGCCCTCCCGCGAGAGCGAGGGTCGTCTATCCACCATCAGACCAGGGCGTGAGTGTCGAGCAGGATCTCTATTCCCACGCCGCCAGCTCGTCCTCCGAAAGCGGCGTGAACGCATCATCCGGAACCGTCATGCCCCGAAGCAGGCCCGGACGGCGAGGTCCGGCATTCTCGACGGCGACTAACCGTGCGACCAGCTTGCCGGCACGCGCGATGAGAACGTCCTCACCCGCCGCCGCGCGGTCCACCAAGCGGGAAAGCTGAATCTCGGCGTCACCGATGTTCACGATGTCAGTCATCGACGCAGACTAGACCATCCCGCTCGACCAGGCGAGGCAGTTCGCCACCAGACCTCAAACCCGTTTCACCACATACCGCTTCGCCAGCGCCCCCACGATCTCGTCCGCGTGGCTTGGGTCCCGCGCCTCGGCCATCACCTCCAGCTCCGCCGCCTGCACGCTCGGCGCCGCGAACAGCCGCTGATGGTTCACCTCGATGATGTTGCCCCCCGACCCCGCGATCAGCCCGGCGATGTCGGCCAGCACGCCCGGCCGGTCCGGGATCTCCATGCGCAGCCGCAGCAGCCGCCCGTCGCGCAGCAGCCCGCGCAGGAGCACGTTCGCGAGGATGCGCGCGTCAATATTCCCCCGCACACCGGGATGCCGACCCGGCGCCCGGCGAAGCGCGCCCGGTGCGCCAGCAGCGCCGCGAGGCCCGCAGCACCCGCGCCCTCGGCGACCTGCTTCGCCCCTTCCGCGAGCAGCGCGATGGCGTCCTCGACCAGCCGCTCGGGCACGACGATCACGTCCCGCACGTGCGCCCGGATCGCCTCCAACGGATGTGCGCCGACGTGGTGGACGGCGATGCCCTCCGCGATGGTCGGGCCGCCTGTCCGCACCTCCTCGCCCGCGAGCGTCTGCGACAGCGAGGCGTAGGCGGAAACCTCGACGCCGATCACCTCGATGCCGGGCTTCAACGCCCACGGCCGCGACGGCGCAGCCCGCGATCATGCCGCCGCCGCCCACGGGGACGATCAAGGCGTCCAGGTCCGGCGCGTCCTCCAGCATCTCCAGCGCGAGCGTGCCCTGGCCGGCCATGACCGCCGGGTCGTCGTAGGGATGGACGAAGGTGAGGCCCGTCCCGCTCGGCGAGGGCGAAGGCGTGCGCCGCCGTCTCGGCGAGGGTCTCGCCGTGCAGCACGACTTCGGCGCCCCAGGCGCGCGTGCGGACGACCTTGATCGCCGGGGTGTGCAGCGGCATGACGATGACCGCGCGGATGCCGAGCAGCCCGGCGTGCCGGGCGACGGCCTGGGCGTGGTTGCCGGCGCTCATGGCGACGACGCCGCGGCGGCGCTCGTCCTCCGTCAGAAGTGCCAGCTTATTGGCCGCACCCCGCTCCTTGAAGGAGCCGATCGCCTGCAAGTTCTCCAGCTTGAGCACCACTTGCGCGCCCGTCGCCCGGCTCAGCGCGTCGCTGGGCAGGGCGGGCGTGCGCAGGATGCGCCCCTCGATGCGCCGGGCGGCGGCCCGGACGTCTTCGAGGCCGATCATGTCGCCGTTCCTTGGGAGCGGGTCAGCCGTAGCGGACTTCGAGGATCTCGTAAGCCCTGTCGCCGCCCGGCGCCGGGACGGAGATCGTGTCGCCCGTCTTCTTGCCGATCAGCGCCTTGGCGAGCGGCGACGAGATGGACAGGCGCCCGGACTTGATGTCCGCCTCGTGGACGCCGACGATCTGGTAGGCCGCCTCCTTCTCCGTCTCCTCGTCAACGAGGCGGACGTTGGCGCCGAACTTCACCTGATCGCCCGACAGGGTTGAGGGATCAATGACCTCGGCGCCGGAGACGATCTCCTCCAGCTCCTGGATGCGCCCCTCGATGAAGCTCTGGCGCTCGCGGGCCGCGTGGTATTCGGCGTTCTCGCTGAGGTCGCCGTGGCTGCGGGCCTCGGCGATGGCGCGGATGATGGCCGGACGCTCCTCAGCCTTGAGGTGGCGCAGCTCTTCCTCCAGGCGTTGCAGGCCAGGGGCGGTCATCGGGAACTTCTGCACGTCGCACGGTCCTCTGGCGTTTCGGGGGGTCCTGAGGCGCGTAGCGCGCCTAGAACGACCCGCGAAAGTAAGCCTGCAACGGCGTCACTTCAAGCGTGCCCGCCCGGATCGCCGCGATGGCGTGTACGGCGGCGCGGGCGCCCGCGACTGTGGTGTAGTGAGGAATCCCGTGGGTGAGCGCGCTGCGCCGGATGTCGAAGCTGTCCGCGACCGACTGCGCGCCCGAGGCCGTGTTGATGACGAGCTGGATCTCGCCCGAGCGGATGGCGTCCACGCAGTGCGGCCGGCCCTCCAGCACCTTGTTCACGACCCGCACCGGCAGCCCGGCGTCGCGGATGCGGGCGGCCGTGCCGCGGGTCGCCACGATGTCGAAGCCCATGTCGAGCAGGCGCCGTGCCATGGGCAGGAGCGCCGTCTTGTCCCCGTCGCGGACCGAGAGGAACACCGTGCCCTCGGTCGGCAGCTTCACCCCCGCGCCGAGCTGGGCCTTGGCGAAGGCGCGCTCGAAGCTCTGGTCGAGGCCCATCACCTCGCCCGTGCTCTTCATCTCCGGGCCGAGGATCACATCGACGTTGGGGAAGCGCGCGAACGGGAACACGGCCTCCTTGACCGCGACGTGGGGCGCGATGGCCTGGTCGTCGAGCCGGAACTCGGAGAGCTTGGCCCCCGCCATCACCCGCGCCCCGATCTTGGCGACGGGCACGCCCGTGGCCTTGGCGACGAACGGCACGGTGCGCGAGGCGCGCGGGTTCACCTCCAGCACATAGACGGCGCCGTCCTTGATCGCATACTGCACGTTCATCAGCCCGACGACGCCGAGCGCCTTGGCCATGGCCTCAGTCTCGGCCTTGATCTCCGTCACCGTCGCGGGCGAGAGCGTGTAGGGAGGCAGCGAGCAGGCGCTGTCGCCGCTGTGGATGCCGGCCTCCTCGATGTGCTCCATCACGCCCGCGACATAGACGCGCTCGCCGTCGCAGATGCAGTCCACATCGACCTCGATGGCGTCGTTGAGGTAGTGGTCCACGAGCACCGGGTTGTCCCCGGACGCGCGGACGGCCTCGCGCATGTAGCGGTGCAGCCCGGCGCGGTCGTGCACGATCTCCATGGCGCGCCCGCCGAGCACGTAGGAGGGGCGGAGCACCACGGGATAGCCGACGCGCTCGGCAATGCCCTCCGCCTCCTCAGGCGAGCGCGCCGTGCCGTTCTCGGGCTGGCGCAGGCCGAGGCGGTGCAGCAGCGCCTGGAACCGCTCCCGGTCCTCGGCGACGTCGATGGCGTCCGCCGAGGTGCCCAGGATCGGGATGCCGGCGGCGGCGAGCGCCTGGCTCAGCTTGAGCGGCGTCTGCCCGCCGTATTGCACGATGCAGCCCGCAACCTCGCCCCGCTCCTGCTCGCGGCGGATGAGCGCGATCACGTCCTCGGCGGTCAGCGGCTCGAAGTAGAGGCGATCCGACGTGTCCCAGTCGGTGCTCACCGTCTCCGGGTTGCAGTTGACCATGATCGTCTCGAACCCGGCGTCGCGCAGCGCATAGGCAGCGTGGACGCAGCAATAGTCGAACTCGATGCCCTGGCCGATGCGGTTCGGGCCGCCGCCGAGGATGACGACCTTGCGCCGGTCGGACGGGTCCGCCTCGTCGAGCGGCGTGCCGAAGCCGCCCTCATACGAGGAGTAGAGGTAGGGCGTCGTCGAGGCGAACTCGCCGGCGCAGGTATCTATCCGCTTGTAGGCAGCCCGGACGCCGAGCCGCTCCCGGAGGGCCGCGATCTCCGCTTCCCTGCGTCCT
This sequence comes from uncultured Alphaproteobacteria bacterium, assembly GCA_963839135.1. GTDB lineage: Bacteria > Pseudomonadota > Alphaproteobacteria > Acetobacterales > Acetobacteraceae > CAWKEH01. Next base: position 67,792 of record CAWIUA010000052.1, read on the forward strand.
GCGAGACGGGCGAGCTGCGCGTCCGAGAAGCCGAGCGCCTTGAGCTGGCGCAGCCCGGCGGCGTCCCGCGGCAGCCCGCCCCGCTCCACCTGGCGCTCGGCGGCTACGATCCCTTCAATCTCGCGCAGGAACCAGGGATCATACTTGCAGGCATCGTGGACCTCCTCGACCGTCAGCCCGGCGCGCAGCGCCTGGGCCGCCACCAGCAACCGGTCCGGCCGGGGCGTCGAGAGCGCGGCGCGGAACGCATCCCGCCCGCCGTCGCCCGGCGCCTCCACCGGATCGAGGCCGGACAGCCCCGTCTCCATGCTGCGCAACCCCTTCTGCAGGGCTTCCGCGAAACAGCGCCCGATAGCCATGGCCTCGCCCACAGACTTCATGCTCGTGGTGAGCAGCGCGGGCGTGCCGGGGAACTTCTCGAAGGTGAACCGGGGAATTTTCACGACGACGTAGTCAATCGTCGGCTCGAAGCTCGCGGGCGTCACCCGCGTGATGTCGTTGGCCAGCTCGTCGAGCGTGTAGCCGACGGCGAGCTTGGCGGCGACCTTGGCGATGGGGAACCCGGTCGCCTTCGAGGCGAGCGCCGAGGAGCGGGAGACGCGCGGGTTCATCTCGATGACGACCATGCGCCCGTCCGCCGGGTTGACCGCGAACTGCACGTTGCTGCCGCCCGTCTCGACGCCGATGGCGCGCAGGCACGCGATCGAGGCGTCGCGCATTCGCTGGTATTCCTTGTCGGTCAGCGTGAGCGCGGGGGCGACGGTGACGGAGTCGCCCGTGTGGACGCCCATGGGGTCCACGTTCTCGATGGAGCAGACGATGATGCAGTTGTCCGCGCGGTCGCGGACGACCTCCATCTCGAATTCCTTCCAGCCGAGGACGCTCTCCTCGATCAGGACCTCGGTGGTGGGGGAGGCATCGAGGCCGCCGTGGACGATCTGCTCGAACTCCTCCCGGTTGTAGGCGATGCCGCCGCCCGTGCCGCCGAGGGTGAAGGAGGGGCGGATGACGGCGGGAAGTCCCACCTGCGCCAGCGCCTCGCGGGCCTCTTCCATGGTGTGCGCGACGGCGCTGCTGCGGGCTCTCGATGCCGATGGCGCTCATGGTGTCGCGGAACTTGAGCCGATCCTCGGCGCGCTCGATCACCTCCGCCTTGGCGCCGATCAGCTCGACGCCGTGCCGCTCCAGCGCCCCGGAGGCGGCGAGCTTCATCGCGGTGTTGAGCGCGGTCTGGCCGCCCATGGTGGGCAGCAGCGCGTCCGGCTTCTCCTTGGCGATGATGCGCTCGACGGTCTCCGGCGTGATCGGCTCGACGTAGGTCGCGTCGGCGAGGTCCGGGTCGGTCATGATGGTGGCCGGGTTGGAGTTCACCAGGACCACCCGGTAGCCCTCCTCCCGCAGCGCCTTGCAGGCCTGCGCGCCGGAGTAGTCGAACTCGCACGCCTGGCCGATGACGATGGGGCCGGCGCCGATGATGAGGATGGAGCGGAGGTCGGTGCGGCGGGGCATTTGAAGCTGACCTGAAAAGCTAGTAGGTACGACACTGACGCTCTGCGCTAGATCGTCTATTGCCCTTAACGGGGCGGCCTAGGAAGCCAGTCACGGTAAAGCGGAATTCGGGTATGTAGATTGCTTTGTTGCACCTTCTCATCTCCTAGATAGCAGTGATTGATTGCAGCTCGAACATTGAGAGCTCCCGTGGCCGCGCCTTGCATAAGCACCGCCGTTATGACAGCTATCCCTATGCCAAAAGGAATGCTCGCAGACCTGAAAAGTAAGTTATTATTTTTCTGGCAACTCTCTTTGGGCTCAACCCATCCAGATAATAACAGCGAAAAGTAGAACACGATGATGCTTAAAATAAATACGAATAATGACTTAAACAAGAAGGTCGTATATGCATCTGCAAGTGCATAGCGGTTCGTGGATGGAAGACCGCTTAGACATGCCGCTGAAAGTATCCCAGTGACAGCTGCCACAAGCGCGATGACCTGTCTGATTAGCCTCAAGAGCCCATTCCGGAACTGTTCAGCAACGGCCGAGCCTACGCACGAGCAGCATGACGGAACCGGCGTAGACGAAGGCGGTAGCCGAGGCGATGGTAGCCTCCACGTCGCGGGCGAGGCGGCGGTTGCGGCCGAGCCAGCCGAAGAGGCGCTTGATCACCCACCGGCGCGCGTGAACGACGAAGCCGACCTGATCGGGCGCTTTGCGCACGACCTCGACATCGACCGGTGTGGCCATCGCGGGTCGGTCGCCGGCGTAGGCGCTGTCGGCCCAGGCCAGCTCAACGAAGGGGAAGCTGCGGCGCGACAGCTTGAGCAGCGGCACCGCGCCATCGCAGTCCTGCACGGATGCCGGGGTGAGCAGCGCCACCAGCAGCCGTCCTTCCGTGTCGCTCATCGCGTGGCGCTTGCGCCCTTTCACCTTCTTGCCGGCATCGAAGCCTCTTGGTCCGCCGGCCTCGGTAGTTTTCACACTCTGGCTGTCCAGCACCGCTCCCGGTCGGGCTCGCCTCACGCTCCACACGCTCGCGGTCGAGCATGACCAGGTGATGGTTGACCGCTTCCCAGGTGCCGTCGTCACGCCACGCCGCGAACCAGCGATACACCGTGGACGGGGGCGGGAAGCACTTGGGCAGCATGGCCCACGGGATACCCCCGCGCAGCACGTAGAAGATCGCGTCCACGACCAGGCGCATCGGCCAGCCCCTGTTTGCGCCCGCGCGACCGCGGCGCTGGCAGCAGCGGCTCCAGGATCGCCCACTCGTCATCGCGCATGTCGCTTCCATAGCGCAGCCCCGCGCGGCTATGCTGCGCACGGGTGGTTGGGGTCCACATGATGGTCTCCGGCAAGGTCTCGGACACCTGCCCAGAACCACATCCGCCCCGATCACCCAACCCCCTCACCGCCCGTTACCATCCCGTTCCGGAATGGGCTCTCAGAAACTCTCTGTTATGGTCTCCAACTTGATCTGATGTTTTTCCCGACGCCTGAGATGCGGTGTGATGATTAGCACCATGCATTTTCCGTGATTGTTCATTCTCGCTTACTTCCCTAATCACGCAACAACGTCCTGACCCGACCGACGCACGATCCAATCCCACGCCTGCTCTGAGAGCGCCCCCTCCGATTGCGCCAACTTCACGGCAACAACCAGGAAGCGAGCTTTGTGCGTATGGGGCCGCAGCAATTCACTCACGCCGTCTGCGTCCAAATCACTCGTGACGAGGAAAACGCCCGACAAATGATTCCACCATCCCTGAACATGCGACGACTCCTTGATCGCTTGCTTGAGTGTTATGAAGTCGGTTGTAGGATCGAGCACGTCGAATGTGGCGATGTAGGTGCGATCTGCGTAGGTGCGATCTGCCATCACCGCCTCAGCCCTGCACCGAGTACCCACCGTCAACCGGAATTGCCGTCCCCGTGATAAAATCCGACGCCGCCGACGCCAGGAACACCGCCGCCCCCGCCATATCCCCCGGCACGCCCCACCGCTTCGCTGGCGTCCGCGCCAGCACGCGGTCGTGCAGGTCGCCGATGTCGCGCCGCGCGCCGCGGGTCAGCTCCGTATCTATCCAGCCCGGCAGCACCGCGTTCGCTTGGATGCCGTGCTCGGCCCAGGCTGTCGCGAGCACCTTCGTGAACTGCACGATGCCGCCCTTGCTCGCCGCGTAGGCCGCGGAGAACGGCACGCCGAAGATGCTCATCATGGAGCCGATGTTGATCACCTTGCCGCCCTGCCGAGCGAGCAGGGGAAAGGCCGCCCGCGACATCAGAAAGGCGCTGGTCAGGTTCGTGTCCAGCACCCCATGCCAGTCCTCAAGCGACAGCGCCTCCGGCCGGACCCGGCGGTTGGTGCCGGCGTTGTTCACCAGGATGTCGAGCCGCCCGAACCGGCGCTCCGCCTCTGCGACAGCCGCCTCGCACTCCGCCTCCCGCGTCACGTCCGCCGCGAACACGGCATGGCCCTCGCCCAGCTCGGCAAGCGCCGCCGCGTTCTTGGCCGCGTCGCGCCCGACGACAAGCACGCGCGCGCCCGCCTCGGCCAGGCCCTTCGCCATGCCGAGCCCGATGCCGCCATTGCCGCCCGTCACCAGCGCGGCGCGGCCTGTAAGGTCGAAAGAAGTCATGTCCGCCCCGCCTCAATCATCCGCTTGAACCGCTCGAACAAGTAGTGGCTATCCATCGGCCCCGGGCTCGCCTCCGGGTGATACTGCACGCTGAACACCGGCCGCCCCTCGCACGCGATCCCCTCGTTGCTCCCGTCGAACAGGCTCGTGTGCGTCACCCGCACGCCCGCGGGCAGCGACGCGTCATCCACCGCGAAACCGTGATTCTGGCTCGTGATCTCAACCTTCCCCGTCGCGAGGTCCTTCACCGGCTGGTTCGCGCCGCGGTGCCCCAGCTTGAGCTTGTAGGTCTTCGCCCCCAACGCGAGCGCCAACAACTGATGCCCGAGGCAGATACCGAACAACGGCACGCCCGCGTCCAGCACGCCCCGGATCGCCGGCACGGCATACTCCGCCGTCGCCGCCGGGTCGCCGGGGCCGTTGGAGAGGAACACGCCGTCCGGCTCGTGGCGCAGGATATCCTTCGCCGTCGCCGTCGCCGGCACCACCGTCACCCGGCATCCAGCACTCGCGAGACACCGCAGGATGTTGCGCTTCGCCCCGTAATCCACGGCGACGACGTGATGCCGCGGCGCCGCCTGCCGCACGAACCCCTCCGGCCAGGCCCAGCGCGTCTCGTCCCAGCGATACGTCTGCGTGCAGCTCACCGTTCGCGCGAGGTCCATCCCCTCCAGCCCCGGCCACGCCACAGCGCGGGCGCGCAGCGCGTCAAGGTCGAAGCGTTTGTCCTCGGGATAGGCGATCACGCCCGATGGCGCCCCGCCGTCGCGGACGCGCAAGGTGAGCGCCCGCGTATCCACCCCCGCGACGCCCGGCACGCCCCGAGCGCGCAGCCACGCGTCGAGCGACGTGCTCGCGCGCCAGTTGCTCGCCTCGGTCGGCAGGCGCTTCGTGACGAGGCCGAGGGCGGCGACGTTGGCCGCCTCCAAATCCTCGGCATTCGCCCCCACGTTGCCGATATGGGGAAAGGTGAAGGTGATGATCTGCCCGGCGTAGCTCGGGTCTGTCAGCGTCTCCTGGTAGCCGGTCATGCCCGTGTTGAAGCAGACCTCGCCCGGCGTGCCGTCGCCATGGGCGCCGTAACCCTCCCCCCAGAACACCGCCCCGTCCGCGAGCACGAGCGCGGCCGTGGCGCCGGGCGGAACCTCGTCTTGCATGGCTTGCGGCTCCTGAAGGGGCAAGGGCGCTAGGTCGGAGAGGGAAAGGTCGGTCGCGGCGATCACCGCCGGCCAGTGCTTGGCCGGAATTGCGTGGGCCTGACGCCACTTGCGCACCGCCTCCAAGCTGACGCCCGTGAGCCGAGCAGCCGCCTCAGCGCCGCCGAGGCGCCCGATGATCTCATCCACGCTGACCATGGCAGAGAAGTATGGGAAGAAACTTCCCAGCGCAAGGCGCGTCCCCAAGTTGCGGAACTTTTATCCGGCGCAGACTCTTCGCATAGAGTAGAGGGGATGGAGTGGAGGAACTCGATGAGTCTGCGCGAGCGGTTCACGGCGGAGCTAAAGGTGTCCATGAAGGCGGGCAACGCGGCGCGGACGGGTGCGCTGCGTCTGATCCTGGCCAAGCTCAAGGACACCGAGATCGCCGCCCGGCCCAAGGATCTCGGCGAGGACGAGATCCAGGCCATGCTCCGCGGCATGGTGAAGAGCCGGCGCGACTCGATCGCGCTCTACCGCCAGGGCAACCGCCCGGAGCTGGCCGCCAAGGAGGAGGCCGAGATCGCCGTCATCGAGTCGTTCCTGCCGCAGCAGATGGGCGAGGCCGAGATGGCGGAGGCCGTGGACGCCGCCGTGGCCGAGACGGGCGCGTCCTCTCCCAAGGACATGGGCCGCGTCATGGGGGCGCTGCGGGCGAAGCACGGGGCGGCGCTCGATCTCGGCCGAGCGGGACCGCTCGTGAAGGCGCGGCTGGGAGCCTGAGCCGTGTCGCTGCCGCCGGCCTTCCTCGACGAGCTGCGCGCACGCACGCCGTTGGCCGCACTTGTCGGGCGCCGGGTCAAGCTCGCCCGGTCGGCGCAACTGGAAAGGGTGCTGCCCTTTCCACAACGAGAAGACGCCGAGCTTCTACGTCTATGACGACGGCTATCACTGCTTCGGCTGCGGCGCGCACGGGGACGCTGTGAGCTTCGCCATGCAAATTCAGGGCCTGTCGTTCCCCGACGCTGTTGCGCAGTTGGCACAAGAAGCCGGCTTGGAGGTGCCGAAAGCCAGCCCGCGCGCCGCGGCGGCGGAGCGGCAGCGCCTCGATCTCGGCGCCGTGCTGGAAGCCGCGCAAGCCAGCTTCGCCCGGCGCCTGCGCGAGAAGGAAGGCTCAGCCGGCCTCGCCTACCTCCGCGGCCGTGGCCTGACCGACGAAACCATCGCGCGCTTCGGCCTCGGCTGGTCCGGCGACGGCCGCGGCAGTCTCATCCGCGAGCTGGGCACTAAGGGGATCGAGCCCGCACGGCTGCTAGAAGCCGGGCTGCTGCGCGAAGGCGACGACGGAGAACGGCG
>CAWIUA010000053.1:0-37154 GCA_963839135.1 uncultured Alphaproteobacteria bacterium
GCCACCAGCGCGTCCACGATCGTGTAGAGCTTGCCCTCGTCGTGCACCGGCGGCTCGTGCCACCCGGCGAAGCGGCGCGAGCCTTCCGGGTCTCCCTGGCCGCGCCGGTATTTGCCTGAGAGCAGGCCCCCAGCGAGCGGGCTCCAGACGAGGATGCCGAGACCCTGGTCGAGCGCCGCAGGCACCAGCTCATATTCCGCCTCGCGCGCCTGCAGCGTGTAGTGGATCTGCTGCGCGACGGGGCGGATGAAGTCGTGCTCCTGCGCCACGCCGAGCGCTTTCATCAGGTGCCATGCGGAGTAGTTCGAGACGCCCGTGTATCGCACCTTGCCGCTGCGAACGAGCGTGTCCAGCGCCTCCAGCGTCTCTTCGAGCGGGGTCAGGCCGTCCCATTCGTGCAGCTGATAAAGGTCTATGTGGCTCGTGCGCAGCCGTCTGAGGCTCGCCTCGCATCCCGCGATGATGTGATGGCGCGACAGCCCGGCATCGTTCGGCCGATCCCCCATACGAAAGCGCACCTTGCTGGCCACAAGCAGCTTCTCGCGCCGCCCCGCGCCCGCCAGTGCCTCGCCCAAGATCTCTTCGGAGAGGCCGCGCGAGTAGACGTCCGCGGTGTCAACGAAGTTCACACCGGCCTCGATGCAGAGGTCGAGCTGCCGCCCGGCGCCGGTGACGTCGGTGGCGCCCACCTTCTGGAACGGGCCGGCGCCGCCGAAGGTCATGGTGCCGAGCGTCAAGGTTGAGACGCGCAGGCCGGAGCGGCCGAGCGGGCGATACTGCATTTCAGGAAATCCGCGATGTCGAAGGGAAGGGCTGCATGGTGCAACGCATCAGCGGCCGTTCCGATGCCTCGTCTCGCGCATTGTTCGCAAACCCGAGCCGCTTCTAGCTCGCCACGCCCTCCGTCCACTCGCGCCAGAGCAGGATGAGCGCGGCCATGATGGCCGGGCCGACGAACAGCCCGACCAGGCCCCACGTTTCCACGCCCCCGAGGATGCCCAGAAGCACCCAGAGGAACGGCAGGCGCGTCGTCCCGCCGATCAAGGCCGGCCGAACCGCGTGATCGGCGGCGAAGCTGACGATCAGCCCAAGCACGAACACGACGATCGCTGCGACCATGGCGCCTTTGGCGAGCAGCAGCGCGGCCGCGACGGCGAACGCGATCGGCGCCCCGAACGGCACCATCGCCGCGACCGCGGTCAGCGCGCCGATCAGCACCGGGTGCGGCACGCCTGCGATGGCGTAGGCGATGCCCATCAAAGCACCCTCACCGAGCCCGACCAGCACCAATCCGTCCACCGTGCCCCGCACCGAGGCCACGATCTGCCGCCCGACCCGCTCGCCCGAAGGCCCGAACGCCCGGCGGCCCGCCGTGAGCATCTGGTTGCGAACCGTCAGCCCGTCGCGGAACAGGAAGAACAAGGTGAGCAGAGTGAACCCGAACAGCACGACGCGGTGCACCACGGCCGCCCCGAACGTCCGGCCCATGGTCACGGCACCGCCCTGATCGAGCCGTTTGAGGAGGTCCGCCGAACCTCCGGGAGTCCCAAGGTTCGCCTGCCACCACGCGGCGGCGCGTCCGCCCACGAGCGGCAGCCGCGGCACCCAGGCCGGAGCCGGCACGCCCGTCGCGCGCGCCTCTTGTGCCCACATCGCGACGGCGTGCGCCTCACGCCCGGCCTGGACCCCGGCCACAGTGAGCGGGATCAGGAACACCAAGGCGACGGCGGCAGTGAAAAGAGCTGGCAGCAGCACGTTGTGCCGGCCCGGCGGCCAGCGCCAGAACGCGCGCTCGTAGAGCGGCCAGAGGGCGATGGCGAACACGGCAGCCCAGGCAAGCGCCGGCAGGTAGCGCCACAGCGTCCAGACGCCAAGGGCGGTGAGGGCGGCCGCGAGCACAATTCGCGCGACGGATTGGCGCCGGCTCGTCGCGCTGGGTGGCCGCGAGCCACCGGCTAGGGGAATGTCCATGGGCTAACCCTAGCAGGGTGGCACACGCCAGTCTGCTCTTGGTTGGCTCGCGTGTCGCGCGGCGAAGCGGGTCCTCGCCTCAGGCCGCGGCCGCCATCTCCGCGTGCAGACCCGCGAGTATCTCGTAGGACCGCCGCCGCGCGGCGTGGTCGAAGATTTGCGCCGTGACCATTAGCTCGTCCGCCCCGGTGCGGTCCGCGAACGCCTGCAAGCCGTTTCGCACCGTCTCCGGCCCGCCAACGATGGAGCACGCGAGCGAGCTGTCCAGCATCGCGCGCCAGCGCGGGTCATAGCGCTGGACGGTCTCCTCGCTCGGCGGCGGCAGCTTGCCCGCACGGCCGCTGCGCAAGTTCACGAAGGCTTGCTGCAGCGACGTGAACAAGCGGCGCGCCTCTGCGTCCGTGTCTGCCGCGAATACGTTCACTCCGAGCATGACGTAGGGCGCGGCCAGCCGGTCCGAGGGCCGGAACCGCTCGCGGTAGATCGCCATCGCCTCCCCCATCTGCGCCGGCGCGAAGTGCGACGCGAATGCGTAAGGAAGGCCGAGGGCTGCAGCGAGCTGGGCGCCGTAGGTGCTCGAACCCAGGATCCAAATAGGCACGTCCAGCCCGGCGCCCGGCACGGCCTGAAGCGCCTGGCCTGCGACCGTTGGGCGGAAGTAGCTCATCAGCTCCACGACGTCCTGCGGGAAGTCGTCCACGTCCGCGGCCAGAGTGCGCCGCATGGCATGCGCGGCGACCTGGTCGGTGCCGGGCGCGCGGCCGAGGCCGAGGTCGATCCGCCCCGGATGCAGCGCGGCCAGGGTGCCGAACTGCTCCGCGATAAGCAGTGGTGCGTGGTTCGGCAGCATGACCCCGCCCGCGCCCACGCGGATCGTGCGCGTGCCGGCGGCGACGTGGGCGAGCGCCACCGCGGTCGCGGCGCTGGCGATGCCGGGCATGTTGTGGTGCTCTGCCATCCAGTAGCGCACGTAGCCCAGCGCTTCGGCGTGCCGGGCGAGGTCCAGCGCGTTGCGCAGCGCCTGGCCGGCGTCGCTGCCTTCGGCAACCGGGGCGAGGTCGAGTACGGAGAGCGGGATCATGCCAGCGATATGGGCACGAGCCTATGCGCCGGAAAGCTAGCGGGAGACACGACCCGGCCCCGCGCTGGCATAAGGGTTGCTTTGCTGGCAAGCTGGCAATCGGGTGCGGGTCATGCAGGGGGAACAACGATGGCAGGGTTCGGACAGCTCTCGTGCCGCGGAACGCGGCGGCGAGCGATGGTGCTGGCGACGGCGGCAGCTTGCCTCGCGGCGGGGCCGGCCGTGGCCGACGACGCGCCGATCAAGATCGGCATTCCCGTCGGCCTGAGCGGAGCGAACAGCGTCGTCGCGCCCTCCGTGGTGCAGGCGGCAGAGCTCGCGGCGGCCGAGATCAACGCCAAGGGCGGAATCCTTGGCCGCAAGGTGGACCTGGCCGTGGCCGACGACGGCAGCGGCGCCGACGGCGCGGTCAAGGCGTTCAACGCCCTAATCTTCCAGCAGAAAGTGAACGTGATCATCACCATGGAAACGAGCGCCGCCCGCAACGCCGGACTGCCCGTGGTGGGGCGCGGCAAAGTGCCGTTCATATACACGTCGTATTACGAGGGGCGCTCGTGCAGCCCCTACCTCTACGTGGACGCCTGGGTGCCGGACCAGCAGGTCGTGCCCTTGGTGAACTATTTCCAGAAGGAGAAGGGCGCCAAGACGTTCTTCCTGGTCGGCAGCGACTACGCGTTCGGCCGCGGGATGCTGGAGTTCACGCGCAAGTATATCGAGTCGCACGGCGGTAAGGTGATCGGCGAGGAATACCTGCCGATGGACGCGAGCGACTGGACCTCGGTGCTCAGCAAGGTCCGCGCCGCGCATCCGGACGCGCTCATCAGCTCGACCGCGGGCGGCGCCCCGAACGTGACGCTCACGAAGCAGCTCCGCGCCGCAGGCATCAACGTGCTGTTCGGCAACCTTGCCGTGGATGAAGGCACTGCCAAGGCGATCGGCGCCGACGCCGCAGGCACCTACGTGTCGCAGTCGTATCTCACCAGCCTGGACACGCCGGAGAACAAGGCGTTCATGGCCGGGATGCAGAAGATGTTCGGTGACAAGATGAAGACGCCGAACGATCTCTCGGAGCCGGAATACGACGGCATCTACCTCTACAAGGCCGCCGTCGAGAAGGCCGGGTCCACCGACCCGCAGAAGGTGCTCGCGGCGCTTCCCACGGTGACCTTTACCGGCGCGCGCGGCCCGATCCAGATGGACAAGGAGCATCACGCGCCGCTGACCATCTACCTAGGCCAGGTCGGGCCTGATGGCGGTGAGACGCTGATCTCGACCTTCAAGGACGTGGATCCCGGCAATCAGTGCCCGAAGCTGAAGAAGTAGGCGGCTGCACGTGCTGGAGCTGATGCTCGACGTCGTGACGACGGCGGGCATCCTCTTCGCCGTCTCCTTGGGCCTGCTTATCGTCTATGGCGTGCTCAAGATCATCAACTTCGCCCATGGCGGCTTCCTCACCGTGGGCGGATACGCGTCGCTGATCGTGACACAGCTCGGCTGGAACCCGTGGCTGTCGGCGCCGGTCGCGCTGGTGCTCGGCACAGCACTCGGCATGGTCGTCGAGCGCGCGATCGTGCGCCCGCTTTACAAGCGTCCGCTCGACGCGATCCTGGCCACCTGGGGCCTAAGCATCGTTGTGGTGCAACTCATCACCATCGCCTTCGGCCGCGGCGTGCAGTTCGCCCAGAGCCCGGTGCATGGGGCGGTGCCCGTGCTGGGGACGAGCTACTCGCTCTATCGCCTGCTGATGGTCGGCATAGCGGTGCTGCTCGGGGCCGTCATCGCGTTCCTCCTCCAGGGCACGCGCCTCGGCCTCTCGACGCGGGCGGTCATCATGAACGAACCGCTCGCCCGCGCGCTGGGGATCAACAGTGAGCTGGTGCGCTTCGCGACGTTCAGCGCCGGCGCCGGGCTGGCGGCGCTGGCCGGGGCGCTTATCACGCCGCTGCTCAGCGTGGACCCCCTGATGGGCGTACCGTGGCTGCTCAATTCGTTCATGCTGGTGATGGTGTCGGGCGCCTCGCTCGTGAGCCTCGCCGCGGCCTCGCTCGTGCTGGGCGGCGCACAGGTCGTGGTCAGCACCTACGGCAATCCGGTGCTCGGCGGCCTCACGATTGTGGTGCTGGCCGCGATCCTGCTGCGCATCCGGCCGGCAGGGTTCGCGCGTGGCTGAGCGGGCGCCGGGACGGCTGCCGTCCGGGCTGGGGCGGGCGGGGCTGCTGGCCGCGGTCGGCCTCGTTCTGGTGGGGATTGGGCCGCTCATCCTGGACCAATACTCGGTCAACATCCTGGTCCGCTCCTTCCTCTACGGCTGCATAGCGGTCACGGTGGACATCCTCTGGGGCTTCACCGGAGTGCTGTCCTTTGGCCAGTCGGTGTTCTTCGCGATCGGCGCCTACGCGCTCGGCCTAGCCTCTTCCCAGATCGGGCTGTCGCCGTCGGTGGCGGTGGGGGCGCTGCTCGGCGGCCTGGCGACCGCGGGCCTCGTCGCGGCGCTGATCGGCTGGCTTGCCTTCGGTTACGGCGTCACGCCGCTCTACGTCTCCGTCGTGACGCTCGTGCTCTCGGTCATCTTCGTCCAGGTGATCTACGCGGGGGGCGACTTCACGGGGTCGAGCAGCGGCCTATCCAACTTCGATACCTTCGACCTCTCGGTCGCGGCCTGGTTCTGGCTCGCGGGCGCGTCCCTCGTTGTGGTCACCTTGTTGGGCTGGGTGCTCGTGCGGAGCGATCTTGGCCGCCTGCTGGTCTCGATCCGGGACAACGAGCAGCGCTGCGCGTATTTCGGTATCCCGACGGCCCTGGTGAAGACGGGGCTGCTCGTCGGCTCGGCCCTGGTCGCGGCGCTCGCAGGCTACGCCTATGCCGGATACACTGACGTTATCGCCCCCGACCTGGGCAATTTCGAGTTCGGCACTCAGTTGGTGATCTGGGTGGCGCTCGGCGGGCGCGGCACCTTGATCGGCCCGGCAATCGCGGCCGTCGTCATAGATTTCGTCAGTGCCTATCTCAGCGGCACCCTGCCCTTCGTGTGGCAGCTCATCGTCGGCATCGTGTTCATCGCTGTGATCGTGCTTATGCCGCAGGGCCTCGGTCCGGCGGTCGTGACACTGGCACGGCGCCTCCTCCCGAGCCGCCGGCTCGCGCGGCCCAGCACGCAGCTGGCTCCGGCAGCCAACTCCAGAGCCGTGGGAAGGGCTGGTGACTCCGGGGAGGCGATCGAGGTCGCTGGCGTGGCCCGGCGCTTCGGCAGCCTGCACGTCCTGGAGGACATCACCTTCACGGCCCGCCACGGCGAGCTGGTCAGCCTGGTCGGGCCGAACGGGGCGGGCAAGACCACACTGATCCGCTGCATCGCGGACGGACACGAGCGCAGCGCCGGGCGGATCGCGATTGAGGGGATCGACATCGGCCGCCGTGGGCCGGAGCGCTGCGTGCGCCTCGGCCTCGGGCGCAAGTTCCAGGCGCCGAACGTGTTCGACACCCTCACTGTCGCCGAGTCGCTGCGCATCGCGCGGGCACGGCACGAACGGCTATCGCCCTGGAGTCGCGCTGCCTCGGTTCGCCTGCCGGAGGCGGCGATGCAGGTCGTGGGCACGACCGGGTTGGACGCCTCGCTCGGCACCGAGGTGCGGCACCTCTCCCACGGCGCGAAGCAGGCGTTGGAGCTGGCGATGGTGCTGGCCATGGAGCCGGCCGTGCTGCTTCTCGACGAGCCTACGGCAGGGCTGACCAAGGCCGAGCGCGCCCAGATCGGCGGCATCCTGACCGCGCTCGTGCGCGACCACGGCCTGTGCATCTTGCTGGTCGAGCACGACCTCGAGTTCGTGCGCGGGATCAGCTCGCGGATCGTGGTGCTGCACCAGGGGCGGATCGTGCTGGACGGGACGGTCGAGGAGGTTGCCGGGTCGGAGCTGGTGCGAACCATCTACACGGGCGAGCCGCAGGCGATGGGCGAGGTTGCATGACGCCGGCGCTGGAGGTCTCGGACCTGGTCAGCGGCTACGGCGAGGCCATGGTTCTGCGCGGCGTCAGCCTCGCGGTGCCGGCGGGCGAGGTGCTCGCGCTGCTGGGCAAGAACGGCATGGGCAAGAGCACGCTGCTCAAGACGGTCATGGGCTTGCTGCCGGCCGCGGCCGGGCGCGTGCGCGTCCATGGCGAGGATACGACCGGCCTGCCGGCTTATCGGCTCGCGGCCCGCGCCGTCGCCTACAGCCCGCAGGATCAGGCGATCTTCCAGGACCTCACGGTGGACGAGAATTTGCGCTTGGGCCTTCCCAGCGACCGCGACTACCGGCGCGGGCTGGATCGCGTCGCCGCGTTCTTCCCCTTCCTCGGCCAGCGCCGCCGGCAGCGGGCGGGAACGCTCTCGGGCGGCGAGCAGAAGATGCTGCTCATGGCCCGCGCGCTCCTCTCCAGGCCGCGGCTGATGCTGGTGGACGAGATCACCGAGGGCTTGCAGCCCTCCATCATCCTGCGCCTGGCCGAGGTGCTGCGTTCCGAGATGCGGGCGCTCGATCTCTCGATCCTTCTCGTCGAGCAGAACGTGCGCTTCGCGCTGGCGGTCGCGGACCGCTACGCCGTGCTGACGCGCGGCGAGGTCGTGGACGAGGGTGTCGCGGGCGCGCCTGGCGCCGAGGGCCGGATCCTCGACCACCTCGCCGTCTGAGAAGGACTCACCGCTGCGTGCTGGCGAATCGATGGTTGCGCCGAAGCAGGGGAGGGGAATTTGATACCGGCGAAAGGAGGCGCGCATGGCTGCTGCGAAGCTTGAGGCCGAGTTCGACGTGCTCATGGCACGGGCCGGGATCACCGTGCCGCCAGAGAGCCGGGAGCCGCTGCTCGCGGCGTTTGAGGAGTTGCGCGGCCAGTGCGCCTTGCTCCGCGACGCGGCGCGAACCGCGGCGGCGGAGCCGGCGAACGTCTATCGCCTGCGCCGTCCGGAGATAGGCTGATGGATGCGCCGCCGGTCCCTCCTGTTTCGCTCACGGACCTCGCCGTCGGCGAGATCGGGCGCAGGCTACGCGCGGGCCAGGTTACGAGCGAGGCGCTGGCGCGGGCGGCACTCGCGCGGATCGCCGCCTCGAACGAGGCGCTGCACGCTTTCATCACTGTCACGGCGGAGCGCGCGCTCGCGGACGCGCGCCGGGCGGACGCAGAGCTGGCGGCAGGCCAGGACCGAGGGCCGATGCACGGCGTGCCCTACGCGCTCAAGGACATCTACGACACGGCGGGCATACGGACGACGTGTCATTCGAAGCTGCGGGAAAGTATCGTGCCGGGCGAGGACAGTGCGGTCGCGGCGCGGCTGCGCGAGGCTGGGGGCGTGCTGCTCGGCAAGCTCGCGACGCACGAGTTCGCGATTGGCGGCCCCTCATTCGACCTACCCTTCCCGCCGGCCCGTAACCCATGGAACCGGGAGCACTTCACGGGCGGTTCCTCGTCCGGCTCGGGGGCGGCTGTCGCCTCGGGCATGGTCCGGATTGCGCTCGGCTCGGACACCGGCGGCTCGATCCGTGGGCCGGCTGCTTTCTGCGGCATCACCGGAATCAAGCCCACCTACGGCCGGGTCAGCCGGCGCGGCGTGTTCCCGCTCTCCTACACGCTCGATCACTGCGGCCCCCTCGCCCGCAGCGTCGAGGACGCCGCGATCTGCCTGCAGGCCATCGCCGGCCACGACCCGCTCGATCCCGGCAGCGCCGAAATGCCCGTGCCCGATTTCCGCGCGGGGCTGCAGGCGGGGGTTGCCGGACTGCGCATCGGGGTGCCGCGCCACTTCTTCGCGGCGGCGAAGGGCGCCTCGCCGGAGGCGGTCGCGGCCGTGGACCGCGTCGCGGCCCTGCTGCGCGACGCTGGCGCGCTCGTCGAGCAGGTCACCCTCCCGGACTACGCGCTGTTCAACGCCTGCGGCCGCGTGATCCTGGCAAGCGAGGCGTTCGCGATCCACGAGGCCGACCTGCGGGCGCGCCTCGCCGATTACGGACGCTTCGCCATGCAGCGTTTCGTGCTCGGCGCCACGATCACGGCCCCCGACTTGGTGCAGGCGTTCCGCTTGCGCCGCGAGCTGGCCGACGCCGTCGAGGCTGTGCTCGGCCGGTACGATGCCTTGCTCACCGCGAGCACGCTCGCCGCGGCGCCGCGGCTCGACGAGATGGGCGACACAACGGTGCAGCCGCCGCCGGTACAGGCCTTGCCGTTCAACGTCACCGGCCACCCGGCGCTGAGCGTGCCGGCGGGGCTCGGGAGCGCCGGCCTGCCGCTCGCCGTGCAGGTCGCCGGCCGCGCGTTCGACGAGGCGACCGTGCTGCGGATCGGCCGCGCGATCGAGCGCCTCTCCGGGTGGGAGGACGTCCCGTTCCCTCAGCTGGCCCCTCAACCGGCCATGTAGCGCCGGGCTCCCTCCGCGAGCACGCGCAGGCCCATCGCCAGGTCCTCGCGCTTGGTATCCTCGGCCCAGTGATGGCTGATCCCGCCGATCGAGGGCACGAACAGCATCGCCGCTGGGAGCCTGCGCGCGAGGTATTGGGCGTCGTGTCCGGCGCCGCTCGGCATGCGCTGCCAGCGGCCAGGTGCGAGGGCCTCGGCCGCCCCGGCGAGCGCGTCCTGCAGCCCGGCGTCGCACAGCGCCGGCGCAGACTGGCTCATCACCTCCAGTGTCGCCGAGCAGCGCTCGCGCCGGTTGCTCTCCTGAACCGCCCGGCGCAGCACGCCGTCCAAGCGGTCCAGCACCTCCGGGGAGAGGTCGCGAAACTGGAACAGGATTTCGGCGCGGCCGGGAATGATGGACGGCGCCCCAGGTTCAAGGGTGATGCGGCCCGCCGTCCAGACCGTGCGCTCGGCGCAGTGCCTCGGGAACTCCGCGTCGAGCCAGGCCAGCAGGCGCACGGCGGCGAGGCCCGCATCCCTCCGCTCCGCCATGGTCGTGCCGCCGGCATGGTCCTGTTGGCCCTCGAAGACGATCCGGTATTGCCAGATTGCAACAATGCCCGTCACCACGCCGACCTGGTAGTTCCGGCTCTCAAGCGCGGTGCCCTGCTCGATGTGCATCTCCACGAATCCCTTGTAGCGGCCCTCCTCCAGGGAGAGACGCGGACGGCCGGCCAGCCCCGCATCCTCCAAGGCCCGGCGAAGCGGCTTATCGTCGTAGCGGTTTGTGAGGCCGTCGATCTCCGTCTCGTCCAGCAGGCCGATGAAGGAGCGGGATCCGATGAAGGAGCCGTAATGGCCTTCCTCGTCGGCGAACGCGACGGCATCCACAGGCAGCCCGGCGCGGGCCAGCGCGACGGCGGCCGCGACCCCGAGCGCGCCGTCCAACCAGCCGGCCTCGTTCTGGCTCTCGATATGGCTGCCGGCCAGCAGCTTCGGGCCCGGCCCAGGGTGGCGGCCGAGCACGTTGCCGATCCCGTCCATCTCGGGCTGGAGGCCGGCCTCTTCCATGCGGGCCATCAGCCAGCGCCGGGATTCCATGTCCTGCGGCGTGTACGTCGGGCGGTGCACGCCCGTCTTGAACGCGCCGATCCGCCGCAGCGCGTCGAGGTCGGAGAGGAAGCGTTCGGTATCGGGTTCAACTGTTGCCATGAAGGCACAGACTGCCCGGGGAAGCCGCGGGCTGCAAGGCTCCAGACCCATTGATCGGCCTCGCGGGCACGCTTGAGCTGACGTAGGAATCGTCACCGTTTTCTGTGAAGATGCCGTGACCTCCCTGAAAAGTTTGGCGTGCGATCCGCGCCCGATTGTGGTAAATTCACAATTGGACGAGAGGGGAATGTGAGCCAAGAGATGTTCTCTAGGCGCAAGAGAGCACCGCTCCCGAAGCTGATTATGTTCAGCGGTGCTTGCGTCTGAGCCAATGTTCTCGGCATTCGATGATAGGCTATCTCTGAGGGGTTTTCATGGCGCAACTCGATGATGTGTTCTCCTTGCATACCGCAATGCGCGAGCAGCGTCGCGAGATCGAGATTGGCCTGGTCGATTACTTGCAGGCCTGCAGTGAAGATCCTGGCTGCTACGCGGGGCCTGCCGAGCGGATGCTGCGGGCCATCGGCGAGCCCGAGACCATAGATACGGCGCGCGACCCACGACTCGGCCGCCTCTTCCTCAACCGCACCATACGCGTCTATCCGGCCTTCTCCGACTTCCACGGCATGGAAGAGACGATCGAGCGCATCGTCGGCTTTTTCCGCCATGCCGCTCAGGGCCTCGAGGAGCGCAAGCAGATCCTCTATCTCCTCGGCCCCGTCGGCGGCGGCAAGTCGTCGCTCGGCGAGCGGCTCAAGGCGCTGATGGAGCAGGAGCCGATCTACGTGCTCAAGGCCGGGCGCGACCTCAGCCCGGTGTTCGAGAGCCCGCTCGGGCTGTTCGACCCTGAGCGCATGGGCCCCACCCTCGAGCGGAAATACCGGATTCCAAGCCGTGTCCTGACCGGGCTCGCCAGCCCCTGGGCGCTCAAGCGGCTTGAGGAGTTCGAGGGCGACCTCGAGCAGTTCCGCGTCGTCAAGCTCTACCCGTCGCGCCGCCGCCAGATCGCCGTCGCCAAGACCGAGCCTGGCGACGACAACAACCAGGACATCTCCGCCCTGGTCGGCAAGGTGGATATCCGCAAGCTCGAGGAATACAGCCAGAACGATCCGGACGCTTACGGCTTCTCCGGCGGGCTGAACCGCGCCAACCAGGGCCTCCTCGAGTTCGTCGAGATGTTCAAGGCGCCGATCAAGATGCTCCACCCGCTGCTGACCGCGACGCAGGAGGGCAACTACATCGGCACCGAGAATATCGGCGCCATCCCGTTCCAGGGCATCATCCTCGCCCACTCGAACGAGGCCGAGTGGCAGAGCTTCCGTAACAACCGCACGAACGAGGCCTTCCTCGACCGCGTCAGCGTGGTCAAGGTCCCCTACTGCCTGCGCGTGACGGAGGAGACCCGGATCTACGCGAAGCTCATCCATGGCTCGGCGCTCGCCGAGGCACCATGCGCGCCGCACACGCTGGAGATGCTCGCCCGCTTCACCGTGCTGTCGCGGCTCAAGCCGCACGCCAACTCCCGGCCCTTCGCCAAGATGCGCGTCTACGACGGCGAGAACATCCGCGAGACGGATCCCAAGGTGAAGACCATGCAGGAGTACCGCGATACCGCCGGCGTGGACGAGGGCATGGACGGCATCTCGACCCGCTTCGCCTTCAAGGTGCTCTCGGCTACATTCAACCACGACCCGACCGAGGTCGCCGCCGATCCCGTCCACCTGATGTATGTGCTCGAGCAGGCGATCCGGCGCGAGCAGTTCCCGCCCGACACCGAAGCCGCCTACCTCGCCACGATCAAGTCGGAACTCGCCACGCGGTACGCGGAGTTCATCGGGAACGAGATCCAGAAGGCCTACCTCGAGAGCTACCACGATTACGGTCAGAACCTGTTCGACCGCTACTTGGACTACGCCGACGCCTGGATCGAGGATCAGGACTTCAAGGACCCGGACACCGGGCAGATGATGAGCCGGGAGACCCTCAACGCCGAGCTGACCAAGACGGAGAAGCCTGCCGGCATCGCCAACCCGAAGGATTTCCGCAACGAGGTCGTCAAGTTCGCCCTGCGCACGCGCGCCGCGAACGCCGGGCGCAACCCGTCCTGGACCTCCTACGAGAAGATCCGCGCGGTGATCGAGAAGCGGATGTTCAGTCAGGTCGAGGACCTGCTCCCGGTGATCAGCTTCGGCTCCAAGAAGGACGGGGAGACCGAGAAGAAGCACGCCGACTTCGTCGAGCGCATGGTCTCACGCGGCTACACCGAGCGCCAAGTGCGCCGGTTGGTTGAGTGGTATATGCGGGTCAAGCAGTCGGCCTGAACAGGAGGGGCAGCGCCGCGTGGACATCATCGACCGCCGCTCCAACCCACACGGCAAGAGCCTGGAGAACCGCCAGCGCGTCCTCACGCGTGCAAGGGCGGCGGTGGCGCGGGCGGCGCGCGAGGCGATTGACCGCGGCACGCTGCGCGAGGTCGGCCAGGGCGGGGCCGTCGCCATCCCGGCGGACAGCTTGCACGAGCCGTCGTTCCACACGGTGTTCTCCGGCGGCGAGCGGGACATCGTGCTGCCGGGAAACAAAGAGTTCTCGGTCGGCGACCGGCTTCGCCGGCCTCCGGGCGGCGCCGGCAAGGGCGGGAGCGGTAGCGGCGACGCCTCGGACCAGGGCGGCGGCGAGGACGAGTTCCGCTTCGTGCTGACGCGCGACGAGTTCCTCGACCTGTTCTTCGAGGATCTTGAGCTGCCGGATCTGGTGAAGAACCAAGTCGTCAGCGTGGAGACCACGGCACCGTCGCGCGCTGGCATCAGCACCGATGGCGCGCCGTCGCAGATCGACATGGCGCGGACGATGCGCCAGTCCATGGCCCGTCGCATCGGCCTGCAGCGGCCGAAGCCCGTGGAGGTGCGCGCGCTGGAGGCCGAGCTGGAGCGGCTTGCGGCGTCCGGCGACGATCCCGAACGGTTGGCGGAATTGCAGGCGGAACTCGAGACGGCGCTGCGCCGTCTCCGCCGGGTGCCCTGGGTTGATCCCGTGGATCTGCGCTACCGGCGGTTCACGCAAGTGCCCAAGCCGTCGAGCCGGGCGGTCATGTTCTGCCTCATGGACGTGTCCGGCTCCATGACGGAGCAGATGAAGGACCTGGCCAAGCGATTCTTCCTGCTGCTGCACGTCTTCCTGGAGCGCCGCTACAAGCGCGTCGATCTGGTGTTCATCCGCCACACTGAGACCGCCGAGGAAGTGGACGAGCAGACGTTCTTCACCGACCCGCGCACCGGTGGCACCGTCGTCTCCACGGCCCTTGCCGAGCTCGTCCGCATCCAGCGCGAGCGCTACCCCGCCGCTTCCTGGAACATCTACGCGGCGCAGGCCTCGGACGGCGACAACTACAGCAGCGACACCGCGCGCGCCGTCGGGCTGCTCGAGGCGGATATCCTGCCTGTCGTCCAGTATTTCGCCTACATCGAGGTAGCCACGATGGGCGCGATGATACGCGGGCAGAGCGATCTCTGGCGCGGCTACGAAGCGCTCTCGCAGCGTGCGCCGCAGCTGGCGCTGCGTCGGGTCGAGGAGCGGCGGGACATCTTCCCGGTGTTCCGCGACCTGTTCGCCCGGCGCCCGGCGACAACCGGCTGACTCTCTCGCAGGTGACCTCGTGGACACTCAGGCCTTGTTCAGCGGTTCGGACTGGGACTTCGGGACGCTCCGGCGCTGCTATGATGCTATCGAGCAGATCGCCGAGGCAGAGCTCGGCCTGGAGGTGTTTCCGAACCGGATCGAGGTGATTACGGCCGAGCAGATGCTCGACGTCTATACCGCGCACGGCATGCCACTGACCTATCGGCACTGGTCGTATGGCAAGCGGTTCCTCGAGCACGAAGCCGGCTATCGCCGCGGCTTCACCAGCCTCGCCTACGAGGTCGTCATCAACTCCAATCCCTGCATCAGCTACCTGATGGAGGAGAACAGCGCGACCATGCAGGCGCTGGTCACCGCGCACGCCGCCTTCGGCCATAATCACTTCTTCCGCAATAACTACCTGTTCCGGCAATGGACGCAGCCGTCCACGATCCTCGACTACCTGGAGTTCGCCCGGACCTATGTCGCGCAGTGCGAGGATCGCTACGGGGTGGCCGCGGTCGAGCGTATCCTGGACGCCGCGCACGCGCTCTCGCGCCACGGCGTGTCTCGCCACGCCGGTGCCCGTCCGCTGGATCTGGCGTCGGAGCAGCGGCGCGAGCGGGAACGCCGGGAGCACGACGAGCGCGTTTATAACGACCTCTGGCGCACCGTGCCTGGCCAGCGCACGCCGCAGGAAGCCGACCCGGTCAGCGAGCGCCGGCGCCGGCTCGGCTTGCCAGAGGAGAACCTGCTCTACTTCCTGGAGAAGTCGTCACCGCGCTTGCAGACATGGGAGCGCGAGGTCATCCGCATCGTCCGGCTGATCGCCCAGTATTTCTATCCGCAGCCGCAGGTCAAAGTGATGAACGAGGGTTGCGCCACCTGGGTGCATCAGCGGGTCATGGCGCGGCTGCACGAGACTGGCCAGATCGACAACTCCGCCTTCATGGAAGTGCTGCATTCAACGACGAACGTCACCATGCAGCCTGGCTTCGATCATCCCGCCGCGTCGGGCTTCAATCCATATGCCCTGGGCTACGCCATGATGTGCGACATCGAGCGCGTCTGCGTAGCACCTACCGACGAGGATCGGGCTTGGTTCAAGGATATCGCCGGCAACGGCGATCCGCTCGGGACGCTGCGCCACGCCTGGGCGAACTACCGCGACGAAAGCTTCATCCTTCAGTTCCTCTCGCCGGCTGTGATCCGCCAATTCCGCATGTTCCGCCTGCTCGACGATGCCGCCCAGCCCTACCTGACGGTCGATGCGATCCACGACGAGGCTGGCTACCGCGAGCTGCGCCGTAGCGTGGCCCATTCCTACGATCCGGGCGAGAACGATCCTGACATCCAGGTGATGGATGTCGATCTGGCCGGCGACCGGAGGCTGCTGCTTCACCATCGAACGCGGCCCGGGCAGCTCCTGCATCAGCGCGATATCGAAGCCACTCTGCGCTACCTCGCTGTCCTTTGGGGCTACGAAGTGAAGCTGCAAGAAGTGGACAGGAGCACGGACGCTGTCCTCGCGACACATATCGCGGACCCCTCCACCAAATGGAAGAATTGACTAACCTGGCACGGGTCCGTTAGGGCCAAGCCGAGGACCCGGCGGGGTCCTCGCACACCGGTCTGCCCACGACGCTAGAATCACAGCCGGTCGCCCAGGGCTGGCATGGGCCGGCGCCGCCGCAAGAGGAAGTGCCACATGAAAGCCAACAGCGTTCTCGACACCATCGGCAACACGCCGCACGTCCGGGTGAGTCGCTTGTTCCCCGACGCCACCGTCTGGATCAAGTGCGAGCGCGCCAACCCCGCAGGCTCGATCAAGGACCGCATCGCGCTCTCCATGGTGGAGGCGGCCGAGGCCGATGGAAAGCTCAAGCCCGGTGGCACGATCATTGAGCCGACCTCGGGCAACACCGGCATCGGCCTCGCCATGGTGGCGGCGGTGAAGGGCTACAAGCTGATCCTCGTCATGCCGGAGTCGATGTCAATCGAGCGGCGGCGGCTGATGCAGGCCTACGGTGCCACGTTCGATCTCACGCCCAAGGAAGGCGGCATGAAGGCTGCGATCGCGCGGGCGGAGGAGCTGGCCGCGCAGCACGACGGCGCCTGGATCCCGCAGCAATTCGAGAACCCCGCCAACATCGACGTGCATGCTCGCACCACGGCCCAGGAGATCCTGGCCGACTTCCCGGACGGGATCGACGTGCTCATCACCGGCGTGGGCACGGGCGGCCACATCACCGCGTGCGGCGAGGTGCTGAAGCCGCGCTGGCCGAAGCTCAAGGTGTTCGGGGTCGAGCCGGCCGCCTCGGCGGTCCTCTCGGGCGGCCCGCCCGGTCCCCATCCGATCCAGGGCATCGGCACCGGCTTCATCCCGACGAACCTGCACCGAGAGGTGCTCGACGGCGTGATCCAGGTCGAGGCCGAGGAGGCGAAGGAGTTCGCCCGGCGCTCGGCGCTGCCAGGAGGGGCTGCTGGTCGGCATCTCCTCGGGCGCCACGCTCGCCGCGATCGCGAAGAAGCTGCCGGAGCTGCCGAAGGGCGTCACGGTCCTGGGATTCAACTACGACACGGGCGAGCGATACCTGTCGGTGCCGGATTTCCTGCCGGGCTGAGCCGCCGGAACGCCTCGTGGCGGCGACGTGGTGGCAGCGGGGGATCATCTACCAGGTCTATCCGCGCTCCTTCCAGGACAGTGACGGCGACGGCGTCGGCGACCTGCCCGGCATCGCCCGGCGCCTCGACTACCTGTCCTCGCTCGGCGTGGACGCGCTCTGGCTGTCCCCGATCTATCCCTCGCCCATGGCCGATTTCGGCTACGACGTCAGTGATTACTGCGCGATAGCCCCGGTCTTCGGCACGCTCGGCGACTTCGACCGGCTCGCGGCCGAAGCCCACGCGCGCGGGCTGCGGCTGATCCTCGATTTCGTGCCGAACCACAGCTCCGACCAGCACCCCTGGTTCCTGGAGAGCCGCAGCGCGCGCGGCAACCCCAAGCGGGACTGGTATATCTGGCGAGATCCGGCGCCGGGCGGCGGCCCGCCGAACAATTGGGTCAGCCACTTCGGCGGCGGCGCGTGGGCGTGGGACGAAGCCACCGGGCAGTATTACCTGCACTCCTTCCTCAAGGAGCAACCCGACCTGAATTGGCGCAACCCGGACGTGCGCCGGGCCATGTATGACGCGATGCGCTTCTGGCTCGACCGCGGCGTGGACGGGTTCCGCGTGGACGTGCTGTGGCTGCTCATCAAGGACGACCAGTTCCGCGACAATCCACCCAACCCGGACTGGCGCCCCGGCAGCCGCTCGCGCGGCCAGTTCCTGCCCCTCTACGACGCCGACCGGCCGGAGGTGCACGAGTTGGTCGCCGAGATGCGGCGCGTGCTGGACACCTATCCAGGGGATCGCGTGCTGATCGGCGAGATCTATCTGCCGTCCGAGCGGCTCGTCGCCTACTACGGCCATGAGCTCGGCGGCGCGCACCTGCCGTTCAATTTCCAGCTCGTGCTGCTGCGGTGGGACGCGGGCGAGATCGCGCGGGCGATCACCGGCTACGAGGCGCTGCTGCCCCAGGGTGCTTGGCCGAATTGGGTGCTCGGCAATCACGACAACCATCGCCTCGCCTCGCGCATCAGTCCGGCCCAGGCGCGCGTGGCGGCAATGCTCCTGCTGACCTTGCGGGGCACGCCGACGATCTACTACGGCGAGGAGATCGGGATGGAGGACGTCCCGATCCCGGCGGAGCTGGTGCAGGACCCAGCTGAGCGCAACGAGCCGGGCCTGGGTCTCGGACGCGACCCGGAGCGCACGCCCATGCCTTGGGACGGCTCACCGCAGGGCGCCTTTACCGAATGGGCGCCCCTGGCTGCCGCTCGGCTCCGACCACGCGGCGCGCAACGTCGCGGCGCTCTCGGACGACCCGGCGTCTATCCTGAGCCTCTACCGGCACCTGATCGCCCTGCGCCGCGGCAGCGCCGCGCTCACGCTTGGCGCCATCGAGGCCGTCGCCTCGGAGGGCGATGTTCTTACCTACAAGAGGCGCATGGAGAGCGAGTGCCTCTGGATTCTCCTCAACCTCGGCAGCGAGCCGCGGCACGTGCCGGCACCGAGAGGCGGCCAGATCGTGCTGTCCACATACCTCGACCGCCGCGGCGAGAACGTGGAGGACTTCCTGACGCTACGGCCGGCGGAGGGCGTCGTGGTCCGCACGACGCCGGCCTCCCGTTAGACCGCGCCTTGCGTGTTCAGGTACAGCGCATAAACCGACGTGCTCGCGGCCATGAACAGCCGATGGCGCTTGGGCCCGCCGAAGCAGAGGTTGGCGCAGCTCTCCGGCAGGTGCACCTTGCCGATCAGCGCGCCGCCCGGCTCGTAGCAATAGACGCCGTCCTCAGCCGGGTCGGCCCAGCCCATGCTGCACCAGACGTTCCCCGCGATGTCGGTGCGCAGCCCGTCCGTGAAGCCAGGGCGCGAAGTCGTCGGCGAACACCGCGCCGCCGCTGAGGCGCGTGCCGTCCACAACGTCGAAGGCCCGGACGTGGGCCGGGCCGCCGTGCGTAGCACCGCTGTCCACGATGTAGAGCCGGCGCTCGTCCGGCGAGAAGGCGAGGCCGTTGGGCCGCACGAAGTCGCCGGCCACGACCTGCGCCTGCCCGGTCTGCGGGTCCAGGCGATAGACGTTGGTCGGCAGCTCGAACTCCGCGGTGTGGCCCTCATACGGCCCGTCAATGCCGTAGCCGGGGTCGGTGAACCACACCGCGCCGTCCCGCGTGACGACGGCGTCGTTCGGCGCGTTGAGGCGCTTGCCCTCGAAGCGGTCCATCAGCACGGTGATGCTGCCGTCGTATTCCGTGCGCGTCACCCGGCGGCTGTCGTGCTCGCAGGTGACGAGGCGGCCCTGGCGGTCGCGCGTGTTGCCGTTGGAGTGGTGCGAGTGGGCGCGGAACACGCTCACCTCGCCGTTCTCCTCGAGCCAGCGCATGATCCGGTTGTTCGGGATGTCGCTCCAGAGCAAGTAGCCGCCGTCGCCGAAATAGACCGGACCCTCGGCCCAGCGGAAGCCGGTGGCGATGCGCTCGATGGCGGCGTTGCCCTGCTTCGGGAAGCGCTTGTCGAAGGACTCGACCCGCGGGTCCGGATAGCGCGTGCCTTCGAGGTGGCCGAGCGGCAGGCGTTCGGTTTGATCTGGCATGACGAGCTCTCCCTGCTTCCTCTAGGCCGGGAACGGCGGCCTCCGGTGCGCCCAAGGTGCGGCCTGTTCGAGCTGCGCCGCAAGCCGGATCAGCATCGCTTCCGCTCCGTAGCGCGCGACGAACTGCACTCCGACCGGCAGGGGTGCTGCACCCGGCTCCGGCGGCGCCTGGTGCAGCGGCACCGACATACTCGGCGTGTATGTCAGGTTCGAGACCTGCGTGAACGGTGTGCGCGCGATCAACTCCCGCGCCATCGCGTCCAGCATCCCGCTGCGCAGCATCAGCCGCCCGGCCCGCAGCGCCCGCAGCACTGGCAGCACGCGCTGCTGGGCGCGGGGCAGGTCCAGCTCGCCGATGCGGGGAGGGGGTGCTGCGACCGTCGGCAGCATCCAGAGATCATACGTTGCGTGAAACCGCCCCAGCGCGCGGGCGAAGCCGTTCCAAGCCTGGTGTGCCGTCACGTATTCGCCGGCCGAGAGCGCCCGGCCCAGCGTGCCCAGAAGGCTCGTCTCCAGCTCGAAGGCGCGAGCCGGAGCACGCGTGGCGGCGATGTCGGCGGCGACCTGTCCCAGGTAGAGCGTGAGATAGCACTGCGCGACCGCGCGGCCGTCAATGTCGGGCACGGCACGCTCGACATGATGACCCAGGCCTTCCAGCAGCTTCGCCGCCGCCTCCACCGCCTCGACCGATCCGGGATGCACGGCCATGCCGACCGGGGAGTCCGTCGAGAACCCGATGCGCAAGCGGCCGGGCGGCGCACCCACTTCCTCGGCGTAGGAACGTTCGGGCGGGGCAGGCACGAAGGGGTCGCCCGGCTCGGGGCCGGCGAGGACGTCCAACATGCGGGCGGTGTCGCGGACCGACCAGCTCAGCACGCCGTTGGCGACCGCCCCCTCCCATGCCTCGCCGGCGTACGGCCCTAGGGACACCCGGCCGGTCGAGGGCTTCAGGCCGAACAGGCCGCAGAAGGAGGCCGGGATGCGGATCGAGCCGCCGCCGTCGCTGGCACCCGCCATGGGCACGATGCCGGCAGCCACGGCGGCCGACGCGCCGCCCGACGAGCCGCCGGGCGTGCGCGCCTCGTCCCACGGGTTCCGGGTGGGTCCCCAGAGCTTGGACTCCGTCACCGCCTTCAGACCGAACTCCGGCGTGGCGGTGCGGCCGAAGATCACCAGCCCCGCCTCCAGGCAGCGCCGCGTGTAGGCGCTGTGCTCGCGCGCGATGAAATGGCGGCGGGGCGCCGCGCCTGCGGTGTGCGGCTGTCCCGCATACTCCTGGCCGATATCCTTGAGCAGGAACGGCACCCCCGCGAACGGCCCGGAGAGAGGCTGCTCAGCCTGGCGGCGGCCCAGGTCGTCGAAGCGGATCGGGACGGCATTCAGCCGGCGGGCGGCGGCATCGGCGCGGGCGATGGCGGCTTCCAGCAGCTCCAGCGCGGAGATCTCGCCGCGGCGGATCAGCTCAGCCTGGGCGGTCGCGTCCAGGCGGCCGATCGTCTCGTCCATGCGGGTCCTTCACGTCGCCTATGGTGCCTCGCCGCCTGCCGTGCCTCAAGAGGTTGGCGCGTCGGCTGCTCTCATTGCGCCTGGGCCAATCGGCCCGGAGCGCCCGGTTACTGCGTCGAGCTGGTCGGGGCGGCCGAGGCGTGGCGCCCGTGGACGAGGCACCCTGGGTGGACGGCGTGGAGGCGCCCGCCGCTCGTGCCCGAGCTGAACCCGAGCCAGCGGGTGACGGGCGTGATGGCGCGGTCGGCGTAGGGCGCGGGCATCGCGTCGTTGCCCAGCAGGTCCGCCGGGTCGGAGGTCTGCGCGGCCAGATCGGCGACGACGGCGCAGCCGAACCCAGGGCGTGTCGTGTTCGCCCCGAACGCCCCACCAGTGAGGTTAAGCGCCGGACAGGGCGCAACAAGCGCGATATACCGCTCGGCCACGATCTCTCGTGTGCCGATGAGGGCCGGATCGCGCCGGATCTTGCGTGGAATAACGCCCGCGAGCCGAAGCCGCCAAGCCAAGCGGTCCATCGCCGGGCCGGGCGGGAGAGCCACGTGCAGCGCATCCATGCGCCCGCCCGCGAAGCCGTGCAGCGCCACAATAAGGCGTTGCTCGCCCGCCTGGCCGCCCGGCGGCAATGCGAAGACCTGGCGCACGCCCTCGATCTCGACTACGGGTGGGCTCGGCGGCTCACTCGGCTGCTCAGCGCACCCGGCAAGAACCGCCAACAGCAGCAGCGCGCGATGTCGGGACGCGCTCATTCCAGCACGAAGCCCATGTCGCCGCGCAGCCGCGCGTCGCCCATGCCTTGCAGCGCCTCTCCGCCGCCGGGCATGCACGCTGAGCTTGCCGCGCAGGATGAGCTCGACGTCCGATGGCGCCGCGACTTCCGCCGTGGGAAGCCGCATCATGTCCGGCCGGGCGACCGGGCGCACGATGGTGGGCGTGACGATGATGATCAGCTCGGTCTCCTGCCGCTGGAAGTTGCTCGATCGGAACAGCGTCCCGAGGATTGGGATGTCGCCGAGGCCGGGGAAGCGGCTTATGGTGGTGGTGATGTTGTTCTGCAGCAGGCCGCCGATGGCGAAGCTCTGGCCGCTGCCGAGTTCGATCGTGGTCTCCGCCCGGCGCACCGTCAGCGCGGGCACCGTGAAGCCGTTCTCATTGATGGCGCCTTCGGACACGTCGGTCACGAGCGCGCTCACCTCCGGGGCGACCTTCATGCTGATCAGGTCCTCGTTGACCACGGTGGGCGTGAACGCCAGCGACACGCCGAAATTCTTGTAGTCGATCGAGATCTGGCCGAGGCCCTGGCCGATGGGGATCGGGAACTCGCCGCCGGCCAGGAACTTCGCCGTCTCGCCGGAGGTCGCGACCAGGGTCGGCTCGGCCAGCTCGCGCAGCAGGCTCTCGGAGGCTAATGCGTCGAGCAGGACGTTGATGTGAGTGTTGCCGTGGCTATAGCCGAGCAGCAGAGAGCCGGCGTTCGTGGCCGTGCGCAGGACGTTGTTCGGCGCCGTTCCGCCGAGCAGGCTCGGCAAGCCCTGCGACGTGTCGAGGAAGGTCCGCCCGGTGAACAGCCCGACCACGATGCCGGCGCTAGTGATGCTCGCCTCTTCCCAGTTGATCCCCAGCTCCTTCGACACCGAGCGCGATACCTCGGCCACGCGCACCCGAAGCTGGACCTGCAGCGAGCCGGTGACGTGCAAATTGTTCACGACCAGCTCGCCGCTGCCCAGGAACGCCGCCACGGCGGCGCGGACACGCTCGGCAACGCCCGGCGTCGGTACGTCGCCGCTGAGCACGGCGCCATTCGGCGTTACCTGCAGGGACACCGGGTAGTCGCCGACCTTGGCGCGGACGAGGGCGCGCAGCTCCTCGTCGCTGATTGAGACGACGACGCGCCAGCTCGCGATCTCGGCGCCGTTCGCGTCCAGCGCGAAGAGCGAGGTCCGGCCGGGCTTCTTGCCGTAGAGGAAGACGGTTTTGTCCGTAGGCGTCGCGACGTCGGCGATGCTGGGATCCGCGAGGAAAATCGAGGCGGGTGCGCGCGGCAGGTGCAGCAGCTTGCCTTCGGCTTGACTGAGCCGCAGCTCGCTGCTCGGCGCCTCGACCGTGCGCGCGGCGGCCCGGACGCGCTCAACGATTCGGCGCGGCGAGCAGGGCGGTGGCGAGGAATGCGGCGCGCAACCGCAATCGCCAAGCCGGTCGCCTCATGACGAAGGCACCTGCGGCGGCCGGGCAGGCTCCTGCGTGAAGGAGGGCGCGAAGGGTGGGGCCGTGCCGGTCGGCTGCACGCCTCGGCGCAGCACGTCGAGAAGGGCGACGTCCGCCTTCGCCAAGGCTGGCGCCTCGTCAAGGGACGCTGTGGCGACGGCCTCCTGGTCGCGCCCCAGGAGAGCGAGCGCGAGTGCCAGGTTCTGCCGGTTGCGCGGCACCGCCGTCGGCGCCTGCGCCAGCGCGCTCAGCACCTGCACCGCCTCCTGCGCATGGCCGCTGAGCGCGAGCGACAGGCCGAGATTGTTCTTGGCCGCGCGGTCGTCCGGATCGCGCGCCAGCGCCTCGCGGTAGCGGGCCTGGGCCTCCGCATGGTGGCCGAGCTGATCCAGCGCGATGCCCCACCCATTCAGCGCCGCGGCATCGCCCGGCGTGAGCTGCAGGGCGCGAGCGAAGCCCTGCATGGCGACCTCCGGGTGATGCCCAGCAAGGTCCACGCCAGCCAAGCCCGCGACTGCCCGTCCGTCCCGCGGCGCGAGCCGCGCCGCCTGCTCGAAGGCGGCACGGGCGCCCTCGATATCGCCCCGGCGCAGGAGCAGGTGGCCGAGCCCGATCCGCGGCTCCACCCACTCGGGCCGGTCGGCGATCGCCCGGCGATAGAGCCGCTCGGCCACGGCGCCGTCGCCGTCTTGCCCGGCGACCTCGGCGACGTGGTCGAATGCCGTCGCGCGCTGGGCCGGCGTTTGCCGGGCCAGTCCTGGCGGAGGACCGCCGCTGGCGCAGGCACTAAGGACGGCGCAGAGAGGTGCCGTCAGCAGCACAGTGCGGCCCGCTCGCCGCGCGAACCAGCCCAGCTCCTCCGCCACATCGCCCCCTTCCGGCGCGCATTTTCGCCAGCACAGAATGTTGATACAGGATTGTTGGAACGTCCAGCATCTTCTTGGCGCAGAGGCGGCGTTCGCGACGATGCGCTGCAACCTGTGGCACGAATGCCGACTTATGGCCGGCAGAGAGAGGGGAGAGTCGCGATGGACGACACGCTGCACCAAGGTGACGGGATCGCCGGGCGCCACGCTACCGCGCGGGACTTCGCCGAGCGTGCGCTCGCTGCCGAGGCGCGGGGCGATCAGGACGAGGCGGACCGCCTGTTCGCGCAAGCCGAGAAGCTCGATCCTGAGGCGGCCGCCAACGTGCTCGCGGAGCGGCGCGGCGATAGGGGCGGGCCGCTCGCACAGCAGGATCAGGGTCCGCAGCAGGACGACGAGGTCGCGGCGATCACGCGCACGGTGACCGGGCACGACGCACGGCCGCCCGCCGGGATTACCGGATCAGGGAGCGGCGCGGACAGTCAAGGGACGTAAGAGCCGGTATACGGCGCAGCCGCGTCAGGATCGGCCCGGCAGACCGCCCCCGGCCAGCAGCAGCGCGCACACGCTCTTCAAGCTGCTCTATGTCGCGATAGTGGACATGGATGCTGCCGCCGCGTCCGTCCCAGGTGATCTCGACGCGCAGGCCCAGGCACTCGCTCACGCGGCGCGCGAGCGAGACGGTCGCAGGATCATCGGGCTTTGCCGAGGCACGCCCGCGCGTTGGGCCGCGTTCACGCTGTGGCCGGGCGGCGAGCGCCTCCGTCTGGCGCACGTTGAGGCCGCGCGCGATCACGGCGCGCGCCGCGGTCTCCGGGTCGTCGTGGCTGACCAGGGCGCGCGCGTGCCCCGCCGAGAGCGCGCCGTCCCGGACATGGTCGCGCACGAACTCGGGAAGGAACAACAGGCGCAGCGTATTCGCGACATGGCTGCGCGACTTGCCGATCGTGTCGCTGAGCTGCTCCTGCGTCAGGCCGAACTCCTTGATCAGCCGGTTGTAGCCTTCCGCCTCCTCGATCACGTTCAGGTCGTCGCGCTGCAGGTTCTCGACGAGCGCGGCGGCCATCGCATCGGCATCGGGCAGGTCGCGGACGAGCACAGGGATGTCGTGCAGTCCTGCCGCTTGCGCCGCGCGCCAGCGGCGTTCGCCGGCGACGATCTGGTAGCGGCCGGGCTGGGCAGGATGCGGCCGGGCGAGCACCGGCTGCAGAACGCCCTGGCGCCGGATGGATTCGGTCAGCGCGGTGAGCGCTTCCGGGTCCATGGCCGCGCGCGGCTGGAACGGGCCCGGCTCCAGCGCGGCGGCGGGCAAGGTGCCGCCGCTGGCCGGAGTCGCCTGCGCATCCCCGAGCAGGGCGGCGAGGCCGCGGCCGAGGCGGGGCGGGGCGGGGCGGCCGCTCACGCGCCGACGCGCCCCTGATCGCTTCCGTGCACGCTGTCCTCTGCGGCGCGCTCGCGGCGGAGCAACTCGGCGGCGAGCTGCACGTAGGCCTGCGCGCCGGGCGAGCGCCAATCGTAGAGCAGCACCGGCTTGCCGTGGCTCGGCGCCTCCGCAATCCGCACGTTGCGGGGCACCGCGGTGTCATAGACACGGCTGCCGAAGACGCTGCGCGCATCGGCGGCGACCAGCTCGGACAGATTGTTACGCTTATCAAACATAGTCAGCACGATCCCTTGCAGGGCCAGGCGCGGGTTGAGGTTGCGGCGAACAGTCTCAATGGTACGGACGAGCTGGCTGATGCCCTCCAAGGCGTAGAACTCGCACTGGAGCGGCACCAGCACGGCATCTGCGGCGACGAGGGCGTTGAGGGTGAGAAGCCCGAGGCTGGGCGGGCAATCTATGAACACGTAGGCGTAGGGCAGGAGAGCCGCGCGCAACGGCGCATTCAGGCAGGCGCGCAATCGGAACTCGCGCTCGTTGAGCGCAGTCAACTCGATCTCGGCGCCCGCCAGGTCGGTATTCGACGGCACGAGGTCGAGGCCGGGCAGCACGTTCTGCAGGATGGCCTCGCGCAGGCGGATCTCGCCGAGCAGGGCGGCGTAGGTGCCACGGCCGGGCTGCGCGCGCTCGATGCCGAGGCCCGTGGAGGCGTTGGACTGCGGGTCGAGGTCGATGAGCAGGACACGCTGCCCGGCGGCGGCGAGGGCGGTCGCCAAATTCACGGCTGTCGTGGTCTTGCCGACGCCGCCTTTCTGGTTGGCGAGGGCGATGATGCGTGGGACGGAGGGCGAGAAATCAGCCACGGGCGAGATCCGAGATGCGCAGCACGGTCGAGTCGGGAGAGGCCGGGTCGTCGTGCCTCTCTACGGTGAAGCGCCAGCCATGCGCGCCGGGCATCGGCGATCTCGGCATCTGCGCCCGCGCCCTTAGGGAACAGGCAGACGCCGCCCGGCGCGAGCAGGGGATGGGCATACTCCAACAGCCGCGGCAAGGCTGCGAGGGCGCGCGCCGTGACGACCGGGGCAGGGGGGATCTGGGCAGCCTCGATCCGCGTGTCGTGGACCGTAACGGGTGCTGCGGTGACGCGTGCGGCTTCCAGGAGGAAGGCCGCCTTGCGGCGGTCCGCCTCGACGAGGGCGAACGGGATCCCGGTCACGACCGCGAGCACGAGGCCGGGCAGCCCGGCGCCGGAGCCGAGATCGGTCGCGGCGTTCGTGCCGGGCGGGACCAGCGGGCGCAGGCGCAGGCTGTCCGCGATGTGCCGCGTCCACAGCAGGTCGGCGTCGCCGCGGCCGACAAGGTTGATGGTGGCGTTCCAGCGCAGGAGAAGGGCGGCATATCGGCGCAGGCGGTCCATTGTGTCACGTGGAACGCTCTCCAGGCTCGCATCGGGTGGGGGCAGGGCGTCGGCGTCCCTCATCACTCGCATGAGAGCACGCGTAGCACGGGCGCGGTGCGGCAGCCATTGGCTAGCGGTGATGTTGGCGCGGAACCAAGAAACGCTGGCCGAGATTGGGCATAGCCGCGGTCACGCGCGGCGGCGATTCGTTAGCTCTAGGCGTAGAGCTTTCTATATATGTCGGCGATGAAAAACGCGAGGCGCGAGCAACGCTGGTGGCTGATCCGGGGATATGATTCCACCATGCTCATCTTCGAGGATCGCGTGCCCGTCAGTTCCCTGTCAGAACGTCAACTCGAAGAGCTATTACAGCGACTGACTGCTCGAGGAGGCTTGACCTATCGCGAGATAGTGGATGCGAGCGTTCGCCATGGTTCCAGGAGACGGACGACACTACTCGACGTTATGCGCGACAATGAGACTCCGGATCGTTATACTGTGATGTGTGGAACCAATCCGTATTTTATCGCTACGATCGTCCGTATCTCCCCTTGAGGCCATTTCCATTCTCACTTTTAACGGCGTTGGATAGAACTCACCGCCCCTTTCGCGGCAGCACCGCCGTCTCAAGCGCCTGCCGAATGAAGCGCTGATACGGAATCCCGGCTTTGGCAGCTTCGGCCTTCACCGCATCGAGCAGCGGGCGCGGCAGGCGCATGTTCATGCGCTCGCTCTTCGGCTGAAACTCGAAGCGCACCGTCCGCATCTCCGAAAGATCATATTCTGTCAGATCGGAGTTGGCGACGAATGCTTCGGCCTCCTCGTCGCTCTTCAGTTCGGGTAGCTTCTTCTTCATAGTATCTAACCTCCTTGCGATGCACGTAGCGGGCGCTGATGGGGCGGATGAAAGTAGCGTCACCGCGCTTTCGAAGAGTGAACACGATCAGGATGCCTCGCCCGTCACCTGTCCGTCTGATCCCCTTGCAGCGTTCCTCTGCGTCCGAGTGCGCGGGATCAGGGAACACGGCGAGCGGCCCACGGAATAGGCTCTCGATCGCTGCAAGCGAGACGCCATGCCTCAGGCATTTGTCCCGACTGCCGTTGTCCCACTCGAAACCAGCAACGCCTGAAACCATCCATCTGAACGGCATCTGTACAGCCATTTGTCAGCTAATTTTGGACTCTACGGTCGGGGTGGCCGGCGCGGCTCGGCTACGACGGATGGGTCTGGACATCGGAGGGCGATACTGCAGCCCGGCGCCACCGCTTGACACAGCCACGCGCCGGGTTTGCCATCGCGCGCGACACCGCCGGGCACCAGGCGCCCGCGACGAACGGGCGCCGCCCCGCGTTGTCACGTCTAGTCCGCACCCAGGGTCTCCTGCCTTGGGCGCCTCGATGGAGCAGACCATGTCCCATGCCATCCGTATCCATGCCCCGGGCGGTCCGGAGGTCATGCGATGGGAAGAGGTGCCGCTGCCAGAGCCGGGGCCGGGCGAGGCGCTCGTCCACCACACCGCCGTCGGCCTCAACTTCATAGATGTTTATTTCAGGTCCGGCCTATATAAGATCCCGGCTTTTCCCGCGACGCTCGGCATGGAGGCGGCCGGCATCGTCAACGCAGTCGGCGCCGGCGTGACGACGGTGGCGCCCGGCGACCGCGTCGCCTACGCGACGGCCCCCATCGGCGCCTACTCGACCGACCGCGTGATCTCGGCCGACCGGCTCGTGAAGCTCCCGGACGGCATCTCCGACGAGACCGCCGCCGCCATGATGCTGCAAGGGCTGACCGCGCAATACCTGATCCGGCGCACCTACCCGGTCAAGCGCGGCGACACCATCCTCGTCTATGCCGCGGCGGGTGGCGTCGGGCTGATCCTGTGCCAGTGGGCGAAGCACCTGGGCGCCACGGTGATCGGGGTGGTCTCGACCGACGCGAAAGCCGAGCTCGCCCGCACCCATGGCGCCGCCCATGTCGTCATCGGCTATGACGACCTGCCGGCCGAGGTGAAGCGCATCACCGGCGGCGCCATGGTGCCCGTCGTCTATGACAGCGTCGGCAAGGACACGTGGGACACGAGCCTCGACTGCCTCGCCCCGCTCGGGCTGATGGTCAGCTACGGCAACTCGTCCGGTCCCGTGCCGCCGGTGAACCTCGCGGTGCTGAGCGCCAAGGGCAGCCTCTACGTCACGCGTCCGTCGCTCGCCACCTACACCGCGGGCCACGACGACCTCGTGCACGCGGCCGCGGACCTGTTCTCCGCCGTGCAGTCGGGCGCGGTGGAGATCCGGGTCAACCAGACCTTCCCGCTGCGCGACGCCGCCGTTGCCCACGAGGCGCTGGAAGGGCGGCGCACGACAGGCAGCACCGTCCTGCTCCCCTGACTCCGCCCGAGATCACGGAGGCCGTCCCGGCCAGAGCACAGCGAACGGCCAGCTCGCCCCGGCTCACCGCGCTCATCGTCGCCTGCGCGCTGTTCATGCAGAACCTGGATTCCACCGTCGTCGCGACGGCGCTGCCCACCATGGCGCGCGCGTTCGGCGCCGACCCGCTGCACATGAACGTGGCGCTGACCAGCTACATGCTGAGCCTCGCCGTGTTCATCCCGGTGAGCGGCTGGATGGCCGATCGCTACGGCAGCCGCACCGTGTTCCGCGCCGCCATCGCGGTGTTCACGATCGGCTCCGTGCTGTGCGGCCGGGCGACGAACCTCCCGTTCCTCGTCGCCGCGCGCATCCTGCAAGGGGCGGGCGGCGCGCTGATGGTGCCGGTCGGGCGGCTCCTGCTGCTCCGCGCCGTTGACAAGGCGGACCTGGTTGCTGCCATGGCCTGGCTCACGATGCCCGCGCTCATCGGCCCGGTGGTCGGCCCGCCGCTCGGCGGCTTCATCGTCACCTATGCGCACTGGCCGCTCATCTTCGACCTCAATGTGCCGATCGGCATCCTCGGCATCGTGCTCGTCACGCGTTTCGTCACCGAAACGCGCGAGCCCGGCCGGCGGCGGCTCGACGTGCGCGGCCTGGCGCTCTCCAGCCTCTCGCTCGCAACCCTCATGGTCGGTCTGGAAACCGCGGGCAGGGGCGTGCTGCCGGGCGTGTTCGTCGCCGGGCTGCTCGCCGTCGGCACGCTTGCGGCGGCGACCTACGCCTGGCACGCGCGGCGCCACCCGGAGCCGCTGCTCGATTTTGGGCTGCTGAAGCTCTCCACCTTCGCCGTGTCCGTCACGGCGGGATCGCTGTTCCGCGTCGGCATCGGAGCGATCCCGTTCCTGCTGCCGCTGATGCTGCAGCTCGGTTTCGGCAAGACCGCGGCGCAGAGCGGCCTAGTGACCTTCGCCAGCTCCGCGGGCGCGCTCGCGATGAAGCCCATCGCCACGGGAACGCTGCGCCGGTTCGGCTTCCGGGCGACGCTGATTTGGAACGCGGTAGTCTCGGCCGCCTTCCTCGGCGCCTGCGCCTTCTTCCGCCCGGCGTGGCCGGCCGCCGCCATCTACGCCGTGCTGCTCGTCGGCGGCTTCGTCCGCTCGCTTCAGTTCACGGCCTACAACAGCATCGCCTACGCCGACGTGCCGCGCGAGCGGATGAGCGCTGCGACGAGCCTCTACTCGACCCTGCAGCAGCTCTCGCTCGCCCTCGGCATCACCGGCGGCGCTGCCGTGCTCGAGGCCGCGACGGCGGCCTCGGGCCATGGCAAGCCGACGCTGATGGATTTCTCGATCGGGTTCGCGGCGGTGGCGGCCGTCGCACTGCTCGCCGCCCCGGTCGCGTGGACGTTGCCCAAGGACGCCGGCAACGAGGTGAGCGGGCATCGAGCGTCCGGCCGAAGGGAATAGAGGTCCAATGGCCCGCGGCGGACCGCCGGCTCAGCCGCGCATGCGCCAGCGCGGCAACGCGCCGCCGAACTGCGCCGTGATCGCGTCCGCCCTGCGCCGAACCAAGGCGCCCAGCAGCGGGATGCGGTCGTCCGGGATGCGCGCCATGGGCCCTGAGACCGACACGGCGGCGACCGGATCCCCCGCCTCGCTGAAGATCACGGAAGCGATGCAGCGCAGCCCGACCGCATGCTCCTCATCGTCGATGGCATAGCCGCGCTCCCGCGAGCGGGCGAGATCCTCGCGCAGCGCCGCCGTCGTGCTGATCGTCTTGACGGTGACGCGCGGCAGGCCTTGGCGGTGCAGGACACGGGCGAGATCGCCGTCCGGCATGGCCGAGAGCAGGGCCTTGCCAACGCTGGAGCAGTGCAGCGGCACGCGGGCGCCGGGCCGGGCAAAAGCGCGCATCATCTGGCGGCACTCGACCTGGGCCAGGTAGATCGCCTCGAACTGGTCCTCCACGGCGAGGTTCACGGTCTCGGCGCTCTCTTCCATGAGCGCGCGCATGGGCGGGCGGGCGGTCGCGACCAGGTTGCGCGTCTTGAGAAAGGCGCTGCCGGCGACGAAGGCTTGCACGCCGACCGACCAAAGGCGCCGCTCGGCGTCGAAGTGGACGTAGCGCTCCTGCTCCAGCGTGGTGAGCAGCCGGTGCGCCGTGGACGGCGACAGCCCGACCTGCTGCGCGACCTCGGTGAGCGTGATGCCCTCGTCTGCGGCAGCGAGGCGGTTCACGATCGCGAGCGCACGCACGAGGGATTGCACCTGATCAGACCGTTCGGCTCCGGCACGAGCGGTCGGCTTGGTGGCACGAGTAGCTGTCCGCGGTGATCGCACGTCCCCCTCCGATGCGGCATCTTCTATCGGCGCGGCAAGCCTACCGCAATGCAGCAATGGACGCGGCGATGACCGCGAACACGCTTCAAGTCCCGCCGTCAGCCCGCCGCGGGAACGTTCAAGCTTGTTCAGGAGCGGAATGCGGAAGCAGGCAAGCTCATGACGAATAAGAGTAATTCAGCACCGCTTCCATAATGCGGAAATGAGTTCGAAATTGCTCGCCACGCGCAACTGGAATCGCGATAGTGCGTCTGGCTTCGAGACCAAGACAAACCGGCGAGGGCGAGCGATGGCCAGGATGAGAGCAGTCGAGGCGGCGGTGCGCGTGCTGGAGCGCGAGGGAGTTACGGCCGCCTTCGGCGTGCCGGGCGCGGCGATCAACCCGCTCTACGCAGCACTCAGGCGGCGCGGCACGATCCGTCACGTCCTCGCCCGGCACGTCGAGGGCGCCTCCCACATGGCGGACGGCTACACCCGCGCTCGCGCTGGCAACATCGGCGTGTGCATCGGCACCTCCGGCCCGGCCGGCACCGACATGATCACTGGGCTCTACACGGCGCAGGCCGACTCCGTCCCCATCCTCTGCATCACGGGCCAGGCGCCGCGCGCCAAGCTCTACAAGGAGGATTTCCAGGCCGTTGACATCGAGAGCATCGCCAAGCCGGTCACGAAGTGGGCGGTAACGGTGCGCGAGCCGGCCCTCGTGCCGAGCGTGTTCCAGCAGGCCTTCCACCTCATGCGCTCCGGCCGGCCCGGCCCGGTGCTGATTGACCTGCCCATCGACGTGCAGATGGCCGAGATCGAGTTCGACGACGAGAGCTACGAGCGCCTGCCCGCCTATAAGCCGGCCGCCTCGCGCAAGCAGGCCGAGAAGGCGCTCGCGATGCTGAACGCGGCCGAGCGCCCGCTGATCGTGGCCGGCGGCGGCGTCATCGGCGCGGACGCGTCCGCGTTGCTCGTCGAGTTCGCCGAGCTGACCGGCGTGCCGGTCATTCCGACGCTTATGGGCTGGGGCGCCATCCCCGACGACCATCCGCTGATGGCGGGCATGGTCGGCTTGCAGACGAGCCACCGCTACGGCAATGCGACGTTCCTGGAGAGCGACTTCGTGCTGGGCATCGGCAACCGCTGGGCCAACCGCCACACCGGGTCGGTCGAGGTCTACACGAAGGGCCGCACCTTCGTTCACGTCGACATCGAGCCGACGCAGATCGGCCGGGTGTTCGGCCCCGACCTCGGCATCGTCTCGGATGCGAAGGCGGCGCTGGCCGTGTTCATCGAGACCGCGCGCGAGATGAAGGCCGCCGGCAAGCTGCGCGACCGCTCCGCCTGGGCCGCCGCGTGCGAGCACCGCAAGAACGTGATGCTGCGCCGCAGCCACTTCGACGACGTGCCGCTCAAGCCGCAGCGCGTCTATGAGGAGATGAACGCGGTGCTCGACCGCGACACCTGCTACGTGACCACGATCGGCTTGTCGCAGATCGCGGGCGCGCAGTTCCTGCACGTCTATCGCCCGCGCAATTGGATCAACTGCGGCCAGGCCGGGCCGCTCGGCTGGACGCTTCCCGCCGCCCTCGGCGTGCGCGCCGCCGACCCCGACCGCAAGATCGTCGCCCTCTCCGGCGACTACGACTTCCAGTTCATGCTCGAGGAGCTGGCCGTCGGGGCGCAGCACAAGCTGCCGTATCTCCACGTCGTGGTGAACAACTCCTACCTCGGCCTGATCCGCCAGGCGCAGCGCGGCTTCGAGATGGACTTCGAGGTGAGCCTCGCCTTCGACAACATCAACGCGAAGCCGGACGGGGATGCGGTGCCGGGATACGGCGTGGACCACGTGGCGGTCGCGGAAGGCCTGGGCTGCAAGGCGATCCGCGTGAAGAGTCCCAACGAGTTCAAGGACGCCTTCGCGCGCGCCGAGGCGCTGATGGCGGAGCACCAGGTGCCGGTGGTCCTGGAGTTCATCCTGGAGCGGGTGACCAACGTCTCGATGGGCACCGAGGTGGACAGCGTCAACGAGTTCGAGGAAATCCTATGCCTCGATCCCTCGCTGTCCATCCGCAAGGGCCAGGACATGGGCACCCCGACAGACGCGCCGCCAGCGAAGACTCCGGAGCCTGCCAGCGCCCGCTAACTGGACGAGTTACAAAGCTTTTCCCCACGCTTGCCGCCTCCCGGCAAAGGGAGTAGCACCGCGCCGCCTTCCGGGCCGCCGGGCGCCCTGAGTGGCACGTCTCCCGCGCCCGGCACGGACTCGCCCAAAGGACGCCCCATGCCCCGCAGCAAGATCGCCCTCGTCGGCGCCGGCAACATCGGCGGCACGCTCGCCCACCTGATCGGCCTCAAGGAGCTGGGCGACGTAGTGCTCTTCGACGTGTTCGGGGGCGTGGCCGCCGGCAAGGCGCTCGACATCATGCAGAGCGGCCCCGTGGACGGGTTCGACAGCCACATGCAGGGCGGCAGCGACTACGCCGCCATCGAGGGCGCGGACGTGGTGATCGTCACCGCCGGCTTCCCGCGCACGCCCGGCATGAGCCGCGACGACCTCGTCGCCAAGAACGCCGGCGTGATCGCCCAGGTCGCCGACGGCATCAAGCGCTACTGCCCGAACGCCTTCGTCATCGTCATCACCAACCCGCTCGACGCCATGGTCTGGGTGATGCAGCAGAAATCCGGCCTGCCGCCCGAGAAGGTGGTCGGCATGGCGGGCGTGCTCGACAGCGCGCGGTTCCGCCTGTTCCTCGCCCACGAGTTCCAAGTCTCGGTCGAGGACGTGACCGCCTTCGTGCTCGGGGGCCACGGCGACACCATGGTGCCGCTCGTGCGCTACTCCGCGGTCGCCGGCATCCCGGTGCCGGACCTGGTGAAGATGGGCTGGACGACGCAGGACAAGGTGGATGCCATCGTCAAGCGCACCGCCGGCGGCGGCGGCGAGATCGTCAAGCTCCTGGAGAAGGGCAGCGCCTTCTACGCACCCGCCGCGAGCGCCATCGCCATGGCCGAGAGCTATCTCAAGGACAAGAAGCGCGTGCTGCCAGCCGCGGCGCACCTCGACGGGCAGTATGGCGTGAGCGACCTCTACGTGGGCGTGCCCGTGGTGATCGGGGCGGGCGGCGTCGAGCGGGTCGTGGAGATCGAGCTGAATGCCGAGGAGAAGGCTGCGTTCGACAAAAGCTGCGCTTCCGTGCGCGAGCTGATCGAGGCCAGCAAGAAGCTGGTAGGCTAGACCGTGAACATCCACGAGTATCAGGCCAAGGAGCTGCTCCGGGGCTACGACGTTCCAACACTTGAAGGCTACGTTGCCTGGACGCCGGCAGAGGCCGAGGAGGCGGCGCGCAAGCTTCCCGGTCCCGTCTTCGTGGTGAAGAGCCAGATTCATGCGGGCGGGCGCGGCGCCGGGCGATTTCAGAACGATCCAGGCGGCCAAAAGGGACATAGTGGCGGCGTGCGGCTCGCGCGCTCCCCGGAGGAGGTCCGGGCCACGGCGGAAGCCATGATCGGGCACGTGCTCGTCACCAAGCAGACGGGACCTACGGGGCGCCGGGTGAGCCGGGTCTATGTCGAGGCCGGGTGCGATATCGCGCGCGAGCTCTACCTCTCGCTGCTCGTAGACCGCGGCACCGGGCGCGTGACGCTGGTCGCGAGCACCGAGGGCGGCGTGGAGATCGAGGACGTCGCGGCGCATCATCCCGAGCGCATCCTGCGCGCGGCGATTGACCCGGCCACTGGCATCCAGCCCTTCCACGGGCGCGCGCTGGCCTACGGGCTGGGGCTGCAAGGCAAGCAGGTCGCCGCCTTCGGCCAGTTCGCCGCCGCCATGTATCAGGCGTTCATGGAACTCGATTGCGCCACCGTCGAGATCAACCCACTAGTAGTCACGGGCGCGGGCGAGATCGTGGCGCTCGACGCGAAGGTGAGCTTCGACGACAACGCCCTCTATAGGCATCCCGAGCTGGAAGCGCTGCGCGACGAGGCAGAGGAGGACCCGAAGGAGCTGGAGGCCGCGAAGTACAGCCTCAACTACGTCGCCCTCGATGGCACCATCGGCTGCATGGTCAACGGCGCGGGCCTCGCCATGGCGACCATGGACATCATCAAGCTCTACGGCGGCGAGCCGGCCAACTTCCTCGACGTGGGCGGGGGTGCGACCAAGGAGCGGGTCACGGCGGCGTTCAAGATCATCCTGTCGGACCCGAACGTCGAGGGCATCCTCGTCAACATCTTCGGCGGCATCATGCGCTGCGACGTGATCGCCGAGGGCGTGGTCGCGGCGGCGAAGGAGGTGGCGCTCGACGTGCCCCTCGTCGTGCGGCTGGAAGGCACGAACGTGGACCTGGGCAAGGAGATCCTGGCCAAATCCGGCCTCTCCATCGTCAGCGCCGACAACCTCGCGGACGCGGCCGAGAAGATCGTCCGCGCCGTGAAGGAGGCCGCGTAGTGGCGATCCTGATAGACGGGAACACCCGCGTCATCACGCAAGGGTTTACGGGCGCGCAGGGCACGTTCCACAGCGAGCAGGCCATCGCCTACGGCACCAAGGTCGTGGGCGGCGTGACGCCGGGCAAGGGCGGCACGAAGCATCTCGACCTGCCCGTGTTCGACATCGTGGCCGAGGCGGTCGCGGCGGCGGAAGCGAGCGGGCCGATCAACTCCCTCGCGAGCGCGATCTACGTGCCTCCCGCCTTCGCCGCCGACGCGATCCTGGAGGCGGTCGAGGCCGAGGTCCCGCTGATCGTGTGCATCACCGAGGGCATCCCGGTGCTGGACATGGTTCGGGTCAAGCGCGCTCTGTCGGGCAGCAAGTCGCGGCTGATCGGGCCGAACTGCCCCGGCGTCATCACGCCCGAGGCGTGCAAGATCGGCATCATGCCGGGCCACATCCATCGACGCGGCAGCGTCGGCATCGTCAGCCGCTCCGGAACGCTCACCTACGAGGCCGTCGCGCAGACGACGGCTGCCGGACTGGGGCAGAGCACCTGCGTCGGCATCGGCGGTGACCCGGTGAAGGGCACGGACTTCGTCGAGGTCCTGGAGATGTTCCTGGCCGACCCGGAAACGCAAAGCATCGTCATGATCGGCGAGATCGGTGGCGCGTCGGAGATCGAGGCCGCCGAGTTCCTGCAGGCGTCGGGGACGAAGAAGCCCGTCGTCGGCTTCATCGCGGGCGCTACCGCGCCGCCGGGCCGTCGCATGGGCCATGCTGGCGCCGTCATCAGCGGCGGGCGCGACACGGCGGGGGCGAAGATGGAGGCGATGCGCGAGGCCGGCATCCACGTCGCCGAGAGCCCGGCCGCGCTGGGCAGCACCATGGTGCGAGCGCTCAAGGCGTGAGCACGCCTGTCATGCGTCCAGTGCAGGGCAGGTTCCGCGCCCTCGGTTAATCGGTCAACCCCAGATAAAGGCCGGGCGGGTACAGTGCCCGTCGATTCGCCCCGTCAGAGGACCGTCCAGATGCCCGGCGCAGACATGCTCGCCTCCGCCTTCAACGGCGCTAACGCCGCTTACCTCGCCGACATGTATGCCCGCTGGGCCAGCGATCCCGGCAGCGTGGACTCGAGCTTCGGTGCGCTGTTTGGCGCCATGGACGATGACGCGCGCGCCGTGATGGAGGACGCGTCGGGCGCCTCCTGGGCGCCGCGCCGCCTCGTGGATGACGAGCCGGCGCCGGCACCCAGCGTGAACGGCGAGACGGCGGCTCTCCCCGCGGCCGGGGCG
>CAWIUA010000054.1:0-40274 GCA_963839135.1 uncultured Alphaproteobacteria bacterium
CGCCGCGGGCGGGCTGGGCCAGCTTGGATTCGATCAGCGAGACGAAGTCGCCGACGTTCTTGAGCAAGTCCAGCTCGGACGTGCGGAAGCGCACGCCGAAGCGCATCTCGGCGGCGAGCGTCAGGTTGATGTGGGTCTGGCTGTCCCAATCCGGGATGTCCTCCGCCGTCGTGTTCTCGTGCAGGACAATGAAGTAGTCGTCGAACACGTCATGGAACACGGAGGTCAGGGCGGCGAAGATCTCGTCCCTCGTCATGTCGCGAAATCCTGGATGTTGATGAAGTGTGCGTGCGGCTGGTAGCCGGCGAGGTCGAGCCGCCAGAACGTTGCCCCCGTCCGGCGTGCCCGGCGGCGGGGATAGCGGCTCGAACCCGAGCTTCGCGTAATGCTCCGCCACCATGGCGTTCTTCGCGGTCGGCCAGTAGGCGCCGATGAGCGCCCGCGCGCCGGATGCCCTCGCTGCACGCATTAGGCAGTCGAGGGTGGCTTCCTCGACCTGGCGGCCCAGCACGCGGCAGCTCATCAGCCAGGTGTCGATCGCAGCGCATCCTCGGGCCATTCCGAGTCCGGCCGCGCCACGAGCACCGAGATCAGCCCGTTGTCGCCGAAGCGGTCCGCGAGGCG
The DNA here is from genome assembly GCA_963839135.1 of uncultured Alphaproteobacteria bacterium. GTDB lineage: Bacteria > Pseudomonadota > Alphaproteobacteria > Acetobacterales > Acetobacteraceae > CAWKEH01. The sequence goes on from CAWIUA010000054.1 coordinate 625, forward strand.
GATCTGCAAGGTCACGACCGCCGGGTCGGCCATGAAGCGCTCGATGTCGGCCTCGGTGTAGCGGCGCGTCGTGAGGTTGAACTGGTTGGTCTTGTTGGTGAGCTGGGTCACGCGCGCGAGGTCCACGCGGCTGATCGGCTGGACCTGCATCACCATCTCGAGGCTGCGCAGGAAGGAGGCCATGTCAGTGGCGGAGTCGAGGCTTGCGCGCCGCTCCCGGTTCAGTGCGTACTGCTCGCGCCGCTTCGCGTCGTCCGCGGTGAAGGCGGCGGCCTCGAAGTAGCCAGCGTCGGCGACGCGGGCGGCGTAGCCCGCGACGTCGTCCGGCAGCTCAGGCACGGCGACCATCGGCAGCTCCTGGCGCACGATCGCCCGCTCGGCCGGGTTGTCGTCCACGAACACGAGGCTGTCGAGGCCGATTTCCAGATTCTTCGCGATGTCGCGGATGTTGGCGGCCTTGTCGTTCCAGTTCGCCACGAAGGCGGCGATGTCGCCACGGCGGAGCGCCATTTCCGGGTGCTTCTCGAACGCCTCCACGGCGTTCTTCTCGTCGTTCTTGGAGCAGACGGCGAGGATGACGCCACGCTGGCCGAGAAGGCGGCAATACTGCTGGAATGCCAGGTATGCCTCGCCGGCAGCACTGCCTTGGCCGAGGACGATGCCGTCCAGCCCGTCGTCGCCGATCACCCCGCCCCAGAGCGTGTTGTCGAGATCCAGCACGAGACACTTGCGCGACAGGCCGACGCTCGCGGCGGCGACGCGGGCGAGCAGGTCGCCGTAGATCGGCCCCAGGGTCGGGCTGACGAGCTGCTTCGCGTGATGCCAGCGCGCCGGGTCGATCCAGCGGCGGCGGTCGTGCCGGGCGGCGTGCCAGTCGAGGTCGAGCAGGAGCACGCCCTCGCGGCGCGCCGCCTGGCGCAAGGCCGCGTTCAGCCTCTCTACGACCGCGAAGGGCGCAGCGCTGACCAAGCCCTCGTAGCTGCCGAAGATCGGCGGCGCCGTATTGAGGATGGTTTGCTGGAGCACCGTCGCGCCGAAACGCTCGCGCGCGCGGCGCCACAGGGCCGCGAGCTCGTTGACTTTCGCGGCGATAGCATCTTCGACGGCTTCGTCGGGCGCGTCGAGCGGGAGCCCCAGCCCGACTTCCTCCGCGTCCAGTGCCAGGAGCACGAGCTGCGGCGCGAACTCGTCCAGCGGCGAGGCCGGACCGAGCAGGACCTGGCGATACTGCCCATAAGGCGCCACCGAGACGGTGAGGGCCAGCCGGCGGCCCAGCCCGGCGACCCGGATCGCGGGCGCCAAGTGGTCCACCGTGTGGGACGCGAGCAAGGCGACACGGAGCGGAAAGAAGCCGGGCGTGGCGGCCTCGCGGCGCACGTCCTCGTCTGCAAGAAGCGGGGCGACGATGCGGTCAATCTTGCTGACGGCCAGGAAGTCGTGGCGGTAGCCGGCGAGCTTCGCTGCGGCGAGGAGGCGCTGCGCCGGGCCGGGGACCGCGCGGGCGGCGGCGAGCGCCGGTTGCCAGTCCGCTAGCGGCGGCAGCCAGGCGAGGTCCTCGTCCCGCCCGTCCTGGAGCAGAGTATGCTGATCCACGGCAGACCTCTTCAGAACTTGAAATACAGGAATTCGCTTGGAGCGGCCGAGAGCGCGCGCATCAGCGAGAAGAATCCGATGCAGCCGACAAGGACGCCGAACGCGACGGTTGGCCGCCATACGAGCAGCCAGGCCAGCGCTCCGCCCTTGCGCTCCATCGCCGATGCTTTCGGCTGAGCGCCGAGTGCTGTCTCGAATTGGCGCAGCCATTGCTGCGTGTTCGGCAGTGCCCAGACGATCACGAGCAGGAAAGCCACGAACAGGATTTCGGTCATGGGGAAATCCACCGGGCCGAACGTGATGTGCAGCATGCTGCCGATGTGCCAGAGCCCTGGGATACGGTCGAAGCCCCAAGGAAGCATCGCCCCATGCAAGCCGATCATTCCCCCGAGGATATTGAGGGCCGTGCCGACGTTGCGTGCCCTGAAGAAGACCAGGGCGATGATGACGCAGACGAACGTGGTCAGCACGGCAACGGCCCCGACCAGCTTATTGCTGCTGTCAACCGGCCAGCCCCAATTCGCTTTCAGCGTGCGCCAGGCGTGATTGATGGCGAGATAGACGCCGTGCAGCACGCCGAAGACGATGAATTGGAAGCCAGCGCCGTGCCAGAGGCCGGAGAGGAACATGGTGATCAGCGTCGGCTGCGCGACGAGCACGAGGAAGGCGCCCAGCGTCGTCTTCTTGCGCTTGATCACCGGCTTGCCCTTGCGCATCCGCGCGCGCGTCAGGCTGAGCGTGATGGGATTGTAGATGTAGGCCGTGAGGAATTGCGTCAGCGTCATGTGCCAATGCGACCAGTACTCGATGATGTTGTGGGTCTTGTAGGGCGAATTGAAGTTTCGCGGCAGGCGGATGCCGAACAGCATCCCAAGGCCGATCGCCATGTCGGTGTAGCCGGAGAAGTCGAAGTAGATCTGCAGCGCATAGCCGACCGCGGCGAGCCAGGATTGGAGGAGGTCCGCTGTCGCTCCGCCCGCGGCGGCGTCGAACACAGGACGGACCCAGGTCGCCATGGTGTCGGCCAGGATCACCTTCTTGCACAGGCCGAGCAGAAACAAGGTGAGGCCGAGCGCGATCAGGTCCGGCTGCGGACGGAATATCCGGCGGTCGGCGAATTGCGGCAGCATCTCCTTGTGATGGGTGATCGGCCCGGCAATCAGGTGGGGAAAGAAGGTGATGAACATGCTGTAGTTGGCGAAGCTCGTCTCCTCGGCCACGCCGTCGTACGAGTTCACCAGGAAGGCGATCTGCTGGAACGTGAAGAACGAGATCGCCAGCGGCAGAGCAATGTAGGGGATGGGGAAAGCCGCGCCGGAAATACCGTCCGCGATCTGAACCAGGAACCCGGCGTATTTGTAGTAGCCGAGGAGCACGAGATTGGCTGCCACGCCGGCGACCAGCAGCTTCCTGTTCCGTTGGCGTGCCAGGGCTCGGCCGATGAAGTAATTGACGACGATGGAGCCGAGCAGCAGCGGCACGTAGGTCACGTTCCACCAGCCGTAGAAGAACAGGGAGGCGAGCGCGAGCCAGATGACGGCGAGCTTGTGAAGGCCGCGCGTCCCAAGCGCGAAGAAGCCCAGCCAAGCAGCCGGGAGGAAACCCAGGATGAAGACCGCCGAGTTGAACAGCATGGGGCGCGCGTCTCCTAGGGCAGGGCCTGATCGGCGTCGAGCGCTGCGGCCAAAAGCGCCGAGTAGCGCTGGGCGGCCAGCCAGTTGATATGTATTGCGTCGGTGAAGTCGGCCGGCTTGCCCGCGAAGGCCGTGCTGCCGTCCCAGAACCCGGCGCCGGTGCCTCGCAGCGCTGCCTGGATCTGCTCGACCAGCTCGCCATAAAGCCGGCCCTGCGGGTCGTAGCGCGCCGACCAGCCCGGGTTCACCGGCCCCGTGGCGACGAAAAAGCGACGCCCATCCGCCGCGAACGATTGGGCCAGGTCATGCAGCGCGGCGAAGCAAACAGGGTCGTAGGGCGCGAGCTTGCCGTAGAGCAGGCCGCGATTGCCGACGATGTTCAGCGGGCCGTCGCCGTAGCGGCTCATCACCAGCGGGTCGAATTTGTTGCGCCCGTCGCGCATCGCCCGAATCGCGCCGGCATTGCGCGCGAGCGCGACCGGGTCGAATTGCTTGACGTAGAAGGGGTACGCCCAGTGCCGGTCGAACGTGTAGGAATTGGCGGTGCTGGGGTCGAAGGGCCGGGCCGGCGTCTTCGCGCAAGCGGTGAAATCCTCGGGCGTCACGACGGTGACGATGGTCCGGATCGAGGGGAGATGGCGCAGCAGATAGCTGGCGACGAATGCGGTCTGATTGATCTGCAAGTGACACACGCCGCCGTTCAGCGGTCGCGTCGAGGGACGCCGCCGGACGAACTGCTCGCTGGCAACGTCGCGCCAGGCGATCGAGGAGCCCACGACGAGGAGGTTTGGATCCTGGGGAGGGTTGTCGCGAAGCCACTCCAGCTTCTCATCCGCGCACACCTCGTTGACGATCGGCGGCGGAGGAAGCGTATGGCTCAAATCCAGGGCATAGAGCGTGCCAATATAGGCGAGGAACAGAACAACGCAGGTCATGACGAGCGTTGCGAGGTATTTTACCCAGGAGCCGACCGTGGCTTCCGGCCGTGCGCGCCCAACCGTCCTCGTGACTTGCTCATCCATCCGCATTGCCTAGGATTGAGAGGTGCCGCATGACGCCCGGCGTAAGTGCCGCATAGCATTCGAGACGGCCGCTCGCAAATGCGACGCCTGGGCGCCAGCGCGTCAGAAGACCTCCACCGTGGGCACGGGGACGACGAATTGCCCGCCCCAGCCGCGCACGGCGTCCATCTGTGCTGCGATCTCGTCCCGCAGGTTCCAGGGCAGGATGAGCAGGTAGTCGGGCCGGGCTGCCTCGATGGCTTCCGGCCCGCGGATCGGGATACGCGTGCCCGGCAGCAGCAAGCCCTGCTTGTGCGGGCTGCGGTCCACAGTGAAGGCGACCAGCTCGGGACCGACGCCGCAGTAGTTCAGCAGCGTGTTGCCCTTCGCGGGGGCGCCGTAGGCCGCCACGCTCCGTCCAGCGCGCCGGGCGGTCACGAGGAAGTCGAGCAGCGCGCACTTGGTCTCGACCACGCGCTCGGCGAAGGCGTCGTATGTTTCCAGCCGCTCGAGGCCGAAGCCCTGCTCCGCTTCGCGCATCGCGGGCACGGCCGGGCCAACGGGGAGAGCCGCGTTGGCTTCGTGCCGGGCGAAGATGCGGAGCGAGCCGCCATGGGTCGGCAGCTCCTCGACGTCGAACAGCACGAGGCTGTGCCGGGCGAACAGGGCCTCTACCACGCCGAACGCCAGGTAGGAGAAGTGCTCGTGGTAAATCGTGTCGAACTGGTTGTGCTCCATGAGGCGCAGCAGGTGGGGGAACTCGAACGTGGCCACGCCGCCCGGCGCCAAAAGGATGCGATAGCCTTCCACGAAGTCGTGCAGGTCGGGCACGTGGGCGAGCACGTTGTTCGCCGTCATCAGGTCGGGCGCATAGCCCGCGTCCCGCAGGCCCTGCGCCGTCGCTTGCCCGAAGAACGCAACCTCGGACGGGATGCCCTTCTCCCGCGCGACCTCGGCAACGTTGGCGGCAGGCTCCACGCCGAGCACGGGGATGCCGCGCCGCTGGAAATACTGGAGGAGGTATCCGTCGTTGCTGGCGACCTCGACCACGAGCGACCTGGCGCCGAGGCCGAATTGCTCCGTCATCTTCGCCGCATACGCCTCTGCGTGGCGCAGCCAACTCGGGGAGAAGGAGGAGAAATAGAGGTAATCGCCGAAGATCGCTTCCGGCGTCTCGAACTCGGCGAGCTGGACGAGGCGGCAGCGCTCGCAGACGAAGGCGTGGAGCGGGTAGAACGGCTCCATGCGCTCGGCCCGGTCTGCGGCCACGAAGGCGTTGGCGAGCGGCGACATGCCGAGATCGGCGAACGTCCGGCACAGGGGCGTGCCGCAGATGCGGCAGTTGCCGTGCCCGTTCTTGGAGCCGTTCGCGGCCTTCACCAGACCCTCCACGGCGCTTTGTTGCTCGCCCACAGCTCTTCGAGGTGCTTCTTGTCGCGCAACGTGTCCATCGAATACCAGAAGCCCTCATGCTGGTAGGCCATCAGCTCGCGGTCGCGCGCAAGGTTCTCCAGCGGCTCGCGCTCGAAGATGGTGGCGTCGCCCGCGATGTAGTCGAAGATCCGGGGTGACAGGACGAAAAATCCGCCGTTGATCCAGATCTCGCCGCTCGGCGGCTTCTCGTGGAAAAACGTGACCTGGCCGTTCTCGATCTCCAGCGAGCCGAACCGCGACGGCGGGCGCACGGCGGTAACGGTCGCGACCCGGCCGTGCGAGGCGTGGAATTCGGCGACCGCTTGGATGTCGAGCGCCGCGACTTCGTCGCCGTAGGTCAGGCAGAACGGCTCCCCGTCGAGATGCTCGCGCAGCCGGGCGATTCGTCCGCCGGTCATCGTCTCCAGCCCAGTGTCCACCAGCGTCACCTTCCAGGGCTCCGAGTTGTGCTTGTGCATGGTGAGCGCGTTGGTCGCGAGGTCGATCGTTACGTCCGCCGCGTGCAGGTGATACTCGAAGAAATACTGCTTGATCATGTGGCCCTTGTAGCCCAAGGGCAGCACGAACTCGTTGATCCCGTTCGCGGCGTAGAACTTCATAATGTGCCACAGGATCGGCTTGCCGCCGATCTCGACCATCGGCTTCGGCCGGGTCTCCGTCTCTTCCATGAGACGTGTGCCGTAGCCTCCGGCAAGGATCACAGCTTTGCGGATTCTCACTCTCGGCTTCCCTGAAATTTCGGGTGAGGCGGCCTGCTCTCGCGCACTCCCAGGCGACAAGCTAGGCTAAACTATGTCAAGGGTGCGTTAAGACGCCAAGAAACCCTGGTCCGTGCCTGCCCTCGCCGCGATCAGAGCGTCGTGCTCGTGGATCCACCCGAACTCCTCAGGAAACCTTGAGACACGCCGGTCGCGTGCCGCCAGCGCCGGGCCGTCCGGCAGGTGGAGCTGCGCGTTCGTGGCCCACGAGCTGCGCTGGATCGTGCGCGTCCGCAGCCGTCGCAAGGCCTCGTAGCGGGCCATCGCCTCATCCCAGCCGCCCGGCCGCAAGGTGGCGAGCAGCTCGGCGAGCGTAATCGCGTCCTCGATCGTAGTGTTCGCGCCCTGGCCGTGGTGCGGCAGCATCGCGTGCGCGGCGTCGCCGAGCAACACCGCCCGTCCCCGGTGCCAGCGCCGCGGCTGCTGCACCACGAACAGCCCCCAGCGAAGCCCGACCCACCCGGCGCCGACCATCTCCGTCACTGCCTCATGCCAGCCGGCGAAGGCCGCGACGGCCTCGCCGGGCGCCACGTCGTCGAGCCACTTGTCCTCGCGCGGCCAGGTTCTCGGCCCCTCGACGACTGCGAAGAAGTTCACGGCCTCGCCCCTGGCCCCGATGGCGTAGTGCAGCAGGTGCGCGCCGGGTCCCATCCAGAACTGGATGGCCAGGGGATCGGGCAGCGAGGGCAGCGCCTCGGTAGGCACGATGCCGCGGAACGCGCTCGTGCCAGAGTAGATCGCCCCGTCGCGACCCATCACCCAGCGGCGCACGGCCGAGCGCACGCCGTCCGCGCCCACCACCACGTCCGCCGCCGCAGTGCGGCCGTTGTCGAAGGCGAGGGTGATCGTGTCGCCGTGGTCCTCCAGCCCAGCCAGCCGGTGCCCGAGGTGCAGCCCGCCGCCGCCGTACGCCGAGCCGAGGACGCGCTGCAACTCGACTCGGTGGATGCCGCAGAAGGGTGCGCCGAACCGCTCCTGGTAGTGCAGGCCTTCGTGCACCGGATGGGCGGCGATGCGCCGGCCGGTCCGCCCGTCCCGGTAGATCAGCTCGCTCGGCTCCGTCGAGGCGGCGACAATCTCGTCGAGCAAGCCGAGACGCCGCAGCTCGCGCGTCGCGTTGGCGGACAGCGCCACCGCCGCGCCGATCTCGGCCAGGGCGGGCGCTTGCTCGAACACCTCCGCCGCCAGGCCGCGCTGGCGCAGGGCTAGGGCAAGCGTCAGCCCTCCGATGCCGCCGCCGACGATGGCGATGCGCGGCTCGGAACGCCCATATGCTCCTCCTTCTCGCATGTGCCCCTCTCGTCCCTGGGATGCAGCCCGGGCCTCATCGCCCCCAAGGCGGCCAGGCCAGGTCCTTCTCGGCAATGACCGTCAGCGGGACCGGCCAAGCGATGCCGAATGCCGGGTCGTCGTAGCGGAAACCCGACGCTGCCTCCGGGGCGAAGCGCACCGACATCTGGTAGAAGATCTCCGTCTCGTCCGCGAGCGTCTGGAAGCCGTGCGCGCAGCCTGGTGGGATGTAGAGCATCGCGTCTCCGCCCTCGCGCAGGTCGAAGGCCTCCCACTGCATGAAGCTTGGCGAGTCCGGGCGGAGGTCGGCGACGACGTCGTGGATCGCGCCGCGCACGCAGCGCACCAGCTTCGCCTCGGCGTGAGGCGGGCGCTGGTAATGCATCCCGCGCACCGTGCCGGCGCGGGCGGTGATCGAAGCGCTGGCCTGCACGAACTCGGTCGGCAGCCCGTGGGCGGCGAACTCGTCGCGGCAGAAGGTGCGCCCGAACGAGCCGCGCGCATCGGCGTGACGCTCGATCAGGACCAGATAGGTGCCGGCGAGCTTCGTCTCTCGGAAGATCATGTGATACTCCCCAAGCTTGAAGATTGGGGCCCGAAACGGGAAGGGATAGGTGATGGCCGGACTCGAACACGACCTGCGCGGGCATGTCGAGGCCCTGTTTCCGATCTGCCGGAGCATCACCGGCCCGGGGCTGCGCGAGACGCTGCGCTACGTCGCGGCCCGTATCCCGCTCGAGCTCCACGAGGTGCCGACCGGAACGCAGGTGCTGGACTGGGAGGTGCCGCGGGAGTGGACGCCGCGGGGTGCTTCGATCCGCACCATGGACGGGCGCACGGTCGTGGATTTCGCCCGGCACACCCTGCACCTTCTCCAATACAGCGTGCCTGTGGACCGCGTCGTGCCGCGGGCGGAGCTGGAGCGCCACCTGCACAGCCTGCCCGACCAGCCCGACCTGATCCCCTACCGGACAGCCTACTACGCCGATACCTGGGGCTTCTGCCTCGCCCACCGCGAGCGCATGGCGATGACGGACGCGGAATACCGCGTGACCGTGGATGCCGATCTGAAGGCGGGTAGCCTGACCTACGGCGAGTGCGCGCTGCCAGGGCGCGAGGCGGGTGAGTTCCTTTTCTCCATCCATTGCTGCCATCCCTCGCTCGCGAACGACAACCTCTCCAGCATCGCGGTCGCGATCGAGCTGGCCCGCGCCTTGATGCGGCGCGGCGGGCTGCGCTGGACCTACCGCTTCGTGTTCATCCCCGGCACCATCGGCGCGATCACCTGGCTCGCCGCCAACCGGGACGCGGCGGCGCGGGTTCGGCACGGCCTCGTTCTGAGCTGCCTCGGCGACGAAGCGCCCCCCACCTTCAAGCAGTCACGCCGCGGCGACGCGCTGATCGACCGCTACGTTGGCCATGTCCTGCGCCAGGACGGGCACGGCGAGCGCGTGCTGCCGTTCATCCCCTATGGCTACGACGAGCGGCAATACTGCTCGCCGGGCTTCAACCTGCCGGTCGGCTGCCTGATGCGCTCGCCGAACGGCACCTTCCCCCAGTATCACACCTCCGCGGACGACCTCTCCTTCGTACGGGATGAGGCGATGGCCGATTCGCTGCGTACCCTGCTGCGCATCGTTGACCTCGCCGAGGCGGACGGCACCTGGATCAATACCTGCCCCTACGGCGAGCCGCAGCTCGGCCGGCGCGGCCTCTACGCCAAGATCGGCGGCCAGGCTGCCGGGCCCGGCGAGAGCGGGCAGGCGTTCGACCAGCTCACGCTGCTCTGGGTCCTGAACCTGTGCGATGGCGAGCATACGCTCCTGGACATCGCGGACCGCTCGGGCAAGCCGTTCGCCGCCGTCGCGGCGGCGGCGGCGGCGCTCCACGAGGCCGGGCTGCTGCGCCGGGCGCCCCAAGAGGCTGATCAGAGCGGCGAGGACGGCCGGATCGTCAGTTCCGCTACCTCCGCGCGCGGCGGCAAGAGCAGTGCCGCCAGGATCATGGAAGCGATATCCTCGGGGTGAAGGAGCGTCCCTGGGCGCGCAGTCCGGCCTTCTGCTCGAAGGACCGCTTCCTGCATCGGCGTGTCAGTCCGCCCAGGGAAGACGCTGAGTACGCGGATGCCGTCGGCGTTGACCTCCTGCCGGAGTGCATCGGCCGCCGCGCGCAGGGCGTGCTTGCTCGCCGCGTAGGCTCCCGTGCCGGCTCCGGCGCGCAGCCCTGCCGTGGAGTTGACGAACACGACATACCCCGCGCCGGCGCGGAGGGCGGGAAGGCAGGCGGCCGTCAGCCGCATCGGCGCCTGCACGTTCACGGCATGGACCGCGGCCCAATCCGGCGCCGTCGTGTCCGCGACGGAATGGCGCGCATACAGGCCGGCGCTATGGACGAGCACGTGCAGCGCCGCGGGTGCCGCGTGCGCCACGGCCTCGATGCCTGCCTCAGTGGCGAGATCGGCCTCGACGACCTCCCCGCTCCCGCCGAGCCGCGCAGTCTCGCGCAGCGACTCCGCCGTTCGCCCGGCCACGATGACGCGCATGCCCGCGTGGACGAGCGTCACGGCGATAGCACGGCCGATGCCGCTGCCCGCGCCGGTCACGATGGCCGATCCGCCAGCGAGGCGGGACTTGCCGGGCCAGGAGGACGCCTGCGGCACCGTCGCGGCGTGCCCGCCAGGCTCACTCATGGCTCGGCACCGCGACCGCGCCGCGCGGGGCCGTGACTTCAGCCCAGTCTGTCCGCGGCCAGACGCGCTCCCGGATCGGCAGCGGCATCAGGTCGGCTGGATTGCCGGGCAAGGCGCCGATCTCTTCGAAGAAAAAGCGGCAGACCAACTCGATCCGCTGCACGAACGCCGCGTCCGAGACGGACGACAAATTGCCGTAGCGAAGCGTGAACGTGCGGGACCCACGGCCGATCATCGTGCGGACGATGCGGATCTGGTCCTCGGCCGTGACACTCCCCGGCGTGAGGGTCACGGCATTCGACAGGGTCCCGAGGTCCACGGCGAGCCCTAGCCCGGCCAGCATCTCGCGCACACGCAGCCCGATCTCGGTTTGGCCAGACTCGAAGAACGGCAGCGTGACGCGGAGATCTTCCTGGATTTCGCTGACCAAGGCACGAAGCGTCGGCTCGTCCTGACCGTCGGCCAGGCGAACGCCGACAGCGCAAGCGTGACGCTCAAGCAGGGTCCGCAATCTCTCGTACCCCCCGGCCGGCGCGGCCGTGCCGGTGAGAAGGTGAACCGGGCGCAGACCGAACCTGTCGAAGACGCGTTGCGCCCCGTCGTGCGCCGCCAGCGAGTCGATCCCGCCGGACGCCCCGCTCCCGGCGTCAACGATGGCGTAGAGCCTGGGCGGCTCCCCACCATGATCTGTTTCATCCTCGGCGCGACTCGTCGCGATCCCGAGGATGTTGCCGATCGCCGTCCGATGCCGCTGCAAGGCAGGTAGATTGCTGCGCACTAGGCCGGAGGCTGCGGACCGGGCGATCCGATGAAGTGGCGGCCGGCGCGCTCGGCTCCAGCGGAAGCGACCATGGCCGAGCACCGCCGGAACCAGGACGCCCGCACGGAGCGAGGCTTGCACCGTGGTCCACCACACGTCGCCGGCATGGGCGATGACCCTCGCCGTGCGCTCCTCGTCCAGCTCGCTGTTCGCCAGGAACGCTGCGACGAGACGGTCGAGCAAGGCGCCGATCTGCTCCAGAACGGCGACGCTCCTGACCGGCTCGCCGCCCATCACGTATCTCGCCACCATAGCGGCCTCTGGCACGCAATCCCCGCCCAGCAGCGCAGAATAGGCACGGGCCAGGACGGCGGCCGCCTTGGCGATCATCTTCGCTCGCCCCGTGCGCGTCAGGTTCTGCTGGTGCAGCCGATAGATGACGAGGTTCTCGGGGAGGACCGCAACGTCGCCTCGACGCAGGAAGCGATGCGTGAGATCGAAATCCTCTGCGTATCGGAACTCTTCCCGCAGATACGTGCCGAGCGCGGTGACGGCGTCGGCGCGGAACATCATCGTTGGATGCCCGACCGGGTTGCTGACCAAGCACTGCCACCGCAGCACGGCTGGATCCGCATCGGCCCGCCGATGGTCGTGCCTGATCTGCCCGCCCTCGAGGATAAAGGTTTCGGTTCCGACCAGCAGGACCCCAGGATGCTGGTCCAGGTAGCGCTTCTGCTTGGCGAATCGCGTCGGCAGGCAGTAGTCGTCGGCATCTATGCGCGCGATGTAGCGCCCGCGCGCCTCCGCCATGGCACGGTTCAGGGTCCCGACGATGCCGAGGTTGGCTTCGTTCCGGAGGACTCGCAGGCGTGAGTCCCGGATGGAGGCGAGGATGTCCGCCGTCCGGTCCGTGGAACAGTCGTCCACAACCAGCAGCTCGAACTCCTCGAAGGTCTGCGCGAGCACGCTCAGGATGCTCGGGAGGATGTAGCGCTCCGCATTGTAGGCAGGCATCAGCACGCTGATGCACGCTGCCGCAGAGACGCTCGACATGCGATCTTCTGGCCTCAAGCATGATCTTCCGTCAATGGCAAAGTGGCTGGACTCGCGGATCATGCACCGCGCTGCAGCACTGGACCCGAGAGCGAGAGCGCGGTGTTGACGACGCCAAGATGGGTCAGAGCTTGCGGGACGTTGCCGATCAGCCGCTGAGTCGGGACGTGATACTCTTCGCTGAGCAGGCCGACGTCGTTCGACAGACCGATCACGCGCTCCAGCATCGCCCGTGCGTCGCCGTGGCGCCCTTGCTTTGCCATGCAGTCGGCGAGCCAGCAGGAGCAGACAAGGAAGGCACCCTCGTCGTGTCCGTCGTGCTTGGCCGGCTTGCGGCGAACGAGACCGCCGTCCATCAGGTCGCGCTCGACCGCGGCGATGGTGCCGGCCATGCGCGGATCTCCGGCCGGCAGGAAGCCGACAGTGGGCAGGAGAAGTAGCGAGCCGTCCAGCTTGCTCGCTGCCATAGTAGTCCACGAAATGCCCGCGCCCGGCGTCGAAGCCCTTCTCGCAAACCGTCGCGTGGATCGTCCCGCGCAGCGCGGCTAGGCGGTTGAGCACGTCGTCGCCCACTGCCTCGTGCGTGCGCGCGCCCTTGAGGAACTGGGTCACGCCCACCCAGGCCATCGCTTGCGAGTAGGTGTAGCAGTGCGGATCGCCCCGCGACTCCCAGATGTCGGAACTCGGCTTGTCCCAGACGGATTCCAGGTGCTCGATGAGCGTTGTCTCCACCTCGATGCCGCGCGGCGTGCGCTCGACGCCGCCCTTTACGCCGACGTGCATGGCGTCGAGCAACTCGCCGTAGGTGTCGAGCTGCCATTGCTGGGAGGCCTCGTTGCCGACGAGCACCGGCTTCGACCCCTCATAGCCCGGCAGCCACTGCGCCTGCCACTCCTGCAGACGGCGGCCCGCCGTCCAGGCGATAGACGACCTGAAGCTTTTCCGGTCGCCCAGCGATCGGCGCGCAGGATCCAGTCCCGCCACTGCGTCGCTTCCTCGGTGTAGCCGGCGTTGAGCAGCGCGGTCAGCGTGAACGTGGCATCGCGCAGCCAGCAATAGCGATAGTCCCAGTTCTTGCTTCCGCCCGGCACTTCGGGCAGGCCGAGCGTAGCCGCGGCGACCAGGCCGCCGGTCTTGAAGTGGATCAGCGACCTGAGCGTGATCAGCGAGCGCTTGACCGCCGCAGGCCAGTGGCAGGGCTTGTCGAAGCGGCCGATCCAGTCCTCCCAGAACTTGACCGTGTCGGCGAGCAAGGCTTCCGCGTCGAGCCGTGGCGGAACCGGCTCCGAGGAGTCGCCGTAGGTGAGGGTGAACGCTAGGCGCTGCCCGGCGCTCACTGTGAAGCCTGCCGTCGCAGTGGCGTCGGTGCCCCTCGTCTCGACTTGCACCGGGGCGCGGAACGCCACCAGGTCCGGCCCGACATCGGCAACGAGACAGTCGCGCTCTGACCGGACCCAAGGCGGCATGAAACCGTAGTCGAAGCGCAGGCAAAGGTCGAGGCGCATGGGCACCTGGCCACGGACACCCTCGACGATCCGCACCAGCGAGGAATGCTGGCCACGGCGCGGCATGAAGTCGATCAGCCGCACAACGCCGGATTCGGCCTCGAATTCAGTCTCGAGGACCAGGGTATCGCCTCGGTAGCGCCGGCGTCCGTGGGCCGGAGGCTGCTCGGGCGCGATTCGCCAGTAGCCGTTGCGCTCGTCCCCAAGCAGCGCGCTGAAGCACGCGTCGCTATCGAACCGCGGCCAGCAGAGAAAGTCCACTGACCCATCGCGCGCGATCAACGCGCAAGTCTCGCCATCTCCCACAAGCGCGTAGTCCTCAATCAGCGACGGCATCAGGACCCTTCCCCACGTTGCTACGCACCGGAACGCAGGCAGGAGCGCCGATGTTCCTGTAGGGAGCGACGACGAGCAGGTTTCGCGTGTCGCCGCGGTCGGCGCTCGCAACCCGCGCCCTGCCGCGCCCGCGTCCGCACGGGTCACGCAGCAATCCGGCCACTTCTTCGGCAACCGTGCCCAGGGGCGTAGTGCCGTAGCAACGGGCAGCCTTCCTGGCCGCGCGAGTCAACCGACAGGCTCGGCGCGCGTTCCAAGGCATTGCCGTAGCGAAAGGTCCTGCGATGTCCCGCCGCATTCTCGCCGCCGACCCGCAACTCAATCAGGTGGCCCCTCGGCTCGGTCGCGCACGACGCCGACGGCTCGAGCGCGCGGCACGCCGGCGCCTGAACCGCGGCGGCTTGCCGCTGCTCGCGAGGATTTGCCTCATCGCGATCTTCCCGTTCAGCGGCGTGGACAAGATCGTCCACTGGAACGACGCCCTGAAGCAGGCTGACTCCTCCATCGTGCCCAAGGCCGCCGGGCCGGCGATGCTCACCGCCGCGATGCTGGTCGAGTTCATCACACCCTTCTGCATCGTGACCGGCTGGCACGACCGCCTGGCCTCGTTCGTCCTGGCCGGGTACTGCGTGGTGAGCGGGCTCCTCTATCACCGCTTCTGGCGGTATCCGGACTTCTGGACGCCGGGCCGGGAGGGCAACGCGCATTTCTGGGATTTCGTGAAGAACTTCGGCCTGGTCGGCGGGCTCCTGCTTCTACTGGTCGGCGGTGATCCCGTGCCGTTCTCCGACGTGCTCGAGCATCCGCTCGGCTCCGCCCCGATGAGCGCGTGAACCACGCGGTCCCGTGCGCGTAAACGGTCGTGTCCAGACGAACGGAGCCGCCATGCGCATCCCCTTCCCCTTCGCGCCGGAGAGTGCGGGCCAGGGGAGCTCCGCTTCCGGCCCTCGCCCGGCTATTCCCTACTCGCATCTCTGGACCGACGACCAGGGCGTCAGCCACCAGGCGCGCTGTGAGCTGACCGAGTGGGAGCTGAAGGGCGTCGGAGGCGCGGCCCCGCAGTGGAATGACAAGCAGGCCAGATCCGAGGCGACCGTGGTATTCACCGTGCAGCCAGTCGGCTGGGTCGGCGACTGGCACGAGAACCCGGCGCCGCAGTGGATCGTCGTGCTCTCCGGCCGCTGGTGGATCGAGTCTATGGACGGCACCCGCATCGAGCAGGGGCCGGGCGAGTTCTCCTTCGGCGAGGACCAGGGTTGCCAGCAGGACGCGCAGGGGCGCAAGGGACACCGCTCAGGCACCATCGGCGATCAGCCGGCCGTGCTGATGACCGTGCAGATCCACGTGGACCCAGTCCACCGGCCCTGCCATCTGAAGTAGGGACGGAAGCGGTGCCCGACTTCGAGATCATGGATCCGCGGTTCAAAGCCTTCGTCCTGCCCAACGCGCCCTTGCGGAAGCTCGGGGAAGGCTACGGCTGGCTCGAAGGCCCGGTGTGGTTCGCCGATCACCAGTGCCTGCTGGTCAGCGACATTCCGAACGACCGCATCCTGCGGTGGACGGAATTGGGCGGCGTCTCCGTGTTCCGCCAGCCTTCGGACTTCGCGAACGGCCACACCCGCGATCGGCAGGGCCGCCTCGTCGGCTGCTCCCACCGCGGCCGGCGCATCCAGCGGACGGAGCTGGACGGCACGGTCACCGTCCTCGCTGACCGCTACCAAGGCAAGCGGCTCAACTCGCCCAACGACATCGTCTGCAAGAGCGACGGGACGATCTGGTTCAGCGACCCGCACTACGGCATCAACACCGACTACGAGGGCGGCAAGCAGGAGCCGGAGCTGCCGCCCTATCTCTACCGCTTCGACCCGAAGGACGGCTCGCTCACCGTCGCCGCGGACGATTTCGACGGACCGAACGGGCTCTGCTTCTCGCCCGACGAGACGCTGCTCTACGTCGCGGAGAGCGGCAAGCAGTTCGCGCCCGACCCGACACGCTACATCCGTGTCTTCGACGTGGTGGACGACGGCAAGCGCCTCGCCAACCCCCGCGAGTTCCACAAGGTCAGCCCTGGCATGGCCGATGGCTTCCGCGCCGATGAGGACGGCAACATCTGGAGCAGCGCCGAGGACGGCGTCCATTGCATCGCGCCTTCGGGGGAGCTGCTCGGGCTGGTGAAAGTGCCCTACACCGTCTCGAACCTGGTGTTCGGCGGCCGCAACCGAAGCGAGCTGTTCATCTGCGCCTCGCACACGCTCTACACCATCTACGTCAACAAACGTGGTGTCCAAAGGCCATGAGGTGGGGGCCATGAGCGGGCACGTGCTCCGCCTGCGGTGCGTCGGGATCACCGTCGCCGACCTGCCGCGGGCGCAGGCGTTCTACCAGCAAGCGCTCGGTTTCGCGCCGTCCTCCACGGCGGCTGAAACTGATCCGGCCTGGGCGCGGCTGCTCGGCGCAGAGAATGTCCGGACGGCGCGGCTGCGGCTCGGCGCGCAGGAGATCGAGCTTACCGCCTTCGATCCACCCGGCCAGCCATACCCGGGCGGCAGCACAAGCGCCGACCTCTGGTTCCAGCACATCGCCGTCGTGACGAATGACATGGCGGCGGCGTATGACCGGGTCAGGCGGCACGGCGGCGCCACGCCGATCACCGAGGGCGAGCCGCAGCGCCTGCCACCCGAGGCCGGCGGGGTCACGGCCTACAAGTTCCGCGATCCTGAAGGGCATCCGGTGGAGCTGATCCAATTTCCGCCAGGCACCGGCGACGCAGCCTGGCAGCACGCGAGACCGGGTTCGGTGACGCTCGGCTATGACCATTCCGCGATCAGCGTCGCCGACGCCAACCGGAGCGTGGCGTTCTACACGGGGCTGCTTGGGATGGCGCAGGCGTCCCGCCAGGTGAACAGCGGCCCGGCGCAGGAGCGGCTGGACGGCTTGCCGGGCGATGTCGTGGACGTGGTTGCACTGCAGCCTGCGGCCGCGCCGACGCCGCACATCGAGTTGCTCGCCTACCGAACGCCCCGTGGCCGCCCGGCACCAAGTCTCCGCCCGTGTGACGTGGCTGCGACGCGGCTGGTGCTGGAGGTCGAGAATTTGCCCGGCCTGCTCGGAACGTTGGCGGGCGCGGGCGTTGCCGTTGCGGAGCCAGGCGTCGTGCCGCTCGCGGACGGCTCCCGCGCCGCGTTGATCCGCGACCCGGACCAGCACGAGCTGGTTCTCGTCGATGGCGCTGTGCGCGCATGAGCGTCGCCGGGTCGTCGTCGCGGAGGGTTGCCATGCGCCGTTGGAGCTCGCTCGCTCTCTGTGCCGCGCTGGTCCTGCCCCTGGCGGCGCGAGCGGACATCCCCGAGGACAAGATCAAGGTCGGGCTGCTCGACAGCCCGGCCGGCTCCTATGTCGAGCGCACTGAGCACTCTGCCAGGATCGCGGCTGAGATGGCCGCGGAGGATTTCGCGACCGAGGGCAGGCTCGATGCCGAGATCCACGATCACGCCGGCAAGCCCGACGAGGACCTCAAGCTAGTCCAGGACTGGCTGGATAAGGAGCACATCGCGATCGTCATCGACGTCGCCGGGTCGGCCAGCACCGCGGCGGTGAGCAAACTGCTCCACGAGCGCAACCGCGCCCTCGTCGTCATTGACGTAGCGGGCGCCGCGCTGGACGAGCAGCTCTGCGCTCCGACGACGGTTCGGTGGATGGGCGATCCCGCCGCCCTGACCGGCAGCCTCGCTCGCGCCGTGATCGGGCAAAGCGGGAAGCAGTGGTTCCTCATCGCCGAGGAGACGCCGCTGGAGCAAGGGCTGAAAACGGCCGTCGGAAGCGCCGTCACCTCCCTTGGCGGCACGGTGGCCGGCACGGCGACGAACCCGCTCGGCGGACGAGACCTGCACGCCCCCTTGATGCAGGCCGCGTCGTCCGGCGCGAGCGTCGTGGCGCTGGGCGAGAGCGGCCCCGAGCTGGCGAACGCGCTGTTGCAGGCGGCCCAGCTCGGTGTGCCTACGGGCCGCACGATAGCCGCGCTCCGCGCCGACATCGCCCAGGTGGATCAGACGGGGCTGGAAGCGGCACAGGGCCTGGTCCTCGCGACGCCCTACTACTGGGATCGCGACGACGCCACGCGACGTTTCGCCACCCGCTTCTCGAACCGCGTTAAGAACGGCCAGATGCCGACCGCGGTCGAAGCCGGCATCTACTCGGCAACGCTCGCGCTCCTGCACGCCGCGAGGGCGGCGAACAGCATCGACGGCGACGCGGTCGTGGCCGCGCTCCGCCGCGCGCCCATCCCGGACACGTTGCTCGGGACCGTGACGGTCCGGGCGGATGGGATCGCCGCTTATCCAATGCAGGTTTATCGGGTGAAGCGGCCGGATCAATCAACGCGTGTGTGGGACTACTACAGCCTTGTCGCGACGATCCCTGCAGAGCAGGCGTTCGCAGGCGTGCCGGATCGCTGCCGGGCGCGCTAACGGGTCAGATAGTCAATCAGCGTGATGCCGAACAGCACCGCCACCCAGCAGAAGCCCATGGCGGAGAATACCCGGACCAGCGGCGGCTCCTTCAGCACCTCCATTGAGAACAGCAGCACCGTCAGCACCATTGCCGTGGCGACGGCTGCCTCGATGACCCAGGACCAGCGGAACGGCAGGAACGCGCCGAACAGGACGATGACGCCGAGCATCAGCAAAAGGGCTATGAAGGCGTAGGTGGGCGTCCGCATGTGATGCCAGAGCACCCGCTTGTCCTCGTCGCTCAGCGTGACGATAGGCATCTGCGGCCCTCCTTCTCAGCGGTTCAGCACGTAGAGGATGGGGAACACGGTGATCCAGATCAGGTCGATGAAGTGCCAGTAGAGGCCATAGACCTCGATCCGGTTCTGGTGCCGGGTCAGGTAGCCGGCCGCCCTTGCCTGCCAGGTCAGCACGAGCAGGATCGCCACACCTGTCGTGAGGTGCAGCCCGTGCAGGGCGGTGGTGACGTAATAGACATTCACGAAGAGCTTGGACGCGTCGTCGCCGACGATCGCGTAATGCCGCCAAGAAAGGAAGGGCGTCACGTTCTCCATGTAGTCACGGTAGTATTCGTAGCCCTTCAGCAACAGGAAGACGGTGCCGAGGCTGGCGGTCAGCAACATGCAGCGCACCATGCCGCGCTGCCACCCCAGGCGCGACAGCTCGATTGCCCCGGACATCGTGAAGCTGGAGCAGATCAGCACCGCCGTGTTGGTCGCGCCGATCCAGAACTTCAGGTGCAGCGCCGCGGCCGTGACCGAGGCCGGGTGCAGGATGCGCGTGATCAGCGCGATCAGGAACAGCCCGGCGAACAGCAGCAGCTCGGTCGCCAGCCACACCCAGATGCCCAGCGTCGCCGCGCGGCGCTGCTGGTCCTGCGTCGAGAACTGCTCCTCGATCTCGATGCCGATTGGGCTGGCGACGGCGTCGCTCATGCTTCGGGAGCCTGGATCGGATAGTCATACGGCTCGAAATCCACCCGGGGCGTCTGCTCGAAATTGTGCGGCGGCGGCGGCGAGGTCGTGGTCCACTCCAGCCCCTTCGCTTCCCAAGGGTTCGGCGGCGCCTTCCTGCCGAACCACAGCGACCAGGTCAGATAGACCATCGGGAAGATGTAGCCGATCGCGAGGATCGTCGCGCCCGCCGAGGATAGGATGTTCAGGAGCTGGAACTCGGGCGGGTAGTCGTGATAGCGCCGCGGCATCCCGAGATAGCCGACGATGAATTGCGGGAAGAAGGTGACGTTGAAGCCGATGAAGATGAGCAGGGCGCCGACCTGCCCCCATCCTTCCGGATACATCCGCCCGGTGAACTTCGGCCACCAGAAGTGCAGGCCGCCGAGGAACGCGAGCACGGTCCCGCCCACCATGATGTAGTGGAAGTGCGCCACGACGAAGTAGGTGTCGTGCGTGTGCTCGTTGATCGCGAGCGTCGCCAGGAACAGCCCGGTCAGCCCGCCGATGACGAAGAGGCCGATGTAGCCCATCGCGTAGAGCATGGGCGTGGCCAGCCGGATGCTGCCCTTGTAGATGGTCGCGGTCCAGTTATAGACCTTGACCGCCGAGGGCACGGCCACGGCGAAGCTCAGGATCGAGAAGCAGAGGGCCGCCGTCTCGCTCTCGCCGTTGACGAACATGTGGTGGCCCCAGACGAAGAAGGTGATCGTGGCCAGCCCGATGCTGGCGTAGCAGACGAACCGGTAGCCGAACAGCTTCTTCTGCGCGAAGGCCGGCACCATCTCGCTCATCACGCCCATGCCGGGCAGCACCATGATGTAAACGGCCGGGTGCGAGTAGAACCAGAATAGGTGCTCGAACAGCACCGGGTCGCCGCCGAGCGCCGGGTCGAACACGCCGATGCCGAACGCGCGCTCCAGCACCAGCAGGATCAGCGCGATGGTGATGACGGGTGTCGCGAGCAGGAAGATGATGCTCACGGCATACATCGTCCAGATGAAGATCGGCAGCCGGAACCAGGTCATGCCCGGCGCGCGCATGGTATGGATCGTGACGACGAAGTTCAGCCCGGTGAGGATGGACGAGAAGCCGACGATGATGACACCGATCAGCGCCGGGATGACGTAGGTGTTGGAGAAGGTAGTGCTGTAGGGCGTGTAGAACGTCCAGCCCGTGTCCACGCCGCCGATGATGATGTCGGCCGTCGCGAACAGCGCGCCACCCATGAAGATATACCAGCTCAGGCGGTTGATGCGGGGGAAGGCGAGATCCTTCGCCCCGATCATCAGCGGCACCAGGAAGTTGCCGAAGGTGGTCGGAATGGACGGGATCAGGAAGAACCACACCATCACAACGCCGTGGATGGTGAAGAGCTTGTTGTAGGTGTCGTTCGTGAAGATCTGGCCGTTCGGCACGATCAGCGACAGCCGGACCAGCCCGGCGGCGATGGCGCCGACGATGAAGTAGAAGGTGATGGCGGCGAGGTAGAGGATCGCGATGCGCTTGTGGTCGATGGTGAAGAACCAGGACGACAGCGTATGCTCGGCGTGCAGGTAGTCCTTCGGCCGCCCGATCGTCGGGTGGGGCGTTGTCGCATCGCGCAGGGCGACGTCGGATGGACTCATGGCGCGTTGCTCCCCTGCACCTCGTTCGCGGACGGCCCCAAGGACTTCACGAAGGCGATCAGGCGGACCAGGTCCTCCTCGGAGACGACGCCCTTGAAGCTCGGCATGACCTGCTTGTAGCCGGCGACCTTGTTCTTGTCCGGGTCCAGGATCCGGTCCCGGATGTATCCGTCGTCGGCGGTGATGGTGCCGCCCGCTTCCAGCGGCACCGGCCTGCCGTAGAGTCCGACGAGCGAGGGCGCGCGCACGGTCGAGCCGGCGCCATGGCAGCCGCTGCACCCGTAGGATGCGAACAGGGCCTTGCCCGCGGCCGCGAGCGACTGGGGCGTTCCCTGCTGGTCCAGCCAGTGGGCGTAGTCGGCGGGTTCCATGACGTAGAGAAGCCCATCCATGTTCGAATGGTCCGTACCGCAGAACTCGGAGCAGTAGAGCCGATAGACGCCGGCACGGTTCGCGTTGAACCAGAGCTGGGTGTAGCGGCCTGGCAGCGTCTCCATCTGGAGGCGCATCGCGGGAATGTAGAGGGAGTGGATCACGTCCTGGCTGACCTCGTTGATCACGACTGGCTGGCCCATCGGCACGTGCAGGTCGTTGATCTCCGACTGACCTCCAGGGTGCTGGAATTTCCACATCCACTGCCGGCCGATGGCGCTGATCTCCATGGCATTGGCCGGCGGATGCTTGTGCTCGTCGAAGATGATGGCGCCCCAGACGAAGAAGATCAGCGTGAGCGCGAACGGGATGAGCATCCAGCTCAGCTCGATCTTGTCGTTGCGCGTCTCGCGATGCTCGCGGTTCACCTGCCTGCCGTCGCGGTAATACAGCGCGAAGAAGGTGATTCCGATGAAGATCGGTGCCGTCAGCAGCACCGTCAGCACAGTGAAGGCCAGGATAAGGTAATCGGTCTGCGTCGCGCTCCAGGAGGCCGAGGGCGGCCAGACCAGCAGGGGGTAGTCGCTCGGGTTCATGGCCGTCCCTTCGCCGCGTTCGCCGCAGGTTCAGGTCCGGCATCGAGCGACCGCCCGACGGCGAGAGCCATCGCGCGGTCCACGGGGATGCGCGCCCGCGCGTGATCGGTGCCGATCCAGGCGTAAGCGTTCAGCACTCCGTCCTGCCGCGCCCGCTCCTGTCGCAGGTCGGCAACCGGATGATCCTGGAGGTGCGGCGCCGGCGGGTCGATGCGCGCCCGCTGCTCGGCCGTGAACCGCGCCACCTTGTGCGCGTCGCTGGCGTGAAGCAGGGAGAGCATAAGGAACATCAGGCCGATCGCAGCCGCCGCGCTCGCCGCCAGCGCGAACAAGACCCAGCTCACATACCTCGCGCTCATGTCGTGCGGCTCGAAGCCAAGCGCCCTCGCCTTAGGGGTTGGCGGCGTGGACGGCTTGCCCCTGCCGGATTCCTCACCGAATGGGTCCGGGACTGGCTTGCGCCGGAATGCGAGCAGCGAGGTGCCGAGCAGCGTTCCCGCGGCGACGAGCCAGGTCACCACGCTGGTGCCCCGCTCCTCGCCGGGATCACGCATGGCCATGGAAAGGCTCCCTCCCGCGGAAGGCCTGGGTTACCGCCAGGACCAAGCCGCCGATCCCCGCCATCGCGAGAACGTCGGCGAAGGTGATGGCGAAATGGCCCCGGAAGTTCGGCGTCACCAGCCACAGAATCTCGAACAGGTGCATCAGCAGGATCAGCGCGGCGAGGGCGGCGACCATGCCGGGCAGGCGCCGGGCGAGGCCGCGCGGCATCAGCAGGAGCAGCGCTAGCACTGCCACGGAGAAGCCGAACCACGTGACGGCGAACCCGAGGCCGCTATCGCGCCGCTGATACCAGACGATCTCCTTGGGCAGGTCCGCCGACCACACCACGAGGAACTGCGTGAACTGCAGGAAGACCCAGGCCCCGAGCAGCGCCAGGGTTAGCCACGCGAACTGCGCGAGGAGGGCGGGGTCGCGCCAAGCCGCCGGGTTCACCAGCAGCGCGGCCGCGAGCGCGAGGCTGCACTGGGCGGCGATGATCAGCAATCCGAACTCGGAGGACCCTAGGCTGAGATCGAGCGACAGCGCCCAGTCCGTGGCGGCCAAGGTGCCGACGGCGAGGTGCAGCCCTAGCCCGAACGCGGCGACGCCACGCCTTCCCTCCACGCGCGACGGCGGCCGCGCGAAGGCCAGCGCCAGCCCGGTCCACACGATCAGGTAGAGGATCGCGCGCACGATGAAGAACGCCGTGCTGAACCAGGTGGCGGCCATGCCGTGCTGCGGCGTTGCCGCCCAGGGATAGAGCGGCCCGACGCGCACCAGGACCGGGATCACGAACACCGCCGCCACCGGCATGAGCAGGAGCAAGGGCCGCAGCGCCGTCGCCAGCGGCGTGAGCCCGGCGCCCGCGAACTCCAGTCCCATGACCAGCGGCAGCGCGCCGACGGGGATCGCGAGCCAGAACAGCCAGGCGGCGAGGTAGGACGGCATAACCTGCCACCCGAACGCGGCCATCACGATCCAGCCCGCGAACGCCAGCGCGCCGATCACGCCGACGGCGCTCGCAGCGCGCCTCACTGGCCACCCTCCAGCCGCGTTTTGTCCTCGGCTGAAAGCGAGGCGACCTGGGCATCCTGGCTGATCTGCAGCGCGCGGATGTAGGCGATGACGGCCCAGCGGTCGGCCGGCGGCACGCGGTCCGCGTAGCTATACATGACGCCGTGGCCGTGGGTGATCGTGTCGTAGAACAGCTGCGCCTTGGCCTTGCGCAGCCGCGCGCTGTGGAACGACGGCGGCTCGGGGAAGCCGCGCTGCACGATCATGCCCTGGCCGTCGCCGGAACGGCCGTGGCAGGGCGCGCAGAAGATGTTGAACCGCTCATGCCCGCGGGCGAGCATAGCGGGGGTGATCCCGGCCGGCTGCGGCACGGGCAGATTGAGTTCCGCCCGCGCCACCGTGCCCGGCACCGGCTTCTGCATGGATTGATGCTTGGCGAAGAAGGCGCTGCGGTCCCAGGTGTAGGATTTATCCTGCGTGTACATGTCCTCGCGCTTGCACCCGGCGAGCGCCAGCAGCCCGAGCAGCGGAAACGCGAGGCGCCTCATCGCGGGACGCGGCTCACGAGGATGGGCTGGTTCGGCAGCGCCGCGAACGCCCGCTCCGCCGCGTCCGGGTCGAAGCCGCCGTCGCGCGCCTCGATGACGACGAAGAACCGATCCTGGGTGGAGCGGCCGAAATGGGGGATGTTGAACGCTGGGTGATTCAGCCGCGGCAGCCGGTTAAGGACCAGCAGCGCGAGCAGCACCGCGAGCGTGCCGATCAGCAAGGCGAAGGAGACGGACGGGACCACGAAATACGGCCAGCTGAAGAGCGGCCGCCCGCCGATGTTGAACACGTAGTCTGCGGTTGTCGCCCAGGCGCACATCCCCATCATCAGCGCCCCACCCACCAGGATGCCGCCCAGCGCGAAGGGATGGATCGACTCCCTGGGCAGGCGCAGCGCCGCCACCGCGCCCGGCACGGGAACGGGCGTGTAGGCGTCCAGCCGGCCGAGGCCGCGGTCCCGCAGCGCCGCGACGGCCGCGACCATCGCCTCCGGGGTCGCGAACTCCGCCGAGACGCCCCAGAGCGGTGCCTCGGCCTCCGTGCTGACTTCAGCCACGGCGCAGCCTCGCCGCGGGAGCCGGCGTCGAGACAGGTGCCGCGAGCCGCGCAAGGCGCCGCGTCTCCAGGATCGAGACGACCGGCATGTAGCGCAGGAACAGCAGCATCAGCACCAGGAACAGCCCGACCGACCCGGCGTAGGTTGCGGCGCCCCAAGCGTCGATGGCGTAGAGGTGGAACGACGACGGCAGGAAGTCCTGCTGCAGGGCGGTCACGATGACCATGAAGTGATCCGCCCACATGGCGAAGGCGATCAGCGCCCCAATGCCCGCCAGCATGATCGGCGAGCGGCGCAGCGGCGGCACGAAGAAGAGCTGCGCCGGCAGCAGCGCGCACCCCACGATCGTCCACCAGGCCCAGGCGTGGGGGCCGCTGCCGACGCGCCGCGACATGGACGCGAGCTGGAAGGCGTCTCCGGTCAGCCCGGTCATGAAGAAGTCCCAGACGTAGCAGTAGATGTTGAGCCAGGTCAGGCCGAGCAGCAGGCGACCCAGGATGTCCAGGTGGCGCGCGGTGATCAATTGCTCCAGGGCGAATACCCAGCGTATCAGGACTGTTAGCACCGTGACGACGGCGACACCCGCGAGCAGCGCACCGGCCAGGAACGACACAGGCTCCAGCGTGTCATGCCAGCCCGGTTCCAGCGTGCCCGCGAACATCACGGCGGCGCCCGTCTGAAGGGCGACGACGACCAGCACGCCCAGCAGCGCGATGGTGCGGTAGGCCTGGGACCAGCGCTGCCAGTGCGCCGCCGAGCCGCGCCAGCCGAGTGCCAACACGCCGTAGGTCTGGGCCCGGAGCATCGGCCAGCCGCTCCCGCCCGCCGCGAGCGCGCGCTCGAAGGCACGGTCGCGCAGCGAAGCGAGGTCGGGCAACATCCCGAGATACCAGAAGCTGAGCGCGATCCCGAGGAAGCTGATGATGTCCACCGCATCCCAGTAGAGCGGGCTGCGGAACTGCGGCCACAGCGCCAGCGTGTTGGGGTAAGGCAGGTTCCAGTAGAAGAACCAGGGCCGGCCCAGGTGGATGATCGGGTAAACCGCGCCAGCGCACGCGGCGAGCAGCGCTATGGTCTCGGTGATGCGGTTGAGCGCCCCGCGCCACTCAGTCCCGAGCAGCAGCAGAAGAGCCGAGACCAGCAGCGCGCCGCAGGCTACGCCCATCCACCAATCGTAGCCGACGATATCGAGCGCCCAGGTGACGGGGATGTTGTTCCCCCAGATGCCGACGCCGTACCAGAACAGGAAGCCGAGGCAGAGGACGAGCACGCCGAGCAGCCCCATCGCGCCGAGGAAAGCGAGCCACCACAGCTTCCATCCTGGGTGGTCGAACGCGGCCCCTGCGACCTCGTCCTCGACCGAGGTGAAGGTCGAGCCCGGCGCGATGAAGCCAGGGACGCGGCGAGCGATGTCGGTCATGCTCAGCCCCCAACCTTGAGCGGCATCTCGCCGGGCGCGAAGCGCGCGAGATAGGTGGTCCGGGGCCGCGTGTTCAGCTCACCTAGAAGTGCGTAGTTGCGCGGGTCGTGCCGGGCGGCGAGCACGGCGCTCTTCGGGTCGGCCAGGTCGCCGAACGTGATGGCACGGGTCGGGCAGGCGCCTTGGCAGGCTGTCTTCACCGCGCCGTCCGGGATCACCCCATCCCCTTTGTCCGCCTGGAGGCGCGCCTCGGCGATGCGCTGGACGCAGTAGGTGCACTTCTCCATGACGCCGCGTCCGCGCACCGACACATCCGGATTGCGCTGCTCCTGGACGCTCGGCGCCGCGCCCGCGGAGTAGTCGAGGTAGTTGAAGCGGCGCACCTTGTATGGGCAGTAGCCCGAGCAGGCGCGTGTGCCGACGCAGCGGTTGTAGACCATGAGGTTCAGGCCCTCGTGGTCGTGCAAGGTCGCCTCCACGGGGCAGCCGACCTCGCAGGGCGCCTGCTCGCAATGCATGCAAGGCACTGGCATGAAGTGGGTCGCCGGGTCGTCGGCAGCGCCCTCGTAGTAGCGGTCGATGCGCAGCCACTGCATCCAGCGGCCCTCTGCCGCCTGCTCGCGGCCGACCACGGCGATGTTGTTCTCGGATTGGCAAGCGACGACGCAGGCGTTGCAGCCGATGCAGGAATCGAGGTCGATCACCATCCCCCAGGCGCGGCCGTCGCTCTCGTAGGGCGGGGTGTAGAGCGTCGGCTGAGTCCACGCCTTGTCATCGCCCACGGGCGCCGCCCCCACAGGCTGGACACGGACGAAGTCGTGTCCCTCCATGGTGTTGTGCTCCTGCGTGGTCGCGAGCATCTGCGTGCGGCCGGTCTTGTGCAGGGTGGCGCCCCGGCGATGCCACGGTGAGGCGCTCGACCGCAACGCGTAGGCGTTGTAGCCGATCCCATCGCAGAGCTGGTCTTGCACCGAGCGTCCGTAGCCCAGCGTCACCGCTACCGTCCCGTCAGCCTGTCCAGGAAGGATCCAGACCGGTCCCTCGATGCGCTGGCCGCCGATCTCGACTGCGACGATGTCGCCCTGCTTGAGCTGCTCCCGCTGGGCGAGGCGCGGGCTGACCGAGACGACGTTGTCCCAGACAATTTTCGTCAGCGGCTTCGGAAGCTCCTGCAGCCAGGCGTTGTTGGCGAACGCGCCGTCCCACACCGTCGGGTCCGGGCGGAACAGCAGGTCGAGGCCGGCAAGCGCCGCGTGTGCGGGCGTCGCTGGCCGCGGCGCGGCGGCGGCCGGCGCTGATACGGGCTGCACCGTGACCTCGGGCAAGGTGGTGTCGGGCATGAACCCGTCGTGCAGCGCCTTATGCCAGCGCGGCGCGAAGCTCGCCGCGTCGGTTTGCCCCTGCCAGTAGGCGCGCAGCAAGTCGGCCCCGCTTTTCGGCTCCGCGTCGGTCAGCAGCGAGAGGATCTCGGGTGCCGAGCGCGCGCCGTAGAGCGGCGAGATGGTCGGCTGGATCAAGGTCACGGTGCCGTCGGGCGAGCGCGCGTCGCCCCAGGCCTCGAGCGGATGCGCGAGCGGCAGGTGCCAATCCGCGTTGGATGCCGTCTCGTCCGCGTAGCCGCCGGCATGGATCTTCAGCCCGACCTTGGCGAGGCGCTCGGCGAAGCGCAGGTCGGCCGGCGCGTCGTAGACGGGGTTCACGCCGACCATCAGCAAGGTCGCGACCTCGCCCCGATCCATCGCCGCCACGAGCGCTGCGAGCGGTTCTGCCTCGGCGACGACGGGATCGGTATAGAACACGGTCTGGCCGAGGTTGCCGAGCGCCGCGTTGATGCGATGCACCGCGGCTTGGACCGCGGCGGGCTGGGTGGCGCCGGCCGTCACGATCCCTGCCCCTTTCGCGCCCAGCAGCGCCGCCGCGGCGCGGGCGCGCCACGCGGCGGTCGGCCCATTGTCGTGCGGAAGCGCCTGCCCGCTCGCGGCGGCGAGCAAGGCGTCCGCGAGGGCCGCGACCGCTGCCGGGCTGGCCACAACCAGGTGATCCGACTTTGCGCTCGTCAGGTTCGGCACGGCGCTGGCCGCGTGCGTCTCCAGCAGCGATCCCTTTTTCGCGGCAGCCTGGCGTGCCTCGATCCAGTCGCGCGACACGCCGACCTGCTGCGGCCCGACGTCGAGGAAGTCCCCATCAAGCGCTACGATGACGCGGGCACGGTCGAACCGCCAGCGCGTCTCCAGCCTGCGCCCGAAGGCGAGCTGCGTCCCTTCGTAGGCCGCATCGCCCGTGACTGGGCTGGCGCTGTGCCAGTGCATCTCGGGGAAGGCCTTCTGCATCGCCGCGATCTGTGCCAGCAGCGACGGTGACGTGATCGGCCCGGTGAGCACGCGCAGCCCGCGCCCTCCCATGGCCCGCAAGGCCCCGAACCGCCCGACCATGGCGCCCCGGAACACTTCCCAGGTGCCTTCGCGGCCGAGATACAGCACCGACTGCGAGCGGAACGGGTCGTAGAGGCCGAGCACCGAGGCCTGCATGAATACGTCGGTGCCGCCGCGGCTCCAGGGGTGCTGGGGGTTGCCCTCGACCTTGATCGGCCGCCCGTTGAACGTGGTCACGACCGCGCCGTTGGCGTAGCCGTCGAGCGGCACGGCGGAGGCGTAGTAGAGCGGCGCCCCCGGCTCCAGGTGCTCCGGGTTGCGGACGTAAGGGACCTCCTGGGCGCGCCCGTCATCGTCGTCGCCGCAGGCGGTCAGCCCGGCGAGCGCGAACGATGCGGCCATCAGCTTGAGGAAGCGGCGCCGATCCGGCCCGGTCGCAAGCCGTGCCATGATCTGCCGCCAGGCCGCCGGGAACTCGGCCGCCTCAAGGCCGCGGAGCGCCGGGCCGTCCGCCAGCTCCTCCAGGCTGCGCCAGAGGGGAGCGCCTTGCGGAAAGCCACTCCCGTTGTGCCGCGGCGACGCCATCAGCGGTGGCAGATCGAGCAGTCAGTGAGCACCGCGCCGCTCCTGATGTGGTATTGCGCGACCAGGTCCGGGCCGAGCTTGTCCTGGTTGTATGGGGGTGTCCACTCCATGTTCCAGATCTGCTCCTTCGGGCGGACGTAGCGTTCCGGGTTGCGGTGGCAGTTCAGGCAGAACTGCATCTCGAAGGCTCGCGCGCGGTAGGTAAGCTGCATCTCGTTCACCGGCCCATGGCAGGTCGAGCAGCCAATGCCCTTCTGGATGTGGATCGAGTGGTTGTAGTACACGTAGTCCGGCAGGCGGTTCACGCGCGTCCAGTGGAGCGGCTCGTCCTTGGCGAGGCTCTCGCGGACGGGTGCGAGCATCTCGGCACCCGTCCAGATCTGCGAGTGGCAGGTCATGCAGGTGTAGGTCGGCGGCAACCCGGCCGTCGCGTATTGCTCGACCTGGGTGTGGCAGTAGCGGCAATCGATGCCCAGCTCGCCGTTGTGGTGCTTGTGGCTGAAGGGGACCGGCTGGGCCGGCGCGATGCCCACGGTCGTGATGTAGTCGGAGCGCATCACGCCGGCGAGGACGAGCAGCAGGGCGGCGATTACGACGGCGGCCGAGAGCAGCCAGAGCCGCAGGACCGCATCGGCACCCGGTGCGAAGAGCTGCCGCATCACACGGTCAATCGGCGGGACGACCGCGGCAGGACCGCGCGCGCCAGACCAGATGTCCTCGCCTGAGAAGAAGCACCGTGCATGAAGCCGCCGCGCACCGTGTGAGCCGTGGCGCGGAAGCTGGATGAACGCACCTGCCTCGTCAATCCGTATTCAGCCTGGGCGCGATGACGTGAGCGGGCCAGCGACGAAGCGAGCGGCGGTATCCTCGTCGGGAAGCCCTGGATGCCGCAACAGCGTCGCCGACATGCGGGTGGTGCAGCGGCACCACCAGAGCGTTTCGCCCGGCAACAGCCCGGCGATAACCGTTTGCACCGCCGGGGGCCAGTCCTCGACGTCGCCGAGGGGATCGGAGCCGATATCGCCGGGCGGGCCGAGGGCGGCGAGCTCGTCCTGTAGGCGGTCGGGATCGAACGCGTCGTCGAGCGCGGACAGGGCCAGCGCTTCGGCGTGCAGAGTCCAGCGCGGAAGTGCGGCGCCGCCCGGCCGGGCAAGACCCAGGATCGTGAAGGGAAAATGCCGGCCGACGCGGTCAACGCTCGGGATCAGCACGCCGAAGCAGCGCGCCGGGCCGGCGACGCCCGCGCCGAGGGTGAAATGCCAGACCGGCGCCTCCTGCCAGGCGGCGAGCCAATCCGATCCGAGCCGCGCGCGCGAGGCGCGCATCAGGCGTTGCAGCCACTCGTCCCAGGGTGGGGCGAAGCCCGGCGGCAAGCGACGGGAGACGAAGTCGCCGCGGGAGGGAACTTTTCCGTGAAACCCTGGCGCGTTGATCACAGGCGAGTGTGCCTGCCGCCGCGGCACGCTACGCATCGGTGCGGGCGAGCGCGAGCAGGTGCGCTCGGTAGAGCATCGCGCTGCGGTCATGCAGCCGGGTCTGCCATGGCAGGTCCGCCTCCGCGAGGAGCCGCAGCCCGCGAACCGACTGCTCGTGCGCGCCCTCCTGCAGCAGCGCGCGCAGGAACGGCTCCCCGGCGCCCCGATGCTCGGCACGCTGCGAGTGGCCGCCGACCCAGGTGTCCACGGGCGTGGCGCGGGTGGACCAGTCGTAGGGCGTGGCCAGCAGCACTCGCCCGCCGGGGCGCACGGACTCAGCGAGACCCGCCAGCAAGCGGCGCGGCTCGGCCACGCAGTCGAGCAGGTTGAGCGCGGCGGCGAGGTCGGCGACGCCGGGCGCGAACGGCAGGGCGAGCGCGTCACAGGCCCAGAAATCCACGCGCGCCGCGCCCTCTGCTGCTACCGGGAAGCGGCGGCGGTCATAGACGAGGCCGATCCGACGCCGTGGATAGGAGACGACGCCCTCCCCTGCCCGGCGCGCGAGGCGCAGCAGGGCGAGGTTCCGGTCAAGGCCGAGCACGAGCGCGTCGGGGTGGCGCGCCGCGAGATCGAAGCTGCTGCGGCCGGCGGCGCAGCCGAGGTCGAGCACCTGTGGCGGCGGTCACGGCGCCGCCCATGGCGAGCAGCCGGGCGAGGCAGCGCCGCACGGCGCCGGGCGCCGGGCTGCCCGTCGTCTCCTCGTCGGGGTCGAGGTCGGCCCAGCCGTCCCAGCCGTAGGTGGACAGGGTCTGCCGGATGGCGTCGAACCAGGCGCCAGGGCCCATCGCGTCGCCGAGCAGGCTTTCCAGCGCCGGGTCGAGGTCATCGCGGAGCAGCAGCTCAACGCCGCGCTCCTGCAGCAGCGCGCGCAGGTCGGGCACGATCACCGGGATGCCGTCCAGGATCGGATATTCGTGCTGGCAGGAGGGATTGGAGCAATGCAGGATGCCGGCGAGCACGTCGCCGTCCCGCTCCGCGCCCACGGTGGCCAGGACCAGCGCGCGCCGTCCTCTGGCCGTCGCGCGCGCAGCACGGGCAGATCGGGGCGAACGCCTCGAAGTGCGTGCGGCGCACGGCCGTTCGCCTGGCCTCCCTAGCCGCCGATCAGGACCGTCGGGCAGCCCGGACCGATGATCGTGCCCATCGGCCCTGGGATCGGCCCGATGCAGGCGTCGTGCGTCGTCAGGTCGCCGACCCGCGCGGCCGGCATCCCGCAGATCGTGACCGTTGCCGACCCCTTCATGATCACGCCCGGCCCGCCCGGCACGCAGGAGGGGATCAGGCAAGGCTCCGTCATGTCGGTGATGCGCGCCGCCGGCATCCCGCCGATCGTAACGGTCGGCGCGCCGCTGACGATCGGCAGCGGCATCGGCGGGTGCGGCAGCGGGGTCGGAACCAGCGCCGCGGGATGGATCGGCGCGTGGCAGTGCGGCGAGTCCTGCAAGACCTCGTCGCCGATCCGTGCGGCAGGAAGGCCCATCGCGCGCTCCTTTGTCCTCGAGCCTGAACTTCGCCCTACACTCTGCACGAAATCGCCGCTGGTGGGAATGAAGGAGGACGGGGATGGTGCCGACCTACAAGCGCGCGCTCATCGTGGGAGCCGGGGACGGCCTGAGCGCCTCCCTGGCCCGCCTGTTCGCGGAGGCCGGGTTCAAGATCGGCCTCGCCGCGCGCGACGCGGGCAAACTCGCTGACTTGGCGCAGGAGCTCGGCGCGGCAACGCATCCCTGCGACGCCGCGCAACCTGGCGACGTTGACGCCTTGTTCGCGGCCATGGACGACGCTCTCGGCGGCCCGCCGGACGTGGTCGTCTATAACCCGAGCGCGCGCGTGCAGGGGCCGCTCATCTCGCTCGACCGCGCCGCCGTCGCGAACGCGCTCCTGGTCACCGCCTACGGCGGGTTCCTCGTGGCCCAGGAAGCCGCCAAGCGGATGCTGCCGAACCGACACGGCGCGATCCTCTTCACCGGGGCGTCCGCGAGCGTGAAGGGCTATCCCGGCTCGGCCCCGTTCGCGATGGGCAAGTTCGCCCTGCGCGGGCTGGCCCAGAGCATCGCCCGCGAGCTGTCGCCCCAGGGCATCCACGTCGCGCATTTCGTCATAGACGGCGGGATACGCAGTGCGCGCCGGGCGGAGCCGTCCGATGCGCCGGACAGCACTCTCGACCCCGACGCTATCGCGCGCACCTACCTTCATGTGCTGCAGCAGGACCGCAGCGCCTGGACCTGGGAAGTCGAACTCCGCCCCTGGGTCGAGCGCTTCTGAGGGCGTCGAACGGAGGGATGCAGCAGTGACGGACGTGCGCGCGATGTGCGCCATCGGCACGCGAGGTCAGCTCGGGCTGCGCGGCGAGATGCCCTGGGAAGGCGCCAAGGGGGAAGTGTTCAGACGGGACGTGGAGCGGTTCTTCGAGGCTACGCGCGGGCACGTGCTCGTGGCTGGCCCGCGCACGTGCCATTCCATCCCTGCTGCCGCGCGCGAGCACCTCACAGTCGTGGAGGTCCGCTCCGGCATGAAGCCCGAGGACGTCCTGGCCCGGTTCCGTGAGCGCGTGGTCTATATCGGCGGCGGCCCGCCGGTCTGGGCCGCCTACGCGCACCTCATCCAGCACTGGGACATCACGCACCTGCCCTACGACGGCGAGGCCGACCGCTGGTTCGACCCGGCCTGGCTCTGCGGCGCGGGCAAGCGGAAGTGATGCTCTGTTGCCGCGTCACGCTTCGCGGCGGAAGGTCACTACGAGCACGTCGCGGTGCGCGGGGCGTGCCGGGTCTACGGGTGTGACCGGTGTGACGCCGTGGAAGACGCGGTTGTCGTCCACGAAGGCGGCGTCCATCGGCTCGGTGAGGGTGAAGCTGCCGAGCGGCTTCTGATCCGGCCCGGCAATCCGCGTCTCGCCTTTTGCCACGTTCTCGCGTGCGACGAGCAGGACGAGCACCCAGTCCACCCCGTCCTGGTGCATCCCTTCCGGCGTCGGCCGCCCCTCCGCGCCGTCGCGCGCCTCGATGCGAAACTGGTGCAGCTCGACGTGCCAAAGGGATATCGGACCGGGCGCCGGGCTGAGCGGGTCGAAGAGCGCCCAGCACGTCGCAAGGATCGCGCGCAGCGCGGGCGAGGCAGCGGCCGCGTCCGCCACCGGCTCGAACCAGCGTGCGATGCCGCCGTTGAGCGCGTTGTAGTCGCGGCTCTGATAGTGCGCCTGGTGCGGCTTGCGCTCGATCACGCCGTCGGCGACGCGGAAGGCGGCGTGCCGGCGCTTCCGGTAACGGCCACCATCGGCCATGTACGTGTCGAGGCCGAGGTCGTCCCAGGAGGCAGCGAAGCCCGTCCAGTCCCGCAGCCCGGCCGCCTCCAGCACGGGGCGGAGGCAGGCAGCCGGCACGTAGGCGAAGCCGTCGCGGGCGAGCGGGGCTGCGATCTCTTCCATCATGCGGTGTGGTCCATGGCTGCGGGCGGGGGCGAGGCGAGGTCGGTTCGGCGCGGCGGCGGCACGGCGGCATCCGTGTGCCGAGGCGAACGCTCGGGCGGAGCCGCTTCGCCGACCAGGACCGTGTGCACGGGAAAGGGAATCTCGATCCCCAGCGCCTCGAAGCGCTTCTTGATCCGGCGATTGATCTCGCGCTGGACCGGCCAGCGCCCCGCCGCAGTCGTCTGCACCTGGCCCTTGATCGTCACCGCGAAATCCCCGAGCTGGTCCACACCCCAGAGGCTAAAATCCGACAGGATCTGGTTGCGGAACAGGGGGTCCGCCCGCATCGCGGCAACGATGTTGCCCAGCTCCTCGCTCACGCGGTCGGTGTCCTCCTTATAGGCGACGCCGACGCTGACGGCGGCGTAGGCGAAGTCGCGGTTGGTGTTGTTCACGGTCGTCACCGAGCTGAACGGGATGATGTGGATCGAGCCGTCGCCCGCGCGCAGGCGGATGGTGCGGATCGAGAGCGTCTCCACCGTGCCAGAGAGGCCGGCGACCGTCACCCAGTCGCCCACCTGCATAGCGTTCTCGAGAAGCAGGAACAGCCCCGTGATAAGATCCTGCACCAGCTTCTGCGAGCCGAAGCCGACCGCGATGCCGATGACGCCGGCGCCAGCCAGCAGCGGCGCGATGTTGACGCCGATCTGGCTCATCACGGTCAGCACCACGACGACCAGGATCGCGACGAGCAGCGTCGTGCGCAGGAACGGCAGCAGCGTGCGAAGCCGCGCCGCACGCCCAGGCTGCTCGTCCTGCGAGAGGCGGGCGAGGTATCGCTCGATCCCGGCGTTCGCCGCCTCCCACGCGACCGCCGCGATCACCACGGTAAGCACGATCAGGGCGAGCGCGGACAGGACCTGGTTGCCGAGGCGGCTGCTTCCAAGCCATCCGAAGGGTGCGAAGCCCCATGCCTCGAGGAGCGCCAAGAGGGTGAGTGCAGCGATCAGGATTCCCGTCAGCCGGCGGATGACGGGATAGTAGAAGCTCGCCCGCGCCTCCAGCCCTGGGTAGAAGTGCAGCGCATCGGGGCCGAGGCGAAAGAGGCGATCTACCCCGCCGAGCAGCAGGATGGCTACGAGCCGCGCCACGATGAACACTGCAACGGTCTCAAGGAAGAAGTGGAAGAGCCGGGAAAGACCGCCTTGGACCTCGACGGCCCAGACGAGCCAGCTCGCCACCAGCCAGAAGATCGCGATCAGGTGCCACTGCCGGGCGATGCGGTCGCGAAAGGTCGCAAGCACCCCGGTCCTGCCCGCCGGCGCGCGCAGGCGCCTGGCAACCGGGGCGCGCACGCGCAGCACGGCGACGATCAGGATCAGGTGGACTATCAGTGCTACGAGCTTGAGCCATGCGAGCTCGGCCGAGGGATACATGCCGAGCATCAAGCCGATCTGCCCCAGCGCGTGACCGAAGGCGCTGATCGCCAAGACTACGAGCGTCAGCCGCACCGTGAAGCGCGCGCCCCGGGTCGAGATGTGAACGAGCCGCAGCTTGGGCTGGCGTGGCGCCACCAGCATCCGCATCACGCAGAGCACCATCCGGCAGAACACGTACGCGTCGAGCACGGTGCGGGTGATGAAGCGCGTGGTCTCGGCGGTGCCCAATGAGGTGCTACCGACCAGCGTCTCGCCAACCGCCAGGAAGACGGCGACCGGCAGCAGGTCGAGAAGCAGCCGCCCGACCGAGAACGGCAGGCGGCGCAGCAGGCGCACGGCGCCGGTCAGCCGCCCGTGGCGGACGACGTGTTCGCTCTCCCCCGCTTCGGCGCTCGCGAGGCCCGTGTCGTCAGCCGTCACGTCCGGCACGCGCTCGCCGGCGTGGGCGACGCCAGGCGCCCAATGGGCAATCGCCAAGCGCAAGCGGGCCAGAACCCGGATCGCGATCCACTCGGCCGCGAACGCCACAGCGAAAACCACCGCCAGGCGCCACAGCGCCGTTTCGACGCGTGCCTGAGCTGCCGGATCAGCGGCCTGGGTCCTCAGCCAGAAGCTGAGAGTAGGCAGGTCATTGACCGCCTGCACCGTTGCGGCAAGCTGCTTGCCCGCGTTCTGCAGCGCTGCCGAGGATTGGACGAGCAGCCGCCAGGCAAGCCCGTTCTCGGCGAGCGGGTTCTTGATGGGCTTCGCTGCCGCCGCGGCCTTTGAGGTCGCTGCAGCCGCAGGCTGCGCCGGGGCGGGCGCGGAAGGCGCTTCGGGAGCAGCCGGCGCCGCGGCGGGAGCCGATTTGGGAGGGACCAACGCCTGGGCCTGGGCGATCGCCTCCAGCTCGCTGATCAGCGCGGCCCGGCGCCGGGCATCCTTCAGCACGGCAAGCGCCTGCTGGACCTGGGCAGGAGTCAAGGTGCCGGCTGCCTGTGGCGCGGCGGGCGCCGCGGCCCGCACGGGCCAGGCCAGCAAACCGATCAGGAAGGCGATCAGCAGCACCGGGGCAAGGCGCAGCGAGGGCGGCGGCATGGCACGCGAGCAACACCCGGCAGTTAGCCAAGTCAACCCACGGGCGGGCCGCCGCGGAGGTCCGCTCAGCAACGGAGGGACGTGAAAGCCAGGCGCCCACGCCTATCTATCGAGCATGACCGTCTTTCTCTCGATTCTGGTCGCGCTCGCCATGCTGGGCGTGGTCGGGGTGCTGTTCGCGGGCCTCATCGGCGTTGCCCGCGGCGGCAGCGATGCGACCGGGAACCCGCGGCGGTCCAACGCGCTCATGCGCTGGCGCGTCGTGCTGCAGGCCGTGGCGCTGGTGCTGTTCGCGGTGCTGCTCACGCTGCTCCGCCACGGCAACTAGCGCCGCTCGTTTGACTCGATGCGCCATGAGCTTCTAAATCCGCGCCGGCCACGGTATGCGCAGCCGGACCCGGCTCGCGCTTCAAGGAACTTGCGGCAGATCCCATGAAAATCCTCGTCCCCGTCAAGCGGGTGGTGGACTACAACGTCAAGGTCCGGGTGAAGTCGGACGGCTCCGGCGTCGAGCTGGGCGGCGTGAAGATGAGCATGAACCCCTTCGACGAGATCGCCGTCGAGGAGGCGGTGCGACTCAAGGAGAAAGGGGTCGCCACGGAGATCGTCGCCGTCAGCCTGGGCGTCGCGCAGTGCCAGGAGACGCTTCGGACGGCGCTGGCCATGGGCGCGGACCGCGGCATCCTGGTCGAGACGAGCACCGAGCTGCAGCCGCTCGCTGTGGCGAAGCTGCTCAGGGCCCTCGCCGACCGCGAGCAGCCCAAGCTCGTCATCATGGGCAAGCAGGCCATCGACGACGACATGAACGCGACCGGGCAGATGCTCGCCGCCCTGCTGGGCTGGCCCCAGGGCACATTCGCGAGCAAGGTCGCCATCGAGGGCGAGACGGCCACGGTGACGCGCGAGGTTGACGGCGGGCTGGAGACGGTGGCGCTGAGGCTCCCCGCCATCGTGACGACCGATCTGCGCCTCAACGAGCCGCGCTACGCGAGCCTGCCCAACATCATGAAGGCGCGCAAGAAGCCCATCGAGACGGTGAAGCCCGAGGATCTCGGGGTTGATCCTTCACCTCGCCTTAAGGTCGTCAAGGTAGAAGAGCCGCCGCGGCGCCAGGCCGGGGTGAAGGTGAAGAGCGTCGCTGAGCTGGTCGAGAAGCTCAGGACCGAAGCGAAGGTGATCTGAATGGCTGCGCTCGTCCTCCTCGAACACGCCGATGGCGCGATCAAGCAGCCCAGCCGCAGCGCCGTTGCCGCAGCGCAAAAGCTCGGCGACGTCCACGTCCTCGTGACTGGCGTGAGCGTGGACGCTGCGGCCCAGGCTGCGAGCAAGCTGCCCGGCGTCGGCAAGGTCCACAAGGCGGAGAGCCCGCTCTACGAGCACGCGCTCGCCGAGCCGCTGGCCGCCCTGCTCGTCGCCATGGCGGGCCACCACGACTATTTGCTCGCTGCCGCAACGGCGGTCGGCAAGAACGTGATGCCGCGCGTAGCGGCGCTCCTCGACGTGCAGCCGATCAGCGACATCTCGGGCGTCGTGGATGCCGACACGTTCGTGCGCCCGATCTATGCGGGCAACGCGATGGCGACCGTGCAGTCGTCCGACGCGAAGAAGGTGATCACCGTCCGCGCCTCCAGCTTCGATCCGGTGCCGGCCGAGGGTGGCTCCGCGCCCATCGAGGACGTGCCCGCCGCCGACGCCCCGGACGGCTCGCGCTTCGTCTCGGCGGAGCTGTCCAAGAGCGAGCGACCGGAGCTCACCGCCGCGCGCGTCATCGTGAGCGGCGGCCGGGGCATGCAGTCGGGCGACAACTTCAAGCTGCTCGACGCGGTTGCCGACAAGCTCGGCGCCGCGGTCGGCGCCTCCCGCGCCGCCGTGGACGCGGGTTTCGTGCCGAACGACTACCAAGTGGGCCAGACCGGGAAGATCGTCGCGCCTGAGCTCTACATAGCCGTGGGCATCAGCGGTGCCATCCAGCACCTCGCAGGTATGAAGGACAGCAAAGTGATCGTCGCCATCAACAAGGACGAGGAGGCGCCCATCTTCCAGGTTGCCGATTACGGTCTCGTGAGCGATTTGTTCCAGGTCCTGCCCGAACTCAAGGCCGAGTTGGAGAAGGCGTGATGAACATCTCGCCCGCGGTCGCCGCACCCAGCACGCCGGAGATCGAGACCGAGGCGCCCGTGGTGCGGATGGTCGGCATCGTCGGCGCCGGGCAGATGGGCAGCGGCATCGCGCACGTCTGCGCGCTCGCGGGCCTGCCCGTGCACATCGCCGACGTGCGGCCGGACGCGCTCGACAGGGCGGTGGCCACGATCGGCCGCAACATGGACCGCCAAGTGGCGAAGGACACGATCACCGCCGACGACAAGGCTGAGGCGCTCGGGCGCATCACCATGGGCACCGACTACGCCCTGTTCGACGATTGCGACCTGGTCGTCGAGGCCGCGACCGAGAAGGAGGAGGTAAAGCGGAGCGTCTATAAGCTCCTCCTCCCACACCTGAAATCCTCCTGCATCCTGGCCAGCAACACCAGCTCGATCTCGATCACCCGGCTCGGCGCCAGCACCGACCGGCCCGAGAAGTTCATCGGCATGCACTTCATGAACCCAGTGCCGGTCATGAAGCTCGTCGAGGTGATCCGCGGCATCGCCACGGACGAGCCGACGTTCCAGGCGATCCAGGCGCTCGCCCTCAAGCTCGGCAAGATCACGTCTGTCAGCGAGGATTTTCCTGCGTTCATCGTCAACCGCATCCTGGTGCCGATGATCAACGAGGCGGTCTATGCGCTCTACGAGGGCGTCGGCTCGGTGACTGCGATCGACAGCGCGATGCGGCTCGGCGCGAACCACCCCATGGGGCCGCTGGAGCTTGCCGACTTCATCGGGCTCGACACCTGCCTCAGCATCATGCAGGTGCTCTACGAAGGCTTGAGCGACAGTAAGTATCGCCCTTGCCCGCTGCTGGTGAAGTATGTCGAGGCGGGCTGGCTCGGCCGAAAAATCGGGCGCGGCTTCTATGACTACACGGTGACGCCGCCCCGGCCTACGCGCTGAAACGTAACGTGCCGGGGTGTTGGAGCGGGTGAAGGGAATCGAACCCTCGTA
>CAWIUA010000055.1:0-35899 GCA_963839135.1 uncultured Alphaproteobacteria bacterium
TCGCCACCTTCAACGCATTCCCCACGATGAACTCCCGCCGCGGCTCGACGACGTCGCCCATCAGGGTGCTGAACACCTGGGCCGCGTCCTCCACGTCGCCGACGTGGACCTGCAGGAGCGTGCGGTCCGCCGGATCGAGCGTTGTCGTCCAAAGCTGATCGGGGTTCATCTCGCCGAG
Source organism: uncultured Alphaproteobacteria bacterium (assembly GCA_963839135.1). Lineage (GTDB taxonomy): Bacteria > Pseudomonadota > Alphaproteobacteria > Acetobacterales > Acetobacteraceae > CAWKEH01. The sequence continues at coordinate 179 of CAWIUA010000055.1, forward strand.
GCCCTTAAAGCGCTGCACAGAGAGGCCGCGGCGGCCGTGCGCCAGAACGCGGTCGAACAACGCTGCCGGGCCGGCAACCTCAGCCTCTTGCTTGTCGAGTTGCAGATGCGCCGGCTCGGCGAAGCGCTCGGCGAGCTTGCCGGCGCGCTCGGTCAGCCAGCGCGCCTCGGCGCTGCGCAGGCTCGCGATCTCGATCGTGTAGCGCTCGCCGACGCCTCGGACCGTTCGGGCCAGGTTGAGCGCGCGGTCGTCCGCCGTGACCAGCCAGCCGCGCTCGCCCGGCAGCGACTGCGCGTCGAGCCGCTGCGCCAGCACGTTGCCGAGGGAGAAATCCGCGCCGGGTCGGGGATGAGCGCGCCGGCGATGGCGGCCTGCTCGATGATCCAGGGCGGCGTGCCCTGGGCGAGCTGGCGGATGCGGGCGGACGCCTCGCGCATGAAATGCATATCCTCCCGCAGCGCCTCGCCCTCCAATGCCTCCTGCCCGGCGTAGGTGAGGCGCGCGCCGTCCAGCGCCTTGTCGAGCAGGAAGGCTTCCAGCGCCCCGTCGTCCTTGAGGTAGCGCTCGTCGTTGCCGCGCTTGGCGCGGTAGAGGGGCGGCTGGGCGATCAACAGGTGGCCGTGCTCGATCAGCTCCGGCATCTGGCGGAAGAAGAAGGTGAGGAGCAACGTGCGGATATGGCTTCCGTCCACGTCCGCGTCCGTCATGATGATGACGCGGCCGTAGCGTAGCTTAGCCAGGTCGAACCCGACCAGCTCCGGCTCGCCGCGGCCGATGCCGGCGCCGAGGGCCGTGATGAGCGTGCCGATCATCTCGCTGCCGAGCATCCGGTCGAAGCGGGCGCGCTCGACATTCAGGATCTTGCCGCGGAGCGGCAGGATGGCCTGGAACTTGCGGTCTCGCCCCTGCTTCGCGCTGCCGCCGGCGCTGTCGCCCTCGACGATGAAGATCTCGCTCTTCGTAGCGTCACGCTCCTGGCAGTCGGCGAGCTTGCCTGGCAGCGTGCTCACATCGAGCACGCCCTTGCGCCGGGTCAGCTCGCGTGCCTTTCGGGCGGCCTCGCGGGCGGCGGCGGCGTCCATCACCTTGCCGATGATGGACTTGGCTTCCCTTGGGTGCGTCTCGAACCAGTGCGCGATCGCATCCGCGGTGGCGGCCTGGACGGCGGGCTGCACCTCGGAGCTGACCAGCTTGTCCTTGGTCTGGCTACTGAACTTGGGGTCCGGGACCTTCACCGAGAGCACCGCCGTCATGCCCTCGCGCATGTCCTCGCCCGAGAGCTGGAGGCTGTCCTTCTTGCCGAGGCCCTCGGCATACTTGGTGACGACGCGGGTGAGCGCCTGGCGGAAGCCGGCCAGGTGCGCGCCGCCGTCGCGCTGCGGAATGTTGTTGGTGTAGCAGAGCATCGTCTCGTGGAACGAATCGACCAGGAGAGCGCGAACTCCACGCGGATGCCCGAAGCGGCCTCGTCCGTGGCGGCACTGATCGGCGGCGAGAGCACGGGCGACTTCGCGCGGTCCAGCCACTCGACGAAGGCGACCAGCCCGCCCTCGAAGCGGAAGTTCTGCTCCTGCGGCGGCGCGTGCCGCTCGTCGCGCAGCACGATGCTGAGGCCCGAGTTGAGGAACGCGAGCTCCCGCAACCGCCGCTCCAGCACGGCGTGATCGAACTCGGTCTTCGTGAAGGTGCCCGTGCTCGGCTTGAACGTGACCTCGGTCCCGGACGGCTTGCCGCTGGGGCCGACGATTGCGAGCGGCGCCACGGCGTCGCCGTGCTCAAAGCGGATGAAGTGTTCCTGGCCATCGCGCCAGATACGGACGTCCATCCACTCGGAGAGCGCGTTCACGACGGCGGCACCCACACCGTGCAAGCCGCCGGAGACCTTGTAGCTGTTCTGGTTGAACTTGCCGCCAGCGTGCAGCCGGGTCAGAACCACCTCGGCGGCCGAGATGCCCTCCTCGGCGTGGATGTCGATCGGGATGCCGCGCCCGTCGTCGCGCACGGCCACGCTGCCGTCGGCATTGAGCGTGACCTCGCAGCGCGTGGCATAGCCGGCCTGCGCCTCGTCCACGGCGTTGTCGATGATCTCGAACGCCATGTGGTGCAGGCCGGAGCCGTCGTCGGTGTCGCCGATATACATGCCGGGCCGCTTGCGCACCGCATCGAGGCCCCTGAGGACGGAGATGGACGCGGCGTCGTATGCCGCCGGATCGGGCTGCTGGGGGGCCTCGGACATGCCTTCGGGATACCTTCAGGGAAAGGGCTGCTACCGTCTGGAATATAGTAATTCCGGGCGCCTGAGGCCAGGGGCGGGCGGCGGCCTGAACAGCCGAGGCGCCCAGCCGCAACGTCTAAGGCTGCGTCGCGGCCACCCGGCGCCGACGGTGCCGGCCGCGCGCCGTGGAAGCGGGCGGCGGGATCACCGACCGCACCTCCTCCGGGCTTCGCAGCAATGTGATGCCTAAAGGCAGTTCCTCCCGTCCGCGGATCTGCACCTCCGTGCGAAGCGTTCCGGCTGGCACCGTTCCGCCGCCAAGGTCTATTACCGTGTCCGAGACGATCATCGTGCAATCCAGCTCCTTGGTCAGTGCCTCCAGCCGCGCGGCGACGTTGCCGATGTCGCCCAGGAACTGCACCGAGGGGCGGCCGAGCGCCAGGATGGAGCCTACGGTCGCGACGCCGCTGTGCAGCCCTATGCCGAAACCGAGCGGCCACCCGATCTCCGCCCGCAGCTCGTCTGAGAGCCGGTCGAGGCCTGACCAGATTGCGAGCGCAGCCCGCAGCGCGTCCGCGGCGCCCGAAGCGGCGTCCCGCGTCCCGCCCACCCCGAACACGCTCATGATCCCGTCTCCGGCGACGCTGGTCACGTGGCCGCCCTGGGCCTGTACCGATGCCGTCACGCATTGCACGTAGCGGTCGATGATGAACAAGGCGTCGAACGGCAGCCGGCCGGCGGCCAGGCGCGTCAAGTCGCGCAGGTCGATGAAAAACGCGGTGACCACGACCTCGCGACCCTCGCTCACGGCGGCTCGCGCGCCCTTGGCGGTGGCGGTCGCGGGCAGGAGCGGCACGACCGACAGGTCGTGAGTGGGCCGCAGCTGGCAGGCGAGCCGGACGCTAGCCACTGCCTTGATGCGGCTCAGCGTCTCCCGCTCGGCCGGCGAGGGCGACGGTAGGTCCTCGAAGCCGCGCGACACCCGTACGCGGCACGTCGAGCAGCGCCCGCGTCCGCCGCACATCGAGGCATGGGGGATGCGCGCCCAGCGGCTGGCCTCGAGAACCGAGAAGCCGCGCGTTACGGAGACGACGCGACCGCTAGGATACGTGATCCGGAGACCCGCGCCGGCGCGGGCCGCGATCCGATTTCGCGCGAAGCGCAGCAGAACGATGAGCGCGACCAGTGCGACCCAAGCGAGCTGTAGCTGCGTCGATAGAAGCTTGATCGCAGCGAGCGCCAGCGCCTTTGCCGTGCCAGTAGGCGGCGGGCCGTGCGCGCTGGCGAAGCCGGGCTGCACCGCCGAGAGCAGGGCCGCGTTCCAGCCCCCGTTCACCAGGCCGAGCACGGCGAGGAACGGCAGCAGCGCCGCGGCGGCGAGCAGGACGAACCGCCAACGTCCATACCAGGCCCGCGACCGCAGCCAGAAGTGCAGGCCGATGCAGCCGTGCACCCATACAACGAACAGCAGAGTGAGCTGGCGGACCAGGCCGCTCGCCGGCGGGGTAAGCCAATACTGGTAGAGGATGCGGTCGTAGGTGTCGCTGAGGCCGTAGAGCCAGGCGCCGACCCGGACATTGACCGCGTGTGGGATGATCAGGAACGGGATCGAGAGTCCGAGCCCGAGCTGCCACGCTTCCGCGGCGGGAATGCGCAGGTGGCGGCGCCGGTAGAGCGCCCGAAGCCCAAGGCCGCCGTGCACAAAGAGCGACCCGAAGATGGCGGTGTGCCCGACCCAGGTCCGCCAAGGGGCGAGCAGGATGCCGCGCCCGATCGCGTCGGCGGCGCGGAAGCCGAGCAGCCCGGTCGCGTGGCTCGCGAAATGGGACGCCGCGTAGCTGAACAGGATGAGGCCGGTGACCAGCCTGGTGTTCCGCTCCATGGTCACGCCAGTTTTCCCGCAGCTCAGGCTACCACCGCCAAGGTCGCCTCCGCCAGGGCGCAGCTCCGCCGCTCTGAGCGAGCTGACGCGGGCGGCAAACTCCGCACAAAGTCAGCGACGCAGAATCTTCTTGCAGAATAGCAACCATAATGCTACCGATCCGATCATCCAAGAGTCGTTCGCGCCGGGAATGCCTTAGGACCCCGAGCGGCTTCCAAAATCGGGAGTACGTGACATGAAGCGACCGCGACGGTTACCAAGGATCTGATCTGGCCGTTTCTCTCCAGGATCGCGGTGCTGCTGGTCATGGACGGCTACCCTGGCTCCGGCCACTACGCTTCGTTCGGGCCAGGCGACCAGAGCAGCGATCCTGCCTCAGGAGACCAGTATTTCGGCCTGTCCGAGTTCGTGCGGTCGTTGACCGGCCCATTGCCCTTCCTGTCGCACTTCGCGGTGACCACAGCGCATCGCGACACCGATGTCGGCCACGCGGCCGAGATCGAGAACTTCCGTTTCGACCAGCATAACCTCTCCCAATACGACGAGATCTGGCTGTTCGGCGTGGCCGGGCCTGGCGAGACGAACACGCCGATGTCCGATGCCGAGCTGGCAGCGCTCGCCACCTTCATGGACGGCGGTGGCGGCGTGTTCGCGACTGGCGATCATGAGAATCTCGGCGTCGAGCTCAACGGCCGGGTTCCCCGCGTGCGCTCCATGCGCAAGTGGTATTGGCCCGCTCCCGGCCCGAACGGCGAGCCGGCGGCACCGCCGGCGCTGGGCTCGAATCGGATAGAGACGACGCAGCCTGGGCACGGCGAACCCGATCCGGCATCCGTGTTCTTCGATGACCAGTCGGACGACATCCCGCAGCCTATCACGCCGCGCTGGTATTTCGAGCGAAGGAGCGTCCTGTTCGGCTGGCGCTACCCGCACCCACTGCTCTGCGGTCCCAAGGGCACGATCACCGTCCTGCCCGACCATATGCACGAGGGTGAGGTCATCACGCCGTGGGACCTGGGTGCGAGCTTGACGTTCGCCGGCAAGACCTTCGTGGAATACCCGACCGTCTCCGGCCGTCAGCCGGCCCCGGAGATCGTCGCATGGGGACGGGTGCTGCCGGAGACCGATACGGCAACGGAACCGGCCCACGTCGGCGATCCGACGGATATCGCGAATCCGCGAACCTTCGGCGTGGTCGGCGCCTACGACGGTCACGGCGCCGGCGTTGGGTGCGTCGCGGTGGACTCGACGTGGCACCATTTCTTCGACATCAACTTGATCGGCGACCCGATCGCGCCCGCACCGAAGAACCAGGGTTTCCGGGCGAGCCTCTCGGGGCAGGCGGCGCTCGCGGATATCGAGTCCTACTACCGCAATATCGCGGTCTGGATCGCCCGGCCGCAGACCCACGCCAGGTTGTTCGCCGCCGCTGCCTGGTTCGCGTTGCGCACGCAGCCGCTGAATATGCTGGTCACGCCAGGGCGGAAATTCTCCTACCCGGAGATGATGTCGGTCGGCGCGCTGGCGCTGCAGAACCTGTTCCGGGTGTTCCCGCCCTGCGCCACGCTGCAGATATTCATAAAGCAATACGTCGAGGGGCCGGGCCCCATCCCGTTGCCGGATCCCTGGGCGAACCCGCCCGGTGATCCGCCGCCCGGCGATCCATCGCTCTTCGCGCAGGCTGGGCTGGCGGGGGCGATCATCGCGCTCGCGCAGGAGCGCTCGAAGATCAAGGATATGCAGCCGGCCGAGGCCGCAGGCCTCATCCAACACACCGCGCGGACGGGCATGTTGGAAGGTCTGCGGCAGTTCGGTGCCGATGTCGCGCGCTACGGCGAGGGACTCGCGACGCTTGGCCGGAAGCTGAGCGCCGAAGAGACTACTAATCCGCGCTAGCCAGAAAAGGGGTTTGGGCGGCTTTCCCTGCCTCAACCTGCCCTCGCCCAGATCGCCTCTGCCAGCGCGCGCAACTCCGCCGCGGCGGCGCTGCGAGGCGCTGCCTCAATCACCCCTCGTCCCTCCGCAAAGGCGTGGCTGAAAGCCGCGCGGTTGCCCAGGGCGGCGGAGAGCGGGGTCAGTCCGCGGGCGTGCAACTCGCGGTTCGCGGTCTCGCGCAGCCTCGGGGCGGTCGGCACGCGGTTAAGCACGAGCGCGGCTCGCCGCTTCTCCTCCGCCGCGATGCGCAGCGTTCCTTCGGCCGCCCAGATATCCGGCGGGCTGGGCTGCACCGGTACTAGGACAAGCGCCGAGGCGCGGACGGCCCGGCGCGCGTCCGTGTCTACCTGCGGCGGGCTGTCTACGAGGATCAGGTCGTAGTCGCGCCGCAACCGGTCCAACTCAGTGGGCAGCCGCCACCCTGCGCACTCGGAGACGCTCACCCCGCCTTGCTCGCCCCGCAGCGCACCCCAGCGCGCGAGGCTACGCTGCGGGTCCATGTCGAGCGCCACGACGCGCCGGGTCGTGGCCCAGGCTGTCGCCAGGTTCGCGACGAGCATGGTCTTGCCCGCTCCGCCCTTCTGCTGCGCGACCGTGATGATGACCGCCATGCTTGCCGCTCCCGTGATCCGGACCACTCTCCCCACGGAAGGCCGCACCTGGCAAGCTCGCGGCCATGGACGAGCTGCTGACGCCGCAGGAGAGCGCCGAGGCTGACCGCATCGCGGCCGAGCGAGGCGTTCCCGTTACCCGGCTCATGGAGGCCGCCGGCCGCGCCGTCGCGCGTGCCGCCCGGCGCTTCGGCCCGTGCCGGACGCTCGTGCTCTGCGGGCCGGGCAACAACGGCGGGGACGGCTACGTCGCCGCGCGGCTCCTGGCCGAGGAGGGTTGGCCCGTCGTGGTCGCCGCCCTCGCGCCGCCTCGGGCGGGAAGCCCGGCCGAGGTGGCGGCCCGGCGTTGGCGCGGGCCGAACGTCCCGCTCAGCGCTCCCGAAGTCGGGCGCGCGGCGCTGGTCATGGACGCGTTGTTCGGGGCCGGGCTGACCCGCCCGCTGCCAGATGAGGCTGCTGACGCGCTCGCGGTGGCAGGTCGCGTGCTTGCCGTGGACGTGCCAAGCGGGCTCGACGGCGCCACGGGCCAGGCACTCGGCCGCGTGCGCGCCGCCGATCTCACGGTGACGTTCTTCCGCCGCAAGCCCGGCCACCTGCTGCTGCCGGGCCGCGACCTGTGCGGTGAGGTTGTGCTCGCGGATATCGGCCTTCCCGGCTCCGTGCTCGACGAGATGCAAGTCCAGGCATGGCGCAACGGCCCGGGGCAGTGGCGCCTGCCGCAGCTTGATCGGGAGAGCCACAAATATACCCGCGGCCATGCGACAGTGCTCGGCGGCCCGGCGATGACCGGGGCCGCCCGGTTGGCGGCATCAGGCGCGCGCGGCGCCGGTGCCGGGCTGCTGACGATCGCGGCGGAAGGGGCGGGGGATATCTACCGCGCGAGCGCCGAGGCCGGCGTGATCGTAAGCGACGCGCCGCTTGACGAACTGCTCCAGGATGATCGCCGCCGGGCGTGGGTGTGCGGTCCCGGCCTCGGGCCGGAGCGGGCGCGGGCGGAACTCCCTAAGCTGGTCGCCGCTGGGCGGCAGGTGGTGGCGGATGCCGATGCGCTCGGGGCACATGGCGGTGATCCCGAGGCGCTTCGCGGCTGCGCGGTGCTCACGCCGCACGCAGGCGAGTTCGCCAAGCTGTTCGGCCCCGTTGGCGGCGACCGGCTCGCCGCCGTGCGGGCTGCCGCGAAGCGGGTCGGCGCGGTGGTGCTGCTGAAGGGCGCCGATACCTGCGTTGCTCACCCGGACGGGCGGGTGCTGGTGAACGACTCCGCGCCGCCCTGGCTTGCCACGGCGGGGGCGGGGGATGTGCTGGCAGGCATCGTGGCGGGGCTGCTCGCGCAGGGCATGGAACCGTGGGCGGCGGCGGGAGCGGCAGCGTGGCTGCACGGGCGCGCGGCGGCGCTGCACGGCCCCGGGCTGCTCGCGGAGGCGTTGGCCCCGATGCTGCCTCGCGCCCTCGCCGAAGCGGGAGGAGTCGCGCTATGATGGTCTTGCCCGACTGGGAGCCGCCTTCATGAGCGAATCCGCCGCCCCCGGACTGTTCGACCGAGCACTGCGCCGGCTCGCGAACGTCTGGCGCGACATGGCGGCCGGCGTCGGGACCGCCGATGAGGAGGGCGTTGCCGACCTGATGCGCGATTGCCTGGAAGGGCGGGGCGGCGAAGTCAGCGCGCGGGCGCGTGCCGCCAAGCTGGCCGAGATGTATCTCGGCCTCGACGCCGCGGGGCGGCTCGATTTCCTGCGCGTCGTTGCCGCGTTCGACAGCGACCAGGCAGCGGTCGCCGAGGCCTACGAGGCGCTGCTCGCCGCACCCGATCCGGCGGCAGGCGCGCACGCCAGGGCGCTGCTGCGCCGGGCGCTGGAGCCGCCGCGGGTGCGCCTGCTTACCCAGTTCACCACCATCCCGGACGGGATGAAGTTCCTCGTGGACCTCCGCGCCACCCTGCTCAACGGGATGGACGACGACCCGCTCCTCGCAGCGCTCGAAACCGATCTCAAGGGGCTGCTGAGGAACTGGTTCGACGTGGGAATGCTGGAGCTGACCCGGATAGACTGGTCGAGCCCGGCGTCGCTGCTCGAGAAGCTCGTCGCCTACGAGGCGGTCCACTCGATCCGCTCCTGGTCGGACCTCAAGGACCGCCTCGACAGCGACCGGCGGTGCTACGCCCTGTTCCACCCGCGGATGCCGGGCGAGCCGTTGATCTTCGTGGAGGTGGCGTTAACGCAGGGCCTGGCGTCCAGCGTTCAGCGCCTGCTCGACAAGCGCGCGCCCGTGCTCGACCCCAAGCAGGCGGATACGGCAATCTTCTACTCGATCAGCAACTGCCAGCGCGGGTTGGCGGGGATCAGCTTCGGCAACTTCCTCATCAAGCGCGTCGTCGAGCTGCTCTCGCGCGAGTTCAAGCTGAAGCAGTTCGCGACGCTGTCGCCCCTCCCAGGCTTCCGCCGCTGGCTCGACGCCCAACTCGCTGCAGATGAGCCAGGGCTGCTCACCGACGAGGAGAGCGCGGCGCTGCGCACCGCAACTCCTGCGGATACGCCGGCCAGCGAGACGGGCGCGCAGGCGCTCGCTGCCATCCTGCAGCACCGCGGCTGGCAGCGCGACCCGACCATGCTGCGCGCCGCCGAGCCGCCGCTGATGCGGCTCGCGGCGCGCTACCTGCTCATCGAAGGACGGGGCGAGCGCGCGCTCGACCCGGTCGCGCACTTTCACCTCAGCAACGGCGCCCGCCTCGAACGCCTTAACATGCTCGGCGACGTGAGCGAGAAAGGCATCAAGGAGAGCGCGGCCCTCATGGTCAACTATCTCTACGACCCGGCGCATATCGAGGATTACCACGAGGCCTATGCCGGCGAGGGCAAGCGCAACGCGAGTACAGCCGTCCGGCGGCTTGCCCGAGGCTGGGCAGGATGAGCTGGGCATAAGGAGAGCGACATGAACGCGCCGGCCGGTCTTCTCACCCCCGCGCGGCTGCGCGCACTCGGCCAGATCGAGCGCAAGCTGCTCTGGCTCTCGTCGTGGATGATCCATCACGCCAACCACGTCCGCCCCAACCGGGACGGGCTGAAGGTGGGCGGCCACCAGGCGAGCTGCGCCTCGGTCACGGCGATCATGACGGCGCTCTACTTCGAGGTGCTGCGCGCGCAGGACCGCGTCGCCGTCAAGCCGCACGCCAGCCCGGTGTTCCACGCGGTCAACCTGCTGCTCGGCCGGCAGACGCGCGAGGCGATGGAGACGCTGCGCCAGTTCGGCGGCATTCAGAGCTACCCGAGCCGCACCAAGGACGGCCCGGAGGTGGATTTCAGCACCGGCTCCGTTGGCCTCGGCGTGGCGCTGACCAGCTTCTGCGCGCTGATGCAGGATTACGTGCGGCTGCACGGGCTGGGCCAGGACCTACCGCCGGGCCGCATGATCGCCATCGCGGGCGACGCCGAGTTGGACGAGGGCAACATCTACGAGGCCCTGCTGGAGGGTTGGAAGCACGACGTCCGCGACGTGTGGTGGATCATCGACTACAACCGCCAGAGCCTCGACAGCGTGGTGCCGGATCGTTTGTTCGGCCGCATCGAGGGTTTGTTCCGCGACATGGGGTGGAACGCGGTCACGCTGAAATACGGACGCTTGCTGGAGGCCGCCTTCGCGCGCGACGGGGGCGAGGCGCTGCGCCGCTGGATCGACGACTGCCCGAATTCGCTCTATTCCGCGCTGACGTTCCAGGGCGGCGCCGCCTGGCGGCAGATGCTGCACGCCGATCTCGGCCGCGAGCCGGGCATCGCGACCCTTCTCGACGAGCACGACGACGCGGCGCTCGGTCAGCTGATGACGAATTTGGGCGGCCACGATCTCGGCCTGCTGATCGAGACCTTCCGAGCCGCGGCGGCGGCCGGCGACCAGCCGACCTGCTTCATCGCCTACACGATCAAGGGCATGGGCCTGCCGTTCGCCGGGCACAAGGACAACCACGCCGGGCTGATGACGCCCGACCAAATGCAGGATTTCCGCGAAGCCATGGCGATCCGCCCTGGGCACGAGTGGGACCTCGCGGAGGGCCTCGACCTGAGCGAGGCCGAGCTGCGCGACGCCGTCGCCGCCAGCCCCTTTGCGCAGCTCTTCACGCCCGGCGGGCGGCGGCTCTCGGCACCCAGCGTGCCGGTGCCGGCGCGGCTGCCCGGCCCGAAGACCGAGGCTAGGCGCATGAGCACGCAGGCCGGGTTCGGCGAGATCCTGGCCGAGATCGGGCGCGGGCAGGGGGAGAGCGCCGAGCTCGCCAAGCACGTCGTCACGACCAGCCCCGACGTGACCGTGAGCACGAATTTGGGCGCGTGGGTGAACCGGCGCGGCATCTTCGACCGGCACATGCGCAACGACGTGTTCCGCGACGCGAAGCTGGCCTCGGCGCAGCGCTGGGGCATGTCGCCCCAAGGGCAGCACATCGAGCTTGGGATCGCGGAGCAAAACCTGTTCCTACTGCTGGGCGCCGCGGGCCTGCAGCAGGAACTGCGGGGGGCGCGGCTGCTGCCAGTCGGCACCGTGTATGACCCGTTCGTCAACCGCGGCCTCGATGCGCTCATCTACGCCTGCTACCAGGACGCGCGCTTCCTGCTCGTTTCGACGCCCTCGGGGATCAGCCTAGCGCCCGAGGGCGGCCAGCATCAAAGCGTGAATACGCCGCTGATCGGCATCGCGCAGGACCGGCTCGCCGCCTACGAGCCGTCCTACGTGGACGAGCTGGCGATCCTGCTCCGCCACGCCTTCGCCCACATGCAGGCGCCGGACGGCTCAGCCGTGTGGCTGCGGCTCTCGACGCGCCAGCTTCAGCAGCCGGCCCGGCGGCTCGACGCGGGCGCCGTGATCGCGGGGGCACACTGGGTCGTGCTGCCCGGCGAGGGCGCGCCGCTCGCGCTCGCCTATCAGGGTCCGGTCGCGCCGGAAGCGGAAGCGGCGTTCGCCGAGTTGCGCGATGAGGTTCCGAACGCCGGTCTGCTCGCGCTGACGAGCGCCGACCGCCTGCACGCGAATTGGCTTGCAGCGCTCCGCGCCCGGCGCGAGGGGCACCAGGCCGATTCCCACATCGAGCGCCTGCTCGCGCCGCTTGCGCCGGGCGCTGCACTCGTCACGGTCCTCGACGGACACCCGGCCGCCCACGCCTGGCTCGGGGCCGTGCGCGGCAATCGCGTGGTTCCGCTCGGTCCGGACCGCTTCGGCCAGAGCGGCGATATCCCGGACCTCTATCGCGCGTACCGGATGGACACGGACGCGATCCTGGACGCGTGCGCGCAGGCCTTGCTCGCGTGAGGCTTGCGCCAGCTACGGCCGACATGTCATGTAACGACGCCGTTTTCAACTCGACTAGGCGACTGTTTCACGCCCATACTCCTGTATTAAGATCAAGCCGGCTGATCCTCCTCCGCCACTAACCTACGGTCTGGCTGGGCTGGCGGCATTAAGGAGTGACCTCGTGACCGTCAGCAGCATGTTGCTGTGCAAAATCGTCGTGATTGGATCGTTGGTGGCGACCCTGCCCATCGCCGGGTGCTCCACCCGCGTGCAGAGCACCGGCACTTACATCGACCCAGTGCAGAACGGCGTTGCCTCTTTGCCGCGCCCGCAGCGAGTTTTGGTGGCCGATTTCTCCGCCGCCTCGAGCGGTGTGCAGCTCGACCAGGCGATAGCCAGTCGCGTGCAGCGGGCTCTCAACGGCGCTGATCCCTCGAGCGAGCAGTATCAAACTGTTCAGAACGTTCAGCAGGCGATCTCCGACGCGCTGGTCGAGAACCTGCGCAAGATGGGGCTGCAGGCGGAGCGCGAGACGCCAGGCGCGGTGCCCGTCGGGAACGATCTCGTCATTCGAGGCCAGATCGTTGGCATCGACGAGGGCAATCGCACGCGCCGCCTCGCCATCGGATTTGGAGCGGGCAAGAGCGACGTTAGGGCAGAGGCGCAGGTCTATTACCTGCTGCCGAACGCACCGCCGCAGCTCTTGCAGACCTACGACGCCGACGCCAATAGCGGGCGGAAGCCCGGCCTTGCCATGGGCGGTGTCGGCGCCGCGTCGGGTGGCAGCGAGATTCCGTTGGTCGCGAGCGGGCTCATGGGAGTCCACGGCGAGACCACGCGAACTGGCGTGGCGGCGGAGGGTGAGCATCTCGCGAACCGTCTTGCCTACAACCTCGCCGAGTTCTTCGTGCAGCAGGGCTGGATCACCCCGTCGGCGGTTCCAGCCCGTTCACTGCGCTGAGGCGGGCGATGCCGCCGACCGGGGCGCTCCGTGTATGGCCGAGCCTGGTAGCAATGCTGCTCCTTGCGTCCTGCAAGGAGCCGAATCACTACGCCGCGCCGCCGCTCCCGACAGTGGTCGTCGCCCACCCGGAGCAGCGTAAGGTCACACGCTACCTCGAAGCCACTGGCAGCACTGCGCCGGTGAACTCGGTCGATCTGGTCGCGCGCGTGCCGGGCTTCCTGCAGGAGATCAGCTTCAAGGACGGCGACGCGGTGCACAAGGGCGACATCCTGTTCACCATCGAGCCCCGGCCGTACCAGTCCAAGCTGCAGCAGGCGCAGGCAGCCGAGGCGCAGCAGCAAGCCCTGCTGAAACAGGCGCAAGCGGAATACGCGCGCCAGGCATCGCTCGGCAAGAGCGATTTCTCGTCCCGATCGAGCGTCGATCAGGCCCTGGCGAACCGGGACTCGGCCAGCGCTGCCGTGCAGCAGGCAGCAGCGAACACCGAGCAGGCCGCCATCAACTACACCTACACGCGGGTGGCCGCCCCGTTCGACGGCGTGGTGACCGCGCACCTCGCCTCGGTGGGCGAGCTCGTCGGCGTGGGCGATGCGACCAAGCTCGCGACTCTCGTCCAGCTCGACCCGATCTACGTCAACTTCACGATCAGCGAGGCGGACGTGCTGCGGATCAGGGCGGCGCTCGCGGCGCGCGGCCTCACGGTCCGGGACCTCGGCAAGATCCCCGTCGAGATCGGACTCCAGACCGAGACCGGCTATCCCCACGAGGGCGTGCTGGACTACGCGGCACCGAGCGTCGATCAGAGCACCGGCACGCTGGCCGTCCGCGGCGTCCTCGCGAACGGCAACCGGGCGCTGCTGCCCGGCTACTTCGCGCGCGTGCGTATCCCGGTTCAGCGCGACGCCGACGCGATCCTGATACCGGACATCGCGCTCGGGGCGAACCAGGGCGGGCGATACGTCCTGGTAGTCAAGCCTGACAGCACCGTCGAGCAGCGCCAGGTCGTGGCCGGGCCGCTCTACGGCGACATGCGCGCGATCGAGGGCGGGCTGAAGCCGGACGACCGGGTGATCGTCGCGGGCCTGCAGCGCGCGGTGCCAGGCGAGAAGGTGGAGGCTAGGCTGAACACGCCGGGCGAGCCGCACGCCTCTTCAGCGCCCGCGACGGCGACGGCGGCACGATAGGGCGGCGGTCCGGGCATGATCTCGAAGTTCTTCATCGAGCGGCCGGTCCTCGCCAACGTGCTGGCAATCATCACTGTGCTGGTCGGCGCCGTCGCATTGCTGCGCCTGCCCGTCGCCCAGTACCCGAACGTCGTGCCGCCGACGGTACAGGTCACCACGCGCTACCCCGGCGCAAGTGCTGCCGACGTGATGCGGTCCGTCGCACTCCCCATCGAGCAGCAGGTGAACGGCGTGGAGCACATGCTCTACATGCAGTCCACCAGCGCAAGCGACGGGACCTACGCGCTGATCGTGACATTCGCGATCGGGACCGACCTGAACCTCGCCCAGATCCTGGTCCAGAACCGGGTATCGAGCGCGCTGTCGTCGCTGCCGCAGGCGGTGCAGGCGCAGGGCGTGAACGTGCAGAAGAAGTCCACCGCCATCCTGCAGATCGTCACGCTGACGTCGCCCGATAGCAAGTACGACAGCCTGTATCTCAGCAACTATGCCAACATCAACCTGAAGGACGAGCTGTCGCGGCTGCCGGGCGTGGGGAGCGTCAACGTGTTCGGCGCCGGGCTCTACTCGATGCGGGTTTGGCTCGACCCGAACAAGATGCAAGCGCGCGGCCTCGCGGCGCAGGACGTGGTTCAGGCCCTGCAGCAGCAGAGTCAGGACGTGACCGCCGGGCAGGTCGGGATGCCGCCCGCGCCTGCGACGCAGGACTTCCAATACACGGTCAGCATCGCGGGCCGGCTGGACGACCCGGCCCAGTTCGGAAACGTGATCGTCAAGGTCGGCGACAACGGGGCGATCACCCGGCTCCGCGACATCGGGCGGGCTGAGCTGGGCGCCCAGAGCTACAGCCAGGTCTTCACCCTGAACGGTAAGCCGGCGGCTGGCCTTGCGATCTACCAACTACCCGGCGCGAACGCCCTGAGCGTCGGGGCCGCGGTGAAGGCGAAAGTGGCCGAGCTCGGCCGCAGCCTCCCCCAAGGCATCGCCTACGCTATCCCGTTCGACACCACCCGCTTCGTGAAGGCCTCGGTGAACGAGGTTTATAAGACGCTTGGCGAGGCGGCGCTGTTGGTCCTGATCGTGATCCTGGTGTTCCTGCAGGACTGGCGCGCCATGCTGGTGCCGGCGACGACGGTGCCGGTGACGATCATCGGCGCCTTCGCGGCCATGGCCGTGCTCGGTTTCAGCATCAATCTCTCGACGCTGTTCGCCATCGTGCTGGCCATCGGGATCGTCGTGGACGACGCGATCGTGGTCGTCGAGGCAGCCGCCCGCAACATCGCGGAGGGGATGCGCGGGCACGACGCCGCGATCAAGGCCATGGACCAGCTGTTCGGGCCGATCATCGGCATCACCCTAGTGCTGATGTCGGTGTTCATCCCGGCGGCCTTCCTGCCGGGATTGACGGGCCAGCTCTATGCCCAGTTCGCGCTGGTCATCGCGGCGACCGCGCTGATCAGCGCCGCAAATGCCGCGACGCTGAAGCCGACGCAGTGCGCGCTCTGGCTGCGGCGCCCGGTCCCGCCGGAGCGGCGCAACCCGTTCTACCGCGGCTTCAACGCCGCCTATGCCGCCCTCGAGAGGCGTTACGCCGGGCTGATCGGCCGCATGGTGCGCCTTTCCGGGCTGATGGTGCTGATCGCGCTGGCTGCCATGGTTGTCGGCATCTACGGCATCGCGCGCATCCCGACCGGCTTCCTGCCGCTCGAGGACCAGGGTTACATGCTGGTCAGCGTGCAGCTGCCGGGCGGAGCGTCGCTCGGCCGGACGGGGCGCACGCTCGAACGGGTGGGCGAGACCGCGCGCAAGATCCCGGGCGTCGAGCAGGTGATCGGCATCGCCGGCGTCTCGGCCCTCGACAACAGCGCGCCGCTCGCCAGCAGCGGCGTCGCCTACGTGATCCTGAAGGATTGGAGCAAGCGTGGCCGCGGCCAGGATTTGCGCTCGCTCTATGCCGCGCTGTCGCGAGCGATGGATGGCATCGACGAGGCGAGATGCCTCGTCATCGTGCCTCCCGCCATCCAGGGGATCGGGAATTCGGGCGGCTTCACCATGCAGGTCGAGCTGCGCGACGGCAGCACCGACTTCGCCAAGCTCGCGTCCGTCACCCGGGAGATCGTCGAGAAGGGCAGCGCCCAGAGCGGATTGCAGCGCCTCATGTCGCCGTTCGACGCCGACGTGCCGCAGTTGAGCATGGAATTGGACCGGGTGAAGGCGGAGACGCTGCACGTCTCGGTCGGCGACGTGTTCCAGGCCTTGGCGACCTATCTCGGATCGAGCTTCGTCGGGCAGATCACCAAGTTCGGACGGACCTTCCAGATATACGCTCAGGCGGACTCCCAATTCCGCCTGCGCCCCGAGGCGATCAACACTCTCACGGTCCGCAACAGCGACGGCAAGATGATCCCGCTGGGAACTTTGCTGCGTGCCGGGCCAGGCGTCGGGCCGGCGCTGATCAGCCTGTATAATCTCTATCCCGCAGCGACCGTCATCGGCGCGCCGGCGCCTGGGTTCAGCTCGGGTGAGGCGCTCGGACTCATGGAACAGGTCGCGGCGAGCTCGCTCCCGCCCGGCATGGGCTACGGCTGGACGGCAATGTCATTCCAGGAGAAAGCGGCCGGCAAGCAGGTCTATTACGCCCTCGGCTTCGCGGTGCTGCTCGTCTATCTCGTCCTGGCAGGACAGTATGAGAGCTGGCTTGCGCCGTTCGCGGTCATCCTTGCGGTGCCCTTGGCGCTGCTGGGGCCTGTCGCCGTGCTCTGGGCGCTAGGCCTCGACAATAACCTCTACACGCAGATCGGCCTGATCCTGCTGATCGCGCTGAGCGCGAAGAATGCCATCCTGATCGTCGAGGTCGCGCGCGAGGAGCGCCTGCTGCACGGCCGCACGCTGGCCGAGGCGGCGGTCGAGGGCGCGCGGCTGCGCCTGCGGGCAATCCTGATGACGTCCTTCGCGTTCATCCTCGGCGTCCTGCCGCTCGTCCTGGCGACGGGCGCGGGGGCGAACGCTCGCAAGTCCATCGGCATCACGGTGTTCAGCGGCATGCTGGCCTCGACCTGCCTCGCCATCCTGTTCGTGCCGTCCTTCTTCGTCGTGCTGCAGCGTTTCGAGGAGTGGCGTGTGGCGCGCAAGCCGACTGCCGCCACGTCGCCTGCCGAGTAGGGCGGGACGGATCGGGTCCGATGCACGGATAACCATCAGAGCAAGGGAGCGCTGAAATGAACCGGGACGAACTCAGGCGAGGTAAGCGGCTGCGGAGGACGGCCGCCTTTCAAACCGTCTGCGCTCTCGCTGGATTGTCCGCGATGGCTGAGCCAGCGGTGGCGCAGCGGCCGACGCAAAGCGAGGCCGCTGCCATCCGCCAAGCCTGCCGGGAGGACTACCGGACCCATTGCAGGACCGTCCCGACCGGCGGTGCCCAGGCGCTGGCCTGCCTTCGACGGAATGAACCGAGCCTGTCCGCCGGTTGCCAGCGGGCGCTTGACGCGCTCGGTAGCACGCACGGGTCAAGCTTCATGCGTCGCGAGCCTGGCCGCGGAGTTGGCGATCCAGCTTGAACGGGATCGGTTGGCGCCGTTCCAAAGGAGGCAAGGGCGGCGGGGAGCCGGCTCGCTGTGCGCGATGGGGAGGTCGCGGTGCCGGCGTTTGACCTCGTCGCGCTGATCCTTGTCTTCGCCGCCCTGATCGGGTGCATCAACCACCTCTACGTGCGCATTCCCCGGTCCGTCGCGCTCCTGCTCGGCTCGCTCGCGATCGCCCTCGCCTTCCGCTGGTTCGACGCCCGCACCGGATCCAGGCTCACGGGCCACATCAGCGAGGCGATGAGCGCCGCCGACCTGCCCCACCTTCTCCTGGACGGCGTTCTGGCTTTCCTGCTGTTCAACGGCAGCTTGCACGTCAGCCTTCACGAGCTGCGCGACAGCAAGTGGACGATCCTCGTCCTCGCGACGGCAAGCGTGATCGTCGCGACGACCCTCTTCGCGTTCGGTATCTGGGCGGTCTTCCAGGCGGCCGGCACGCCCGTGCCGCTGCGGTGGTGCGGCGTCCTCGGCGCCGTACTCGCGCCGACCGATGCGGTGGTCGTGGACAGCCTGCTGCGCCGGCTCGCCCTGCCGCCGCCGCTGCGCGCCGCGATCTCGGGAGAGAGCCTCTTCAACGACGGCGCGGGCGTGATCCTCTTCCTGATGACCCTGGAAATCGCCCAGGGCCAGACCGAACTCATCGGGCACGGGCGCATCATCGCCGCCTTGCTCGTCGCGAGCGCCGGCGGCGTGGCGCTTGGCAGTGCGACCGGGTATCTGGCCGCCCAGATCATGCGCAGGATCGGCGACAGCGGCTTGCAGCTCACCGTGTCGCTCGCCCTCGTCATCGCCTCCTATCGGCTGGCCGACGCGCTCGGCGTCTCCGGGCCGATCACCGTGGTCACGGCGGGCCTGGTTCTCGGCCAAGTTGCGCCGCAGTTCACGGTCAGCGATGGGCCAGGCTCCGCCGTCGTCGCCTTCTGGTCGCTCCTCGACGAGCTTCTGAACGCGATGCTGTTCCTGCTGATCGGCTTTCAGGTCCTCGAAGTGACGGTCGGACGGCAGACGTGGCTCCCGACGCTCATGTCAGTCCCGCTGGCGATCGCGTCCCGCTTCATCAGCGTCACGATACCGGCGCTCTTCTCAGGAGCGGACCGGAGGGACAAGGAGCGGACGATCGCGGTCTTGACCTGGGCCGGGCTGCGCGGCGGTGTTTCGGTGGCGTTGGCGCTCACCCTCCCGCCATCGCCGTTCCGCGAGGAGCTTCTCACCATCTGCTACGCCGTCGTTGTGTTCACGATCATCGTGCAAGGGCTGACGATGCCGCGCGTCATCGGCCGACTCTACGGGGCGATAGCCGGAGCTGGCATCGCGCCTGTCGTGCGTCCGTCACGCAAGACATAGCGATCCGACGGGCCTCGGGTCAGCGCCGCGGTCGCCTGCGCGTGCGGAGAGAATTCGCCGAGGCCCTCGGTTACCGCTTGCGCCAGGGCGCGGGCAACGCAGTCGTAACCGCGGTCGTTGTGATGCAGCTGATCGCGACCGACGAACAGCTCGTAGGGGTAGCCGGCCCGCTGCCAATCGTCCATCAAGCGCTCGCGGCTGAACAGGCTCGCCCCGGTCTTCTTCACAGCGTCCGCGAGCGCTTGCTCCAGCTTGGCGTGGTCCGGCGCGTCGAGGATCGCGGGCGCGCGCTGGTTGTCCATCAGCACGACGTCCATCTTCGCGCGCTGCAAGCGGCGGATGCCGGTCTCGACGAGATCCTCGAACAGCTCCGGGTTGGTATGGTGCAGTACGCCGTTGGCACCGACCTGCCAGATCACGAGCACCGGACGCACAGCAATAACGTCTGCGTCCATGCGCGCGACCTCCTCGGCGGCGTCCTGGCCGCCGATGCCGCGGTTGAGGACGGCGACATGGGCGAAGGAAAGGCTCTCGTTCAGCCGCGCCTGCAGCACCGCCGGGTAGCTGTGCGCCCGGTCGGACGCGAGATGGCTCCGCGTCGAGGACGATCCGAGGGCGACGATGACCGCGTCCTGGTCGCTGTCGAGCAGCGCCCGCAGGCGCGGGACGGAGACGGGCGGCACCGGCACGTCCGGGCAGGCTAGCTCGGCAGCGTCGGCGCCGCTGGCGAGCAGGGTCATCAGCGCGAGGGCCGCGACGAAGCGCCGCATCAGAGGTCCCGGCTCGCGGCGAGGTCGAGTGCCATGTGGACGCGGTCGTAGGGGCCAACGCGCTCGCGGCCGGTCTCGCGGAAGCCGAGATGAGCGTAGCGCGCCAGGTTCGCGGCCATGAGCGCGTTCGTGTAGAGGCGAAGCTCGCGGGTACCGCGGCGGCGTGCCTCGGCGGCGGCAAAGGCGATCATTCGGCGCCCCAGTCCCTCCCTTTGCCGCTCCGGATGTACGGCGACGTTATCGAGCATAACCCAGCCGTCGCCAGGTTCAAGGACTGCAAGCGCAGCGATGCCGCCGTCGTCCAGAACCCACACCTGTCCCGCGCGTACGCGGGCCACGTAGTCGTCATCCATGGGTCCGGGCCGGAGGCGCATGGTCGCCTCCCAGGGTGCGTAGGCCAGTTGCACAAGCGTGTGCAGGGCGCCCGCCTCGTCCGCGCGCGCCGGGCGGATCATAGGCCGGGAGTCACGCCGCGGTGCCGCCCACGGTGAGCGCGGAGAGCCGGAGGCTGGGCTGGCCGACGCCGACCGGCACGCCCTGGCCGTTCTTGCCGCAGGTGCCGATCCCAGGGTCGAGCGCGAGGTCGCGGCCGACGCCCTCAATGCGGAGGAGCGCGTCCGGCCCGTTGCCGATCAGCGTCGCGCCCTTGACCGGCGCCGTGACCCGGCCGTCCTCGATCAGGTAGGCCTCGCTCGCCGAGAACACGAACTTGCCGCTGGTGATGTCCACCTGGCCGCCGCCGAAATTGACGGCGTAGAGGCCGCGCTGGATGCCGCGCAGCAGGTCCGCCGGGTCGGCATCGCCCGCGAGCATGATCGTGTTGGTCATGCGCGGCATGGGTGAGTGGGCGTAGCTCTGGCGGCGGCCGTTCCCCGTGGGGCGGACGCCCATGAGCCGGGCGTTGAGCCGGTCCTGGATGAAGCCCTGCAGGATGCCGTCCTCGATCATCACGGTGCGGCCGGAAGGCGTTCCCTCGTCGTCCACGGTGATGCTGCCGCGGCGGTCGGGGAGCGTGCCGTCGTCCACGACGGTGACGCCGGGCGTTGCGATCCGCTTTCCGACCAGCCCGGCGAAGGCGCTGGTCTTCTTGCGGTTGAAATCGCCCTCAAGGCCGTGGCCGATGGCCTCGTGGAGCAGGATGCCGGGCCAGCCTGGGCCGAGGACGACGGGAACCTCGCCCGCGGGCGCTGGGCGGCTGTCCAGGTTGAGGATCGCCTGGCGCAACGCCTCGTCCACCGCCGCGCGCCAGGTGCTCTCGACCATGAACTCGCCGTAGCCGCGGCGTCCGCCGAGGCCGTAGGTGCCGCTCTCGCGCCGGCCGTCCTGCTCGACGACGACGGAGACGTTGAGCCGCACGAGGGGGCGCAGATCGGCGACGCGCGTGCCGTCCGCCCGAACCACCTGCACCGCCTGCCACTCGCCGGCGATGGAGGCCATGACTTGCTTGACGCGGGCATCCTTGCCGCGGGCGTAGGAATCCATGGCCGCGAGCAGCGTGGTCCGCTCGGAGAAGGGCTGCTCGGTGAGCGGGTTCGCGTCCGAGTAGAGGCGCGCGTTGGTGGCGCGGGGCGGATCGCCCGCCTGCCCGGTGCGCCCGGCGCGCACGGCCGAGACGGTGCCCGCCGCGCGGCTCAGCGCTGCTTTCGAGATTTCGCCCGCGTGCGCGTAGCCGGTCTCCTCGTCGAGGACCGCGCGCAGGCCGAAGCCGAGCGACGTGTTCGAGCTCGCGGTGCGGATGCGGCCCTCTTCGAGGGTGACGACCTCGCTCTCCCGGTATTCGAGGAAGAGCTCGCCGTCGTCGCAGCCGTCGAGGGCGCCGCGGACGATGTGCTCGGCGTCCGCCCGGTCGAGGTCGGCGCCGGGCCGGTCGAAGAAGAGGGTGTCGGTCGCGTCGAGCGGATGTGTCTGGGCCATGACGCTCAACGTAGGCTCGGCGGGGGCGGGATCAACGAGCCGGCGTCAAGTATGTTGGCGAGCCCCAACACTTTCGCCACCAGGGGCCAGTTCGGGACAGGTAAGAGACGTCGGACCGGTCTCACGCGCCGACGTAGCGCGCGCGGGGGCGTATCAGGGGCTGATCCTTCCGCTGCTCCAGGGCGTGCGCGATCCACCCCGCGACCCGCCCGGCGGCAAACAGGCTCATGGCGGCTCCGAGCGGCAGCCCGAGCCGGTGCTCAAGCGCGACCATGGCGACGTCGATCATGGCACGCTGCCCCGTGAGCTCCTCGCCCGCGGCGATCAGCTTGTCCCATTGCTCGTGAGGGCCGAGGGCGGCCAGCAGGTCCGCTGCCCGCGGATCGCCCCCGGGGTAGAGGCGATGGCCGAAGCCGGGCAGCTGCTCGCCGCGCGCGAGGCGCGCCGCGAAGGTCTGATGCGGGTCCCGCAAGGTGCCGGGCTCGGTCACCACTGCCCGCACGCGGTCGGTGAACGCGCCATGGCTCGGGCCGGTCAGCGCCGCGAGGCCAGCTAGGACGCAGGCGGCGAGCGAGGCCCCGGTCGCAGCGACGACGCGCACCGCGAAGGTCGAAGGGTTGAGCTCGTGGTCGGCGCACAGCACGAGCGCACGGCGCACTAGGTCGGCCCCGCGCGCGTCGAGGCCCCAAGCGCGCGCGAAGACGGCGTGGATCGGTCCGGTTCCATCCGAACCGGCGATGGCTTCGGCCGCGCGGCGCAGCAGCCGCGCCGCTTCGCCGAACAGCGCGTCCTCGGCCCGCCCCCAGCTCGGAGGAGCCAAGGTGGCATCGGCCGCGACGGCGATCAGACAACGCCCGATCGGCGAGGTGGACGCTGCGAAGAGAGGCGCTTGAACCGGAGGCGCCAACACGCACGGTCCCCCCCAGAGGAGTGCTGCGACCTCCTCGAGCGAGGCGGAGCCCGCCAGCACCGCCGCGTTCTGCCCGCGATAGAACAGATCGTCACCGATGCGGGTGATGGCGGACGCGAGCACCGGCTCGCCGAAGCGCACGGCGGCGGCCGCGACGTCCTTGCGCGCCCGGCCGCGCCGACGACGCTCGACGAGCCGGTCCAGGTCACGCCTGTCGTAGAGGCTACGCCGCGGGTCGCCAGGCGCCGGTTCGGCACGGACCAGCCCTCTGCTGACGTAAGCGTAGAGCGTCTGGCGGCTGACGCCGAGCAGCGCCAGTGCCGCCTCCACGGGGACGAGGTCGGCCGTGCGGGCGAGAGGCATCTCTATCTCGATACGTTGATCAAGTCGATCAAGATTGACACGTAGCCGATACGGTCCTCACTTGTCCAGCCAGTATGGGCGTGGAGGAAGCCATGCCGGTGTTGCACGCACCATCCAGTGTCCCTTGGGTCCTCGATCCGCTTGCGCCAGGCGACTCACCAGGTAGGGCCGTGCTCCTGGCGCTGGTTCGTCGCGGCATCGTGCTGCACGCGCCGATCGTCGCTGTGGCGGTCGTGTGGCTGTTGTTCTCGTCGCCTGCCCCAGTCTGGATGCGAGCACTGGAGGCGGGAGCGGCCGCGGGTGGCTTCGCCTTGGCCTGCATGAGCGTCGCCGCGATCGTCTACTGCTTCGTGCTGTCCGGCGTTCGACCTCCGTTGCGCGTGCACGAGGCGCTTCGGACCGATCGGTCCGAAGAACCTCTGCCGCGACGACGCCTGACGGCGATCGCGTTCCTGGACGTGGTCGGTTACTCGTGTCTGATGAGCTCGGACGAGGAGGCCACGCTGCGCGAGTGGGAGGCATTGCGGCGCGCGGTGATCGAGCCCCGGGTCGGTCTCTGGCGGGGTCGGGTCGTGAACCGGGCCGGGGACGGCATCCTCGTCGAGTTCCGCTGCGCCCTGGATGCGTTCCGCTGGGCGGTGGACGTGCAAGACGCTATTGCTTCGCGCGTCCACGCGGGCGCGCCCATGCAGGTGCGGATCGCCACGCACCTCGGCGACGTGATCGCGTACGCCAACGGCGAGGTCGAGGGCGAGGGGGTCAACATCGCCGCCCGGCTCCAGACCTACGCCGAACCGGGCGGCGTGATCGTCTCGCGGGCGATGGCGGACGAGGTCCTCAGGAAGGCAGACACCGCCTTCGCGGACCTCGGGGAGCTTCGACTCAGGAACATCGCGCGCCCGGTCCATGCATTCCGGCTTCGCGGCGCCGAGGTGCTGCCGTGTTCCGCACCCGGCCGCCCGTTCGTGGGCGGGATCGTCCCCGGCCTGGCCGGGGCGGATGCGTAGCCGAACCGCGGCCGAAGCAGCGGGGGTGTTGAGTGCCTGTACAGCGTCTCTCGACCGCGAACTTCGCGTCGCTGTCTAACCCGGGGGTCACGTCGCTGCAGATGGTGTGGCCTGCGAACGCCCCCGATGCCTGGGTCACGATCACCCGCGTCGCGATGGCGCCAGGGGCGATGTCTCGGCGCCATTCGCATCGGCATTCCGAGCAGACATGGGTCGTAGAAAGAGGGACAGCGACGATGCTTCTCGCCGACGGCCAAACTCAGGTCATCAAGGCGGGCGAGGTTCTGCGGACGCCCGCTGGGGAAGTCCACGGCGTGGTCAACACCGGGAGCCAGCCTTTCGTGTACCTGGCCATCACGGCGCCGCCCCAGGACTTCACGGCAGCATATCGTCATCGCGGCTGAGAGCCCCTGGTGGCAAAAGTGTTGTGTCGGGGCCGTGTTGCGTGTGCAGGGCCACGAGCGCCGCCGTGAGCACGCCGACGGCGACGAGCTGGTGCAGCGCGCCGAGGGCGACGGGCACGACGAGCAGCAAGGTCGCGATCCCAAGTCCGTATTGCAGCGCTACCGCGCCGCCAAGGGTGAGCAGGGCCGTGCGCGTCGCACCCTTCGCACCCGAGCCCAGCCCGGCGGCGACGGCTCCGAGTGCCGCCAACGCCGTCAGCGTCGCGAGCAGGCGATGGTCGAACTGCACGGCGGCGACGTTCTCGAACAAGTTGCGCGCCCAGGGGCTGACGAGGGCGTAACCCTCCGGGACCAGGTGCCCGTCCATGAGCGGGAAGGTGTTGTAAACCAGCCCGGCGTGTGTGCCGGCGACGAACCCGCCCGCGAGGATCGTGAGCGGCACGAGGATGCACGTGAGAGTGAGCAGCCGCCGCGGCAGCGCGGCGAGGCGCGGCGACGGAGCGGTGCGCCAGAGGCCGAGCGCCGTCCAGAGGATGGCGGCGTAGAGCAGCAGGGCGAGTGCCAGGTGCACGACGAGGCGATAGGCCGAAACGGAGGTGCTGTCCGCGTCGAAGCCGCTTGCGACCATGATCCAGCCGACCAGGCCCTGCAGCCCGCCCAGCACGAACAGGACCGCGAGCCTGGGGACGAGCCGCCGCGGGATCTGCCCCCGCACCGCGAACCAGACGAGCGGCACGAAGAACACGATTCCGATCAGCCGACCCCAGAGCCGGTGTACCCATTCCAGCCAGAAGATGCGCTGGAAGCCCCCGAGGCCGAAGCCCTCGTGCAGGAGCTTGTATTGAGGGATCTGCTCGTAGAGGTGGAAGAGCCGCTCCCAATCCGCATGGTTGAGCGGCGGCAGCGCGCCGCTGAGCGGCGCCCATTCCATGATCGAGAGGCCGGAGCCGGTCAGCCGCGTGGCACCGCCGAGCGCCACCATGACCGCGAGCATGGCGCAGACGGCGAAGAGCCAGAGGGCGACGGGCCGGGTGCTGCGCCGGGCTGCGAGGGCGGGAGAGAGTCTACGGCGCGCGAGGATAGTGCTCATCGCCGCCCTTTATGGCGCGCGCACGGTCCGGGGCAAGGCTGCGCTCTGCCGCGCGGCTGGCACGGACAGCAGTTCTTGCAGCTCAGTCCGCTGCCGGACGAGATCGGTGATCGTGTAGCGGTCGAGCGCGGCGAGGAATGCCTGCCGCGCCTCGTGCAGCGCGTTGCGCAGGCCGCAGGCTGTCAGGATGGGGCAAGGAACGCACAGCGGCTCGAAGCAGGGCACGAGCGCCAAGTCGGGCTCCGTGCGCCGCACCACATCGCCCAGTCGGATCTGCTCGGCGGGCTTGGCTAGCCGCAGACCACCTCCTTTCCCGCGTACAGTTGCTATGTAGCCAGCCAAACCGAGCTGGTGTGCGACCTTGGTCAGGTGGTTCTTGGCAATGTCATAACTAGTTGCAACCTCGCCGATAGTGGCGCGACCGTCATCCTTGAGCGCGAGATACATCAGCAGGCGAAGCGAGTAGTCGGTGTAGACAGTCAGGTGCACGGTGGGTCGGCTCCGGGGGCGACGCGGGTCGCCGGGATGTGAGAGACAAAAGATATATAGCGGATATTGCTTTCCGGCGAGATCGGGATAAGGTGTATGCCGTATCCATGTCTTAGCGTCTTGACGTCGGGGTAACGGGCGATGCTCGAAGATGGATCATCCGTTGAGGTCGCGAATGCGCCGGATGGCGGCCGTTTCAGCCAACCCTCGGAGGAGGGGATCCGCCGCTTAGTGGGGCAGTTCTACGCGCGGGTTCGTCGCGATGCAGTGCTCGGGCCGGTGTTCGCTCGGGCACTCGGCGAGGACGACGCGGCTTGGGCGGTGCATCTCGCGCGGCTGCACGATTTCTGGTCCTCGGTGATGCTGACAAGCGGGCGCTACCACCGCGATCCGTTCTCCGCGCATCTCCGCTTGCCGGATCTCGCGCCCGGCATGTTCGACCGCTGGCTCGCGCTGTTCGGCGAGACCTGCGCCGAGCTGTTCGAGCCGGAGTTGGCCGCCGCCTTCCGCGAACGTGCAGAGCGCATCGCGCGCAGCCTGCGCATCGGCCTGTTCGAGCGGCTGCCTATGCGGAGGAGCGCATGACCTACGTCGTCATAGAGAGCTGCATCCGCTGCAAGTACATGGACTGCGTCGAGGTCTGCCCGGTGGACTGCTTCTACGTGGGCGAGAACATGCTCGTCATCCATCCCGACGAGTGCATCGACTGCGGCGTGTGCGAGCCGGAGTGCCCGGTGGAAGCCATCGTGCCCGACAGCGACGACCGCGCGAGCGCCTGGGCGGAGCGCAACCGCACCTTTGCCCAAGCTTGGCCCAACATCACCCGCAAGGGCGAGCCGCCGCCGGATGCCGACGAGTGGAAGGACAAGCCCGGCAAGGAGGCCCTGTTCTCGCCGGAACCGGGCAGGGCAGCATGACCGGCGCCGCGAGCTTGGATCCCCGGGACCGAGCCGCCCGGGAAGCCATCGAGGTCCGGATCAAGCGAGTCTACGAACCGCCTGCATCCAGCGACGGCGTCCGTGTGCTGGTGGACCGCCTATGGCCGCGTGGCCTGAGTCATCACGAGGCGCAGGTCGATCTCTGGCTCAAGAATGTTGCCCCGAGCGCAGACCTGCGCCGCTGGTTCGGTCACGATCCTGCGAGATGGCAAGGCTTCGAGGAGCGCTACCGGGCGGAGCTGACGAGTAATCCGGCATTGGACGAGTTGCTTGCCGTCGTCAGGCAATACAAGCACATCACACTGCTATTCGCGGCGCGCGACACGGAGCGCAACAACGCGGCGGTGTTGCAAGCTCTTTGCGCGCGAGGCCAAGCCGCGCAACAACGACGGTAGATAGACCAATGAGCACGGTCAGGCAGCAGCCGAACTGGGGACGGATGCTGCGGAGATCGCGACGATGGACGACGTAGCAGCCGCTCGCGCGCTGCACGTGCTGGCAGTCGTGCTCTGGATCGGCGGCGTGGGTCTGGTGACGACGAGCTTGCTCCCCGCGCTGCGCCGCATCCCAGATGCGGCGCACAGGACGGCGATGTTTGAGGCGGTCGAGCGGCGTTTCGCGTCCCAGGCGCGCATCTTCGTCCTGGTGACCGGCCTGACCGGTCTCTACATGCTGCTCCGCTTGCAGGCCTGGGACCGCTTCACATCGCTGCCCTACTGGTGGATGCATGCCATGGTGCTGGTCTGGTTGGTCTTCGCGGCCATGCTGTTCCTGCTGGAGCCGCTGGCATCGCACCGCCGCTTCGCCACTCGCCTCAGGGCGGAGCCGGACGCGGCCCTCCGGGCAATGCAGCGGCTGCACTGGGTTCTGCTGATATTCAGCCTGCTCACGATCCTGGGTGCCGTCGCCGGTAGCCACAGCCTGATGCTGTTCGAGTGAATGCTAATGGCTTCGCTGCGCAATCTTCGGTCTTCTAAGCAGGCAGACCTCGGACGCGGCCGGGAACACAGCATGGTCGCCAGAGCCGACCTGCTCGGTAAGGGCGCGAGGCTCGCATCAAGCTGGAAACCGATGATCCGCCGACCCGCTGCGCGACCGTACTGCAGGTCTCTTGATGTCAAGGCAGAGCCGTGAGGGCCACCCGCGGCGGGCGAGGCACGCTCGTTGGGCTGCCGCCCGGCTGCGAGTTTTACCGCAGCAGCCCCGTGTTCACGGAGACGACGGTTCCGGCCGCGCTGCTGCGCTCGCACCGCACCGCACCCGGCACGTGGGCCGTGATCCGCGTGCTGGAGGGCCTGCTGCTCTACCGGGTGCTTGATCCGCCTGCCGAGCGCGCACTCGATCCGGCGGGTGTGCCGGGCCTGATCGAGCCGGGTGTGCCGCACGAGGTTGCCACGCTCGGGCCGGTGCGTTTCCAAGTCGAGTTCTACCGCATAACAGGGGCAGCGGGCGGCGTGGCTCCCTGTTCAAGGCCGGAGGGAAAGGCCATGGCTCGATCTGCTGGTCCTGCGCAAGCCGCGATGGATCGAGGCGCTCACCGGGCAGACCGAGGTCGCGTCCTTGCGCTTTTCTGGGCGCTTATCTGGGCTGGGATGGTGCTTGGCGTCTCCTTCCTGGCCACGCCGGCCAAGTTCCTGGCACCCTCGCTGCCGCGGCCGGTCGCCCTCGATGTCGGCCGGCACACCTTCCGAATGTTCGGCCGGGTCGAAGCAGCGCTCGCGGCACTTCTCGGGCTGCGTGCGGCGGGCTCGAAACGTCGGCGACTGTTCGCTCTTGCGCCGGGCCTCGTCGTGCTGGCACAGACGCTCTGGCTGCGGCCCCTGCTGGACGCGCGGACGCAGCAGGTCATCGCAGGCAGGGAGTTGCCGCCGTCTGACCTGCACTTGGGCTATGTAGCCGGCGAGTCGGCCAAGCTTGCCGCCCTGCTCGCCTTGGGGCTGACGGCCTCGCGGTCACGCGACCGTTGAGGGGCGGCGATGCTGGACCTGGGATGCAATTCAGACCCGGATGTTGAGCCATGCACCTCGACCCGCTTCTCCTGTCCCGTCTTCAATGGGCTTGGGTAATCGCCTGGCACATCCTGCTGCCAGCGTTCACCGTGGGCCTGGCGTCCTACATCGCCGTGCTGGAGGGCCTCTACTTCTTGACTGGGCGGGAGATCTGGTTCCGGATCTCGGGCTTCTGGACCAAGATCTTCGCCGTCTCCTTCGGCATGGGCGTGGTCTCCGGCATCATCATGCCGTTCCAGTTCGGCACCAACTGGGCGCGCTTCTCGGACATGACCGCGAACGTGCTCTCACCCATGCTGGCCTACGAGGACCTGACGGCCTTCTTCCTCGAAGCCTCGTTCCTCGGCGTGCTCCTGTTCGGACGTTCGCTGGTCCCGCGCTGGATGCATTTCGTCGCCGCCCTCATGGTCGCGGCCGGCACCCTGTTCTCATCGTTCTGGATCCTGTCCGTGAACAGCTGGATGCAGACGCCGGCGGGCTACACGGTCGGTCCTGACGGGCGCTTCTTCCCCAAGGACTGGCTCGCGATCATCTTCAACCCGTCCTTTCCCTACCGCCTCGCCCACAACGTCACGGCGTTCTACATCACGACCGGCTTCGTCGTGCTCGGGGTCGGCGCCTACCTCGTCCGCCGTGGCCGGGACACCGACGCCGAGGCGGCGCGCCTGATGATGCGGATGGCGCTCGGCCTCCTGATCGTGCTCGTGCCGCTGCAGATGGTGCTGGGCGACCAGCACGGGCTGAACACGCTCGAATACCAGCCTACCAAGCTCGCCGCCATCGAGGGGCGTTACGATACTCAGCGCCCGACGCCTCTGACCCTGTTCGGCATCCCCGACGACAAGGCCGGCGTGATGCGCTACGCTGTCGAGGTCCCCCGCCTCGGCAGCATCATCCTGACCCATACCTGGGACAGAGACATCAAGGGGCTGAAGACCTGGCCGGCCGATCAATGGCCGCCCGTCGCCTTCCCGTTCTTCGGCTTCCGGATCATGGTCGGCATCGCCTTTCTCATGCTCGCCATCGTCGTGACGGGCCTGGCTCTCCGGCTGCGCCGCCGCTTGTTCGAGACGGCCTGGTATCTGCGGCTATGCCAATGGACGGCATCGCTGGGCTTCATCGCGGTGCTGGCGGGGTGGATCACCACCGAGACGGGCCGCCAGCCGTGGACTGTCTATGGCCTGATGCGGACCGCGGACTCGGCCTCGCCCTCGCTCACGGGCGGAGACGTGCTGGGATCGCTCATCGCGTACATTGCGGTCTATCTTATCATGTTCCCGACCGGCATCGCGTTCATGGCGGGGCGCGTGCGCGCGGGCGTCGGGCTTGCTGAGACGCCAGAGGAGCCGGTCGAGGGCTTCCAGCCGAAAGCGCCCGTCAAGGCCGCGCCCGCCCCCGCCGCGGAGTAGTCTCATGGCTGGTGAACTCACGTTCAGCGTGCTGCCGGTCTGGATCGCGATCCTAGCGGCAGGTGTGTTCTTCTACGTGCTGCTCGACGGCTTCGACCTCGGTGTGGGCATCCTCTACGGGTTCGCGCCCGACGAGGCGTCGCGGCAACTGGTGATGAACTCCATCGCCCCGATCTGGGACGGTAACGAGACCTGGCTGATCCTGGGCGGGGTGGGGCTGCTCGCGGTGTTCCCGCTGGCGTTCGCAATCATCATTCCGGCGGTCTATTTCCCGGTGCTCTTGATGCTCCTGGCGCTCGTCTTCCGCGGCGTCGCCTTTGAGTTCCGCTTCAAGCAGCCCTGGATCAGCCGTTTCTGGGGGCGCGGCTTCTGTATCGGCTCGGCGCTGGCCGCGTTCGCGCAAGGGGCGGTGCTCGGTGCCTTCATCCAGGGCTTCAGGGTGAACGGGCGCAGCTTCGGCGGCTCCTCGTTCGACTGGCTGACGCCGTTCTCGGTGCTGACCGGAGTGGCGCTCATGCTCGGCTACGGGCTGCTGGGTGCAGGCTGGCTGGTCATCAAGACGGAGGGCGAACTGCAAGCCTGGGCGCGGCGCATGGGAGAGCGGTGCTTCCTCGGCGTGCTCGCAGCCATCGTTGCCGTCAGCATCTGGACACCGGAGATGGAGACGGACATCGCGCGCCGCTGGTTCTCCTGGCCGGACATTGCCTACCTCGCGCCGGTCCCGGTCCTCACCGCGCTGGCCGGCCTGGCCGAATGGCGGGCGCTGCGCGGCGCGGGCGGCGACGCGGCCCCGTTCCTATGGGCCATGGTCCTTTTCCTGCTCTCCTATCTCGGCATCGCGATCAGCGTCTGGCCGATGATCGTGCCCTACCACTACACGTTCTGGGAGGCGGCTTCCGCCGAGGGTACGCAGGTGTTCCTGCTCATCGGCACCTTGTTCCTGCTGCCGATCATCGTGATGTATTCCGGCTGGTCCTACTGGGTGTTCCGCGGCAAGGTGCGCGGCGACATCGGCTATCACTGATCGCGGCGACGCGGGGGCGCGCCAACTTGCCGCTCGGGCGGCGCCGGTGCTACCCGCCCGGCGCCATGCCTCCTGCCCCGCTCCTCTCCGTCGTAGTGCCTGTGCGCAATGAAGGGCGCCAACATCCTGCCGCTGATCGCTGAGATCCGCGCCGCCGTCGCCGCGATACACGCCCTTGGGGCGGCAGAGATCGTTTACGTGGACGACGGCAGCATTGACGACACAGCCGCGCATCTCGCCGCGGCGGCCGGTCAGCCCGGCGCGCCACTCGTCCGGCGGCGGCACCAGAGAAGCTGTGGCCAGAGCGCCGCCGTCTGCACCGGCGTCCGCGCCGCGCGCGGGGAGTGGATCGCGACGCTGGACGGCGACGGGCAGAACGATCCCGCGGACATTCCAGGTCTCCTTGCTCGCGCCAAAGAGGAAGACGGCGCCGGGTGCGGTCTCGTCCTCGTTGCGGGCCATAGGGTAACGCGGCGGGACACCTGGGCGAAGCGCACGAGTTCGCGCATCGCGAACCGGGTGCGTGCCGGGCTGCTCGGCGATGCGACGCCCGACACGGGCTGCGGCCTGAAAGTGTTCCGGCGGGAGGTGTTCCTGGAGCTGCCGCACTTCGACCATATGCACCGTTTCCTGCCCGCCCTTGTGCTGCGGGCAGGCGGCCGTGTCGTCTCCGTTCCGGTGCGGCATCGGCCACGGCTGCGGGGGCGGTCCAACTATGGCGTGCTGGACCGGCTATGGGCAGGCGTATTCGACCTGGCCGGGGTCTACTGGCTTCAGCGGCGATGGCATCGGCCCGAGGTCGAGGAGCCGTGAGCACCTGGATCCGCCTGGCGTGGCGGCCCGCGCTGCTGGTGGCTGGCCTCGTCGGCGCCGGGCTGCTGCTGCGCGGGGCCGGGATAAGCGGCTTCGAGGCGACCGCGCGGCATGGACCGCTGGCCTACGTGCTGCTGGGTGCCACGGCGTGCGCGGCGGGCGTGCCGCGCCAGGCCGTGGCGTATGCGGGCGGGCTTGCCTGGGGGTTCTGGCCGGGTGCGGCGCTTGGGCTGCTCGCGGAGGTGCTGGGATGCGCGGCAGCGTTGTTCTGGTCACGCCTCATCGCCCGGCGCTGGGCGGCGCGCCGGCTGCAGCGCCGGGCCGCGGGGCGCCTCGCCCGGCTCGACGCCTTTCTGGCGCGCAACCCGTTCACCGCGACGCTGACGCTGCGGCTGCTGCCCGTCGGCAGCAACATGGTTTTGAACCTCGCGGCCGGAATTTCCGCCGTGCCTGCAGTGCCGTTCCTTGCGGCGTCGGCGTTGGGCTATGTGCCGCAGACGGTGGTGTTCGCCCTGCTAGGGGGAGGTGTGCGCGTCGAGCACGGGCTGCAAGTTGCGCTTGCGGCCGCCCTCTTCGCGCTCTCGCTCCTCCTTGGTGCGGCCTTGCTGCGCCGCGGCCGGGTTCCGGTCGAGGGCTAGGGCGGTCTTCAAGCCCTCCAGGGTCTAGTGCAGGCGGAACTCTTTCGGGGAACTGAACCCGGCCGGCCGGATCAGGCTGCCTGAGGCGATCCTGACGGAATGCAGCTTGCCGTCCAGTTCGCGCTGCCAGAACCGCAGGAAACCCCGCAGGGTCGGGAAGCGCGGAGCAAGGTCCAGCTCCTGCCAAATATAGGTCTGCAGGAGACCTGGATGGTCAGGCATGTGGTAGAGGATCTCAGCCGTGGTCAGGCGGTAGCCTTCGAGTTGCAGGGCAAGCGTCATCGTGACTCCTCACTGTGGTGCCGGCGCTCCCTCCCTTCCTCGCGTCGGCATTTCCGCACCGGCGTGCGGCTCCGAATCCGGATCATGCGCTATCCGGGCGCGCGTAGAATAGAAAAAAAGAGCGGAAGCAGTAGCTTAGCACTCTCTCTACGGAAGTGCTGCCAGCCGTGTTGACATGGCGCAGGCGCACCCCTAGATCGCTGGCACTCTCAGCGTGAGAGTGCTAACAGGCCGTTTCTGGCCGTTGGCATCGAGACCGCATGAGCCAGCCAGGAGGTTCAATGAAGTTCCGTCCCTTGCACGACCGGATCGTGGTCCGGCGCATCACCGCCGAGGAGAAGTCCTCCGGCGGCATCATCATCCCCGACACGGCCAAGGAGAAGCCGATGGAGGGCGAGGTGATCGCGGTAGGCCCCGGCGCGCGTGACGAGCAGGGCAAGATCCAGGCGCTCGACGTGAAGGCCGGCGACCGCGTGCTGTTCGGCAAGTGGTCCGGCACCGAGGTGCGCCTCGACAGCGAGGATCTCCTCATCATGAAGGAGTCCGACGTCATGGGCATCATCGAGGGCCAGGCCGAGAAGAAGAAGGCCGCCTAACTCTCTCCCCCTAGTCAAGGAAACAAACATGGCAGCCAAGGACGTAAAGTTCGGCGGCGACGCCCGCCAGCGCATGCTGCGCGGCGTGGACGTGCTCGCCGACGCAGTGAAGGTAACGCTCGGCCCCAAGGGCCGCAACGTGATCCTCGACAAGAGCTTCGGTGCCCCTCGCATCACCAAGGACGGCGTCACCGTCGCCAAGGAGATCGAGCTCGGCGACAAGTTCGAGAACATGGGCGCGCAGATGGTGCGCGAGGTCGCCTCGAAGACCAACGACATCGCTGGCGACGGCACCACGACGGCCGTCGTGCTCGCCCAGAGCATCGTGCGTGAGGGCGGCAAGGCAGTGGCCGCAGGCATCAACCCGATGGACCTCAAGCGCGGCGTTGACTTGGCGGTGAACGCCGTGGTCGAGGAACTGAAGAAGCACACCCGCAAGATCACGACCGAGTTCTGAGACCGCGCAGGTTGGCACCATCTCGGCGAACGGCGAGGCCGAGATCGGCCGCATGATCTCCGAGGCCATGCAGAAGGTCGGCAACGAGGGCGTGATCACGGTCGAGGAGGCCAAGGGCATCCAGACCGAGCTCGACGTCGTCGAGGGCATGCAGTTCGACCGCGGCTACGTCTCCCCGTATTTCATCACGAACGCGGAGAAGATGACGGCCGAGCTCGGCGACCCGTACATCCTCATCCACGAGAAGAAGCTCTCTGGCCTGCAGCCCATGCTGCCGCTGCTCGAGGCGGTGGTGCAGAGCGGCCGGCCGCTGCTGATCATCGCCGAGGACGTGGAAGGCGAGGCGCTCGCGACCCTGGTGGTCAACAAGCTGCGCGGCGGCCTCAAGGTCGCGGCGGTGAAGGCGCCGGGCTTCGGCGACCGCCGCAAGGCCATGCTGGAGGACATCGCTGTCCTCACCGGCGGCCAGGTGGTCTCCGAGGACCTCGGCATCAAGCTCGAGAACGTGACGCTCCAGATGCTCGGCCGCGCCAAGCGCGTGCTGATCGAGAAGGAGAACACCACGATCGTCGAGGGCGCCGGCCAGCAGGAGGACATCAAGGGCCGCTGCAACCAGATCCGGGCGCAGATCGAGGAGACCACGTCGGACTACGACCGCGAGAAGCTGCAGGAGCGGCTGGCGAAGCTCGCGGGCGGCGTCGCTGTGATCCGCGTCGGCGGCGCCACCGAGGTCGAGGTGAAGGAGCGCAAGGACCGCGTTGACGACGCGCTTCATGCGACCCGTGCCGCGGTCGAGGAAGGCATCGTGCCGGGCGGCGGCGTCGCGCTGGCGCGGGCCAGCCTGGTCCTTGGGCAGATCAAGCCGGAGAACGAGGACCAGAAGTACGGCATCGAGATCGTCCGCAAGGCGGTCCAGACGCCGCTGCGCCAGATCGCCGAGAACTCCGGCGAGGACGGGGCGGTGATCGCCGGCAAGGTGCTCGACAACGGCGACTACAACTACGGCTTCGATGCCCAGGCCGGCGAGTTCAAGGACCTGGTCGCGGCCGGCATCATCGACCCGACCAAGGTCGTGCGCACGGCGCTGCAGGATGCGGCCTCGGTCGCGAGCCTGCTGATCACCACCGAGGCGATGGTGGCAGAGAGGCCGGAGAAGAAGGCCCCGATGGGTGGACCGCCCGGCGGCGGCATGGGCGACATGGACTTCTAAGTCCAGTTTCGGCCAGAGGTGCAAAGGGGGGCGGGCCGCGAGGCTCGCCCTTCTTATGTCAGCACCCCTCCTAATTTCGGCGCTATGCGTGTCCGATCCGAGGCGTTACCGGCTCCGTCGCCGCGATTCCGCGGTCCGCAGCACTCAACGCTGCGACCCGGCGCGCTCCAGGGTAGCGGACGAAGCGGCGAGAGCGCTCCCGAGCCGCGCACCCGCGCTCTCACTAAACAGGAGAGACTTGCCGATGCGAAAGCCGCTCCAGGACCGCACGGCTCCAGGCGCGGTAGCTGGAACGAGACTCGGACAGCTTACGGCCTGTGAGGACCTTGGACCGATGTTGATACGCGATTGAACACGTATCTATAGACGGGCCTGTCGCCGACCAGCGCCCCCGGCAGTGGATACGAGAGC
>CAWIUA010000056.1:0-44550 GCA_963839135.1 uncultured Alphaproteobacteria bacterium
GGCAGCTATTTGCGTCGTTGACGAATTGATACTTGATTCACGTGTTCTCGCTTTGCGAAATTACTCTCGTGATGCTGAGAGGCGAGCAGTGCTGGCTCAAGTGCATTGTGTGGTGGACCGTTCGAGAAGGACGCAGCGCGCATGACGATCATGGGCAAGCGGGCTGGGATGGGTATGCTCGGTGCGGTCGCTCTCGGCACTCTCGGCGCATTTGCCTCGCGCCCTTCGTCGCGCGGGACGTTGACTGGCGCGGCGAAAGGTGTGGCACGCCGATCAATGGCGGCAGCAGCCCTGGTCACGGCCCGAGGGCGAACGACAGCATCGCAGCTTGCCGGCTCCAGCTCCGACCTGGTCCAGGGCGCGATCTCATCCGTACAGCAACCAAGCGAGATCGCCCAACTTGTCACGGACGGTGTCTCGTCGCTGCCTGCGCTCACGGCGACGCCGACCGGTAAGAGCGTGACTGTCAGGGCAGCTCGGCAGCTAAGTCGCGCAGCCGGTACGCTCGCTCTCTCCGTGCTCGCCGACAGCGCGGTCGAGCACTACCGCGGCTCGTTCGAGAACAAGGCAATGTATACGCCCCTGGTGGTCGCGACGCTGAGCCTCGCCGCCAGCGCGCACGGCACCGCCGACCGGCGCGGCGCGGCGCACGCGGTGCGGGACACAATCTACGGTCTCGCCGCAGTAACCGGCCTGGTCGGCACGGGATACCACCTCTACAACATCGGCAAGCGCGAGGGCGGGTTCTCCTGGCTCAACCTGTTCTACGCGGCCCCGGTCGGCGCGCCCGCGGCGCTCTCGCTCTCTGGGCTGCTCGGATTCGCCGCCGAGCGTCTGCGCGGCAACGCGCCGGGCGCGGCGCCGCGGCTGCTCGGGCTGCCGGCCGGGCGCGCCATGGCCGCGGTTACCAGCGCCGGGATCGCCGGAACCGTCGGCGAGGTTGGGCTGCTGCACTTCCGCGGCTCCTTTCAGGACCCGTTCATGTATCTCCCCGTCACCTTGCCGCCCCTTGCCTCGGCACTAGTGGCCGGCACTGCGCTTCACCCGTCGCGGCCGCTGCGGCAGGTGGCGCGTTGGGGACTGCGGCTCACGGCCCTGCTCGGTTTCGCGGGCGTCGGGTTCCACGTCTATGGCGTGGGCCGCGCGATGGGGGGATGGCGCAACTGGAGCCAGAACGTGCTCAACGGCCCGCCGATCCCGGCCCCGCCCAGCTTCACTGGCCTGGCGATCGCCGGGCTCGCCGCGCTCGATCTCCTGGAGGATCGCGGCAATGACTGAGGAACGCTATCCCGGCTACAACGTACTCTCGAAGCAATACACGCCTTCCTGGAACGAGCAGACGCGGCGCGCGGTCCACAAGCGTCTCGCCGTGCCCTACGAGCCGCGATTCTTCACCGCGGCCGAGTGGCAGACGCTGGAAGCGGTCTGCGAGCGGATCGTGCCGCAGCCGAAGGACCGATCCTCCGTCCCGCTCCCCGCCTACGTGGACCAGAAAATGCTTGAGGGACACACCGACGGCTTCCGGCATGCGACCATGCCGCGGCAAGGCGAGGCATGGAAGCGCGGCCTCGCGGCGCTCGATGAGGAGGCTAAGCAGCTTCACGGCGAGCGCTTCCACAAGATCGGCCCGGCAGATCAAGACGCGCTGCTGAAGAAGGCGCAGGACGGCGAGCTGTCGGGGCCGGCCTGGGGCGGGATGCCGAGCAAGATCTTCTTCGAGGAGCGCGTCATCCCTGACATCACCAGGAGCTACTACGCACATCCCGCGGCGTGGAACGAGATCGGGTGGGGCGGCCCGGCAAGTCCGCGCGGTTACGTGCGCATGGGGTTCGACAAGCGCGACCCCTGGGAACCCGCCGAGGCCAAGCCTGGGCGAGAGGAGAAGGCGCGGCGGGAGAACAAGCATGTCGGCGACTGACCGCAGGGACTACGAGGGCTACGTCACCGCCGCGAGCGACCCGTTCGACCTCCCCCGCGCTATTGGCGGGCGCGCGCCGGACGTGTTCCGACCCGGCGCCTGGGTGCCGATGCGGGAGTATCCGGAGACCGAGGAGGTGGATTTCTGCATCGTCGGCACGGGGGCGGGCGGCGGCACGCTGGCCTGCCGGCTCGCCGAGCACGGATTCTCGGTCGTGGCGCTCGACGCCGGGCCGTTCTGGCGCCCGCTGGAGGACTTCGCCTCCGACGAGACCGAGCAGAACAAGGTGTTCTGGTCCGACGACCGCCTCATTGACGGCGAGAACCCGATCCGGATGGGAACCAACAACAGCGGCAAGTCGGTGGGCGGCAGCACCGTCCATTTCCAGATGGTGTCGCTGCGCTTCCGCCCGGAGTGGTTCAAGTCGCGCAGCAAACTGGGCTATGGCGCGGACTGGCCGCTCGATTGGCGCGAGATGTGGAAGTATTACGACTACGTCGAGGATGCGCTGGCGATCTCGGGTCCGGTGAACTACCCGTGGGGACCGAAGCGCAAGCGCTATCCGTATCGCCCGCACGAGGTCAACGCTGCCGGGCTGGTGCTGGCGCGGGGCGCGGAGGCGATGGGCACTGCATGGGCGGCGTGCCCGCTCGCCACCGTCTCCGCCCCGCGCGGCCTGTCGCCGCCCTGCGTCTATCGCGGTTTCTGCCGGATCGGCTGCTCGACCAATGCGAAGCAGAGCGGGCTGACCGTTTGGATTCCGCGCGCGCTCAAGGCGGGCGCCGAGATACGCGACCTCTCGATGGCCGGGCGCGTCGAGACCAACAACGCCGGGCGTGCGACGGGTGTCCACTATCAGCGGCAGGGCGAGTGGCGCTTCCAGAAAGCCCGCAACGTCGTCGTGGCGGGATACTCCATCGAGACGCCGCGGCTGCTGCTGCTCTCGGCGAGCAACCGCTTTCCCGACGGCCTCGCCAACAGCTCCGGCCTGGTCGGCAAGTATCTCATGACCCAGTCAAACCAGGCGGTCTGGGGCGTGATGGACGAGGAGGTGCGCTGGTACAAGGGACCGCCCTCGCTCGCCATCAACGAGCACTGGAACTACGTGGACGAGCACCCGACCAAGGACTTCGACGGCTACTACCTCTGGTATAGCCAGGGACCGCTGCCGGTCGAGTGGTCGGTGGTGCAGACCGGCTCCCGCAAGCTGTGGGGCGAGGCGCTGCGGACGGAGATGGAGAAGTATAACCACCAGGCCGGCCTGAAGATGGTCGGCGAGCTGCTTCCCTACGAGCACAACCGGGTGACGCTGGCCGACGACGAGGACCAATACGGCCTGAAGATCCCGCGTATCACCTACACCTACAGCGACAACGACAAGCGGCTGATCCAGCACGGGATGGATCAGATGGAGCTGCACATGCGCGCCGCGGGAGCGAAGGAGATCTTCCGCCAGGAGGACGACACCAACCACCTGCACGGGACCGCGCGAATGGGCGATGACCCCCGCACCAGCGTGGTGAATGCGGACTGCCGCACCTGGGACATCGCCAACTTGTGGGTCTGCGACGGCTCGGTATTCCCGACGGTCGGCGGCGTAAATCCGTCGGAGACGATCCAGGCCATCGCATGCCGCACGGCGGACCGGATCAAGGCGATGGCAGGGCGCGGGGAGCTGTATGCTGGGAGCGCGGAGAGGACAGCGGCGCCTCCTCGCGCCTCGCTGCCCTGCGTCAGGCCGAATAGTGCGCGCTGTCGCCGCCGGTCACGTCGTAGGTGGCGCCGCTGACCATCTTCGCCTCGTCCGAGGCTAGGAACACGACGACAGGCGCCACGTCCTCCGGCTCGATCCAGGGCACGCCGAGCGGCGTCTTCTTGGTCTGGGCCTCGATCGTGGCTTTCTCGTCCTTGGCTTCATCGCCTGTCGGCTTCTTGCCGCCGGTCTCGATGGCTTCCGCGTAACGGGATTCGTGCCGGGTCAGCGCGGTGTCGATGAGACCGGGGATCACCGCGTTCACCGTTATCTTGTGCTTGCCCAGCTCCAAGGCCGCGGACTTCATCAGGCCGATGATGCCCCACTTCGACGCCGAGTAGGCCGATCCGTCCAGCGTGCCGTGCCGCCCCTGGGTAGAGGAGGTCACGATAATGCGCCCGCCGCCGCGTTTGACCAAGTGCGGGCCGAAGCCGCGGATCGCGTTCGCCGTCCCCGTTAGGTTGATCTCGATGTGGTCGTTCCAGTCGGCGTCCTCCATCTCCAACAGCGGCTTGAACGCCTGGATGCTCGCGTTCGCGAAGAGGATGTCGAGACCGCCGAACTCGCGCTCGACTTGCTCCGCCGCGCGCCGGAGCGCGCCCAGGTCGCGCTGGTCGAGTCTGATGGCGATCCAGCGCCCGCCGGCGTCCCGGACTAGACGGCCGGTCTGGTCCAAGTCCTCGTGAGTCGGCTGCACGAAATCCGTGATCGCGCTCGCCCGGTCTGCGAGGTCCACGCCGGCCACGGCCGCACCCTCGCGCGCGAAGGCGATGGCCGTCGCGCGGCCGATGCCGCGCGCCGCGCCCGTGATGACGGCGACCTTGCCCGCGAGCCGCCCCTGCTGTGGCTTCTGACCTTCGCCGTTCCCACTCATCGCACGTCCTTCCGACCCGGCACTACCGGGATCTTCTTTTTAGGGAGCGCATCCAGCAGTCGCCGATCAATGCGCAAATGCTGCTGCACCAGCTCGTGCGGCGTCAGCGCCATCCACTGCTTGAGCGACATGTCCTGAAAGCGCGCGCTCTTGAACATCTCCAGGAAGCGCACCCGCGTCGTCCCGGTGTTCTCAATGTAGTGGCCCATTGCGAAGGGAACGTAGCCTACGTCGCCGGCCCGGTAGTCGAACGTGCGCGCCGTGCCGCCCGAGGCGAACACGGTCATCCGCGCCTCACCCTCGATGTAGTATTGCCACTCATCGTTGTTCGGGTGCCAGTGCAGCTCGCGCATGCCCCCGGGCTCGATGTCCACGAGCGCCGCTGCAATGGATTGATTGGCCGGAAAGTTGCTGCCGTCCACGATCCGCACCGCGCCGCCCGGCGTCTTCTGCGGCTCCTGCTGCAACATGCGGTAGCTGAAGCTCCGGGCCGGGGCTACCTGCTCCGCGATATTGTTGGCCTCGATCGGGCCGGGCAGTTCGGCCTGGAAGATATAGAGTTCCTTCTTGGGAAGGTCGGCGAGGGCGCACTCCGGCCAGCCGAAATTCTTGGCTATCACGCTCTTCGGCGTGTGCGCGAGCCAGTCCGTGATCAGGAAGGTGCTGTCCTCGGAAAAGCTGCCCTGCTCGAAGACGAGCAGGAACTCGCAGCCGTCCGGCTCGAGCCCCTGGATCGAGTGCGGGATGCCGGACGGGAAGAACCAGAGGTCGCCCACGCCCACATCGTCCACGAATTGCCGTCCGTCGAGGTCAATGGCGGTGATGCGGGCACGGCCGTAAAGCATGTAGGACCACTCGCCGGGCTGGTGCCAGTGCAGCTCGCGCACCGCTCCGCTCTTCAAGCGCATATTCACGCCGGCGAGCTGCTTCGCAACGGGCAGCTCGCGCTCCGTGACCTCGCGCGCCCAGCCGCCGGGCTGCAGGCGGTTGTGAGCGTCGGCGAACGAGAACTTGAGGTTGGGCATCGTGCCGTGGTCCGTCTCCGGCG
This sequence comes from uncultured Alphaproteobacteria bacterium, assembly GCA_963839135.1. Lineage (GTDB taxonomy): Bacteria > Pseudomonadota > Alphaproteobacteria > Acetobacterales > Acetobacteraceae > CAWKEH01. The sequence goes on from CAWIUA010000056.1 coordinate 5,594, forward strand.
GCGCTAGCGTGTCCGGATTCTCCCTGTCGCGCATAACGTCGCGAGGACCAGGATCGTCTGCCCCTTTGCTGCCCCGCACCGGCTGCGGGAACCCGCCGCTAGGAGAATCCATGGCTCGCACTCCATCTCGTCCAGGGCATGATCGTCGCCCACAGACACCGTAACTCGCGTGCCAAGGACGCGGTTTCGGCCCGGCGCGCTCGCGGCAGATCACGTTGGATACGATTACAGTCTTGTGTTCCGCGCGCGCACCTGTTGGGATCAGTCGCGTTGACGCCGTCTCGGTTCCGATCCCGGCGGCGGCCCTGTGAGGCGGAGGCAACCATGCACCCTGACAGCCTGAGCCGGCTACGGCGCCAATCGTCCGAGCTGGAGAATAACCTTCTCGACGAGTGGCTCGCTGGGCGCCTCTCCCGCCGCGATCTCCTGCGCTATGCCAGCATCGTCGGGATGGCGCTAGGACCGCTCGCCGGCCTGGCCGGGCTCGCGCCGGGCGCCCGCGCGCAAGGCCAGGCTAAGCCCGGCGGCACGATCCGCGTGGCGCAGACGGTGCCTGCCGGCGCCATAGACCCGCTCACGGTGGATGACCTGGGCGGGCTCGCGATGCTCCAGCAGACCGCCGAGTTCCTGGTGTTCGACGCGCCGGACCTCACCCTGCATCCGGTGCTGGCCCTGTCATGGAAGCCGAACGACAAGGCCGATGTCTGGACCTTCACGCTGCGCCAGGGCGTGAAATTCCATGACGGCCACCCGTTCGCCGCCGACGACGTGGTCGCCACCATGGATCGGCTCGCCGATCCTGCGAACGGCTCGAACGCGCTCTCCGTGTTCCGCGGCGTGCTGTCGAAGGGCGGCACGCGCAAGGTGGACGACCACACGGTCGAATTCCATCTCGACAAGCCGGTGGGCAAGTTCCCGTATTACGTGTCGTCCGACAACTACAACGCGGTTATCCTGCCCGCGGACTACAAGGGCGACTTCGAGAGCCACTTCAACGGCACCGGCCCGTTCAAGCTGGACCGCTACCAGACCAAGGTCGGCGCCAGCTTCGTGCGCAACCCGGACTGGTGGGGCGGCGCGGTGATGCCGGACCGCACCGAGTTCTCCTTCTACACCGACCAGCAGCCGCAGGTGCTCGCGATCCAGGGCGGGCAGGTGGACGTGGTCCAGCAGATCGTCGTCCAGGGCGCGCAGGCGCTGCTGAACAACCCGGACGTCAAGATCCTCAAGCTGAAGTCGAGCGCGCACCGCGAGGTTCACATGCGCTGCGACCAAGGGCCGCTCACCGACAAGCGGGTGCGCCAGGCCATCGCGCTGACGCTCAACCGCCCGGCGCTCGTCAAGGGGCTGCTCCGCGGCAACGCCGACCTCGGCAACGACAGCCCGTTCGCCCCGATCTATCCCTCCACAGACCGCTCGGTGCCGCAGCGCGCCATGGACATCGCGAAAGCGAAGGCGCTGATGCAGGCGGCCAAGCCAGGCGGCGGCATCACGGTCACGCTGACCACCGAATACCTGCAGGAGCTGCCGGACTACGCCGTGCTGATCCAGAACGCCGCGGCGGAGATCGGGATCAAGATCAATCTCAAGGTCGAGCCGCAGGCCGCCTATTACGGCTCGGCTGTCTTCGGGAAGTCGGACTGGCTCGATTCCGAGATGGGCATCACCGAATACGGCCACCGCGGCGTGCCGGACGTGTTCCTCGGCGCGCCTCTGGCCAGCAACGGGTCGTGGAACGCGGCACACTTCAAGAATGCGGAGTATGACAAGCTGGCTGCGCAATACATCGCCGCCGTGGACCCGCAAGCCCAGCGCGACGCGGCCGGCAAGATCCAGCGGCTGCTGCTCGATGAGACGCCGATCATTTTCGCCTACTTCTACGACTACCTCGCGGGGACGGGGGCCAACGTCAGCGGCGTCACGGTGACGGCGATGTCGCAGGTCTATCTGCAGAACGCGACGGGCGGCGCCGGCGGCGGCGGGTAGGACCGGCGCGCGATGAATGCCGGGCTGGCCCGTTTCACGCTGCGCCGCGTGGGTCTCGGGCTGCTCACGCTGTGGCTGCTCAGCCTGGTGGTGTTCGCGGGCGGGCAGGTGCTGCCGGGCGACGTGGGCCGCGCCATCCTCGGCCCGCTCGCCGACGCGCGCGCAGTGGCGGCGCTCAACCACCAGCTCGGCATGGACCGCCCGGCGCCCGTGCTCTACGCGAGCTGGATCGGCGGCATGCTCCAGGGCGACATGGGCCGCTCGCTCGTCTATCGCAGCCCGGTTGCCCCGCTGCTCGGCTCAGCGCTGCTCAACTCGCTCAAGCTCGCGGGGCTCGCCTTCGTCATCGTCGTGCCGCTCGGGATCGGCGCCGGCGTGTTCGCGGCGCTCAGGGCCGGGCGCTGGCAGGATCGCGTCGTCACGATCGGCGGGCTGTCGCTCACGGTGATTCCGGAGTTCGTCTCGTCCATCGTGCTGATCCTGGTGTTCGGGGTTTGGCTGCGCTGGCTGCCGCTGTCCGCGAGCTGGCGGCGGGGAAGCGGCGCGCTGGTGCAGTTGCAGCACCTGATCCTGCCGGCGCTGCCCTTGGTCCTGGTGCTGTTCGGCTACATCGCCCGCATGGCGCGCGCGGGGACGCTCGGCGCGCTGGAGGCCGACTACACGCGGACGGCGATCCTCAAGGGGCTGCCGCGCCGGGTCGTGCTCTTTCGTCACGTGCTGCGCAACGCGCTGCTGCCGACGATCGCGGTCGTGGCCGCGCAGACCGGCTACCTCGTCGGCGGCCTCGTGGTCGTGGAGACCTTATTCCGCTACCAGGGCATCGGCAGCCTGATCCTGACGGCGGCGAAGGGTAAGGACTTCCCCATGCTTGAGGCGGGCGTGCTCACCGTGGGCGCGCTCTACGTGGCCGCGACCCTCATCGCCGACGCGCTCACCCTCGCGCTCGATCCGCGCACGCGGCTGGGTGGCACATGAGTGACCTCCTGGTCGCGGGACCGGCGGATGGGCCGGTTCAACCCGAGCCGGTGGCGGCTCCCGCGCCGCCCATGCGGGGGCGGCTGCATGTGCTCGCCCGCTCGGCCTTGTTCTGGACCGGGTTGGCGATCCTCCTCTTCTGGGCGGCCTGCGCCATCCTCGGCAGGGCGATCACGCCGTACGACCCGTTCGCGACCGACCTGATGAATGAGCTTGACCCGCCGTCCTGGGCGCACCCGTTCGGCACGGACCAGCTCGGCCGCGACATCCTCTCGCGGGTGATCCTGGGCGCACGCGGCATCCTCACTGTGGCGCCGCTCGCGACCGCGCTCGGCATCGCCGCGGGGACAGTGCTCGGCTTGTTCACGGGATACTTCCGGGGGATCGCGGACGTGCTCGTGGGCCGGGTGGTGGAAGTGCTGGTCGCACTGCCGCTCATCATCGTCGCACTGCTCGCGCTGACGGCGCTCGGGCCGAGCACGTGGACCGTCGTGGCGGTGGTGGGCATTGTGTTCGCGCCGCTGGTCGCGCGGACGGTGCGCGCGGCCGTGCTTCAGGAGCGCGGGCTGGACTACGTCGCGGCGGCGGAGCTGCGCGGCGAAAACGCGCTTCACATCATGTTCGTCGAGATCCTGCCCAACGTCGTGCCGCCCATCGTGGTGGAGGCGACGGTGCGGCTGGGCTACGCGATCTTCGCCATCGCATCGCTCTCGTTCCTGGGCTTCGGCATCCAGCCGCCGTCGCCCGACTGGGGGCTGGCGGTTGCCGAGAATTACGGCGTCATCGGCGGCGGCTACTGGTGGACCGTCGTGTTCAGCGCCGCCGCGACCGCATCGCTGGTCGTCGGCGTCAATCTGCTTGCGGAGGGGCTGCAAGGGGCGCTGGAGGCATGAGCGTCGTGCCGAAGGTGCGCCAATGAACGAGGCCGCGCTTCTCCTGGATGGGTTGGACGTGGCCTACCGGGTGCGCGGGCGGGACTTGGCGGTGCTGCGCGACGTGAGCTTCCGGGTGGGCCGGGGCGAGGCGTACGGGCTGGTGGGCGAGTCCGGCTGCGGCAAGTCCACGGCAGCGCTCGCGGCGCTCGGGGGCCTGCCGGCCAATGGTCGGATACGCGCCGGGCAGGTCCGGGTGGCGGGCGAGGATCTCGGCCAACTCAGCGCGGAGGCACTGCGCCAGCTCCGCGCCCGCACCGTCTCCATGGTGTTCCAGGACCCCGGCCGGGCGCTGAACCCGGCACTCACGGTCGGACGGCAGGTTGCCGAGAGCTTCGAGCTGCTCGGCCATCCCCGCGCCAAGGCGGCGGCGGAGGCCGAGGCGGCGCTGGCGCGGGTGCAGATCTCCGGCCCGGCGCGCGTCATGGCGAGCTACCCGCACCAGCTCTCGGGCGGGATGCAGCAGCGCGCGGTGATCGCCATGGCGCTGGCCAAGGACCCGGCGCTGCTGGTGCTCGACGAGCCGACGACCGGACTCGACGCGACGGTTGAGGCCGAGGTGCTCGACCTCGTGGCGAAGCTGCGCGAGGAGCTGGCGAGCGGCATCCTGCTCATCAGCCATAACCTTGCCGTGGTCGGGCGGCTGTGCGACCGGGTGGGCGTGCTCTACGCCGGGCTGCTCGTGGAGGAGGGGCCGGCGCGGGAGGTGTTCGACGATCCGCGCCATCCCTACACCGCCGGGCTGCTGCGCTGCCTGCCCAGGCCGGGGCTGCGCAAGGGGCGGGACCGGCTCGACGCCATCCCCGGCCTGCTGCCCGCGCCAGGTGCTGCGCTGTCCGGCTGCGCCTTCGCCGACCGCTGCCTGCTCGCCCGGCCGCGCTGCCGCGTCGAGCCGCCGCCGTTGTACGATTTGGGCGGCGGCCACGGCAGCCGCTGCCATTACCACGACGAGGTGCCGAACCTGCCGCGTGCTGAGGCGTCCAACGGCGTGGGGACGGCCGGACCCGACCGGCGGGGGGCGCCGGTGCTGGAGGCCGCCGGGGTTTCCAAGACCTACACCGTCGGCGGGCGGCAATTGCAGGCGCTGCGGGACATCTCCGTGCAGCTCTGGCCGGGAGAGACGCTCGGCTTGGTAGGCGAGTCGGGGAGCGGCAAGACGACGCTCGCGCGGCTGCTGCTCGGCCTGACGGCGCCGGACCAGGGCGGCAAGCTGGCGCTCGACGGCGAGAACCTGCCGCCGCTCGCGCGGAGCCGCAGCGCCGGGCAGGTCAAGGCGCTGCAGATCGTGTTCCAGAACCCGGATTCGGCGCTGAACCGCTCACACACGGTCCAGCACCTGATCGGCCGGGCGATTGGGCGGCTGGCGGGGCTGCGGGGTGCCGCGCGCCAGGAGCGGCTGCTCGCGCTCGTGCGCGGCGTGCGGCTGGCCGACCGCCATCTCGCTGCCCGCCCGCGCCAGCTCTCGGGCGGCCTCAAGCAGCGCGTCGCCATCGCCCGCGCCTTCGCCGGCGACCCGCGCCTCGTCGTGTGTGACGAGCCGACCTCGGCGCTCGACGTGTCCGTGCAGGCGGCGATCCTCAACCTGCTCACGGATCTGCAGGCGGCGCAGCGGGTGGGCTACGTGTTCATCTCCCACGATCTCGGCGTGGTTCGCTATCTGGCCGACCGGGTCGCCGTGCTCTATCTCGGGCGGCTGATGCAGCTCGGCCCGGCGGAGGCGGTGTTCGCCGGGCCACAGCACCCCTACACGGAAGCGCTGCTCGCCGCGGCGCCGGGGGCCGGGAGCAATGAGCACATCCGCCTGCACGGCGACATCCCAAGCCCGATGAACCCGCCGCGCGGCTGCGCCTTCCAGACCCGCTGCCCGCGCAAGATCGGCGCAGTATGCGAGGCCGAGGAGCCGCCGCTCTACGTGGAGGACGGGAACGCGGTGCGGTGCCACATCCCGAGGCAGGAGCTGCCGCGCGGAGTTGGGTGACGTGTCCCAGTGATCCTGTCCGATGATCGCTCCGCGAAGTTCCGAGACTCACGCGGCAATGGGCAGGTCGCGCGACGGTGCCCGGAACCTCAGGTTGGCCCCCGCATGACCATTCCCGGGCCTTTCAATCTGCAGCATGCTCCCCGTATCTCTGCGTCCACCGAAGGTGAGATCCGGATGTGCGAGGCCGTATGACCGTCTTGCTGAACAACTCGGCCTGAACACCGGCAGAACGCGGCGAACATCTGCCTTCCGGTAAGCAGACATACCTCGCCCACCGGGCACATGGGGCCAAGTTCGACCTTAGCAAGGCGGGCCTGATCGAAAAGACGCGGCGCGGTCCAGAGCAAAATTACGCAGCGCGGGCAGGAGGTGTTCCAGTCGCCCCCTGCGCGTCCATCGATCAATAGCTGCCCTGGCCGGGTCGCTGAAGTCCGCACAGTTCCAGGAAGGCGCTGCGAGCGTCAAAGGCCATCCGTGCCCGCAGAAATGGTGCATCGGAGGAGCGGAGTTTGAGAATCAAACGGAGACACCTGTCGACATCATGCGTGCTGCCCGTAATCAGATAGAGGCTACGCTTGCGCAGGATTTGCTAGACCGTATTCGTGTCGCACCGCCCGAGTTCTTTGAACGTCTCATCATGAATTTGCTTCTCAGCATGGGTTACGGCGGATCAGCCGCCGATGCTGGCCGCGCACTCGGCGGTAGTGGTGATGATGGCGTAGATGGCGTGATCGACCAAGACGCCTTGGGTTGGATCGGGTTTACATTCAGGCTAAACGCTATGCGGCTGGCAACAATATCGGCTCCGGCGCAATACGGGACTTCTTCGGAAGCCTCGACCGCCACAAGGCGACGAAGGGTCTCTTTGTGACGACTTTCAACTTTTTCACCGTCAGCAAGGGAGACTTCCGACTTCCTCAGCAAGAGGATCGTCCTAATCGATGGTGAGCAACTAACTAAACTCATGCTTCGTCACAATGTCGGATGCAGAGTTGAAGAAACACTTCATATCAAGAAGATCGACGAAGATTTTTTTGATTGAAGAAATCATTCTGACCTCGCCGTTTAGTCCCTATTTCATGCACTGCTTTTAGAAAATCGACGCCATTGCGAGCGGCACTGCCGCGCGGGTGGGCTGACGCGGTTCAGGCGCCCGGCACGACCGGTCGCGGCGCCGGCGCACGTCGCACTTGATCGTCTGACGGAATGCTCGTTCCTCTAAGGCCGTAACTGCTGTCGTCACGGCGCTGCCGACGCGCGGCGACCTACTCAGGCGCGTGGCACGGACAAGAACAGGAGGAAGTCTATGGCTAAAACAGCCAAGAAAACGCAGAAGGATACGTCGGACAACATCGCCGAACTCGACGCTGTCGTCATCGGCGCAGGGTTCTCCGGGATGTATATGCTTCATCGGCTGCGCGACCAGATGGGCCTCTCGGCTCGGGTATTCGAGGCGGGTGATGGTGTCGGCGGGACCTGGTATTGGAACCGCTACCCAGGCGCGCGCTGCGATTCCGACAGCTATATTTATTGCTACACGTTCGACAAGCAGCTTCTCCAGGACTGGCATTGGTCGGAGCGCTATCCGGAGCAGCCCGAGATCCTGCGCTACCTCGACCACGTGGCCGACCGGCTGGACCTGAAGCGCGACATCCAGTTCGGCACGCGCGTCACGGAAGCGAGCTACGACGAGGCCACGAACCGCTGGACGATCCGCACCGACAAGGGCGATGCCGTCACCGCCCAATTCCTGATCGGCGCCGTCGGCAGCCTGTCGGCGACGAACATCCCGCAGTTCAAGGGCTTGGAGACCTTCGAGGGCAAGTGGTACCACACGGGCCGGTGGCCGCACGGCGGCGTTGACTTCACGGCCAAGCGGGTCGGCGTCGTCGGCACGGGTGCTACGGCAGTGCAGGCGATCCCGGTCATCGCCCAGCAGGCGAAGCACCTCACGGTTTTCCAGCGGACGCCCAATTTCTGCGTCCCTGCTAGGAACGGCAAGGTCGATCCCGAGGTGTGGACGCGCCGCAAGGCGGACTACGACGGGATCATTGGCCGGATCCGCAGCTCGTATTTCGGCTTCGAGCTGGATTTCATCCCGAGATCCGTGCTCGAGGTCTCGCCGGAGGAACGCGAGGCGGAGTTCGAGCGGATGTGGGATGAGGGCGGGTTCCGCTTCTGGCTCGCCAATTATCAGGACATGTTCTTCGTGAGAGAGGCGAACGAACTTTGCGGCGACTTCATCCGCAACAAGATCCGCGCGACGGTGAAGGACCCGGCAATCGCCGAGAAGCTGATTCCCAAGACTTACGCCTACGGCACCAAGCGCCAACCGCTGGACACGAACTATTACGAGACGTTCAACAAAACCAATGTCACGCTCGTCGACGTCAACGAGACGCCGATCGCGGAGATCACTCCGAAGGGGGTCCGCACCAGCGACAAGGAATACGACCTCGACATCCTCGTCATCGCGACCGGCTTCGACGCCATGACCGGCCCGCTGACGCGGATCAAGGTCAGCGGCCGTGGCGGACAGCTTCTCTCGCAGAAATGGGCCGACGGACCGCACTCCTACCTCGGCGTTGCGGTCGCCGGCTTCCCCAACATGTTCACCGTCACCGGCCCGGGCAGCCCGTCCGTGCTGAGCAACATGCCGGTCTCCATCGAGCAGCACGTCGAGTGGATCTCGGACTGCATCAAGCACATGCGCGAGAACAACGTCGCGGCGGTGGAGGCGACGGCAAAGGCGGAAGAGGAGTGGACGGCGCACGTCGCCGAGGTTGCCAACACGACGCTCATGCCTGCCTCGGATACCTGGTATACGGGCATGAACATTCCCGGCAAGCCGCGGGTGTTCATGCCTTATCTCGGCGGTGTCGGTCCCTACCGGCAGAGGTGCGCGGAGATCGCGGCCAGCGGCTACGAAGGGTTCTCCTTCGCGGCTTGAGAGCCACGGCGAGAAAGCGGGCGGGCACTCGTAGCAGTCCGCCCGCTTCCCGGTCATTTGAGCGTGGCAGCCGTTACGGCTGCCAGGCACTGACCGCGCCTAGGCAAGGGCGTCATTGCTGGCCGAATTGGCAGCTTCAACGGCTGGAGGAGACCGCGATGGCAGTGAAGCGCATCGTCCCGAACGTCGCTGCCGGAGAGATCGAGGCGGCAAGAGCCTTCTACGGTGACGTCCTCGGCATGACTGCGGTCATGGATCTCGACTGGATCGTGACGTTCGCGGCTGATCAGCCAACCACGCCCCAGATCAGCGTCGCGACGCAGGGCGGATCGGGAACTCCGGTGCCTGACATCTCGATCGAGGTGGACAATCTCGACGAGGTTCATCAGCGTGCGATCAGCGCGGGGCACTCCATCGAGTATGGTCCAGCCCGCGAGCCCTGGGGCGTCAAGCGCTTCTACGTGCGCGATCCCTTTGGGCGCTTGGTCAACATCCTAGCTCACGCCTGAACAGCCACATGACGAAGCGGGCCAGGATGCCGCGCGTGATCGGACATCCTGCCCGCTACCCCCGCCCCCGAACCGCGCGATCATCCAGGATCGGAACATGGCCATCGCCGGATCGGCCAGGCTCTCCGGGTGCAAAGTCAGGTAGTAGCCGTAGCCGTCCTCCAGCACGGCGGAGAAGGGTGCGGCGAGGCGGCCCTCGGCGATGTCGCGGGCGAACATGTCCACGTCGGCGAGCGCCACCCCGGTGCCCGACATGGCGCACTGCACCGCGACGACGAGCGTATCGAACGCGACGCCGCGCCCGGTGTCGAGGTCGAGGCTGCAATGCCGGGCGAACTCCTCCCACATCGCGGCGCGCGGCTGACCTTCGAGCTTGACGTGCAGCAGCTCGTTGGCGCGCAGGAACATGGCGAGGTCCTGCCCGGCGGCACGCGCCGCCACCTCGGGCGCGCACACAGGTGTCACCCGCTCCATCCACAAGAGGTCGCGCACCGCGTCGCCCACCTGAGGTCGATCATAGACAACTGCCACGTCCAGGTCGCGCGCGGGCAGCCCGGTGCCGTAGGAGGTGGACACGTCCACCATGATCTCGGGGAACTCGCGGCGGAAATCCTGCACGATGGGCAGGCCGAGCTGCTGCAGGAAGGAGGGCGGCATGTGAACGCGCAGCGTGCGGGAGGCGGGCGAGGCGTCGCGCACGATGCCGTTGAGCGCCTCCTCGATCCGGTCGAACGATTGGGCCACCACCGGCAGGAGGGCGGCGCCCGCCTCGGTCAGCGCGAGGCCGTGCGGCCGGCGCTCCAGGAGACGGCGGCCGAGCAACTCCTCTAGCCCGATGACGTGGCGGCTCAAGGCACTCTGCGAGACGCGGAGCGCGTGGGCGCCAGCGGTGAAGCTGAGGCGGCTCGCGACCGCCTCGAAGGCGCGGAGCGCGTTCAGGGGGAGCCAGCGGCGGTCGAACGGGGGCATCAGCCGCATGGATACGCGTGCGGAAGCCGGCGCGGTAGGGGCTTTGCCGAAATGCGATAAGCCCATGCGATTTCCCGATTATCCAAGCGCCGCTGTCCCGTGCGATCTTAGCAGCTTGAACAAACGAGGGGAGAGCATGTTGGATCTCGGCCGCATCAGGGCGCTGCTCGACGAGCGCAGGCCCGGCCACACGCTGCCGCAGGCGTTCTACACCGATGCGGACATCTTCGAGTTTGATCTTGGCGCGATCCACGGCCGCGCCTGGATCATGGCAGGGTTCGAGGTGGAGCTGCCGCGGCCGGGCAGCACGCTCGCGTTCAAGGTGGGCCGGTCGCCCGTGGTGCTCGTGCGCGGGCGGGACGGCGTGCTGCGCGGCTTCCATAATTCGTGCCGCCACCGCGGCGCCCAGGTCTGCGCCGACGGCGCCCGGCACTCGGCGCGGCTCGTCTGCCCATATCACCAATGGGCTTATGACCTCGACGGCCGGCTGCTCCTCGCCCAGCGGATGCACGAGGAGTTCGACCCGGAGACGCACGGGCTCCGCCCGGTCCACGTCGAGACCACGGCCGGGTGCGTCTATGTCTGCCTCGCCGAGGCGGCGCCAGAGTTCGCGCCGTTCCGGGACACAATCGAGGTGATGCTCGCGCCGCACGACCTGCTGAACGCCAAGGTCGCGCACCAGTGCACGCTGGTCGAGCGCGCCAACTGGAAGCTCGTGATGGAGAACGCGCGCGAGTGCTACCACTGCGCCGTGCGCCATCCCGAGCTGGCGATGACGTTCCCGGTCCGCGCCAAGAAGCACTTCGAGAGCGGCGGCGACGCCCGCATCGAGGCGTTCAACGCGCGCATGGCCGGGCTGGGCCTGCCGGTCGGCCCAACCGAGGGCGATTGGTGGCAGGCGGCGCGCTTCCCGCTGAACGAGGGCACCACGTCCATGACCATCGACGGCAAGCCGTCGTGTGCCCGCCTGATGTGCGCGACCGCGGGCGGCGATGTCGGCTCGATGCGCTGGGCGCTGGAGCCGCACATGTTCGCGCATGCGGTGGGCGACCATCTGTTCAGCTTCAGCGCCATGCCGACAGCCCCGCACGAGACCGTGGTCACGGCCAAGTGGCTCGTCCACAAGGACGCCGAGGAGGGCCGGGACTACGACGTGACGCACCTCGCCGAGCTGTGGGACCGCACCAACCGGCAGGATCTGGAGCTGGTCGAGATGAACCAGCGGGGCGTGTTCAGCGCCGGCTACGTGCCCGGCCCCTACTCGAACGAGGCGGAAGCGCTCACGCAGCGCTTCGTGAACTGGTATTGCCGCACGGCGCGGGGCTACCTCGACGCGAACACTTGAGAGGACGCCATGGACCTGCCCCTGCCCGGTGCCGTGCCGGGCGATGCCCTGCACCTTGAGACGCTGGCCATCGCGCACGGCTACGATCCGCACGCCTGCTTCGGCGCGGCGAAGCCGCCGCTCATTCCCACGTCCACCTTCGTCTATCGGTCGGCACAGCACGCGAAGGCGGCGCATCAGGCGTTCTTCGACGGGGACGGCCCGGCGCCGGGCGACGAGGCGGGCTACATCTACGCCCGGCTCGACCATCCGAACCTCGGCATGGTGCAGCGGCGCCTCGCCGCGCTCGACGGCGCCGAGGATGCCGCCGCCTTCGCGAGCGGCATGGCCGCGGTGAGCGCGATCCTGCTCGCCTTCGCCCGGCCCGGCGACGCCGTCCTGCACACGCGGCCGATCTACGGGGGCGTCGATTGGCTGCTCGGCACCCAGCTCGCCGAGTTCGGCATCCGCGCCGCCCCGATCGAGGACGCGCTCAGCGAGGAGAGCACCGGCGCCGCGGCTGAGAGGGCAATGCAGGAGGGTTCGGTCGCGCTCATCATGGCTGAGACGCCCGCCAACCCAACGGCCGGGATCGCCGACATCGCCATGCTCGCGCGCACGGCCGACTGGATCGGCGAGCGCCAGGGGCGGCGCCCCTTGGTTATCGTGGACAACACGTTCCTCGGCCCCTTCCTGCAAGCGCCGCTCCGCTTTGGGGCCGATCTCTGCCTCACCTCGCTCACCAAGTACGCCGGCGGCCACAGCGACCTGCTCGCGGGCGGCGTGAGCGGGAGGGCAGAGTTGGTGGGCGCGCTCAAGCGGCTGCGGACCATGCTGGGCAGCCCGCTCGATGCGCACGGGTGCTGGCTGCTGCTCCGCTCGTTGGAGACGATGGCGCTGCGCACCGAGCGCGCCTGCGCGAATGCCGAGCGCGTCGCCGGCTTCCTGCGCGGACATCCGAAGGTGGCGGGCGTGACCTATCTCGGCTTCCTCCCGGAAGGCTCGGCCGGACGCGCCGTGTATGAGCGGCAGTGCGCGGGCGCCGGATCCACGTTCTCGTTCACGCTCCACGCCGGCGACGGTGGGGGCGAGGCGGAAGCGTTCCGCCTGCTCGACGCGCTGCGGGTGCTGCGGCTCGCGGTCAGCCTGGGCGGCACCGAGACCCTGATCTGCCACCCGGCGAGCACGACGCACTACCCCGTCGCGCGCGAGCGTCGCGAGGCCATGGGCATCCAGGAGGGCACGCTGCGGGTCTCGGTGGGACTGGAGCACGCGGACGATTTGGTCCGTGATCTCGCCCGCGCCCTGGAGGCCGCCTAGCCATGGCTGAATTTGACCCGCACGCCGCCTCCCGCGAGCATCAGCCCGTGGCGCAGCACGCCGAGCTGCTCGTGGTCGGCGCCGGGCCGGCCGGGCTTGCCGCCGCCGTCGAGGGGGCACGCGAGGGTCGCCGCACCGTTCTCGTGGACGAGAACCCGCTGGCGCCGGGGCTGATGGGCATGGACGTGCCGTTGCTGTTCGGCGGGCGGATGGACGCGAGCGCGGGGGACGCCGGGCGGGTGCTGGAGCACCTGGTCGCGACCACGCCGGCGCTCGCGGAGGCGTTCGACCTCGGCGTTGAGGTGCTGCTCGGGACGTGCGCCTGGGGACTCTACGTGCCCGGTGGCGCGATGCGCTCGCTGCCCGGCCCGGTGGTGGGCCTCGCGGATGAAACACGGTCCTGGCTCTGCGGCTTCGACCGGCTCGTGGTCGCGGCGGGGGCACGGGATTTGGTGCTGTCCTTCGAGGGCTCTGAGCTGCCGGGCGTCGTCGGCGCGAACGCGCTGCACAGCCTGCTCACGCGCTACGCGGCGTTCGCCGGGCGGCGGCTGGTCGTGCTCGGGTCGGGCGCGCTCGCCTTGTCCACGGCGCTGCTCGCGCTGGACCACGGGCTGGAGGTCGCGGCAGTCGTGGAGGCGCGCGAGGCGGTGCAGGGACCGGCGGCGCTGCGCGGCCGGCTGGAGGCTTCGGGCGTCGAGATCGTCACGGGGCACGTGATCCGCGCCGCGCGCGGCGGCGTGGACGGCGTGACGGCGGCGATGCTCGTGCCCGTGGGCGGCGGGGACGAGCGTGAGATCGCCTGCGACACGGTCTGCCTCGCGCTCGGGCTGGTGCCGAACGTGGAGCTGCTGGACGCGGCGGGGGCGGCGCTGGAGATGCGGCCGGAGCGTGGCGGCTGGGTGCCGGTGCTGAGCGAGGACGGGCGCACGTCGCTGCCGAGGGTGTCCGTCGCCGGCGACTGCGCCGGGCTCCACACGGAGCCGCTCGCTTATCGCATGGACTGGATGCGCGCCCTGGTCGAGACCGGCGGCCTGCGGGTGAACGCCTGCACCTGCGAGGAGGTGACGCGCGAGGAACTGCTCGGCGTTCGGGCGCCGCGCTATCTGGCGCACAGCTCCGCTCCCGCGGATGCCCGCAGCCTCCGCACGCTGCTCGCCGATGGGCCGGTGAATCAAGATCACATCAAGCGCCTGACGCGTGCGGGCATGGGGCCGTGCCAGGGGCGGCGCTGCCGCGAGCAGATCGCGCTGCTGCTGGCGGCGGAGGTGGGCGTCGCACCAGAGAGCGTGCCACTCGCGGGCTATCGCGCCCCCGTGCGGCCGTTGCCCCTGGGGCTTCTCGCTGCCACCGAGGAGCCGGCGACGCTGCGCGAGGGCTGGGACGTGTGGTTCGGCATCAGGCAGCAATGGACGCCCTACGCCGACATCGGCACCGAGCGCGAGTGGCTCGGCGACCGGGGGCACCTGTGAACGGCGCGTCGGTCGTCGTCGCGCCGAAAGGCGCGCAAGTCGTGATTGTCGGGGGCGGCGTCACCGGGCTGAGCGCGGCGTGGTGGCTGGCGCGCGAGGGCGTGGACGTTCTGGTGCTGGAGAAGGGCGTCGTCGGCTGGGAAGCGTCGGGCCGCAACGGCGGCGGCTGCTCGCACTACCAGAGCCCGCTCTTCCTGGAAGAGCAGCGCCTCTGGCCGCAGATGGACGATAGGCTGGGCTACGCAACCGAGTATCGGCGCGAACGCATCGTGCTCGCGCTCGACGAGGCGCAGCTCGCGCGCTACCGCAACATGGGCGCGATCGGGGAGTCGTTCGGGTTCACGTGGGACCCGCTCGACCCCAATGCAGGTGCGCGAGCTGGTGCCGCTCGCGGGAGACGGCGTGCTCGGAGGCGCCTACCTGCATTTCGGCGGCCACGCCAACCCGCAGCGCACGGTGCAGGCGTATGCCTGGGCGGCGCAGGATCACGGGGCGCACATCCTGCAGCACACGGCCGTGACCGGGATTCGAGTCGAGGGCGGGCGCGTGACGGCGGTGGATACCACGGCCGGGCGCTTCGGGCTGGACAGCCTGGTGATCGCGGCGGGACCGCAGACCGGCGCGCTCGCGGCGCAGCTCGGCGTGCGCCTGCCGCTCGCGCCGGCGCGAGCGGAGATGATCGTGACGGAGCCGCTGCCGCTCATGCCGATCGGCGGCGTGGACGGCAACGGGCTGTATGGGCGGCAAACGTTGCGCGGCAACCTGGCCTACGGCGGCGGCCCGCACGAGTGGCTCGACGACCAGCCCCTGCACGGCCCGCTCGCCCGGCCGGCAAGCCCGCTGCTGCGCAACCTGGCGCTTCGCCTCGCCCAGCTCTTCCCCCGCGCCGCGCACGCGCGGGTGATCCGGAGCTGGGCCGGGATCATCGAGAACACGCCGGACGGGCGGCCCGTCATCGAGCGCCTGAGCGACCCAGGGAACGTCACGCTTGCCACGATGTCGAGCGTCGGCTTCGGCCTCTCGCCCGCGAGCGGCCGCGCGGTCCGCGACCTGGTGCTGGAAGGGCGCTGCACCTTCGCCGACCTCGACAAGCTGCGGGTCGAGCGGTTCGCCAACCTGCCTGCCGACTGGCGCGAGCGGCAGGGGTGGGTGACCCCTGCCCTCGCCTGAAACGGAGGACGACTTGGCCAGAGGCAATGCCCTCATCGTCGGCGGCGGCATCGCCGGGCTCTCCACCGCCTGGGCGCTGAACCGGCGCGGCTTCGCCGTCGAGCTCTTCGAGCAGGGGCCGCTGCCGAACCCTCGCGCCTCCTCCTACGACGAGCACCGCATCACCCGGCACGCGTATGGCGAGATGGAGGGTTACGCCGATCTCATGCCGGAGGCGTTCCGCACCTGGGAGACGATGTGGCGCGACCTCGGCGTGCAGCATTACGAGGCGGTGCCCGCCGTGTATTTCATGCGCGGCAAGACGCCCTGGCACCCGGCGACGCTGCGCTCCCTCGCCCGGCACAATATTTTCTGCCGCGAGGTGCCGCTCGCCGAGGTTCCCGAGCGCTTCCCGATGGTCGAGCCGGTCGGGCTGACGGGAGTGGTCGAGACTGGGGGCGCGGGCATCCTATTTCCTATTCGCATCCTGACCGACCTGGTCGTGTATCTCGCGGCGCGCGGCGTCCGGTTCCACGCGAACTGCCTCGTCACCGAGATTGATCCCGAAGCGGGAAGCCTCGTCGCGGATAGGTGCCGTTACCGCGGCGACGCGGTCGTCGTGTGTGCCGGCGCTTGGGCGGACCGGTTGGTACCGACGCTTCGCGAGGAGGCGGTGCCGTCGCGCCAGGCCGTGCTCTATCTCGCGCCGCCGCCAGAGCTCGCCGAGGCATGGCGCAACGCCCCCGTGCTGCTCGATCTGGGGGAGGCGAGCGGCACCTATACCCTACCGCCGCGCCGCGGCACGCGCCTCAAAATCGGCGATCACCACTTCACCCGGCACGGCGACCCGGACGCGGACCGGCTCGCGACCGACGCCGACCTCGCGCGCCTGAACACGGCCGCCCGGCTCGCCTACCGCGACTTCGACCGCTACGCCGTGCTGGAGCGCAAGGCGTGCTACTACACGGTCACGCGCGACGAGCGCTTCGTCGTCCGCCCGCATGGGGCGCGCGGCTGGCTGGTCAGCGCCTGCTCCGGCCACGGCTTCAAGCTCGGCGCGCTGATCGGCGAAGGCGTCGGGGCCACCATCGCCGGCGAACGCCCCGCCGCAGCACTGGAAGCGTGGGCCGCGGGCTTGACTTCACGTCCAGCAAGCGACGCGGCCGCGTAGGGATTTACCGACGTTTTGACGGCGGAGTGACATGGGTCACAGCGCCGAGTGCCTGTGGCGCGGCATGGTGCCTCCGCGCGGTCCAGGAAGGGCCGCTGCAGACTGAGGAGGATACTATGTTCCGGAATTCACCCAGCGCCAGGCCGCTCCTGATCGCCGCCCTGCTCGCGCTCACCGCGGTGCCTGCGCTGGCCCAGGGCGTCGGCAACAGCGAGCCGGGCTTCGTGCCGGGCCGTGCGCAGGTCTTCGCGATCGGCGCGCCGCGGCTCGATCTCGGGTCCCAGGCCTATCCAAGCACAGCAACGCTCGGCGCCGAGCAGATCAGCCGAGGCGTGAACCACGTCACACGCGAGCGGGTGCCCGCCTACCAGCACGGCTTCGACGTAGGCAGCCAGGCCTACCCCACCCCGCGCTGAACCGTGCGATCACTCCAGGGCGGCGTCCCGCGAGGCGCCGCCCTGGAGCGCACCAAGGGTTGAGGGCATCCACCCATGCCTGAGCCGCCAAATTCGGAACCTTCGCAATGCTCGCGCATTGGCCGTGTCATGACGGAGCGGGAGCGGACCATGCAAGCCCGGCGCGATGCGGAGACGATGCTCGACCGCTGGATGCGGTCGGCCTTGCGCGAGCGATACGCGCCGGCGCTGCGTGAGCCGCTACCCGAGGCGCTGTTCCGGCTGCTTGACAATGCAGAGCGGCAAGGCGACCCGGAGCACGGGCGCTAAAACAGCCCGAAGATCTCGCCGTCGGCGTCCAGACCGATCCCGTTCGCGGCCGGTACGCGCGGCAGCCCCGGCATGGTCATGATCTCACCGCAGATCGCGACCACGAAGCCCGCGCCTGCGGACAGGCGCACCTCGCGGACGGGCAGCACGTGTCCCTCAGGTGCGCCGAGCAGCGCCGGGTCCGCGCTGAAGCTGTATTGCGTCTTGGCGATGCAGACCGGCACGCCGCCGAAGCCCGCTGCCTCGAAGGCGGCGAGGCGCTTCAGGACGGGCGGCGGGAAGGCGACATCCGCGGCCCGGTAGATGCGCCGCGCGATCGTGCGGATCTTGTCGGCGAGCGGCATCTCGTCCGGGTAGAGCGGCTGGAAGCGGGCGGTCCCGGCAGCGATTCGGTCCATCACCGCGCGCGCGAGCGCCTCGGCGCCAGCGCCTCCGTCGCTCCAATGCGTGCAGACCACCATCTCGACCTCGCGCCCGGCGAGGGCGTCGCGCACGGTGGCGATCTCGGCCTCGGTGTCGGTCGTGAAGTGGTTCAGCGCGACGACGACCGGCAGGCCGAAGCCCTGCATGTTCTCGACATGGCGCAGCAGGTTGGGCAAGCCGCGCGCCACGGCGGCGGGGTCCTCACGGCCGAGGTCCGCCTTGGCAATTCCCCCGTGCATCTTGAGCGCGCGCACGGTCGCAACCACGACGCAGGCGGCGGGCGCCAATTCGGCGGCGCGGCACTTGATATCGAGGAACTTCTCGCCGCCCAGGTCGGCGCCGAACCCGGCCTCGGTCACGACCACGTCCGAGAGCGAAAGCGCGAGCCGGGTCGCGACGACGGAGTTGCAGCCGTGCGCGATGTTGGCGAAGGGACCGCCATGGACGAGGGCGGGCGTCGCCTCCAGGGTCTGCACCAGGTTGGGCGCGAAGGCGTCGCGCAGCAGCGCCGCCATGGCGCCGCTCGCCTGCATCTCCTCGGCCGTAGCGGCTGGGCCGTGGCGCCGGGCGCCGACCTGGATGCGGGAGAGCCGCGCCTGAAGGTCGGCCAGGTCGCGCGCGAGACAGAAGATCGCCATCACCTCGCTCGCGACCGTGATGTCGAACCCGTCCTCGCGCGGGCTGCCGTTCGCCGGACCGCCAAGGCCATTCACGATGCTGCGCAGCGCGCGATCGTTCATGTCGAGGCAGCGGCGCCAGGTGACGCGCCGCGGATCGAGGCCGAGCGCGTTGCCCCAGTAGAGATGGTTGTCCACCAGCGCCGCGAGCAGGTTGTTGGCACTGGTGATGGCGTGGAAGTCGCCCGTGAAATGGAGGTTGATCGCCTCCATGGGCGCGACCTGGGCGCGGCCGCCGCCGGTGGCGCCGCCTTTCAGGCCGAAGCAGGGGCCGAGCGACGGCTCCCGCAAGCAGACCATGCTGCGCCGGCCGATACGGCGGAGCGCGTCGCCGAGGCCGATCACGGTCGTGGTCTTGCCCTCGCCGGCTGCCGTCGGATTGGTGCCGGTGACGAGGACGAGTGCGCCTTTTGGCTTGTCGTCCTGGGCGGCGACGAAGCGAAGATCGACCTTCGCCATGTGACGGCCGTAGGGAACGAGCGCGTCCTCGGGGATCCCGGCCGTCGCCGCAACCTCGGCGATGGGGCGAAGCCTTGCGGCGCGGGCGATCTCCAGGTCGGACCGCATCACGCGGCTCGCCGGGGCAGCGCGCCCATCGCGGCGAGCAACTCGCCCATTGCCGCGACCGCCCGGCGCATGTCGGCAGGCTCCACGGCGCCGATGCAGCCGACGCGGAAGCTGGGCTCGACCGTGTTGGTGAAGTTGCTGATGAGCACTCCCCTCCCCTTGAGCAGGTCCACGAAGCGTTGCAGGTCCCACGCCGGGCTTTCGGGCGCGGCGACGTTGACGATGATCGGGCCCTGCGACGCAGCAGGCAGCATCGGGCGGAGGCCGAGACCGCGCACGCCGTCGCAGAGCACCGCTTGGTTCGCGCGGTAGCGGGCGAGCCGCGCGGGCTGGCCGCCCTCGGCGCGATAAAGGTCGAGTGTCACTGCGAGGGCGGCGATGATCCCGGCGGCCGGCGTGAAGCGGTGGGCGCCAGGGCTGCGCAGGCTCGTCTCGTAGATGTCAGAGAGGTCGAAAGACCAGCTCCCAGCCAGGCCGACGCCGCGGAGCCGATCGATGCGCGCGATCACGAAGGCGGCACCGGGGAGGCCTTCGAGGCATTTGTTGGCCGTGAAGACGGCCGCGTCCACGGCTGGCAACAGGCTCAGGTCAAGCGGCAGCGCGCCGAAGGCGGAGACGGCGTCCACGATCATGCGACGCCCCACGCGAGCGGCTACGGAAGCGAGCGCCGGGACGGGATGGATCACGCCGGTCGAGGTCTCGCTGTAGACGGCGGCGAGATGGGTCGCGGCCGGCGTGGCACGCAGCGCGGCCTCGACGCAGGCCGGATCGGCCGGACGGTTGGGAGGAAGCGGCAGCTCGGTGACCTCGCGACCGGCCTCGCGGGCGATTCGGGCCAGCCGGTCGGCATACTGCCCGCTCATGGGCAGGAGCAGCCGACCGCCTGGCGGAACGAGGCTGCGGATCGCGGCCTCGACGGCGAAATGTCCGCAGCCTTGCATCGGCAGCGCGGCGTGCTCGCCCGGCCGTCCCCCCGCGATGGCCAGGACCTCGTCGCAGACCCGGCGCACCAGCGCGCGAAACTCCAAATCCCAGGGCGCGTAGTCCCGAGCCGCGGCGGCGCGGGTTTCGGGACGGGTCGTGACCGGGCCGGGAATGAGGAGGAGCATGGCGGAGCCTGGATAGTTGCGGAGCGGTAGGGGTCGCCCGGAACGGCTGAAGACGCAAGGCCGGAGATGCGCGGGGGATGTCGCCGGACGCCGATTGGTTTGCTATGGAGCGGGTCATGCCCGTACCTGCCCTCTTGCCCGATTGGCTGCCCCCCTGGGTGCAGCTCGCCGCCCTGGTGGTCCTGCTGCTGGCGGCATTGCTGTTCCTCGCCGTGCCATTCAGTGTGATCGGCCTGAAAGGTCGGCTCGACGGCATCGAGGTACGGCTCGACGAGATCCAGGGCGAGATCCGCAGCCTGAGCTTGCGCCTGCCGGATGCCGGTGAGGCACCCTACCAGGACGATTGGGCGCCGCCGGAGCGGCTTGCGCCGCGGCCGCCGATCCCGCCGGCACAGCGCGGACGCGGGGAGGACCGGCCGCGGCGCTCGGAGCCGCGGCTTTCTTAGCGCAGCGGGTGCTGCCAGGAGGGCAAGGATGCGTATGAGTGTCGTGCAGATGGAGCCTGGTTCGGACAAGGAGGCCAACATCGAGCAGGCACGCCGCCTGATCGGCGAGGCCGCCGCGGCGGACCGGCCAGACATGATCGCGTTGCCGGAGATTTGGACCTGCCTCGGCGGCGACCGCGCGACGAAGGTGGCGCAGGCCGAGTCGCTGCCGCCGCCGGGCAGCAATGCGGCGGGCGGCCCCGCCTATGAATTCCTCCGCGAGACGGCGCGCGCCCATGGCGTTCACCTGCACGGCGGCAGTATCGGCGAGCGTGACGCCGCGGACGGGGGTGAGCGGCTCTTCAACACGACCGTCGTCTTCTCGCCGGCAGGACAGGAGTTGGCGCGCTACCGCAAGATCCACCTGTTCGACATCACGACGCCGGACGGTACGGGGTATCGGGAGAGCGCGACCTATGGCGCCGGCGGCGAGGTCGTGACGTTCGAGGCGGCTGGCGTGCGGGTTGGGCTCGCGATCTGCTACGATGTGCGTTTCCCCGAGCTTTTCCTGCAGCTTCGCCGCCGGGGCGCGGAGCTGATCCTGCTGCCGGCAGCCTTCACTTTGCAAACCGGCAAGGACCACTGGGAGGTTTTGATCCGCGCGCGTGCGATCGAGACGCAGTGCTGGATCGCGGCGCCCGCGACCTGGGGACGGCACATGGACGGATCGGGCGGGCCGCGCCTCACCTATGGACACTCGCTGGTCTGTGACCCATGGGGGCACGTGGTCGCCAAGGTTTCGGACGGAATCGGCTGGACGACGGCGCGGCTCGACCCGGCGGTCACCGCCCGCGTGCGGCGAGACATGCCCGTGCTGGACCATCGGCGGTTGGCATGACGCGCTTGTGCCCCGAGGGTCCCCCATGAGCGGGCTGCCGGGCGGCACCACCCTTGGGACGCGGGCAAGGCCGCTATTCGGGGCACCCGTCCAGTGCATCGCATTCACCGCGTCCGCAACGCAGCCGGCGCAGGAGGCTCGCGAGCGTCTGATCGCGCTTTACGGTGATTGCGCGACTGACCAGGCGGACGTGATCGTGGCTCTCGGCGGCGACGGGTTCCTGCTTGAGACGCTGCACCATTTGCTGGACTCGGGGCGGACCGTGCCGGTCTATGGGATGAATTGCGGCTCGGTCGGCTTCCTGATGAACCCGTTCGCCGAGGACGAGCTGCCGGAGCGGCTCGGGCGTGCTCAGGCCGCCACACTGCATCCCTTGCGCATGCACGCTGTCACGCGTGGCGGCGCCGTGGAAGAGGCGCTGGCATTCAACGAGGTTAACTTATTCCGCCAGAGACGCCAGACGGCGAAGGTGCGCATCACGGTGGACGGCCGCGTACGGTTGCCGGAGCTGGCGTGCGACGGAGTGCTGGTGAGCACGCCCGCGGGCAGCACCGCCTACAACCTGTCCGCGCACGGGCCGATCCTGCCCTTGTCTGCGAACCTGCTGCCGCTCACGCCGATCAGTCCATTCCGGCCGCGGCGCTGGCGCGGCGCGCTACTGCCGAGCGGCGCGGAGGTCGTGTTCGAGGTCCTGGAAGCTGACAAGCGCCCCGTGGCCGCGGTGGCGGATTTCACCGAGGTGCGCGACGTCGCGCTGGTCGCCGTGAGCGAGGACCGGAGCGTCGCGACCCAGGTCCTGTTCAACCCCGACCAAGAGCTGTCCGAGCGCATCATCGCTGAGCAGTTCACAGTTTAGGCCCACTTACGCCGCGACGGAGGTCACGGCGACGGGGGCTGCGGGCGTGGCGGGCGTCTGGATCGCGCGCGGACCGTCGCCGCTCGCATCACGCACCATATAGCCACGACCCCAGACGGTGCTGATCAGGTTCGGCGCACCCGCCTGCGCGAGCTTCTTGCGCAGCTTGCAGATGAACACATCGATGATCTTCATCTCCGGTTCATCCATGCCGCCGTAAAGGTGGTTGAGGAACGCCTCTTTCGTCAGCACCATGCCCTTGCGCAGAACGAGCAGCTCCAGGATCGAGTATTCCTTGCCGGTGAGGTGGACTTGAGTGCCGCCAACCGCGACCTCGCGGCTGTCGAGGTTCAGAACCACGTCGCCGATGCGCAATGTGGGCTGGCTGTAGCCCTTGCTGCGGCGGAGCACGGCCTGCATGCGCGCCAGCAGCTCGGCCTTATCGAACGGCTTGGTCATGTAGTCGTCGGCACCAGCGCCGAAGCCCTTTACCTTTGCTTGCGGACGGGACAGACCGGAGAGGATGAGCACCGGCGTTTCCACGCGGGCCGCGCGCATGCGGCGGACGACCTCGTAGCCCTCGACATCGGGCAGCATGAGGTCGAGCAGCACCACGTCGTAGTCGTAGTGCCGGGCGAGTTCCAGGGCTTCCTCGCCAGTGTCGCTATGGTCCACGACGGCGCCGCCGCTCTTGAGCATGAGGCTCAGGCCACGGGCAACGGTCAGGTCATCCTCGACAAGCAGGACACGCATTGGTTGTTTCCTTCACTACCTGTAAGTGCATAATGCCATTACAGGTTGCTCCGGTCCACACTTTTTTCACCTATTGCGTGTAGAAAGTTCGTAGTCAGGTGAGAAAGCCCGTAATGGTGTGCGACTCAGGCTGGAGAGAACACGTTAAGGTTGTGTTCGAACGATGAGGCGGGTCCCGTTGGCGCAGCGACTCAGGGCCGTGCCGAGCAGCCTCGCGGCGCGGGCGACCACGGCGGTGCAAGGCCGGGTCGTGGGTGTGTCGGGTCTCGCCGTCGAGGTCGCCGGAATCGCGGGACAGTCGGCCGTGGGCGACCGCATCGCGCTGCGTGGCCGGGATGACGGGCTGCTCTCAGCGGAGATCGTGGGCTTCCGCGCTGGGCTCGCGCAAGCGATGGCGCTGGGGCCGCTCGACGGGCTGGGGCCGGGCAGCCCGGCGTACCTGCCGCTCGACGCCGGATCACGGCGAAGCGGGCTTCTGGTCAGCAACGGCTGGCTCGGCCGCGTGATGGATCCGCTCGGCCGGCCATTGGATGGGCGCGGCCCACTGCCGCCGGGCCAGCTGCGTCCTTTGCGCGCGCCGCCCCCGGACGCCACGACTCGCGCCCGGCTCGGCCCCAGGATCAGCCTCGGCGTGCGCGCGCTCGATCTGTTCGCGACCTGCCGGCTTGGTCAGCGACTCGGGCTCTTCGCCGGGTCGGGCGTGGGGAAGAGCACGCTCATGGCGATGCTCGCGCGGCAGGCGGCCTGCGACGTCACCGTGCTCGCTCTCGTCGGGGAGCGCGGGCGGGAAGTGCGCGAGTTCATCGAGGATGAACTGGGTCCCGCAGGACTGGCGCGCTCCGTCGTCGTCGTCGCGACCGGTGATGCGCCGCCGCTGCTCCGCCGCGAGGCTGCCTACGCGGCCATGACGGTGGCCGAGCACTTTCGCGACGAGGGGCGCAGCGTTCTGCTGATGATGGACAGCGTCACCCGATTCTGCCTTGCCTTGCGCGAGGTGGCGCTCGCGGCGGGCGAGCCGCCGGCGACGCGCGGCTACCCGCCGAGCGTGTTCGCCGAGCTGCCGCGCTTGCTGGAGCGCGCTGGGCCGGGGGCGGGTGGCGCCAGTCCCGGGCACATAACGGCGCTGTTCACCGTGCTCGTCGAGGGCGACGACCACAACGAGCCGGTGGCGGACGCGGTGCGCGGCATCCTGGACGGCCACGTGATCCTAGACCGGCGCGTCGGCGAGGGCGGGCGCTATCCCGCGGTCGATGTGCTGCGCTCGCTCTCGCGCACCGTGCCAGGCTGTCTTGGCGCGGACGAGGCGGCCCTCGCCCAGCGGGCGCGCACGGTGCTCGCGCTCCACGCCGAAATGGCGGACATGATACGGCTCGGCGCCTACCGCGCGGGCAGCGACCCGGCGGTGGACGAGGCGGTCCGCCTCACGCCTCGGATCGAGGCCGTGCTGCGCCAGGGTCGGGACGAGCTAACAGAGCTTGGCGACGCCTTTGCCCAGCTCCGCAACGCACTGGACGGTAGCCATGCCCCGTGATCCCTTGCAGGCCGTTCTGCGCCTGCGCCGCATTGCCAACGACGAGGCGCGCCGGGCGGTGAGCGACGCCGTGGCGCAGGAGACCCTCGCGCAGAGGCTGGCGGACATGGTGGACGACGAGATCGCGCGCGAGACGGCGCTGGCCTGCAGCCTGGAAGCGGATGATGCAGCGGTCGAAGCGTTCGGTGCTTGGTTGACGTATGCGCGCCAACGGGCGGAAGCGGCTCGCAATGCGGCGGAGCGCGCCGAGGCCGAGACCGCGCGGGCGCGCGCCGTGCTGAACCTCGCGCGCGCCGGGCTGGAAACCGCGGAGATGCTCCTGGCCAGGCGTGTTGATGCCGCCGCAGCGGCACAGGCCCGCCGCGAGCAGCACGCGCTCGACGACCTCACGCGGCGCCAGCGGAAGTAGCGACGCTTGCAGGATCGCCCCTGGCCCTGATGGTTCCCCTGTGGCTTATTGCCGCTGGCACGAAAGGAGTAAGCTTTTGCGCATCGCGATGATTGGCGGCGGCTATGTCGGCCTCGTCTCGGCCGCGTGTTTCGCGGACCTGGGCACGGAGGTTGCCGTCGTTGAGGCAGACTCGAGACGGCTCGGCATGCTCCGCGAGGGGCGGATGCCGATTTACGAGCCCGGGCTCGACCGGCTCGTAGCCGAAGGCGTGGCCGCCGGGCGGCTCAGCTTCGGCGACGACCTCGCGCAGGCGGTCGCGGGCGCGGAGGCGGTTTTCATCGCCGTCGGAACTCCGACCCGGCGCGGCGACGGCCATGCGGACGTGAGCTACGTTCTCGCCGCGGCGGAGCAGGTCGCGCGGGCTCTGACAGGCTACGCCGTCGTCGTCACCAAAAGCACTGTCCCCGTCGGCACCGGGCGGCGCATCGCGGAGGCCATGCGCCGGCTGCGCCCGGAGCTGGACGTGGACGTGGCCAGCAACCCGGAGTTCCTGCGCGAAGGCAGCGCGATCGGCGACTTCATGCGGCCTGACCGCGTGGTGATCGGCACAAGCGGCGAGCGTGCGCGCGAGGTCCTGGGCCGCCTCTATCGGCCGCTCTCCTTGATTGAGGCGCCGATCCTGTTCACTGAGGTCGAGACGGCGGAGCTCATCAAGTATGCGGCCAACTCGTTCCTGGCGATGAAGGTGACGTTCATCAACGAGATGGCGGACCTCTGCGAGAAGGTGGGCGCGGACGTGCACGATGTCGCGCGCGGCATCGGCATGGACGGGCGGATCGGGCGCAAGTTCCTTCACCCCGGGCCAGGCTTCGGCGGCTCGTGCTTTCCTAAGGACACGCTCGCGCTGATGCGCATCAGCCAGGACTGGGGAGCGCCATCGCGGCTCGTGGAGACCACGGTCGCCGTCAACGAGGCGCGCAAGGCCGGCATGGCGGCGCGCATCGTCGCGGCCTGCGACGGCTCCGTTCACGGCAAGACGCTTGCCGTGCTCGGCCTAACCTTCAAGCCGGAGACGGACGACATGCGCGACGCGCCAAGTGTCGCGATCATCAGCCGGCTCGTCGAGGAGGGCGCTGCGGTCCGTGCCTTCGATCCCATCGCAATGGAGCACGCCCGCCCGCTGCTGCCAGGCGGCATCACCTACTGCGAGGACGCCTATGAGGCGATGCGGGATGCGGACGCGGTCGTGGTGGTGACTGAGTGGAACGAGTTCCGCGCCCTCTCGCCCGCACGCGTCCGCGACACGATGCGCGGCCGCGTGATCGTGGACCTGCGCAACGTCTTCGATCCGGCAGCCATGGCCGCGGCCGGGCTCGCCTACCAAGGCGTGGGCCGCCGGGCGTAGGGCCGTGCGCACGGGATGAGCTTCGTCGGCAGGCAACTCGACCGCGCCGCGCGGGTTCTCCGGCGCCCGCGCGTCTCCGGCTACGCGTTGCGCTGGACGGGGGCCGCTGCACCGCGGCTGCGCTGGACGAAGCGGGCCTGCCCCAATTGCGGTGCGGCGGAGGCGCTCGGCCCCGTTCTTCTCGAGGTCGAGGCACGCCGGCCAGAGCGGTTCGCGCGGCGCTACCAGCTCGCCCGTTGCAGCCGTTGCGGTGCCTGCGCCTTCAATCTGACTCGGCCGCCGCGCTACGAGAAGCGGCGGCTCAGCCGGGAGGGCACGGTCGTGCTCTACGTGCAGCAGGGCGCGGGCGTATGGCCGATCTGCCGGGCGCTGGCACCGCTCGCACTGGCGCCGGGCAGCCGCTTCCTCGACGTCGGCTGCGGCTACGGGTTCAGCCTGGACTACGCGATCCACGCGCGCGGCTGGCAAGGGCGCGGCGTAGACCCGGCGCGCCTCGCCGAGGCGGGACGCGAGCAGCTCGACCTCCCGATCGAGCTGGCCTACCTCAAGCCGGATGACCCAATGCGCGGTCAGATGGATATCGTGCTCGGCTCCGAGGTGCTGGAGCACTTGCCGTCGCCGCCGCAATTCGTGCGCCTGCTGCGTGCTATGCTGCGGCCCGGAGGCGTCGTGGTGCTCACGACGCCCAACGGCGACCATATCGTGCCCGAGACCTCGCCCGGCGCGCTCGTGTCGCTGCTCTCTCCGGGGCTGCACCTCGTCATACAGACGCAGGCGAGCCTGCGCGGCTTGCTGGAGCGCGCGGGGTTCGCGCACGTGCGAGTGGATGAACTCGGGCACGGCCTCGTCGCCTATGCGTCGGACGCGCCGCTTGTCCCCGGCAAGGATTGGGCTGCCATGCAGGCCGAGTTCCGCGCCTACCTTGCGCGGCGGTCCGAGCTCTGCCCCGCGGCGAGCGACGTGCAGATCGGCTTCGCCGGGCGCGCGTTCCAAGAAGCTGTCGCGGCGGGCGCCTTCGGCGAGGCTGAGCGCCCCTGGGTGCTGCTCCGAGATGCGGCGCGCGCGCGGTTCGGTCTCGACCTGGACGCGCTGGAGTTGCTTCCGGAGAGGACGGACATCGCCAGCCTCGACGAGCTTGCCACGCTGATGCCTCTCAACCTTTGCGGCCTGCTCTACGCGGACGCGATGCGCCGCATCGCGGCAGGAGAGACGCGGCCAAGGCTGGAACGCCGGCTGCTGCTCGCTCAACAGGCCGCCGCCGCGCTGCGCCGGGCCGTGTCTCGGCTCGCAATGGAGGACGGCCAAGCCGAGGATGTGGGTTGGGTGGCGGGCGCTGAGGCGCTGCTCTGCGCCGCAGCGGCAGGCGACGGCAATGTGCCGGTACGACTCGCGGAGCTTCCTCCGGCCCCGACTGACGGCGCGGGGCGTCGAACCGCGATCGCCCGGCGCGTGCTTGTCGAACTCGTCAATGCCGGACACTACGCGCTGGCGGCGACCGTCGCCGCGCAGGAAGGGCTTTGGGACGCTACACTCGCAGGAGCGGGCCCGCTCGGGGAGACGGAGCGAGATCTTTTGTTCTGCCTCGCCGTGCTGGACGTGTGCGGCGAGTTGCCTGGGGACGCGGCGCGTGCCGGCTCATGCTTCGCTCGGGCACGGGCAGCGGCGTCGCCGGGCGGGGGGCTGTGGTGGGCGGCGCTGCGCGGCGAGCTGCAGGCGCTCGATCAGCTCGGGCGGCTGGAGGAGGCGCAGGGCGTGGCCGCTGCGGCGCTCGGCGCAGTGCCGGGCGAACCCGTGCCGGCCGACATCGCGATGCGGCTCGCGCCGCAGCCTGCACCGTCCCATGCCTAGCCGAACGCGCCTTTCCCTGCTGGCAGCGGCGAGGTTGGCGCACCGGCTCGTGTTCCTCGGAGCCGTGCCGCGAGCCGCCCACGTCCTTGGCCGGCTCCGCAGCCCGCGGCAGATCGCCTACCGCTGGCCGGAAGAAGGGCCGATCCCGGTCGGGCCGCGGCCGTGCGTGTTCGTGCATTGGGACGGGGCGGGCGAGGTCCGGCCGCACGTGCTCGACTACGTTCGCGCGCTCGCGGATGCCGGGCTGTCGGTGCTGTTCGTCAGCAACGCCGGGTTCCTGCGGCCGGAGGCACTGGCGGCGGTGCAGGCTATGTGCGCGGGCGTCCTGATCCGGCGCAACGTGGGCTACGATTTCGGCGCCTGGCGCGAGGGCTTCGAGCAGCTCGGTCTGCCGCGCGCCGATACCGAGTTCGCGGTGATGGCGAACGACAGCGTCTATGGCCCGCTGCGGCCGGTCAGCGAGATGCTGCAGCGCCTAGACTTCACTCAGGCGGATGCCTGGGGCTGCACCGAGACGTGGCAGTCCCGCTACCATCTGCAGAGCTACTTCCTGGCCTTCTCGCCGCGTGTGCTCGCGAGCCCGGCCTGGCGGCGGTTCTGGTCCGAGGTGCTGCCCACCCCGAGCAAGCATTGGGTCATCCAGCGCTACGAGATCGGTCTCTCCCAGATCCTGATCCGCGCGGGCTTCACCGTGCGCGCGCTGTGGCCCTACACTCGGCTCCTAGAGGACATCGAGCCGGCGCTGCTCATGGAGGGTCAGCCGGACGGGCTGCATTCGGCGGACCCGCTGGAGGACGTGCGCAAGGCGCACGCCCGGCGCGTACGGGACGCCGCCGTCTATCGCGTGCCGCTCAATCCGACGAGCGATCTGTGGCGGCAGCTCCTGCGGGCCGGTTTCCCGTTCATCAAGCGCGAGCTACTGCGCGCGAACCCGTCCGAGGTGCTCGATATCGTGGACTGGCGTGACGTTGCCCGTGCCACGGCAGGCGCTAAGACGGGTGCGGATTTCGCCCTGATCGAGCGCGACCTCCAGCGTGTGCTGCGCGACAGGACCGCCTAGACTCTGCTCCACGATGGATGGAGGTCTTCCATGCCAACACGACGCAGCCTGTTGTTCCTCTGCCTGCTGCCCGCCCTCGCGCCGGCGCTCGCCGCTCCTCCGGTCTCAGCCCTGCAGAGTCCGGTCGGTCTCTGGCAGACGTTCGACGACCACACGGGCCAGCCGCGCGGCCTGGTGCGCATCTTTGAATACCAGGGCCGCCTCTTCGGCGACATCGCGCGCGTGCTCGACACGGACAAGGGCGGCGCGATCTGCGTGAAGTGCACGGATGACCGCAAGGATAAGCCGGTGCTGGGCCTGCAGATCATCCGCGACCTCGTGCCGGACGGCGACGGCTGGAGCGGCGGGACGATCCTGGACCCGGAGAACGGGACCAGCTATCGATGCTCGATCCACCTCGCGGATGGGGGGCGGAAGCTGGTTCTGCGCGGGTATATTGGGATCAGCCTATTCGGGCGGAGTCAGACCTGGGTCCGAGCAGGATAGGGCATCGCTCGACGAGTGCTCGGTTTTTTCTAGGCCGGCAAAGCTGGCTGCCAATCCGCCCGAGCTGGTAAGGATCAGGGAACCTTGGTGGGAGGTGCGGGATGGGCAGAACCTCAGCTCGGGCACGGCCGGAGCGGGAGCGCGTGCTGCGCCCGGCGCGCAAGCTCTGCCCGGCGTGCGGCGGGTCCATGCGGGTGCGCTACGAGAACCGCCGCACGCTGGTGACGCTGTCCGGCGCGGTGCGGCTGCGGCTGAAGATCCGCCGCTGCGAGCGGCAGGGCTGCGCGCGCCACCACAGGCCCTACCGGCCCGAGGCGGAGGGCGCGATCGCATTGCCGCAGCACGAGTTCGGGCTCGACGTGATCGCGCTGGTGGGGACGCTGCGCCACCGCGCGCATCGCAGCGTGCCGGAGATCCACGCCATCTTGCGCGAGCGCGGGGTGGCGATCGCCGAGCGCAGCGTGACCAATCTGCTGGACCGCTACGACGAGCTGCTGGCGGTGTCGCTGACCGACAGCGCGCGGCTGCGCGGCGTGCTGGCCAGCCAGGGTCGGGTTGTCCTGGCACTCGACGGCATGCAGCCGGACGTGGGCCACGAGGTGCTGTGGGTGATGCGCGACTGCCTCTCGGGCGAGGTTCTGCTCGCGCGCAGCCTGCTGTCGGGCACGGCAGCGGACCTCGCGCCGCTGCTGCGCGAGGTGGCGGACGCGGTCGGCGTGCCGGTCGAGGGCGTGGTCAGCGACGGGCAGACGTCGATCCGCCGTGCCGTGGAGCGTGCCTTGCCTGGCGTGGCGCACCAGCTCTGCCAGTTTCACTTCCTGCGCGAGGCGGCGCTGCCGGTGTTCGAGGCCGACCGCCACGCGAAGGTCGAACTGAAGAAGCAGGTGCGCGGCGTGCGCCCGATCGAGCGCGCGGTGGAGGGCCGCGACGATGCCGAAGCCGAGATGGTGCGCGGCTACTGCGCGGCCGTGCGCAGCGCCATCACCGACGATGGCCGCGCGCCGCTGGCGGCCTCGGGGCTGAAGCTCAAGGAACGGCTGGAGAAGGTGGCCGCGAGCCTGGATCGCGCGGCCAAGGGGGGCAGACCTCGCCGCGCCTCACGCGGCTGCACGAACTGATCGGCCGCGGCTTGGAGCGCACGGCAGCACTCTGGCCGGACATCGAGCGCGCCTATGGGTGGGTGCACCGGGCCGCGCACATCCTGAACAACCGGGATGAGGAGGACGCCAGCGTCGTCAGACGCCGCTTCGACGGGTTGGTGGCCGCCATGCACCGCCACCGTGCCCTCGCCGGTGACTTGACCGAGGCGATCGACCGCTTTCGCAAGGTCACGCGCAGCTACCGGCCTGGGTTGTTCCACTGCTATGCCGTGCCGGACCTGCCGCGCACGAACAACGACCTTGAGCAGCTGTTCGGCTCGCAACGCTACCACGAGCGCCGAGCCTGCGGGCGCAAGGCGGCTTCGCCCGCGGCCGTGCTGCGCGGCGAGGTGCGCCTGATCGCGGCCACCGCGACGCGGCTGCACCCACCCGCCGCGCGCGAGCTGGGCCGGGTCAACCGGGATGCATGGACGGACCTGCGACGGCGTCTCAACCAGAGGCGCCATGCTCGGACGCTGCGCACCCGGTTCCGCCGCGACCCGGATGCCTACCTGGCCGCCTTGGAACAACAAGCGTGCCAGCAAACTTTGCCATCCTAGGTTTTTTCCGCCGTCTCGACCGCGCCCCGCTCTTGCGAAACGAGGGGAGAGAGCCAATCTGCCATCCAGTCTGGATGGGTGATGGATGGCGATGAGCGACAACGTACGTGAGCTACGACCCAGGGTCGGCGACAGCGAGAAGATCACGATCAACCTCGGCTACGTTGATCTCGGCCAAATCGATCTCATGGTGCAGGACGGGTTTTATTCGAACCGGACGGACTTCATCCGCACCGCGATTCGCAACCAGCTTGACCGGCACGCCGAGGTTGTCCGGCAGTCGGTCGCGCGGCGAACCTTGGATCTCGGCCTCAGGCACTACCGCCGGGAGGACCTCGAGGCGGTGCGGGACGCGGGGAAACAAGTGCAGATCAATGTATTGGGCCTGGCCAGTATCGCCAGGGACGTGACACCCGAGCTCGCTCGCGAAACTATTGCCCGGATCACGGTGCTCGGTGCGCTGCACGCTAGCCCCGAGGTGAAGGCTGCTCTGGCCGACCGGATGCACTGACCCAGTCGAACGTTCGGTTCGCTCACGACGGAAACCGATCACGGTTCCGGGTGGGAACGTCTGCTTCTATCCCCCACAGGATGCCATTGGCCATGAAGAATGTATCACCTCGCAGCCTCCTCGGTTCGGCTGGGCTCGCCAGCGCAGGCACACTCACCAAGGCAACCGCGCTCCTGCAGCGCGTGCTGCAGCGCAAGGGCGAGAACACGATTGAGCCGCCACTGCATGAAACGCTGCACAGCCTGCTCGACCAGGTCAGAAACGGCGCATTCCCGTCAGCGATAAGCGGCTTGGCGCACCCAGCGTCGGCCGAGGCGCCGAGCGCCGTGCCGGGCGGCGCGAAGTTCCTCGCCGCCACCTTCAGCAGCCCGGCCGGAAGCCGCCCTTACAAGCTCTACGTGCCGAGCGGCTATCACGGCCAGCCCGTCCCGTTGGTCGTCATGCTGCACGGATGCACGCAGTCACCCGACGACTTCGCCGCCGGCACGCGCATGAACGAGGCCGCCGAGGAACACACCTGC
This sequence comes from uncultured Alphaproteobacteria bacterium, assembly GCA_963839135.1. GTDB lineage: Bacteria > Pseudomonadota > Alphaproteobacteria > Acetobacterales > Acetobacteraceae > CAWKEH01. The sequence continues at coordinate 38,214 of CAWIUA010000056.1, forward strand.
CTGATCGCCTACCCGGCGCAGACAGCTGCAGCCAACAGCTCGAAGTGCTGGAACTGGTTCAACGCCGCCGAGCAGCGGCGCGGCCAGGGCGAGCCCGCGCTGATCGCCGGCATCACGCGCCAGGTCATGCGCGACTACGCGGTCAATCCGCGGCAGGTGTATGTCGCCGGCCTCTCGGCAGGCGGAGCGGCGGCCGCGATCATGGGCGAAGCCTATCCCGACCTCTACGCCGCGGTCGGCGTGCACTCCGGCCTCGCCTGCGGGGCCGCGAGCGACATGCAATCGGCCTTCGCCGCCATGCAGCAAGGGAAGCCTGCGCGCGCCCGGCGCGGCGGAGGCGGCGCACCGAGCATCCCGGCCATCGTGTTCCATGGCGACCGCGACACCACGGTGCACCCCCGCAACGGCGACGCGGTCGTCGCCCGCGCCCTGCCGTCCGGGTCGCTGCGGGTGCGGACGGAAGATGGCCGCGTGCCCGGCGGCCACGCCTACATGCGTACCCTGCACACGGACGCAACCGGCCGGACCGTCCTGGAGCAATGGGTGGTCCACGGCGCCGGCCACGCGTGGTCGGGCGGCAGTCCCGCCGGAACCTACACCGATCCGCGCGGGCCCGACGCCACGCGGGAGATGCTGCGCTTCTTCCTGGAGCACCCGCGCTCCACGGACGCCCCGGCCGCTCAGGCTGGCCGCACCAGCAGGTAGCGCTTGCGCCCGGCGGAGAGCGTGATCGCGCCGTCGCGGAGATCGTCCGCCGTGATCAGCCGGGCCTCGTCGCTGACGGCTTCGCCGTTCACCCGCGCGCCGCCGCCGCGGATGAGGCGCCGCGCCTCGGCGAGACTCGCGCACAGCCCGGCGTCCGCGAAGAGGCGGAACGCGGGGATGCCGGCGGTGAGCGCCTCAGGCGGAACCTCGTGGACCGGGATGGCGTCCCCGGCCGCGCCCTCCTCGAACACGCGCCTCGCGGTCGCGGCGGCGTCCTCCGCGGCGGCGCGGCCGTGCAGCAGCGCCGTCGCCTCGGTCGCGAGCGTGATCTTGGCCGCGTTGATCTCGGAGCCTGGGAGGGCTTCGAGCCGAGCGATCTCGTCGAGCGGCTGATCGGTGAAGAGCCGCAGGAAACGGCCGACGTCCGCGTCCTCGGTGTTGCGCCAGAACTGCCAGTAGTCGAAGGGCGGCAGCCGATCCGCCCGCAGCCACACGGCGCCGCGCGCGGTCTTGCCCATCTTGGCGCCTGACGCCGTGGCGATGAGCGGCGTCGTCAGCCCGAATGCCTGGACGCCGTCCGTCCGCCGGATCAGCTCCATGCCGGAGACGATGTTCCCCCACTGATCCGAGCCGCCCATCTGCAGGAGGACGTCGTGGCGCCGCCGCAGCTCGCGGAAATCGTAGCTCTGCAGGATCATGTAGTTGAATTCGAGGAAGGTCAGCGGCTGCTCGCGCTCCAGCCGCAGCCGGACGCTGTCGAAGGTGAGCATCCGGTTGATCGTGAAGTGCGGCCCCACGTCGCGCAGCAGCTCGATGTAGGAGAGCGGGTCGAGCCAGTCCGCGTTGTTGAGCTGGACTGCGTCGCCCAGGAGGCGCCCCTCGCCGAAGCGCAGGAACGGCGCGATGCACTGGCGGATGCCCTCCATGTTGGCCCGTATCTGCGCGTCCGAGAGCATCTGCCGCGCCTCGTCCTTGCCCGAGGGGTCGCCGATGCGCGTGGTGCCGCCGCCCATGAGCACGACCGGGCGATGGCCGTGGCGCTGCATCAGGCGCAGCAGCATGATCTGCACGAGGGAACCGACGTGCAGGCTGTCGGCGGTGCAGTCGAAGCCGATGTAGCCGGGGACGGGGCCGGCCAGCAGCGCCGCGTCGAGTGCCAATTCGTCGGTGCATTGGTGGACGAAGCCGCGGGCGATGGCTTCGGCGAGGAACTTGCTCTGAACCATGGGCGCCGGGCTACCACGGCGGGCGGTCGCGTGTAAGCTCCGCCCATGGGACCGCCGCCGCAGCGACCGATCCTCTTCGCGCCGGAGGCGATCCGCCGCGTCGGCATCCGCGAGCCGTGGCGCGGCGACCTTTACTACCGGCTGGTGACCGTGCGCTGGCGGGTGTTCGCGAGCTTCGGCATCGTGGCCTACCTGCTTATCAATGCCGTGTTCGCGGGGCTTTACCTCTTGCAGCGCGGCAGCATCGCTGGGGCAAAGCCTGGCAGCGTAGCGGACGCCTTCTTCTTCAGCGTGGAGACGATCGCCACCATCGGCTACGGCGTGATGTCGCCGGGAACGCTCTACGGCAACATCCTCATGGTGATCGAGACGATGGTGGGCATCCTGCTGGTCGCGCTCGCCACTGGGATCATCTTCGCCCGGGCAAGCCGGCCCACGGCACGGGTCGTGTTCGCGCAGGTCGCAACGGTCGCGCCTTGGAACGGGGTGCCGACCCTGTTCCTGCGCATGGGCAACGAGCGGCGCAGCCAGATCCTTGAGGCGGACGTTGCCGTCCACTTGCTGCGTCAGGAGACCTCGGCCGAAGGCACCACGATGCGACGCTTCCACACGCTGCACTTGGAGCGCGAGCACACGCCAGTGTTCTCCCTGAGCTACACCGCGATCCACCGGATCACGCCGGACAGCCCGCTCTACGGCGACACGCCCGAGAGCCTGGTCGCCGAGGAGGCGGCGCTGCTCGTCACGGTGGTAGGCTTGGAGGAGGCGACGGGGCAGACGGTTTATGCCCGCCGCTCCTACGCGGCCACCGACATAATGTGGAACCGGCGCTACCGGGACATCTTCGTTCTCGACGAGAGCGGCAAGCGCTTCCTGGATTACCGGAACTTCGACGAGACCGTGCCGGCCTGAGCCGCGCGCGCGAGCGTCAGTGCACCAGCGGGCAGTGCCCCTCGGAGAGCGGCCGGTATGCCTGGTCTGCCGGGATGGTCGAGACGAGCTTAAGGTAGTCCCACGCGCCCTTGCTCTCGCCGGGCGTCTTGGTCTCGAAGACATGGACAGGATGCAGCGCCCGCCCGTCGGCGCGGATCACCGTCCGGCCATAGACGGGATCATCGCTCGGGGTCCGCTTCATCGCGTCCACGACCGCCTTGCCGTCCTCGGCGTTGCCACCCAGCGACGCGACCGCGCGTAGGTAGGCGAGCACGCCCGAATACATGCCGGCCTGCATGTCGTTCGGCATCGCGTGGTGCGGATGGCGCTCGGCGAACCGCTTGGCAAAGGCGCGGGTGCCGTCGTTCATGTCCCAATAGAACGGGGTCGCGATCAGCAGCCCTTGCGCGGACGGCAGCCCGAGCGCCTGCACCAGGTTGATGTTGATCACCGGCCCGGCGAACTTCATGGTCCGCGACAGGCCGAACTCGGCCGCCTGCTTGAGCGCCGTCGTGGTGTCCCCTCCCGCATCTTCCAGGCCGAGCACGTCGGCGCCGGAGCTCTGCGCCTGCAGCAGGAAGTTGGAGAAGTCGTTCGTGCCGAGCGGGTGGCGAGCCTCGCCGAGCACCTGGCCGCCGGCCTGCTTCACCGCGTCCGTCGTGCTGCTCGCGAGCGCGTAGCCGAAGGCGTAGTCGGCCACGAGCAGGAACCACTTCTTGCCGCCGCGGGCCACCACCGCCCGGCTCAGGCTGTGCGCGGCCTCCCACGTGTCGTAGGTCCAGTGCACCGTGTTGGGCGAGCACTTCTCCCCGGTCAGCGCCGCCGTGCCCGCGCCCGAGCCGAGGAACACCTTGTTGTGGCTCCGCACGAGGTCTGCGACCGCGAGCGCCACGGCGGAGTTCGGCACGTCGGCGACGAGATCGACCCCACCCTGATCCAGCCACTGGCGGGTGATCGCGGAGCCTACATCCGGCTTGTTCAGGTGGTCGCCGGAGACGATCTCGACGGGCCGGTTGCCGACCTTCGCCCCGAAATCCTCGACCGCCATCTGCGCCGCGATCACGGAGCCGACGCCCTGGTAGTCGGCATAGACGCCTGACATGTCATTGAGCACGCCGATCTTGATCGGCTTCTCCGGCTGCGCCGCGGCGCCGAGGGCGCAGGACAGTGCCGCGAGGGCGGCGAGAATGATCGTTCTCATCGCGTCGTTCTCCATGGTGGCGCGCCGGTGCCACGCCATGATGGACGTTCCGCTCCGGCGTGCCTACTGGTCATTAGCCATCACTATCCTGGAGAGCAGAGCCGCCATGCCCGATGCCGCGGGAACACCGATCGATGGGGCGACCGGCGGGGTTGACCTCGGCCTCCTGCCCGGCTTGCTGGGCTACGCGCTGCGCCGGGCGCAGGTGGCGGCGTTCCAGGATTTCCACCGCGCCATGGCCGCGCTGGAGCTGCGTCCGGCGCAGTATTCGGTGCTTCACGTGATCCATCACAATCCCGGCCTGCGCCCGAGCCACGTGGCGGAGGCGCTGGGCATCAAGCGCACCAACTTCGTGCCGCTGATCGAGGAGCTGGAACGGCGCGGCCTCGCCGAGCGCGGGCGCGACCCGCGCGACGGGCGCGCGCTCACCTTGCGCCTCACCGCGGACGGCGAGGCCTTGCTGCGCCGGGCGACCCAGCGGGTGCGCGCGCACGAGCGGCGGCTCGCGGAGCGCCTGGAGCCAGGCGGCGCCGAGCAGCTGCTCCGGCTACTCGGCCAGCTCGCAGGCGGTGCATAGGGTCGGTTCCCCGGCGAGTCGGCTCAAGCGTTGGAGCTGACGTAGAGGTACGGGATGCCACCCGCCGTGCCTGAGCTGATGCTGAACCTGGACTGGGCGTCGGCGAGCGGGATGCCCGCGAAGGTGACGGAGCCGTTGACCGGTGTGCCGGCCCCGGCGAAGGCGACGTGGAGGGTGGCGCCCGTGTAGCCGGCGGCACCCTCGTTGTCGGCCCAGGACAAGGCGCTGCTTCCGGGGACGAAGCCCCAGAGCGTGACCGCGTCGCCCCGGTGGAAGTTCAGCACCGTGTCCCAGATGGTCTGCCCGCCGCGGCCGTCGAGGAAGAAAGTGTCCGTGCCCCCGTCCGCTCCCGTCGCGCCGGCGAGGAAGTTGGAGCCTCCGCCGCCGTTCAGCACGTTGCTGCCGGACAACGCCGCGATCGCGTCCTCGCCCGACCCGCCCGCGAGATACATGCTCGGCTCAGTGGCTGAGAGCGCGATGTTGTCCTGCCCGGGATAGAGGAATTGCCCCTGCAGGCCGGCGGCCGGGCCGTAATAGATCTGGCCGAACTGGGTCGAGCTGACGCCGGTCGTCGTGTCCACCATCCGGACCGTCGGGGCCGGGTACAGCGGGCTACCGGTGGTTGCGAGGGACTGCGCGTCGGCCGCCACGAGCGCGTGGACGTGGGCGGTCGGGTGATAGTGGTCCCAGAACAGGTATTGGTTCTGCTGGGTCGGATCGGTCGTGGCCAGCGTGCCGCTGTTCGAGGCCGTGAAGTTGCCGCTCCAGACCGGGTCGGTCGCGTTCGTGAGGCCGAACAGCGACGGGTCGGCGACGGCCTGATCCAGCAGCGAGTAGGTGGGCAGGATGCTCAGGCTGACGCCGTGCGCCTGTGCCTGGTTCTCCAGGGCGGCGTTCAGGTCAATGTTGTAGAGGTTCGACAGGCGCGAGGCGAGCGCGTCCTCGGCCGGGTCGTTCCGCTGGGTGACCACGGGCACCTTGCCGAGGTCCGGCGCGTCCAGGACGAGCAGGTTCCGCGCCCCGCGCCCGACCAAGTCCGACACGAACGACACCTCGCTCGACACCGCGGCCGAGACCTGGGCCTGCATCTGGGACAGGCTCAGCCCGGCTGTCGTGAGGATGGCGTCGAGGTCGTTCGTGCCGATCGAGACCGAGTAGAGCGCGCCTGAGGACGGGCTGGGCACGCGCACCTCGAACTGCGCGAGCTGAGAGGGAAGGGAGATCGCCGAGAGCTCCAACCCGGTGAAGGAGGAGCCCGTGTTGGCGCCGGTCTCCGCCCCGCCATAGGCGAAGTCGGTCCCGCCATCCAGGCTCGGGCTGAGCGTGCCGAGCCCGAGGAGGCCGGAGAGGTCCTGCACCCAGGTGGGGCCGTTGCTGAAGACCGTGGCCGTGAGCCCCCCGTAGCTCGGCTCGTAGTAGGGGGGCGAGACCGGGATGCGGCCGGTGAGCGCAGTCAAGATCGAGACGTTGCCCGCGTCGGAGAGGCTGTCGCCGAAAGCGTAGATCGCGCTGTAGGAGGACGGGTCGCTCATGGCCCCCTCACCCAATCACGGGGGCAGGACCCCGCCGCAACAGTGCGGGGTCGGATAGGAGCACACTCTTGCGTGGCTCGCAAAGTCTCTCGGCAGAGAGGGTGGTGCCCTACTTTGAAATTCGGCTCCGAACTTCCCTCCGTTGCCGTCGCGGCCGGGGAGC
>CAWIUA010000057.1:0-31922 GCA_963839135.1 uncultured Alphaproteobacteria bacterium
ACGCAAGCCGCGGGGCCAGGGCGCGTCGCGCCGGGGCGAGGTTCTCGCTGCAGCCAAGCGCCTCTTCCTCGAAGAAGGCTTCGAGCACGCCACCATGCGCCGCATCGCGGCCGAGGTCGGCGTCTCCGCAGCCGCGCTCTACGGGTATTTCCCCGACAAGGAGGCGATCCTCCACGCCATCGCCGAGGCGACGTTCAGCGAATTGCTGGTGCGGCTTGAGGAGAGCCAGCGCGGGCACGCCCTGCTGCTCGACCGCTTCACGGCCGGACTGCGCGCCTACATTGCATTCGGCCTCGCCCGGCCCGACGAGTATCGTCTCACCTTTCTCGCCAAGATGATCACGCCCAAGCGCCGGGCCAGTGCCTGCCCTCACGGGATCGATGATGCCGACCGCTCCTTCGCAATCCTGGAGCGCGGCATCACCGAGCTGATGGATGCCGGCATCTTCGCGCCGGGCGACACGGTCGCCGCCGCCGAGGCTGCCTGGGCGTGCCTGCACGGCACGACCGCCCTGCTGCTCGACCACCCCGATCACCTGCAGACCTCGCCCGATCAGCTCGTGGAGGCGGTCATCGCCATGATGCTGCGCGGGCTGATGCGGTAGCACAGCCGGCGAAGGCTGGCCGCGGCGCGGCTTTCGTGCCAACACCGTGGGCTGCATCGCCGAGAGAGGACCAGGCATGAACCGTCGTGCGCTCCTGGCGGCTGCTGCCGCCGCCCCGCTCGCCACCCGGCTCAGCTGGCCGCGCGCTGCCGCGGCCGCCGAGGGCTGGCGGCTCTTCGAGGTCAGGACGCGCGTGACCCTGCTCGACTCGCCCGGCGCCGCCCAGCTCTGGCTGCCGGTGGCGCAGACCGCGGGCGGCTACCAGACCGCGCTCGACCTGGACTGGGTCAGCAGCGGGCAAACGAAGCTGGTGCACGACGCCCGCTACGGTGCCGACATCCTTTACACTGCCTGGGATGGCAGAGAGGCGGCGCAGACGCTCGACGTCGTGCAGCGCGTCGCGACCCGCGACCGTAGCGGCTCGGACCCGCTGCTCCCGCTGACTGAGGCTGACCGCCGCTTCTGGACCGCGCCCACTTCGAGCACGCCCACGGACAGCATCGTGCGCGAGACGGCGGAGCGGATCACCGCCGGCAAGACCGGGTCGCGCGAGCGGCTGCGCGCCCTCTACGACTGGGTCGTGGACAACACCTGGCGCGACCCCGGAACGCCTGGCTGCGGCTACGGCAATGTAGAGGCGATGCTGCGGTCCGGCCAAATGGGCGGCAAGTGTGCCGACATTAACGGCCTGATGACCGCCCTCGCCCGCGCCGCCGGCTTCCCGGCGCGCGAGGTGTATGGCGTCCGCGTCGCCGACTCACGCGTTTACCCCTCGCTCGGCAGGAGCGGCGACGTCAGCACGGCGCAGCACTGCCGCGCCGAGGCGTACCTGGACGACATCGGCTGGGTGCCGCTCGACCCGGCGGACGTGCGCAAGGTCGTGCTGGAGCAGAAGCTCGCGGTGGACAGCCCTGAGATACGCGTGCTGCGCGACCGCTTGTTTGGGACCTGGGAGATGAACTGGATCGGCTACAACAGCGCGACCGACATCGAGCTGCCGGGCGCCGGCCAGAAGAAGACGAATTTTGCCTTCCTCATGTATCCATGCGCGTTCACTACGAACGGTCAGCCCGACTGCCTCGATCCGGCGCATTTCCGCTACGAGATCACGTCGCGCGAAGTAGCGGCCTGAGTCCGGCGGCCTTGCGGCACAAACCTAAGGCGGAGGAGAGCTTTGGACATCGGCGAGTTGCGGGCGCTGCAAGCGCCCCTCAAGCAGCGCTATCGGGAGTCCGCCGACAGCGCACGGATTCCATCGCGCGCCGTCGGCACGCTTGACGGCCCCGATCTGTCCTGCCGGGTCCAAGCGTGGCGCGGCGGCGAGACGGTGGCTGGCCTGCACCCGGCCGCGGGCGGCACCGGCGAGCTGGCGTGCTCCGCCGACATGCTGCTGGAGGCGCTCGTCGCCTGCGCCGGGGTGACCTTGCGCGCGGTGGCGACCTCCATGGGCGTCCCGCTGCGCGGGGGCCGGATCGTCGCGGAGGGAAGCTGGGACGCGCGGGGCACGCTCGGCGTGGACAAGGCCGCACCCGTCGGGATCACCGACATCGCGCTCCGCTTCGAGCTGGACACCGACGCCGATCCCGCGCAGGTCGAACGTCTTGTAGCGACAGCGGAGCGGTTCTGTGTTATCTTCCAGACCCTTCGTACCCCGCCTCGCCTCTCGGTCACGCACGAGACCCTTCGATGAGTAGAGCAGGGATCAACGATTCCCCGCGCGAGTCTCGCGGATGGTGAAGATTACCGTTGTTAACTTAACAGCGTTAGGTTAGTTTGCGCCGCGTTCTCGTCGCGAGGTGCCCATGTTCCGCCCCTCCTACGCCGCCCTGGCCCTGATCCTCGTAGCACCCTGCGCGGCGCCATGCGCCGTCGCTGAGCCGGCGCCGCGGCCAGTGCGCGTCCAAACGGTGGTCTTCGCCCCCGAGGCGCATACGCTCACCCTGTCCGGCTCCATCCAGGCGCGGACTCAGGCGGAGCTTGCGTTCCGCGTCGGCGGCAAGGTGATCGCGCGCCCGGTGGAGGTCGGCGACAAGGTTCACGCCGGGCAGGAGCTGGCGCGGCTTGATCCCCAGGATTTGCAGCTTCAGGTCCAGTCCGCCGCGAGCGCCGTCGAGGCGGCGAGCGCCGATGCCGCCCAAGCCCGGGCCGAGCTTGAGCGCTACCAAGCGCTCGGCAAGAGATCGCCGGCCTACATGTCCTCCGAGTATGACCGGCGCCTTGCCGCGAGCCGCATGGCTGACGCACGCCTCACCCAGGCCGCCCGGCAATACGCGCTCGCCCACGACCAGGCTGGCTACGGCACGCTCACGGCCGATGCCGACGGCGTCGTGACGGCGCTGCCCGTCCAGGTCGGCCAGGTCGTCGCCGCCGGGCAGACGGTGGCGACCCTTGCCCATTCGGCCGAGGTCGAGGTGAGCCTGGATGTCCCGGAGAACCGCCTCGACGACCTCCGCGCGGCCCAGCTCGTCGCGATCACGCTCTGGTCGGCGCCGGGCCGCACCCTGCACGGCCGCGTGCGCGAGATCGGCGCCCTCGCCGACCCGGCAAGCCGCACCTTCAACGTCAAGGTGACGGTCCTCGACGCGCCGCCCGGCCTGCTCGCGCTCGGCATGACCGCGACCGTTCGCCTCGCCACCCCGCCGGGCCCATCCATAGCACTTCTGCCCGCCACCGCGATCACCGATCAGGACGGGCACCCGGCGGTGTGGGTCCTGAACCAGGGACAAGGGGGTTCGCCGAGCCATGCTGAGCGCCGGCCCATCACCGTCGCCGGCTACCGCGAGGATGGGCAGGTCGCCATCAGCGGCGGCCTAAGCCCGGGCGACCAAGTGGTGACGGCGGGCGCTGCCGTGCTCGATCCCGCCCTGCCCGTGGTTGCCTGGGGAGGGCCGGCGCGATGAGCCGCCTCAACCTGTCCGAGTGGGGACTCAAGCATCGCTCCATCACGCTCTTCGCCATGCTCGCCCTCGCCGGCGTCGGCGTCTGGGCGTATCTCGGCCTCGGCCGCGCCGAGGACCCCGGCTTCACGATCAAGAACATGGTCGTCGTCGCCGACTGGCCTGGCGCCAGCGCCGAGACCATGGCCCGCGAGGTCGCCGATCCCATCGAGCGCAAGCTGGAGGAGCTGCCGTTCCTCGACAACACGGCGAGCGACACCCGCGCCGGGCATACAGTCGTCACGATCACGCTCAACGACAGCACCCCGTCCGCCCGTGTTCCCGACCTCTGGTATCAGGTGCGCAAGAAGCTCGGCGACCTGCGCCCCTACCTGCCGGACGGCGTGCAGGGACCCTACTTCAACGACGAGTTCGGCGACGTGTTCGGCCTCGTCTATGCGGTCGAGGGCGAGGGTTTCACGCTTCCCGAGCTCCGCCACGTCGCCGAGGATGTGCGCGAGCGGCTGCTCGCCGTGCCCGGCGTCGGCAAGATCCAGCTCCTCGGCCAGCAGGACGAGCGCATCTACGTCGAGTTCTCCTATCAGCGCCTTGCCCAGCTCGGCCTGACCGCGAACGCCATCTTCGCCGCGATCCGCCAGGAGAACGCCGTGGCGGCGAGCGGATTCGTGGAGACCAGCGCCGACCGCGTCACCCTTCGCCTCCGCGAGGCAGCGGCGGGCGCGGACGCGCTGCGCAAGCTTCCGGTCCAGGCGCAAGGCCACCTGATCCCGCTCGGCGAGATTGCCACCATCCGTCGCGGCACCGCCGATCCCCCGACCTCCGCGCTCCGCTACGATGGTCGCCCGGCGCTCGCGCTCGCCATCTCCATGGCGGATGGCGGCAACATCCTCGACCTCGGCAAGCGCGTCGCCGCCCGCCTGCAGGAGATCGAGCCGCAGCTTCCCCTCGGCGTCCACCTCGCCCGCATCAACGACCAGTCCCAGGTCGTGGCCAAGGACGTGGGCGAGTTCCAGAACAGCTTCCTCGCAGCCCTCGGCATCGTGCTGCTGGTCAGCTTCCTCAGCTTAGGCTGGCGCACCGGGATCGTGGTGGCGATCAGCGTGCCGCTCGTGCTCGCCGGCGTGCTCGTGGCCATGCGGCTTCTCGGCATTGATCTGCAGCGCATCTCGCTCGGCGCCATGATCATCGCGCTCGGCCTGCTCGTGGACGACGCGATCATCGCCGTCGAGACCATGGCGGTGAAGCTGGAGCAGGGGTGGGACCGGATGCGCGCCGGCTCCTTCGCCTGGACCAGCACCGCGTTCCCGATGCTGACTGGCACCCTCGTCACGGCGGCCGGCTACCTCCCGGTCGGCCTCGCCCATTCCAGTACCGGCGAGTACACGCAGGATATCTTTCGCGTAGTCGGCCTCGCCCTGATGCTCTCATGGGTTGTCGCCGTCCTGTTCGTGCCCTTTCTCGGTGCGGCGCTGCTGCCCGAGCCGAAGCACAGCGTCGCCGATCCGCACGCCGTCTATGATACGCCGATCTACCGGCGCTTCCGCCGGGTCGTCGCTTGGTGCGTGCGCTGGCGCTGGCTCGTGATCCTCGCTGCGGTGCTCGCCTTCGCCGCATCGGTCGTAGGCTTCATGCGCGTGCCGCAGCAATTCTTCCCGTCCTCCGATCGGCGGGAGGTGATGATCGACCTCCGCTTGCCCGAGGGCAGCTCCTTCGCCGCGACCGACGCGGCAGTACGGCGCGTCGATGCGATCCTGCACGATGATCCCGGCGTGGCGTCCTGGGCAAGCTACGTGGGCACGGGCACGCCGCGCTTCTTCCTCGCGTTCTCCCCGGAGCTGGATCAGCCCAACTACGCTCAGTTTGTCGTGAACACGAAGAGCGTGGCGGCGCGGGAAGCCCTTCTGCAAAAGCTCTGGCGGATCGCGGACTCAGGTGCCGCGGGCGGCTTGGCGGACGCGCGCCTACGTGCCTCGCGGCTGGAGTTGGGGCCGCCTGTCGGCTACCCGGTGCAGTTCCGCGTCATCGGCCCGGACCCGATGGTGCTTCGCCGCGTCGCGGGCGAGGTGCGGGATGCGTTGCGCGCCGACCCGCATCTGCGCAACGCCGGTCTGAGCTCGGGCGCATTGGGCAAGCGCGTGGAGGTTGATCTCGATCAGGACAAGGCTCGGCTTCTGGGAATCACCAGTGCGGACTTGGCGAACACGCTGCAAACCTTGGAGCAGGGCGCGCCGGTCACGGCCTATCGCGAGGGCACGGACCTGATCCCTGTCGTCGCCCGTGCCACCGCGCCCGAGAAAGGCGGCGAGCGCGGCGATCTCGCCGGCCTCGCGGACGTTCCGGTGGCCGCGGCGAACGGCCGTGTCGCCACGCTCGGCCAGGTCGCGACGCTGCGCTCGGACCTCGAATGGCCGGCGATCCAGCGCCGCAACCGCACGCCCATGCTAATCGCGCGCGCGGACATCGCGGACGCGACGCAGGCGCCCGTAGCGACCGCGAACGTGATGCCCGCCGTGGACCGCGTCCGCGCCACGCTGCCGCCGGGCTACCGGATCGAGACGGCAGGCGCGGTCGAGGAGAGCGCCAAGGGCCAGGCCAGCGTCAACGCGATCATGCCGCTCATGGTGCTGGTCATGCTCGCGCTGCTGATGGTGCAGCTGCAGAGCTTCCGCCGGGTGCTCATGGTGGTGCTGACGGCGCCGCTCGGCCTGATCGGCGTCACCTCGGCGCTGCTCGTCACCGGCGCGCCGTTCGGCTTCGTTGCCATGCTGGGCTTCATCGCGCTGGCCGGGATCATCATGCGCAACTCGGTGATCCTGGTGGACCAGATCGAGCAGGACATCCAAGCCGGGCTGGCGCCCTCCGAGGCCATTGTGGAGGCGACCGTGCGCCGGGCGCGGCCGATCCTGCTCACGGCCGCGGCCGCGGTGCTCGCGCTGGTGCCGCTCGCGGTCTCCTCGGTGTTCTGGGGGCCGATGGCGATCACGATCATGGGCGGGCTGATCGCCGCGACGGTGCTGACGCTGTGCGTCGTGCCCGCGCTTTACGCGGCCTGGGGCGGCGTGCGGGCGCCGGTCGAGGCGGCGCCGGCCATGGCAGCGGAGTAGGCGCTGGCGCGAAGGGGGCAGCGATGCGTATGATAGCGTCATGAACGTTGCCCTTCGCACGCCGCGGATGAGCCTGGACGAGTTCCTGGCCTGGGAGAGCCAGCAGGAGGAGCGTTGGGAATTCGACGGATTCGGGCCTGTCGCCATGGTTGGCGGCACGCTGCGGCACAATGAGATCGTTGGGAACTTGGACTTCGCCCTTAGGCCGCGGCTGACTAGGCCATGCCGTGCCTACCGCGAGACGGTGCGCGTCAGGACCGGCCGCGGCACGATACGCTATCCGGATCTGCTGATCGTGTGCTCCCGCATCGCCGCGGAGGCGACCGAGATCGCTGACCCGGAGATCGTGTTTGAGGTCCTAAGCAAGAGCACCAGCCGCAAGGACCGTATCGAGAGGGCGGTCGAGTATCTCGCGACGGTGAGCATACAGCGCTACGTGCTGCTGGAGCAGGATGCTGTCGCGACAACCTCGATGCGTCGATCAGGGGGCGCTTGGGAGGCCGTCGTGCTCACCGGGTCCGCCGTGCTCGATCTGCCCGAGGTGGGCGTGCAAATCCCGCTGCCGGAGATCTACACCGGCATCGAGTTAGAGGACGACCAACCTACCCCGCCCGCGTGAACGCCCAGCGCACCTGCTGCGGCTGATCGGCGCGCGACGCCAGCACCACCTGCTCCGTGCGCTTGACGTCGTTTCCCCCGAGATAGACGCTCTCCTCGAGCGTGGGCAGCGCCCCGTCCGCCCGCAACTGCCAGCTGCCGCCGCCCGGCAGTCGCATGAGAACTGCCTCCCCTTGCATGCTCGCCTTCACGGCCGGGTGCAGGTGGAAGCGGACGGCGAACGGCTGTGGCTCGCGGGCCTCGACCACATCCTCGCCGCGTATGTCCTCACCGCTCGCGGCGATGTAGAAGCGGCGGCGGTGGATCGCGCCGAAAGGCTTCTCGTAGCCGTCGTGGCTCGTCTCCAGCCAGTGATTCCCGTCGGCTTCCTGTCGTTGCGCCTCGACGATGCCGGGCCGGCGCCCCAGCCCCTCAGGCTTCAGTTCGCTGCTGCTCGTGTCCGCGATGACGAGCGTGCTGTGCGCCGCCGTTGCCCGCGCGGCGTCGCGCCAGACGGGATCGCCGAGCGAGGAGCCGCCGCAATTCGTAATGAGCCGCTCGCGGCCGATCGACAGCTCGAAGGACAGCGTGCCTGCGTGCGCGAACCGGTCCATGCCGCGCGGCGGCGGGGCGCCGCAATCGGCAATCAGCACACTGCGCCCAGCCTGCACGCGCTGGAAGCCGCCGTCCGGCAAGCTCGGTGGCGCGCGTCCGCCGCGCCCAACCTGGGCCAGTGCCAGATCCACCAGCCCCGGCTGTTCCTCCTTCGCGCCATTGAACAGCGCCAGGCATCCGTCGCCGTGGCGCAGCGCGCGCAGCGCAGGCGCCACGCGCTCGATCGCTGCCACGAGGGCGGCGGGCGGCTGCATCTGCGCGGCTTGCAGCAAGGCACGCATGTCAGTGAGGTCCTGCAGCGCGGCAAGCTGCGCCGCGGGGCTGCGCTCCACGTGGGAGCCGTCGTGCAGCACCTGGCGCGCGATCTCCTGCGGCAGGAAGCGCAGCGCACGCACCAGGATTCCTTGCTGGTCCGGCAGCGCCACAGCCGCCGCGATCAGCCCTTTGAGGGCGGTCAGGCCCCCCGTGTTCTGTTCCTCCGCGGGCAGTCCGGCCGCGAGCGCGCGCGCGTCGGAGACGAGGCGGTTCATCAGCCGGGCACGGAACGCGTCGTCCGCACTCGCGGCGACGAAATCGTAATGTCCGAGCCAAGCAGCGATCCGGCTGCCAGTCACGTCCGGCCGGCGGGCGACCGCGCTAGAGGAATGCGCTATCCAGTCCGCTACCAGCGCCCGCGCCCGAGTTCGCGCCGCATCCGTTCCGAGCGCGCGCAGGTCGCGCAGCCACGCGAACCCGTGAGCGAGCGCACCGAGCGACCCCTGGGCCGCACCCCAGGCGCCCGGCGCGAGTGGGATGGCAGCGCCCTGCTCTTCCAACTCGCCGCGGAGCAGCCGTGCCCCGCGCGCCGGGTCGCCTGGCCAGGGATCGCGCACTGGCAGCGCCGGTGCGTCCGGCACGCGCCCACGCAGGGCCGGCATGCGCGCGAGCGTCATTCGCGCCCCGCGCAGCCAGCGGTCAGCCGGCTTCATGCTGCGCTCCGCAGTGCGGACGAGCGCCCGGTGCCTGTGCTTTGCTTCCGCTCCAGACGGGCAGGATCAATGACGGGCAAGCAGGGCGAGGCACGTGCGGCTGATCCGGTGGGCATTCTCGATTCTACGGCGCTGGGTCGCCGCCGGGCAAGCCGGGCTGAGCCTCCAGGAACTGCGTCAGCACAGTCCTAAACGCTGCTTCTGCCGGCGCACTGAGCCGCTCTTGCCCGCTCGCAACTTGCGCGGCGACTACGATCGGCATGGCCCCGGTTCCCCAAAGGCTGGCCCAAGCCTGTCGAAGCCTGGTCGCCATTCCGCTGCCAACGGCGCGTCCGCCTGCCCAGACCGCGAGCGCCGTCATTCGTGTCGGCGCCACTGTCTCAGTCAGGCGCCACTGACGCGGCTCACCATGGGCGAGGGTGAGGGTGCCGTACTCCGCATCCTCCACCCCCTCCTCGCCGCCGAGCCGCCGCTCTGCGTCGAGGAGGCGATCCGGCGTCGCGCGGGGCGGCAATGCCTCGACCGTCACAAGCAGGGGGAGCCCGGCGCACGTGAAGTGCGCGACGTATCGCGACACACTCTCCGCTCCGGCAGGGCCGACAGTGCAGCCCGGACCGGGCACGAGAAGCGGTGCGGACGCGAGCCGCGCCTCCCCTGGATAACGGTCGAGTACGGCGGCGGTCGCCGGCCCCGCAGCTACCAGGAGGAGCAAGCCGGCCGCAGCGGTTATGGCGCTGCGCGCCGACCCGCCCTGCCGTGGCGCCGCTCGGGGCGGGCTGCCGGACAGAGTCTCGCGGAACGGCAGCCCGGCGGCGACGAGCAGAAGCAGTACGATCGAGAAGAACAGCCAGCCGTAGAGGATGTGATCTGTCTCCGCAGCCTCCGCGCTGCCCAGCACATGGCCGAGCATCACGATGCCCAAGGCGCGGAACCCGTTCGCCACGACGGGTATGACGCACGATGCCGCGATGAACGCGATCCGGCGGCCGGCGCTGCGGTAGTTGAGCAGCGCGAAAAACACCCCGAACGCGACCGCCGCGATCAGGAAGCGCAACCCGGCGCACGCCTCCGCCACGTAGAACGTGCCCTCTGGGATCTCAATCGTCATGTTCGTGACCAGGTTCGGCACGCCCAGCACGGTGAGGCCCACCGCGACGAAGCGCGCCGTGAACTGCTGCAGCTGGGGCGTGAGGAACGCGCCGAAGGGCACGAGGAAAATCAAGTAGAGCAGCGGTCCTGCGAGCGCCCGATAGAGCCGCCGGCCGAGCACCGCGAGTGCCAGGACTTCCAGCGCTGCAATCGCGGCGAGCTGCCGTCCCTCCATGATGCCCAAGCGATCAGCCGCGACCCAGACGAGCGCGATGGGCGCGCCGAGCAGCGCCGCAGCCGGCCAGGGCTGGGGTGCCATGCCGCGCAGCAGCGAGCGCCGGTCCCACGCGAGATACGCGGCCATGGGCGCGATCAGGAAGCAGTGCCCGTAAGCCGTGGAGTCCATCCAGACCCGTACAGCTGCCGCGCACTCCGCATGGAATAGAAGGCCGAGCAGGACCGTGCCGATGGCGAGCACGGCGAGCGGGATCCGCAGCACCGCCACGGGCGCGGCGCGCAGGGCCGTTGCACGCATCGCGCTACCCAAGCCCGCGCACGATGCGCGGCCCCAGCACGTTAGCGACCGGAAGCGGCAGCCGTCGCCAGGCCGCGATCATGGCCTTGTATTTGGGGTTAAGGGGATTGTGGTCGGGAACGCTGGCGCCGGGCAGGAGCCTGTAGCGGTAGGGCAAGGGCCTCGGCTCGAAGCCCCAATTCTTCTTGAAGGCGTAGGCGCCCGTGCCGACCTTGCTCCGCCCGAAATCGAATCCTGTGCAGCCGCGCGCCGCCGCCCGGCGCGTCACCTCCCAATATAGGAAGTCGTTCCCGTAGCGCTCCCGTGCCAGCGCCGTGCCGCCGCCGTAGTAGGGCAGGACCTCGCCGCGCCAGTAGAAGTTGAGGACGGCCGCGATCGGCCGGTCGCCGTCGAGGATCGTGACCACGTCCGACGCCTCCGGGAACGCCCCGAGCAGCGCCTTGAACCAGCGCCGCGGAAACACCGGGGTGCCTAGGTTCCGCACGCTCTCGGCGTAGATCGGCCAGACACGGCTCGCGTCCCGTGAGACCTCGGAGCGCAGGCCCAGGTCGATCCCTTTGCGCACCATCGCACGTTGCTTGCGCGGGATCGCTTTGAGGTTGGCGTCGTCGCCGGGCGCGATCGGCCGGCGGAACGTGGCGTAGAGCCCGTCCCGCGCCGCCCATTCCGCGTCGTCGAGCCATCCCTCGGGCAGCGTCTCGCGCAGGCGCAGTTCAAGTGACGGCACGCCGAGCCTGCGCTGCACGGCGGCGGCATGGGCCTCTAGCGCCCGAGCCGCCTCAGCGTCTGCCGCGAGCGGCCCGCCATAGACGCAGAACGGCAGACTCGAGAGCGCGCTCCCGAACAGCCGCGTGCGCACGTGGACGAGGGGAAGCACGCCGACCACCGCCCCATCCCGCTCGGCGAGCATGGAGCATGCCCGATGCCCGAACACGCGCTCGATCAGCCCGGCCCAGGCGGATTGGTGAAAGAAGGTAGCGTCAGGATGGGCAGCCACGAACCGGTCCCAGGCCGGCGCAGCGGTCTCGTCGAGCGGACGGCAGGTGATCACGGGCCTACGGTCCGGCCAGCGCCGCAGCGAACGCCCGATCCATGCGGTCCCAGCGGAAATCGCGCAGCAGCCGCTCCAACCGACCAACCATCGCGCCTAGGTTGACCCGGTGCCTGAACCTGGCCAAGGCCGTTGCCTCACGAACCCGCGGCTGCCCAGGATCGACCTCCCAGGGATGGAAATAGAATACCCCCGGTGCTCGCTCGCGCGTGTTGAACCGGCGCAGCCCCGTGCGGAACATGGCGTACGGCGCGAGCCGGAACCAGCCTCCACCCGAGCACGGCAGGTTGCGCCCGCCGACGCGCACCGTGGTCATAGGCAGCTCCAGAAGCTGCGTCTCGGCGGGCCGATACGGGAAGCGCGGCGCTGAGGGATCGCCATAGAGGTCGTGGCGCACCGGGAAAACGCTGCTGCTGTAGCGGTAGCCCTCCTCTTCCAGGACCCGGTGCGCCCACGCGTTGCGCGGCCCGATAGAGAAGGTCGGCGCGCGGTAACCCAGGACGGGCACTCCGCCGGCATCCTCCAGCGCCCGCTTGGCCCTTGCCACGTCCGCGCGGAACGCCCCCTCGGTCAGCTCGTGCGCAAGCTCGTGCCCATGCCCGTGACTCGCCAGCTCGTGCCCTTCCGCGACGATGCTGCGGATCAGCTTCGGATGCCGCTCGGCAACCCAGCCCAGCGTGAAGAACGTGCCTTTCACCCCGGCCGCCGCGAAGGTGCCCAGCACACGGTCCATGTTCGCCTCGACCCGGCGAGGCAAGGTCTCCCACTGCTCCCGCGGGATCACCCGCGCGAAGGCCTGCACCTGGAACCAATCCTCCACGTCGCAGGTCATCGCGTTCACCTGAGCGTTTGCCTGGACGTTCACTTGAGCGCCTCCTGAGACACTCACCCCGGCGCCAGCCTGCACGCTCATCGCACCCCCAGCATCTGAGTGAGCCGGCGGAACACCTGCTCGCGCTGCGCCATCTGCTGCTCCAGGATCTCCACCCGGCTCAGCAGGTCGGCCATCGCGAAGCCTCCCGCTCCCCCCGGGCCGCCTGCAGGCGTGGTTGACGGCACGGGCGGCAAGTTGGCCCATTCCGGGCGCGATCCCTCCAGGTCACGTTGCAGTTCCTCGGCCGTTTGCTCGACCATGGCGGCGGTGACATCGTGCGTCTCCTCCAGCGCGCCGTACAGCAGAACCCGCGAGCACAGCCGGTTGATGCGCCGCGGCACGCCGTCAGTGCTGCCATAGATCGCGTCGAACGCCGCGTCCTCGACCTGCGGATCGCCGTCCCAGCCAACGGCGCTGAGGCGGTGCTCGACGTAGCCGCGTGTCTCCTCGCGCGTGAGCGGGCCGAGGTGATAGCTGGTCAGCACCCGCTGCCGCAGCTGGTCGAGGCTGGTGCTCGCCAGCGCCCGGCGGAATTGCGGTTGCCCGAGCAGGATCGTCTGCAGCGGTGTGCGCCCGTCAACGGTGAGGTTGGAGAGCATCCGAAGCTCCTCCAGCCCCGCCACCGAGAGATTCTGCACCTCGTCCACGATGAGCAGGCATCGCCGCCCCTCTGCCTGGTGCTCGCGAAGAATGTGCTCGAACCGTCCGAGCAGCGCCGCCTTTCCCAGCCCTTCCTCGGTGAGGCCGAAACCCGCCATCGCGAGGCGAAACAGGTCGTCCTCACGCACCTGCGTCGTGCTGACGCGCGCTATTGTATAAGCGTTCTGGTCCACCTGCGTGCGCAGCCACTCGACGAGCGTCGTCTTGCCCGCACCCACCTCGCCGGTGATGATGATGAAACCCTCACCCTGCGCCAGCCCGTAGTTGAGATGCGCGATCGCCCGGCTGTGCTGCTTGCTGCCGAAGAAGAAGCGGCTGTCCGGCGTGAGCTGGAATGGCATCGCCGTGAAGTTGTAGAATTTCTCGTACACGGGCGCCTCGATCAGAATCCCTTGCGCAGGCCGACGAGCCCGATGTTCTCGACATAGTTTCGTCCCGCGATCGCACTGCCGAAGCGGCCGGAGAGGAGATAACTCGCATAGCTCGTCAAGCTCTGGCTTATCGCGTAGCTCACCGTTGCGGTCGCGTTGTAGAACTGCTCGCTCGCGTTGGTGTTCGGCTGCCCTGCCAATTGCGTCGTGTTGGTGCCGTACTGCAGGAAAAGGTTGGTCGAGACCGCCGGCGAGAGGTCGTGCTGCCAGCTGAACTGGCCGTATGTGCCGCCGTACGTTCCATTGCTGTTCAGGAGCACGGACCCTGCGATCACGGTATCGACCTCATGCACGAGCCCGATCGTGTATGCATCGCGCGGACGCAGCAGGACCGCGGTCACGGTCAGGCGTTGCGCGCGGTACAGCGCATTCTGCGTGCCGAAGGCGTTGCCAGTCGTAATCAAAGGCGCCCCGGTCAAGCCGCTTGTCAGGCCGTTCGTTTGTTGTGCCCCTGGCGAGAAATTGGCTGTCTGGAGCAGGGCCTGCTGATCCTGGGCAGCGCTGGTCAGTCCGGAACTGTAGGTCGCATAGATGCGAGTGCGCGCCGTTGGCGCGTAGGAGGCGTCCAGGTAGGCCGAGTTGATGCCGTCGCGCCGTCCGTAGCCGACCATCACGGTGCTGTCCGGGTTCGGCGTCCAGCGCACGCCCGCATACCACACCGGCGAGCTCACCTCCACCACCGGAACGCTCGCGTAGCGCAGATCCTCGTAGCCGATCTCCGCGACCGGCGCGATCGAGCGGGTGAGCGCGTAGGCGCCGCCGAGCGTGTAGAGGTTGTCGTAGGATGATCCGCCGCTGCCGGCGATCTCATTGCCGCCGTAGATGCCGTTGCCGCTATATTGCTGCAGGCTCACGGTGCCGGTGAGATTCGTGCGGCCTAGGTTCTCGCCCGTCGTGAACTGCGCGAGCTCGCTGTTCGTGAGCAGATACTGGTTTGCCAGGAAGGCGGGGTTCACGCCGAAGCCAGAGTAAGGTCCCGTCGAGAAGGGGATGGCGTTGGCCGTCGTATTGCCGTTGACGCCGTAACCGCTCTGGACGGTATAGGCGAGCGAGTAGCTCAGCGTCCCCGTCCCCCAGCCGTCGAACCGGTGAAGCAAGTAGGGCGTGACGGCGACAGAGCTGCTCTGCACCTGGTCCTGCCCGTTCAGCGCTGATGAGCCGGACGGGCCGTAGCCGACGAAGCCGCCGTAGCCGCCGGTGATCGATGACTGCGTGATATTCGCGCGCAGGTCCACGTAGAACAGGTCCGGTACCACCGTCGCGAAGGCGTCGCCGCTCAGGTATTGCGACACCGCATTCCGGCCGGGCGTCTGCGCGAACAGGGTGACGACGGGCGAGTAGCTGGCGTTGACTTGCAGCCGCCGCGTATCGCCCGTGATGGTGATGTTCGGGTAGATGTCCGTGAACACATCCGCGCGGCGCGGGCTTGAGACCTCCAGTGCGTTGTCGGTCACGCCCACATCAATGCCGAGACTGGGCGTCACGATCCAGGCCGGACCTGCGAACGGCAATGGACCGCTGGCCAGCAGAGATGATACCGCGTCCCGCAGGTCGCCCACCCGATAGCCGCTGGTTCCAGTGGCCGGCAATACCGACGGCGTCGCGACAGGCAGCGAGGGAACGCCGCCCGTGACGCTGCTCGCGACCTGGGCACGCGCCGTGCCGCTGAGGATCGCGGCGGCGGCCGCAAGACCCAGAGCCATGGCGCCCGTAGCCACCGCTCTGGATACCACCGCGGCGGCGCCGCTAGACCGGCGCGGCGTAGTAGTGATCATCGCGGGCCCCGAACGTATGACTGGCCGAGAGGCGGGTCTTGTTCAGTACGGCCGAAACCGATGGGCAGGCGCGCACGAGGTCGAGCGCGGCTTCTACCTCGCCGCGCTGCGTGCGCTCGGCCTCCACGACAACGACGACTTGGGCGACGTGCGGCGCGATGGCGTGCGGATCGCTCGTCGAGAGCGCCGGCGGCGTGTCGAGGACGATAAGGCTGTCCACGTATCGCCGTGCCAGACGCTCCAGCGCGGCGCCGAACGGCAGTGTGCCGTTGCGGACACGGGCCGGATGTCCCATCGGCAGAAAGTAAAGGCCCGGAACTTCGGTATCGAGCACGAACGGGTCTGGCCGCAGCGTCGCGTCGTAGATCAGGTCATGCAGCCCCGGCCGATCCTTGAGCCCGAGCTGCAGAGTGAGCGCGTTCGGTCCGATATCCGCGTCAATCAGGAGCGCACGGCCGGCCCGGCCGTACGCAAGGCTCGCGGCGAGGTTCAGGGCCGTGAAGCTCTTGCCCTCCCCGGGACGCGCGCTCGTGACCATGACCAGGTTGCGAGTCAGCCGGTCTGCACCAGCTGCACCGCGCCGCAGGCGATCGGCGATGATTCGGTATTCCTCGGAAACGCGGTTACGGGTGCTGTCGGTCACGACGAGGCCGATGCGCCGGAGGTCGCCGAGCCCAATCAATCCCGGCGCTGTTGCGACCGCTGAGGACGGTGCAGGCCTTACCGAAAGGGCGGGTGACGAGATCGCCGCGGCAGCACCTGATGGAGGCGCTCCCGGAATCATGATCGAGTCCGGCGCCGCTTTCGAGGCCTGCGATGGGCCGTCAGGGTCGGGTGCCGGCGCAGGCGCACGCGGCTTCACGACAAGACCAGGCGCCGAGGGGCTGGCCGAGGCTGGGCTCGGTCCAGGCAAGGCCGATTCGCGACCAACCTGGTCGGGGACGACGAGGCCGTGCGCCGTCCGCAGGCGCGCCGCGGCACGCTCGATCAGATGGTCCGGATCAGGAGCCATGAGCCCGCCCGGCGTTGCGCGCCCGCCTAATTCGCTGCGACATCAGGCCGCTAAATCCCTCGTACCGCTCTGCTGTCCGCCTGCCTACCACGGATGTCGTATCTCGCGCCACCGCCCGTGCTCCATCGTCCTGTCCAAGCGCGTCCCTAGGATCGCTCACCCCTATCGTGCCTTGTCCTGCGCGGCAGCGCACGGTAACGTTACACCCTCGGCGCGCCGCCCGACTTATTGGTGTATGCTGTGTTGCTGGAGGGGCACGCCAGGTCACGATGCCGTATGATGGTTAATGAACGATTTACGTAAGTGTTAGAATGCAGTAAAAGACTTCCCGGCTCAGAACGCGCCGGAAGGTGAACTGCATGTTGCAACGCAGGAGCATCCAGCGCGAGGCGGAGCCCGTGTCGGATCGCTGTTGGGCAATGGTGAGGGTTCAATGGCTGTGATCCTAGGCAGGCATGTCTCGCTCCAGATGTTCGCGCTCTGGGTGGTCGAGGCCACCCTGTCGTTCGCTCTCATCTACGCGCTGCTCAGCGCGGAGGCTGCCTCCGGCGTTCCGCAAGCCCACGCCGCCGACAATGCGCTCGCGCTGGCCCTCACCGTCAGCGGCACCGCGCTCACGATCGGCCTCTACCGCCCGGAAGTTCTGCATCGGTACTCGCCGCCTGCTGCTCGATACAGGCCTTGCTGGCGTCATCGCGTTCCCCGCCGTCCTCTTGGTCAGCCATCTGCTCGGCCTCAGCGCAGGCAGCCTGCTGGGCTACGACACGCTCTGGCCTCTCAAGCTCTTGACCGCATGGATCGGCCTCCTGTTCGCGACCCGGCTCGCGCTTCGCGCCGCCGTTCGCCTGCATCTCATGACCCGGCGCGTGCTCATTCTCGACTCAGATGGCGGACAGGCCACCGCCGCTGCGCTGCGCAGCCAGCGGGACGGCCTGCTCGAACTGGCCGGCACAGCGAGCCAGTTGCCGTCCTTCGCCCGGCTGCGGCGTGCGCGGGTGAACGAGATCGTGCTCGGCAGCGGCGTCGAGCTTTCGGCAGCGGATACGGCGCTGCTTGACGACGCCGGCATCGGCGTGCGCTCGGCGACCTGGTTCTGGGAGCGCCGGCTGCGCCGGGTGGACATCGATCAGATCCCCTCCGAGTGGTTCGAGGCCGTTGCCAAGCCGAGTCGCGGCGAGGCCGCCGTGCGTGTGTTCGACATACTGGTCAGCCTCGGCCTGCTCGTCCTCACCCTGCCCCTCATGCTGCTGACCGCGCTTCTGATCCGCCTCGACAGCCCCGGCCCAGTCCTCTACCGGCAGGAGCGCGTCGGATTGGGCGGCGCCAGCTTTACGCTGCTTAAGTTCCGCTCCATGCGTGCCGACGCCGAGATGCGCGGCCCTACTTGGGCCCAGGCCAAGGACCCGCGCATCACCCGCGTCGGCCAGTTCATCCGCAAGGTGCGCATTGACGAGTTGCCGCAGCTCCTCAACGTGCTGCGCGGCGAGATGAGCTTCGTCGGCCCCCGCCCAGAGCGCTCGCACTTCGTCGAGCAGCTCGCCGCAGCAATCCCGCACTACCGCAAACGCAGCCTGGTCAAGCCGGGCGTCACCGGCTGGGCGCAGGTCAACTATCCCTACGGCGCCTCCATCGAGGATGCGCGGATGAAGCTTTCCTATGATCTCTACTACGTCCGCAACCGCTCGCTGCTGCTCGACGTGCTGATCCTCGTCGCCACCGTCAGAGTCATCCTGTTCCAGGAGGGTGCGCGCTAAGTTCGTGCTGGGCTAAGCTCATGCTATGATGCCGTTATGACGGCGGCGTCCATCCTTTTCGCGTCCTGTGCCTTAATCTACCTGGCATTGCCAACGCTGGTCCTGCTGCAAGGGCGGCACAGTCCGATCGCCTGGGCGCTGAGCATCTGCTGCGTCCTGACCGCTGTCTGGGCAGCAGCCAACGCGGTCTGGCCCGCAAGCGAGCTCGGCGGCGCGGCCAGCGCGCTCGATCTCGCTCGTGCCGCCGCGTGGTATGGCTTGCTGCTCGTCCTCTACCAGCGCTTCGTCGGGGCCGAGACTTGGTTGCTGCAGCCTTTCGCCGCGGCAGGAGCAATCGCCGTGATCGTGGCGGCGCTGACCGGCGATCCCGGCGCGGCGCCCTCGCTGCTTGCCCCCGCGAGCGCCAGCCGGCTCGCTCTCGCGATCTGCCAGATCCTGCTCGTCGAGAACCTCTACCGGAATACGCCGCCTGCCGGGCGCTGGCACGTCGTCCTTCCCTGCGTGGCGCTCGGCGCGCTCGCCGCCTTCGACGTGCTCGTCCGTGCCGACGCCGTGCTGTTCCGCGCTGTCTCGGCACCGCTGCTCGATGCGCGCGCGGCGACGGCGGCGATCATCGCCCCTCTCCTGGTGCTCGCAGCCGCGCGCGACCGGCGCTGGCGCATTCCCATCCACATCTCCCGGCAGGTGGTCTTCCACAGCACGACCTTCGTGCTCAGCGGGCTGCTCCTGATCGCGCTGGCTGCCGCCGGCGGCGTCATGAGCAGCTTCGGAGCCGATTGGGGCAGGATCGCGGAGATCGTGCTGCTGTTCGCGGGCGTGCTCGCCATCGGTCTCCTGCTCACCTCGGCGACGGCGCGATCACGCATTCACTCCCTGATCGTAGATCATTTCTTTACTCTTCGATATGACTATCGCCGCGAGTGGATGCGTTGTGTCGCGACACTCTCGGGGTCGGACTCGGACGAGCCGCTGCATGCGCGCGCCATCCGTGCCGTCGCCGAGGTGGTGGACAGCCCTGGCGGTAGCGTGTTCATGCGCGATGGGGAGGGCAGAGCGTTCAGGTGGCAGGGATCGTGGAACATGCCGGCGGTGACGGCGCTGGTGCCGCCCGCGCACCCGGCGGTCGCAGCGCTCGGGACGGAGCAGGGCGTGGCACTGCTCGGCGAGGGAGTGCTCGCGCCTCCGCTCGACGCGCTTGGCCGCGCGTGGCTCGCCGCGCCGCTGATCCAAGGCAGCAACGGGGACGTAGAGGGTGAGCTGATGGGCTTCATAGTGCTTGCACCGCCGCGCGCCAGCTTCAGGCTGGACGCCGAGGTTTTCGCTTTGATTCGGACGGTAGGCCGCGAGGTCGCGACCTACGTCGCCGAGCAGCGCGCTGCTCAGCGTCTGGTCCAGACCCGCCAGCTGCACGACTACAGCAAGCGCTTCGCCTTCGTCGCTCACGACATCAAGAACGTGTCGAGCCAGCTCACCCTGCTCCTGGCCAACGCGGAGCGCCACCTCGCCAACCCAGAGTTCCAGCAGGACATGCTGCGCACCATCCAGGCGAGCGTGGGCAAGATCGGCAACTTGCTGCGCCGCCTCGAATCTCCCGCCGCCGAGAGCGCGCAAGCCATCGAGCCGCTGCCGCGCCTGGAAGCGCTCGTTGCCACCTATCAGCGTCTGCGCGGCGGCAACGTCCGCCTGGAGCACGACGGCTCCACGGGAACAGTGCCCATGGCGGCCGAGGCGTTCGACACGGTGGTCACGCACCTGCTCAACAACGCCGTCGAGGCGGGCGGTGCAGCGCCCGTGCGCGTCCTCGTCCGGCACGAGTCGGAGCGCATCGTCGTTGACATCGCCGATAGCGGGCCGGGCATGACGCCGGAGTTCATCCGCGACCGGCTGTTCGAGCCGTTCCAGACTAGCAAGCCCGGCGGCAGCGGCATCGGCGCCTTCCAGGCCCGCGAGCTGCTGCGGGAAGCCGGCGGCGACCTGCACGTGGACAGCCACCCCGGCCTCGGGACCACGATGCGCCTCATTCTCGCGCGCGCCGACCATTCGGCCGAACGGAGCCTGCAACACGCATGAGCCAGCCTGCTGCCAAGCCCGACGCCCTGGCCAGCCTGCTCATCGTCGAGGACGATCTGGGACTGTGCGGCCAGTATCGCTGGGCGTTTCCCAAATGCGACGTGCACTTCGCCCACACCCGCGAGCAAGCGCTCGCCGTCGCTGCCCGCGAGCGGCCCGCGGCCGCCATCCTCGATCTCGGCCTTCCCCCCGATCCGGACGGGGTGAGCGAGGGCTTCGCGACGCTGGCCGGCCTCAAAAGGCAGAACCCCGATCTGCAGGTAGTCATCGCCACGAGCCATGGCGACCGCACTCATGCGCTCCGTGCCATCGCTGCGGACGCCTACGATTTCTGCGAGAAGCCGCTCGACATCGAGGTGCTGCGCACCATCGTGGATCGGGCGGTCCGTCTCCACCATCTCGAAGCCGAGAATCGGCGCCTCGCTGACAGCACGCCCCAGACCCCGATCAAGAGCCTGGTCACGGGCAGCGAGGTGATGCTCAAGCTCGTCCGCGACGTGGAGAAGCTCGCGCCCGCGCACGTGACCGTGCTGCTGCTCGGCGAAAGCGGCACCGGCAAGGAGGTTCTTGCGCGCGCTTTGCATGATCTAAGTCCCCGCGCCCGCGGCCCGTTCGTCGCGCTGAACTGCGGCGCGATCCCGGAGAACCTGCTGGAGAGCGAGCTGTTCGGCCACGAGCGCGGCGCTTTCACCGGGGCAGTCAAGCAGACCATCGGCAAGATCGAGCAGGCAAACAAGGGCACGCTCTTCCTCGACGAGATCGGCGATCTGCCGCACCAGCTGCAAGTCAAGCTGCTGCGCTTCCTCCAGGAGCAGGTGGTCGAGCGCGTCGGCGGCCGGCAGACGATCCCGGTGGACGCGCGCGTAGTCTCCGCCACCAATGGCGACCTAGACGCCGGCATCGCCGCCGGGCGATTCCGCGCGGACCTCTTCTACCGGCTCAACCCGGTCACCTTGCGCTTCCCGCCGCTGCGCGATCGGCCCGGCGACCCGGTGCTGCTTGCCCGCTACTTCCTCACCCGCTTCAACAAGGAATTCGGGCGCCAGCTCCGCGGCCTCGCCGAAGATGCCATCGCCGCCATTGAGGCCCATTCCTGGCCCGGCAACGTGCGCGAGCTGGAGAACCGGGTGAAGCGCGCCGTCATCATGGCCGAGGGCCGACAGCTCACCGCGGCCGATCTTGAACTCGTCTCGCCCGACGAGAATCCGGCCGAGTTCGACCTGCGCGCCGCGCGCCAGCGCGCGGAACGTGCGGTTATCCAGCGTGCGCTGACGCGCGCGCAAGGCCGCCTCGCGGGCACAGCGAAGCTGCTGGGCATCAGCCGGCCAACGCTGTATTCCCTCATGGACGCGCACGGCCTCGCGACGAGCGACGCCACCTCCGCGACCCAGGATTAGGGCAGGATGAACTCGCCCAGGAACAGGCGCCCATGACCAAGAAGACCGCTCTCCTCGCCGGCACCGTCGCCATCATCCTCTGCGGCGGCGGCGCGGGAGCATGGTATGTCCTCCGGCAGGACCGTGACCCCATGGTCATGGCCCGGCAGATGATGGCCCAGGGCGACGTGCGCGGCGCCGGCCTCGAGCTGCGCAATGCCGTGCGCGATCAACCGGAGAACGCGGAGGCACATTTCCGTCTCGCCGAGATCCAGCTCGCCGAGGGCGACCCAGTGGCCGCCGAGCGCGAGGCCCGCCTTGCCCGCCGGACCGGTTACGATGCCGCCGCCGCCAACCAGCTCACGACCCAGGCCCTGCTGCGCCAAGGCAAGGATCAGGCGCTCCTCGACGAGTTCAAGCCGGACGGCCTCGCGCCGGCCCAGGCCGTCCCCCTTCTCGTGATTCGCGCTCTCGCCCAGCTTGGCCTGCAGGACCAAGCCGCGGCCAAGGCCAGCGTCGCCGAGGCAGAGCGCCTTGCCCCCAACGACCCGGGCGCTGCGCTCGCCGCCGCTCGGATTGCCGCCGCCCGGCACGATTACGTCGCCGCCGAGCAGGAGGTGGACCGCGCCCTCAAGCTCGCCCCCAAGAGCGTCGATGCCTTGCTGCTCAAGGGTCAGCTCGCCAATGCCAAGGGCGATCGCAAGACGGCGCTCGCCGCATTCGATGCCGCCCTTGCCGTGGTGCCCAACAGCGCTATCGCCAAGCTCGAGCGCGGCAACATCTACATGCTCAGCAACGAGGATTCTAAGTCCCGAGCGGACGTGGACGCCGTGCTCAAGGCCGAGCCGCGCAATGCCGCTGCCCTCTATCTGCAAGCGGTCCTGCTCATCCGCGCCAAGGACTTCAAAGCCGCGAATGACGATCTAGAGCGCATTGCCCCCGTCATCGACCGCTTTCCACGCGGGCTCTATTTCGTCGCCGTCGATAAGGCAGCCCTCGGCAACTCGGCGCAAGCAGCCGATGCCGCGGAGAGATACGCCGCGCGCGTCCCCACGGATCCGGAGGGTCTCAAGCTTCTCGCCCGGATCGACCTCAGCGCCAGGCAGCCCGATCCGGTTATCCGTGCTCTCTCCCCTGCCGCCGCCGCCGGTACTGCCGACGCCGAGGTGCTCGACCTGCTCGGGCGCGCCTACGCACTGAAGGGCGAGACGCCGTTGGCCGTGCAGGTTCTGCAGCACGCGAGCGATCTCGCGCCCCAGAACGCCGAGATCCTGACGCACCTTGCCTCCAGTCGCTTGCAGCTCGGCGACGCATCGGGTGCTGCCGGCACGCTGGAGCGATCCCTGCAAATGCAGCCCGGCCAAGCCGACGCGCAGCGGGCGCTCGTCGTCGCTGCCGTCGAGAACGGAAACCTGGATCAGGCTCAGGCTGCCCTTGACAAGCTCCGCGCCCAGGTTGGCGATACGGAGACAGTCGGCAGTCTCGCCGGCACAATTCGTCTCGCCCGCTTCGACCTTTCCGGCGCCGAGCAGCAATTCCGGGCCGTCGCCGAGAAGTTCCCGCAATCCGTTCAGGCTAAGCTCAATCTCGCCCGAGCCCTCGCCCTTGAAGACAAGCGAGACGATGCCGAAGGCGTCCTGGAAGACGCGCTCAAGCAGGAGCCGGCCAACGCCGCCGCCCTCAGCGCGCTCACCAACCTGCTCTTGCAGCATGGTCAGGCGAGCCGCGCCGCTGCCGCCGTTGAAGCGGCGCACCAGGCCGCTCCCGCAAACAACGCGATCACCGCGGCGCTTTCCGAGCTTTATGTCCGTTCCGGCGAGCCTAAGAAGGCACTTGCTCTGCTCGACCAAGTGGGCACGACCCTACCGCCTCAGCTCCTTGCCGCACGTGCTCAAGCCCAGTTCGCCGCCGGCGACCAGGACGCCGCGCGGCAGACTTGGCGCGACCTTCTCACGCTGCGTCCAGAGAACGTCGAGGTCCGCCGCGTCCTCATCTCGGCCCTGGTCCGGGCTAAGAAGTTCGATGAGGCTCGGAGCGTCGTGCAGGAGGGGCTAACCCTTTCGCCAGGCAATCCGGTCCTGCTCGCCACCAGCCTCGCCATCGCGCAGGCGCAGGGTGGCGTGCCTGCCGCTCTCGCCGAGGCCGACAGGCTGCGAAAGGATCCAGCCAACCTGCCCATTGCCGAGCTCCTCAAAGGCGATGTGCTGATGGCCAACAGGCGCTTCGGCGAAGCTGCCGCCGCCTACCAGGCCGAGTATAAGGCGACGCCTTCCCTGGCTCTCGCGCTGCGCGCTGCGGATGCCCTGCAAGCCTCGGGCGCCTCCGCCGCAGCCGCCCAGCAGCTCGACGACTGGCTCAAGCGCCAGCCCGACAGCCCCGATGCGCTGCGCCTGCTCGCCAGCCTCGAGATGAGCGCCGGTCACTACGCGGACGCTGAGCCGAAATTCCTGCAAGTCCTCAAACAGCGCCCTAATGATCCTGTCGCGCTCAACAACCTGGCTTGGTCATTGCAGGAGCAAGGCAAGCCGGACGCGCTCGCCTACGCGCGACGTGCCTTCCTCGCCGCTCCTACGCCTGACGTCGGCGACACGCTCGGCTGGATCCTTACGACTCACGGCGAGGCGGCGGATGCGCTGCCGCTGCTGCGCCAGGCAGCTAAAGCCAAGCCGCAGGATCCCTCCGTCCAGTATCACCTTGCCCTCGCACTGAGTGGCACGGGTCAAAAGGATGAGGCGATCCACTTGCTTGATGCACTTGTCAGCCGGCCTGATACGTTCGCGGACAAGCCGAAAGCCCAGGCCCTGCTCGATCAGCTCAAGGCGAAGCCATAACTGCTTCCAGCACCGATCTCAGGCCTAAACGCTTGAGTGACCGCGATGCCATGCGGCGACGCAGTAGGTGTCCCGCCCGCGCGGGCGGCATCCCGGGCGGTGGACGTCAGTCTGCGTCGGACTGCGTGCTCTCGCCCCTGTGGCTGACGATCTGGCGCGAATAGACCTGCGCGAGCAGTGCAAGCCGCTCCTCGTCCGAAAGTTTGCGGAAGGCCGCGAGCAACATCGTTTCTTCCTGTGACGGAGAGTCGCCGTCGAGGAGCGCCCCGATCGTAACGTTGAGGGTTTGCGCAAGCTGAACGAGGCGCCCCGTCTCCGGGAAGCAGGAACCGCGCATCCAGGCGTGAACCGCCACCCGCGATACGGTCATCTCGCGGGCGAGGCCAGCCTGCGTCTTGCCGCGCGTGCCCATGATGCGCGTGAGATTCAGGCGGAAGCGCTCGCGCGCCTCGATGCTGGGCGGGGCTAACGGCAGCGTGTTCATTGGCAAAACGTCCATCAACCGCCTCGATCCTGGTTCACACGTCTCTCGACTGTCAATAACGGAACTGTGATGGCTTTGTCGAGAGCGCATTTACCTGATCTTGCATTGCTGTTCGCGCGGCCTGAGTGCTCACCTCGGTCACGCCGTGCCTCGAATCGGTTGTTTCTCGCAGCGCTCCGACTTCAGCCCCCCAGGGTGTCGGCCATCGCCGCCCAGCATGTGCCTCGGCGCCCCGATCAGCCGCGCCGCGGCCCGGAGCGGGCGCATCAGCAGCCGCTTGGTCCGTTGCCATCGCGGCGCGCGATGGGCAAGATCGTGCTAGCCACGCACGGCGCGGCCGGGTCCGAGATGGCCGGAGGGGGCGGCCACGGATGATGAGACGCCTGAGCCAGGAGCAGATCGTCTTCGCACTGGCAGTGCTGCTCTTCCTGACCTTCGCGGCGACTCTCCCGAACTTCCTGACCGCGGGAAACGTCCTCACGCTCGTGCGCAGCGTGGCCGTGCTGGGCATCCTCGGCGTCGGCATGGCGGTCGTGGTGATCGGCCGCGGGATCGATCTCTCGATCGTGGCCGTCATGGCGATGTCGGTAGCGTGGGCGCTCGGCCTCGCCAGCACGGGAATACCCCTCACGGCGGCGCTGCTGCTAGGGCTCGGATTCGCCCTCGCGATGGGCGCTGATCACCGGCGTGCTGATCGCCTACGTGGAGATCCCGCCGCTGTTCGCCACGCTTGCCATGGCGGCCTTCGTTTACGGTTTCGCCCGCGCCTGGCTGATCGGCGGCGACGTGACCTACATGCCGCCGGACGGCGCCGCCATTGCCTGGATCGGCAGCGGACGCCTGGGCGGCATACCGGTGCCGATCCTGCTCGCGGCCGCCGCCTGCGTGCTGGCCTTCTTATTCCTGCGCCTCACCAAGCTCGGCCGCTACGTCTATGGCATGGGCGACAACCTGGCCGCCGCGCGCATCACGGGCGTGCCGGTGCGGCCGATGATCGTGCTGCAATACGTGCTCTCGGCGGCGGTCGCCTTCGGCGCCGGGCTGATCACCGCGACCGCCGTCGGCAGCATGAACACGCGCGTGGTCTTCTCCACGCTGATCTACGACGTGATCCTGGTCGTGGTGCTGGGCGGCATCGGCCTGTCCGGCGGGCGCGGCGGCGTGCGCAACGTGATCGTCGGCACCCTGCTGATCGGCACGCTGCTGAACGGAATGACGATCATGGACGTGCAATACACGGTGCAGAACGTGGTCAAGAGCGTGATCCTGCTGATCGCGATCGTGGTGGACAGCCTCGTCAACCCGCGCGACGAGCAAACCGCGCAGCAGGGGGATATCTAAGGTCAAAAGCAACATTCAACAGCAACTCGGGGGAGGAAACGATGCGATTCGGTAAGATGCTGCTGGGCGGCGTGCTGGCCGGCTGCGTGCTGGCGGCGGGAGCGCGGGCGGACGGGCTGGTCGATCCCTCGCGCGCGGGATACCTCGACACGTTCAAGGGCAAGACCGTG
Organism: uncultured Alphaproteobacteria bacterium; assembly: GCA_963839135.1. Classification (GTDB taxonomy): domain Bacteria; phylum Pseudomonadota; class Alphaproteobacteria; order Acetobacterales; family Acetobacteraceae; genus CAWKEH01. Next base: position 26,239 of record CAWIUA010000057.1, read on the forward strand.
GCGTTCGTGCCCATCTCCATGGGGTTCGACCTCACGCAAGCCTGGGGCGCGGTGATGAAGGCGCAGGCCGACCGGCTCGGCTACAAGTTCGAGATACGCGATCCGAACTGGAGCACCGACGCCGGCGCCCAGGCGCTGACCCAGCTCATCAGCGAGAAGCCCGACGTCATCATCGTCCAGAACCCGGACATCCAATCCTACGCCCGTCTCCTCAAGAAGGCCGAGCAGGCGGGCATCTACGTCTCCCAGATCAACATGAAGTCGTCCTACATCTCCGACTACTACGTCGGCTCCGACTACAACGGCATGGGCGAGCAAGCCGCGAAGCTCATGGTCGAGAAGTGCGGCAAGGGCAGCGGCAAGTCGGGCAAGATCGCCATCGTCCAGGGCGTGCTGACCGGCGGCGCCAGCGTCTATCAGATCGAAGGCATCATGAAGGTGCTCGCCGAGCACCCGGAGATCAAGGTGGTCTCCAACCAGGCGGCGGACTGGGACGCGAGCAAGGCGCGCGCCATCGCCCAAACGGTCTTGCAGCAGAACCCTGACGTGTGCGGATTCATCGGCTTCTGGGACGGCATGGACACAGGCATCGGCGCCGCGGTCCGCGAGGCGGGCAAGACCGGGCAGGTCTTCGTCGTCACCTCGGGAGGCGGCGCGTCGAACGCCTGCGACAACATCCGCAACGGCACCTTCGACGCCTATTTCGATTATAACGCCGCCGAGCAGGGCCGCGCCCTGAACAACACCATCCGCACCATGCTGGAGGCCAAGCCGAAGCCCGGCAGCATGAAGGTCATCCTCTACACGCCGCTCGACCTGCTGACGAAGGCCAACCTGCAGCCTGGGTCGTGCTGGAGCAAGGAGTCCTTGTCCGACTAGCCGGGCGAGGCGAGGATCATGCCGGACGCTGGCGCCATCGGCGGCGAGGCCGACGCCCTCGACCGCATCGCGCGGCGGCCCCGGCTCGCCGACCACGCCGCGCGGCTGCGCTACCAGTCTCTTCCCCGACCACGTCGTGGGGGAGATCCTGGCCAAGCGCTGGGTGGACAATCTCGCCCCGCTCCTCTTCCTGCTGGTCACGGTCGCGATCTTCGGCAGCCTGATCCCGGACTTCTTCGCCGCATCCTCGCTCGCCAACGCGGCGCGCCAGCTCGGCGAGTTCGGCTTCGTCGTGCTCGCCATGATGATCGTCATGGTGGGCGGCGGCATCGACCTCTCGGTGGGATCGAACTTCGCGCTGGGCAATTTCGTCGCCCTCGCGGCAATGAACATCGGCAATGCGCCGGTCTGGCTCGGGCTGCTCGCGACGCTGGGCGCCTGCGGCCTGGTCGGGCTGCTCAACGGCGCGCTGGTCGGCTACCTGCGGCTGCGCGCCTTCCTCACTACGCTGGTCACGCTGATCATCGTGCGCGCGGTCGTGGATATGCTGCTGCTGCGCTACGCGGTGACGATCTCGGCCGGGATGCCGGATTCCGATCTCTGGGCCTGGATCGGCGAGGGCAGCGTTGCCGGCGTGCCGTTCAGCGCGGCGCTGCTGCTCGTGGCGGTCGTCGTGGGCCACGTGCTGCTCAGCCGCACGCGGCCGGGCTGGCGCATCATGGCGGTCGGCGGCTCGCGCCGGTCCGCGCACAACGCCGGCATCTCGGTGCGCCGGACCGTCTGCGGCACCTACGTGGTCTCCGGCCTGCTGTGCGGCGTGGCGGGGTTCCTCTACGCGGCCCGGCTGTCCAGCGCCGGCGCCGACGCCGGGGCTGGGCTGGAGCTCGAGCGCGCTGACGGCCGCGATCCTCGGCGGCAACAGCCTGGGCGGCGGCCGCGGCTCGACGGGCAAGGCGCTGATGGGCGCCATCACCGTGCTCATTATCCAGAACGGCGTCGTGCGCCTCGGCCTGCAGAGCGGCTCGGGCTCCATGGTGCTCGGCCGTGATCCTCCTGCTCGCCATCGCCTTCGACGTGCGCTGGCTGAAGAACCGGCACAAGGTTCTGAGCAAGATCTACGTCTCGCCGGCCTACAATGCGCTGCCGCCCGCGCCGCCCACGGCCGCCGGCTCCGGCTCGCCCTACGCCGTGAACGACAAGCTGCGCGACGTGGAGCTGATCGGCCTCGGCAAGGTCGAGGGGCCGGAGGACGTGATCTTCGACCGCGACGACAACCTCTACTGCGGCACGCGGCACGGCGACGTGGTGCGCTTCCTCGCCCCCGACTACCAGCGCCACGAGGTGTTCGCCCATATCGGCGGCCATCCGCTCGGGATGGCGTTCGACCGGGCGGGCACCTTGGTGGTCTGCGTCGGCGGCATGGGCCTCTACGGCGTGGCGCCGGACGGCACCGTCTCGAAGATCACGGACGAGACCAACCGGAGCCGCACCTCGGTCAACGACGACGCGCGCCTGCGCCTGACCGACGACTGCGACATCGCGCCGGACGGCCGCATCTTCTTCAGCGAAGGCACGATGCGCTACGAGATGCACAGCTGGGCCGTGGACGCGCTGGAGAGCCGCGGCAACGGCCGCATCGTCTGCTACGACCCGGCGCGCCGCTCGACCCGCACGGTCATCCGCAACCTGCTGTTCGCGAACGGCATCTGCCTGGCCAATGACGGCCAGTCCATCCTGTTCGCCGAGACCTGGGGCTGCCGGATCAAGCGCTACTGGATCGGCGGGCCGAAGAACGGCCAGATCGAGACGGTGATCGGCGCCCTGCCCGGCTATCCCGACAACATCAACCGCGCGTCGGACGGGGCGTATTGGCTCGCCCTGGTGGGAATGCGGTCGCCGGCGGTTGACCTGGCCCTGCAGATGCCGGGCTTCCGGCGGCGCATGGCGCGGCGGATCGCCCAGGACGAGTGGCTGTATCCCAACATCAACACCGGCTGCGTCGTGAAATTCGACGAGTCGGGGCGCATCCTCGACGCGCTCTGGGACCTCGGCGGCGTCAATCACCCGATGATCACCTCGATGCGCGAGCACAAAGGCTGGCTCTACCTCGGCGGCATCTCCAATAACCGGATCGGCCGCTACCGCATCCCCGGCGCCGACCCTAACTGGACCGGCAACGCGACGTACTGGGGCGCGGGGGCGTGATCGCCGCGGCGCGCCGAGCGTATGACCGCTTCGCCGGGCGGGGCGAGGCGGCGGTGACGGTCCCGGCCATGGACGGCGCGCTGCGGCCCAACACGGCGCTCGAAGAGGCCGAGCAGGTGCTCTCCGTCCCCGCGCCGGACAGCCTGGTCGCGCATCGCGGCGCCGTCCTCGTCGCGACGGGCGCCGAGCTGCAGCCTCTCCCTGGGGAGGGCGATGGCGCGGTGATCGGCTTCGACGCGGAGATCACCTGCGCCGCGTCCGGGCCGGGCGGCGCGCTCGCGGTCGGCCTCGGGGACGGGCGGATCGTGCTGCTGGACGGGACGGGCGGGCGGCGAACCGTCGAGGCCTCCGCGGGCGGGCGGCTTGCCTGCCTCACGGCCCTCGCCTTCGCGGGCGGGGACCTCCTCGTGTGCCACGGGTCCGCCCGGCACGACGCGCGCGGCTGGAAGCACGACCTGATGGAGCGGGGCAGCTCGGGATCGGTCTGGCGTCTCCCGCTCGCCGGCGGACCGCCCCAGTGCCTCGCGGACGGGCTGGCCTGGCCGTTCGGGCTGCTGCCGGACGCGGGCGGCGAGACGTGCGTGGTGACCGAGAGCTGGCGGCACCGCCTGCTGCGGCTCGACCTGCGGGCGCCGCGCCGGCCCCAGCCGGTGCTGGAGGACCTGCCCGGCTATCCCGCCCGGCTCTGCGCCGCCCGGCGCGGCGGGGCATGGCTCGCGGTGTTCGCGCCGCGCAGCCAGCTCATCGAGTTCGTGCTGCGCGAGCCGGGCTATCGGGCGCGCATGATGCGCGAGGTCCCGCCCGAGTATTGGCTCGCCCCCGCGCTCTACAGCAACCGCTCCTTCCTGGAGCCGCTGCAGGGCGGGCGGCGTCAAGCAGATGGGCATTCTCAAGCCCTGGGCGCCCTGCCGCTCCTACGGCCTCGTCATCCGTCTCGACGCGGCATTCGAGCCGCAAGCGAGCCTGCACAGCCGCGCCGACGGGCGGCGGCACGGCGTCACGAGCGTGCTGGAAACGGATGGCGGGCGCCTGCTGATCGCCAGCCGCGGCGGTGACGCCGTGCTCTCGGTGCCGGCCGAAGCCGTCGGCGGGGAGCCTTAGCCATGGCGCCGCCCCTGCTGGAAATGCGGCGGATCACCAAGGAATACCGCGGCGTGCCGGCAGTGAAGGACGTGGACTTCACGCTGGACGCGGGCGAGATCCACGCGCTGGTCGGCGAGAACGGCGCCGGCAAATCGACGCTCACCAAGATCCTCGCCGGCGCGGTCGCGCCCACACGCGGCGAGCTGCTGCTGGACGGCCAGCCGCTGACCCTCGCCAGCCCGTCCGCGGCGCTGCATGCCGGCATCGCGATGGTGTATCAGGAGAACAGCCTGGTGCCGGCGCTCACGGTGGCGCAGAACATCTACCTCGGCCACGAGCGCTTCTTCAACCGGATGCGCGGCATCAACATCGCCGCGCAGCAGTTCCTGCAATCGCTGAACTTCCCCGTGGACCCGACCGCGACCGTCGCGAGCCTGGGCGCGGCCAAGCGGCAGATGGTGGAGATCGCGCGCGCGGTCCACCAGAAGGTGCGGATCATCATCTTCGACGAGCCGACGGCGTCGCTGACGCCGGAGGAGAAGCACCATTTCTTCGCCCTCGTCGGCCGGCTGCGCCAATCCGGCACGGCGATCATCTTCATCTCGCACGCGCTGGAAGAGGCGCTGCTCCTCGCCGACCGCATCACCGTGCTGCGCGACGGCGAGCGCGTCGTGACCGATGCCGCGAGCGCGTTCGACCGCGACGCGATCATCCGCGCCATGGTCGGGCGCAGCCTGTCGGGGGAGCTGTACGGCCAGGCCGGCGCCACCAGGCAGATCCGCAAGCGGGGTGCCAAGGTGCTCAGCGTGCAGAACCTGTCCATGGGCGCGATGGTGCGCAACACCTCGTTCTCGATCTTCGCGGGCCAGGTCACGGGCATCTTCGGCCTGATCGGCTCCGGCCGGACCGAGACCGCGAAGATCCTCTCCGGCGTCGTGAAGCGGGACTTCTTCCACGGCGGCGAGGTGCTGATGGGCGGGCGCAAGCTCCGCTACCGGGTGCCGCGCCGGGCGGTGCAGGACGGCATCGCCTACGTGACCGAGGACCGCAAGCTGGAGGGCTTCTTCGAGACGATGTCCATCGCCGAGAACATCCACATGGGCCTGATGGCGGCGGGGCGCTCGCGGGCGGCGGTGGTGAGCGGGAAGGAGATGCGCGAGGCCGCGGACCGGTGGAGCACGGCGCTCAAGGTTCGCGCCATCAACGGCGACGCTCGCGTCATCGAGCTCTCGGGCGGGAACCAGCAGAAGATCGTCATCGCCAAAACCCTCGCCCAGACGCCGCGCGTCGTGATCTTCGACGAGCCGACCCGCGGCGTGGACGTGGGCGCCATCGCGGAGATCCACCAGCTCATCAATCGGCTCGCGGACGACGGCCTGGCGGTGGTGGTGATCTCCTCCTACCTCCCGGAGATCCTGAGCCTGTCCGACCGCATCCTGGTCGCGCGCCAGGGCCGCATCGTCGAGGAGTTCACGGCGACCGAGGCGACCGAGGAGCGGATCATGTATGCGGCGGTG